>NZ_PCNZ01000006.1 GCF_002975175.1 Bacillus sp. MYb209
TTTTTCAATTGCGATTTCTGACATCATTGTTGTTTCACCGCCTGCATCACTTGTAAGAGCACTTGCGGAGTAAAAGGCACATCTAATTCAATGGTTGCTTCTTGCATGTGAATTCGAATCGTAGCATGTATGTTTTCTTCTACGTCAGGGACATTCATAGAAAGCCAATTCACACGCCCATTTACATTTTGCTCTTCCGTTTCAGGCGATAATTTTTGCAGCCAGTAATATAGGCGATGAACCGGTAGGTTCTGTTTTTGACACCAGGCAACTTTTGATAATCCACTGTTTTTATAGTCTTGAATATAAGTTTCCCATTCTTTCTTTAATCGGTGTCTTTCCATAAAAAAACCTCCACATATAGTATGTAAGGAGATTATCTCATGGGTTATTTACAAATAGTAGGTGGGGAATATTTGACGCTTACACAATAAGAGCATCCGTTTCTGAAATTAATGCTTCATATTTCTTTTCTAAATAATATTGATGAGAAAGTGCTTTTTCAGCCTTCGTAATTTGCTGTTCTGTTTCACGAAGATAGTGCTTTAACATGTTAATAGGTTTTTCTATCTTATCTAACGTTTGATGCACATCCGCCACTACAATATTTTTAATACGTTTTAAAATACCCATTACTACTTCTCCTCCTTACGAATATTGCGTTCCCATTGATCTAAAATATCTACTTGTTTTTGTACTTGAAAGTCGCTGTATACATCTATATCAGTTGCCGTTCTTTTTTCTTTTAATTTTTTATATGCCCAAACAATCATTGCAACAAATGCAATCATCGGAAGGACTGGTAATAAACCAATAACTAGGAGCAATATGCCTGTCCATTTTTTAACCGTATTCCCTTCAGACTTACGAATCATGAACCAGCCGAAAAGAACAAGTCCAAACGCTAAGAGGAATGGTATAAAGAATAAACCTTCAAACTCTTTTTCATGGTGTTTTTCATGATGCTGATTTCGCTCAAAGTTATTAACCTTTTCTTTTTGTGTAACGAAAGCTTCCCTTTCTTTATCGTGAGAAACAGTATACGCCGCTTGCTTATGCTTCTCATGATCCCACCTTTCAAACTTCATACTATGTAATCCAAACAATAGTAATGCCAGAAGTAACGGCAGGATCAAAATCCATTTTAACCAACGCAATTTTTTAAGTTTATTCTTTTTCATCTGTTCACCACCATCTATCATTCGTTTTGAGATAAGTAAAAAATGTATTACCTCCCTTTACCTTTGATACATATGAGTGTAAAACTTAGACGTGAGAAGAGGATGAAAGAAACATGATGAATATATGAGAAATATCTAAAAATTTTCTCATAATTATTCCAAAACGAAAGAACCCAACTTCTCCATATAAAATAGAGAAATTGGGTTCTTTTTTCATTATTTCTATTCACTTTAGAAACTCACATACCAATCTTCTTCAAATCCGAACTTTCAATAATTGAATGGAGAAAAAAGCGTCGATAAATTTTTGTTCCAAATATTCAGAATTAATATTAAAATAAACAATGGAGCTACGGGTATTACAAATTATACATAACGAGGGACTAGAAATGAAAATACAATTAAAAGCTGATTTAATGCTACTACTAGTTACATTTTTTTGGGGTGCATCCATCTTACTTACAAAGGTTGGACTTGATGACATAGAAGAATATAATTTAATCGCATTACGATTTATTATTGCCTTTCTTTTATCAGGTTTAATATTTTACAAACACTTATTCAAAATTGATTTTAAAACTGTAAAATATTCTTTTATACTAGCTTCCGTTTTATTTATCGTCTATATTTTCGCGACTTTCGGTACAAAGTATACAAGTGTGTCTAATGCCGGTTTCTTACTATGTCTCACAGTCATTTTCATTCCGATATTATCAGCTATATTTTTAAAACACATTCCTGAAAAGAAAGTTATATTAGGAATTGTGTTAACGATAATAGGAATCGGATTACTAACATTAACTAGTGAATTCAAGATCGGTAACGGCGATATATTTTGCATACTGTCTGCCCTATTTTATGCGATTCACGTCATCATTACTGGAAGCGTAACAAAACATGTGAATTCAATTGCACTTGGGGTAGTACAACTCGGTTTTGTCGGCCTATTTAGTCTTATTTTTTCATTAGTTATGGAAAACCCAAAACTTCCTGGTACTACTGGCTCATGGCTAATCATCTTAGCCTTAAGCATATTTTGCACAGCGGTCGCATTCATTGTTCAAGTTATCGCCCAGCAATACACTACGCCCACACATACAGGTCTTATCTTTTCATTAGAACCTGTCTTTTCAGCAGGTTTTGCCTTCTTTTTCACAGGTGAAACGCTCACAGGGAAAGGATACTTAGGGGCGACGCTTATATTAGTAAGTGTGTTGATTGCTGAGGTGGATTTTAAGGGGTTGTTGAGGCCTAATTATAAAAAGAATGTGGAATAGGTAACTACAAACATCTGCGGTTCATTAGAAAAAACAAATACCCGACTATTATTCCATATAATAGTCGGGCATTTAGATTTTCAACCTATTGTTTTACATAGACTAGATGAACTGCATGTAACAGTTCCCCTTCATTATGCGGAAACTAGCTTTTTCTCTTTACGCAAAATTCCCATTAGCCCGCCGATTAATAGGAGAACGGCCGGTAAAATATAAAAGAAAGAAATACAAATTAATCCACCAACTGCAGCGATTGTCATCATCGCACCGCCAAGCTTTGCTCTACTCTTCACTACAACAGATCCACAAATCCCTACTATAGAGAGAAGAACACTTCCCCATCCTAAACCGATAAGTGTATTCGCTCCATCCGCATCTAAAGCAGAACCAAGTCCACCAATAAATAACGCAATAAACGCGCATAAAATACCGAAAATACCACCAATAAGTCCTAATACAAATTCTGTTGTACGTTTCATTTTGAATATCCGCTCCTTACTTCATTCCTATTTGTGTTTTACCTACAGCAAATTTCCGGCGACATTATCCCATATACTTGCTCCAAAGTCTCCGTTGCTATTTTTATCCAACTAGCGACAATCAGTTTCATACTCCAAACGCCGCAACCGTATACTCGTATGTATCCCCGCCTTTCCCTGTTACAGAATCACCTGTCTTACTATGACAGACTACTAAACTGAATACCACAGCACTCCCTCAAACAAGTGTCCTTACCTTTTTTATATTCAACTACCTTCCATTACATATAAAGTAAGATTCCCAAGCCAATCTTAACAAAGCTCCGGCTCAAATTTTGTCGCATTATGTCACAAGAAATAAAAAAGGAGCAACACTAAATATCGCTCCCTTTTAATGGGATAAACGCTTCTCCCACTCTTTCACCTTTTCAATTGTTACACCTAATTTCTTAGCTACTTCTTCTATACTCATTCCCTTAAAGAGCATTCCAGCTGCTGAAAGAGCTTTATCTATTTCTTCTTGCTTCTCTTGCTCATATAAACGACCCACTTTTGTCATCCGTAACCATCCCTTTACCTTTTTATATGCCTTCTTCTATTCTATCATCCAACTTTCCACAAACCGCCCAATCTCCTTCAAAAATCTCAGCTTAAAACTGCCCACAGGTCCATTCCGATGCTTCGCCACATGGATCTCCGTCATCTCTTTCTGCATCGTTTCTTTATCGTAATAATCCTCTCGATACATAAGCATAATAACATCCGCATCTTGCTCAATTTGTCCTGTCTCTCTCAAATCTGATAAAAGTGGGCGCTTATCTTGACGTGACTCTACGGAACGAGACAATTGCGATAATGCTACTATACAAACATTTAAATCACGCGCTAACAACTTAAGCTTACGAGAAATTTCACTAATCTCTTGAAATCGATTACCCTTATGCTTCGGATCGCCCGTAATAAGCTGCAAATAATCTACAATAACTAAAAGCTTTTTATCCCCATGCTTCCGCTTTAACTTACGAGTTTGCATCCAAATATCCTGCATTGTAACACCGGCCTTATCATAAATCTCAAGCGGTAACTCACCAATCTCCGCAAACGCCTTACTCACCTTTTTCCAGTCCTCTATCGTAAAACGATGCTTCGGATTTTTCAGCCTACCTCCTGACACTTCGCCCGCGCAAGACGCCATCCTTTTTAACAATTGCTTACTACTCATCTCTAATGAAAACAACCCAACCGCCGCTCCAGACTTCGCCGCATGCAGTCCAACATTTAACGCAAACGCAGTCTTCCCCATAGAAGGACGTGCACCAAGAACAACAAAATCACCTTCCTGCAATCCGCACGTCATTTTATTTAACGACTTATAACCAGTATCAATACCAGTATTCTCTTTCGCATCTTGATGAAGCTCCTCATACAACCCAACTAACGCATCCTTCAAATCAAACTCACATACACAGTCCTTTTCCTCTAACTCACAAAGTGCCGTAATCGTCTCACCAATAATTTTCTCGTCCTTCTCCGCAATAAGACGCTCTCCCATCTTGTGCCCGAGAACCCCCGCCTGATACATTTTCCAGGCACCTCGAACAAGCCCCTCATAATAAGAGAAGTTGGCAGTTGTAGGCACACCATCCATTAATCCTATAAAATACTCCATTCCCCCGATCCCCTTCAAAAAATTCGGATCTATCCTAGAAATGAACGTCACAAGATCAATCGGTTGCCCCTCTTCTTCCATTTTTCGCATTAACTGAAATATAGACTTGTGCACCGGCATAGAAAAATAATGCTCCGTCAAACGGCACTCCTTAATAAGCTCTCCATCAATTAATAGAGAACCTAACACCGTCTTTTCCGCCTCCACATTTTGAATACTCATGGACGCCACCCGCGTTCCGCTAAAAAGCGCTGCAACTCTTCCTCTGACAGCGCATTCTTCTCCCACTCCTCGCACCTCGTCAAAAACTCCTCCGTCTCCCCAGTACTAACAGACGACTCTTTCTTTCGAAAATTCGCCGTATCTGCCTCAACCTCAGACACTTTCGTAAATCCTTTCCCGTGCCATCCCCTCAAAATCCCCTTCACATAAGCAACCGTCCGCTTATTATTCTCATACGCAATTTGAAGAGCCTTCAGCACAAGCTCCTCTGACAAATCAACCATCCACGCACTCAGTTCCTCTACCGTATGAGGAGACAAACTACCAAAATGTTGCTCGTAAAAAGAAAACACGCGACTTCCCGTCTCTTCCTCTATAACCTCTTCTTCCGCCTCTTCACAAATCGGATCAACATCATGAACGGCCAAATCACCCGGCATACCGAAATGAGCTAAAAGCATTGGAACATTCAGCTCCTCCTCCGCACACTTCTGAAGAAACATATGTACAAACTCCTTATTCTTCACACCCTTAAGCTCACGAAGCACACACTTCTCCACATTCGTATTCGTCACAGGATTATAACGAAGCCAATTTAAAATAAATAACTCCCTTGTCTCCGCATCATAAAGAATCTTTCCATAATCAATAAAACGCTGCACCAACTTATCAACAGTCTCCCTGTTATAACCAGTCTCCATCTCAGCTAACCGCTTCGGAAACGGAAAAATCCCGCACTGCGTCGTCTTTGAACAAGTTAACAAATACACATAAAAATACCGCTCCTCCGGCGTCAAATCCAAAACAAAATCATCCTGCCAAAAATTCACCTGCACATTACGATACACCGCCATCCCAATTCCTCCCGTCCTCATTCAAAAATAAAAATCCCTCTATGTACTATATATAGGAAGGAGGACCGGGTTTTTGGCGTGTTATTTTAAAATTTTTTTTGACTACTACTACGGTGTTTGTTCTTGTAGTTGTTTTTGTTTTGTTTTTTCTTAGTGATTTATTACTTGGTAGGGGCTTGGGAGGGGTATGGAAGGGGCTGTACAAATAATATCTGTATATTATAAGGATTTTCTCCAGAAAAAAATCAAACCATATAAATTTTAATACACCAGAACAATATTCATGCTCAAAATACTATACTATTACGTATTCTTCTCTCTATTATGTAACTGTAATAAACTAATTTACTATAATTATAATTTTACACTAATCACTAACATATTTAGTAAAATAAACACAAGACTACTTCACGAAACATCTTGTGTTTATCCATTAGATAAATTACAAACTATAATTAACCTACCAATTCCTTTTCCCTAATCCCTTCTTGAATATAAGGATTTATAAGATTAATTAATGCTGTCCTATTTATCCAAAACGTCCTTTTCACTTGTTGGCTACCATCTGTAAAAGCAAAAGTATCATTTCCATCTTTCGCCTTAGTTCTAATATGCAAATCCATATCATTTGACTGGGTAGCAAATAATTCTACATCTCCCTTTTCAAAAGCATTTATAGTATTTTGATACACATTTTCTGCACTTACAGCGAGTTCTGAAAAACTAAAATTAGAAACGACTTCTATTTTTACAATTTTACCCATATAATCTTCAATAAAAACAAATAGGAAGAAATTCTTTTCAATCTCCTTTTTTAAATAAGATTCTTCAAAAACAATCGGGTTATTTTCGCTTTCAGAATCATATATTTCAGGATATCCTTTCACTTCGTAAAATTGACTAAATGTTTTACTTGGTAAAGGAAATGCTTCTTTTAAAACGTTCCCTTCTTCTGTCTTAGTAACTGTAATCGTCCTAAAATCTATTGTTATCTCTTTCTCTTCCAATTCTTTTTTTATAAACATACTACGATTAGATTTAGATTGATTATTTTCTTTATATTTTTCATATTTATAAGGTAGTTCCGATATCCTTTTTAAAAATTCATCTATCTTACCTTGACTACCTTGTAACCTTTTGCGATTATCTAAATACAATTTATATAAGTCATCTCTTTTTAATAAATTCGAAGTTATTTCTTCAGATGTTAATTGAATAAAGTTTTTTACAAATTGATCATATATTTCCTGTAAATACTCATCCTTATCATTTTCATCTTCAGCGTCATTATAAATATCTTTACTATAGGACTTAAAATAAAATTTCCCATTACTAGCAAGACCTTTATAACTATTTTCACTCACGTCTTCAGGCTTCTGTCTTTTCCGCCACCATTTATCTATGTGCTCAAACACTTCTATACTCTTTAAGAACTCATCAACTTCATCAGACTTGTTAGCTAAAAATACCTCTATTTGTTTTAGATATTTTTCCAAGTCTTTTTTATTAAGATTTCTTGCCGTTCCTGGTTTATCCTGAAACATTAAATAAGATTTAATAAAATCTAATAAATAAAACCCTCCATACAATCCTTCTTCTCCCTTCCTACAAATTCGTTTATTTTTTTCCCCTAGTGCTTCATTAATACGTTCTACTTGTTTAGTATTTGTTTCTATATCTTCAATATTTACAGGGATTTGTGAATTTAATCCTAATGTTATAGAACGCTTTAATTGGGAATCAACAGAAATAAATATAGTTTTTATCCTAATTTTACACATCAATTTATCTAGTAATTCATCAATACATGTATTCATTTCTTCTCTGTCATGTCCAACTAATTTCTTTAAATTTTTTCTAATCTCTCGGATAATGTCAGCGCAGTGTGTTAATGTTTGTGCACCATTAATTACACTTACATTTAATGGATCAAAAATAATTTTATCCTCTTTTATTTGAAAATTTCTTGATGAATATATTGTAATTCCATTATGGTGAAACCAAAAGCCTTCCAGTGCAACCTCATGCCCCTCAAAATCTTCTGAACCAGTACTCTCCTTAATATAATCGTTTAATAGGTCCTTAAACTCCTGAGTTGTATTATATGAGGTATTCAAATTGTATAATCCTAATAAAAAACTTGTCTTAAAATTATTTCTTAGTCGTTCTGATTGAGCGTTTACAATTTTGACCCTAACATTATCTTTAAATAGCTCAACACCAGTTCTATTATACAAAGAATATAATTCTTTTAGCGACATATTATAAACTAATCCCTTATCCTCATTAAAATTTCCATTTGAGATTTTATACTCTAAATAATTTAGCCCCTCTTCTTCTAGGGTCATCTCAATTTCATCATCTTGACTCCAATAACAAAGTTTTGAGTTTTTGAAAAAGTCCTTCACTTCTCTTTTCTGCCTACTCAATCCTAGATTCGCTTCTATTCCTTCACGATAGTCTTGTCCAGCTTCCCAAGATTCAAATAGCATTAATGACTGCATTTCTATGTTAGTAACTTTATATCGCTCGTAATTATCCCTAAATTCGTTAAATTCAATATTATGTTTGCTATTTTCACAAAAATCTCCAACATAATATTCTATGGTGTCTCCGTTATCATTAGTTATTTCTAAAATATTCAAATTCTCCTTAAAATCCATCTCTTCTTCCTTAATACCTAATAATCGAGATAATTTTTTCAAATCTCTACTTGGTATGAACATTTCTCCAGCTCCCTTTTAACATATGCACGTAAATTCTCAAAGTCGTGACGTGCCTTTCTTTTAACATCTAACAATCTAGACGTTCCTTCTTTTTCTATCTTTTCTTCTAATTGATCCAAAGCAAAAAATAAATCTTGTTCATATTTCCTTAACCTTCTCATAACGTATTTTTTTAACTCTTGTGTTAATTCTCGTTTATATACATAAGAATTAATTTCATATACTAGGTTTTCAAAGTACGAATTCAATTCAGATTCTATACTATTTTCAGTATTTTCTAATCCAAAATCTTTTTTTATACCTTCAAATATTACATCACTTAATTTGTCTTTTTCGGGAAATAAAGTTGACTCATAAACCGCAAAATAATCTGCCAACTGCTTTCTTATCAACTCTTTATTTCTTCCCTCTATTTTGATCCTCCTATAAAAACATGAAGGTATTCTAGTAATATTACTTGCAGGGAAGAAGATAAATCCCCCTTTCTGCAATTTTATCCTCTCATTGAAACATCCGTGAGTAACTACTTTAAAATTTTTCTTTAAAATTAATTCATTCCTATTCTCCTTCAACATATCGTCATAATATTTTTCTATATATTCAGAGCTAGGCGAGAAATGCTGAGGTAAACAAAATATATACAAATAACCGTCTTTATATTGCTTTTCTTTCTCGTAAGAGGTAGCAAAATATATAGCAACTAAAGCGTTAAATGTAATATCGAGCAATCTACTAGTTGCTAAATAATGTTGTGCTGCTATTGCTTTTTGTAAATTTGTTTTTTCCTCTCTACCTATTACATTATAATCATTTAACAAATCAAATAACTTGATCTCTTGTTGTACAGTTAATTTTTGTCGATATAGAGATGGTAATAACTTTGTTCCTTCATAATCCCGTGGTTCTCCTCGAAATGCAATAATACTTTTCGGGTTAGAAATTCGTAAGGATTTTCTTAATTCCTTAGTCTCTTTTTCAATTTCTAGCAATAAATTAAATAAAGAATCATCTTTTTGCTCCATTTCGTTTCTCCTCATAGAAATTTTATATAAATTTATTATTTACACCCTGTTACATCGGATAAAAAACAATATACAAATATAATAATATTCATCCATTAAATCTATTTATATGAAATAAATTCCAAAATCATTATACCATATCCAAATTAAAGTAATTATTTAAATAACCCACTTAAAAATATGTCCACGATAAAAGTTACGCAATTAAGACTGTTATTCTAAACCTACAGGTATTTTTTATTTATCTTATAAAACACTAAAATCATTCCTGAAATATTTTTTCAATAATCCTATCACCTTAAATACAAATATTCATATAAAAAAAATCATCCTTTCCCATAACTATAAACATTTTCTAATAGCAAAATAGCCCTTAAAATTCAATAATTTATTGAATTTTAAGGGCTATTTAATAGTTTTGAATTCACTACAATAATAAATTTTCTCTGTTTATAAAATGTCTTCTCACTTAAGAAACCTATGAGTTAAAGGACTAATATTAATAATCACAGGACTACTCGACTTCAACGTATTATCCCTCTGTAACATTGGTCCCGAAGTAATACATTGACCTTTCTTCAATGTTGCAAGTCGTTTTTCCCACTCTTTACGCACAGCAGAATCTTGAGCAAGGTTTGATGCAATAGCACTAATTTCATTTTCAGGTGGCATGAAATACACTTTTTGACTTGAGTTCTGTAATCGTGAAATTTCATCCGTTGTAAATTGCCCTTTTAATGATTGTGTTGCATACCAACCTGACCAGCCAAATTTTCTTCCTTCAGTTAAAATTTTGGCACTTGGTGATTTTTCTCTATGATCAAGATTTTGCGCTTCGTCTAAAATAACTGGGAATGGTTTATTTTTATCCCCGTGGTGCAATTGATAGTTCCAAATATCCCACAGGATAAATTCTGTAATCATAAGCTGTACATCGCGATTAAACCCTGTTAATTGTACAATAAATACTTTACCTTTTTGGCTCAGTATGTCTCCCCAATCATATACAGCACTATGATTAAATGGATTTTTATCAATGAATGGTTTAATTTGTGACCTTGCTGTTTTAGCTGGACCAGAAGTATCTTCTTCTAACTCTGCTAATAAAGAATTTAAATTCATATTCTCGCCATATTTATCTAAACCACGCATTACCGCTTCATATATAGCGTTTTGTTGCTGAATGCCTAAATCTTTATATACAGCTGAAAATACACTTTTAATTCTTTCAGCAACATCTGTATTATCTTCATCGATATAAATTCCTTCATCCAATTCTTTTTGATTTCGTTTAAATGGATTTACTGGAAATCTGTCTTTTGCTACCAAAAATTGTTCAATATTATCTTGAAGCTTCTCTTTAAATTCCGGTTCTAACTTAGAATTCTTGAATCCATCTGTATAGTCAAATATCATACTAGAAATTCCGTTTTGTGCCAGTTCAAGAAGTAAACATTGAATGAAATAGCTTTTACCTTGCCCTGATTTACCCGAAATTAAAATATGTCTATTTGCTAGCTCTGGGTTTCCGAATTCCCAATATATTTCTTGAGTCGATCCCTCTACTGTTCCTAACAAGACGCGGATGTCTTTTAACCCCTTTGTTTCCTTTTCTTTTACCGTCTCTTGAGAATGAGGTATAGCTGAAACTACTTTATTGCTAGGATCTTTTAACTCTTGATTGGAGTCATGATTCTTATTCAATAATCTATCTGGATTAATATCAGTTCCACCCGAATGGATTTTCGTTTTGATTGCCTCAATTTCTTCTACTACCCCTTCATATCCATCCTCTTCTGTTAATTCCACTAATAGAATATCTTCTTCTATTTTAATTGATCTCCATGCTTGTTCTTTTTTGAATGATAAAATTGCACCTTTCCCAATTTTACTATCCAAATTTCCGCTCATTTCATAATCATCATTTAATAATTTTTTCTTTAGTTTTTCAATTTTCTCATAAGATTTTTCTGGCCAAATGTTATTTGCAATAAATTTCTTTGCATTCGCTAGCAATAACTGTACAAAGAAGTTTCGGAAAAACTTATGTTTAAATACATGTAAACCATCTTCACTTACTTTAGAAAGTTGCGTATCAAACAATTGCTTAGTAGCATTAATTTGCTCCTTCGCTTTTGCAATAGCACTGTCTTGATTTAAACCAATTTTCACTTCCACTGGATAATAATGCACTGATAATTTATCATCTTGTATTTCTACTCCGATTAACAGTAAATCGTCACTATGTGCACCTTTTCCGCCTAGATTTTTCGCAGAAAATACCCCTTCACTTTTCGTTAACTTTACCGCTCCAGCAACACGCAATATTTCTTCTAATGAGATAGGAACCCATAAAATATTCTCATGATCTAACGCACTTAATATATATTTCACAGCCGAAATAATACTTAACTTTTCTCTTGAGAATTGTCCCTTACTTCCTATAATTCGTAGCAACCACTCACCATTTAAACTATTGAAAGCTCTAATAGCTGTATTGATTTTTTCAGGTGTCGATACAATTTCTTTTTCTGCCAAATACTGTTCGATAACTGTTCGATACTGTCTTGCTTTATCCGTTACTGTAATTGCATCATACTGGCTTGATGAAGAATATTGATCACTATAGTGGATGACCAATAAATTACGTGATGACTCTTGGAAGAAATCTAAACCAACATTAGGCTCAATAAATGTTACCCAATAAGAAGACTCATATAAATGTTCTAGAACTTGTTCATCATAAGTAGATGTTCTCGTAACAATTGTTTCATTCTTACGGTAAGGGTTTGTACCATCGTTATTTAAATTACTTCCTAATTCGTTCATTCTTCTAGCAGTTTGAATTAACAAATGTTCATCATTCAATACATTTTTCAATCCAAAGCCTGTACGATAATCTATTTCTGTACTAATAGATGATAGAGATGATAACATTCCATTTAAAGATAATCCTGTTTCAATATCTTCCATTGTACTTTTCGCATGCTTCTCATTTGAAATCATTTTATAGAATGAAATATGAGCGTAACCATATTCTTTCGTACCTATAAGTTTATAGTAGAAAACATTTTCTCGAATCAGCCTTAATACGTCTACAGCATCAAGATTCTTTGATGCTAGCGATAATTCAAAGAACTCCTCGAATTTTTGAACATCATCATATATAGAAAACTTTTCAAAGGCACTTAATATATTATTCTCATGATATAAAGCAACCTCTACTGGTATAATTTTTAATGGTCCTTTTTTATCTATCTGCTTCTTAATAAAATGCACTAACCCTCTTACGACTTCTTTATCATTATTTATATTAATAACATTGATTCGTATTGGAGACTTAGATTCTTGTAAAAATAAGTATTGGAAATGCTCCACAAATTGTTGAAGCTTTTCTTCAACTACATTAGCTAAAAATGCATTAGATTCTCCAATCGCCACCTTATGAAGTGGTTCATAAACAATCCATTCAGGTGCTTCATTTTGAGCAACTGGTCGATACAATTCATCATTCTGTCCATATATATATGGCAATAGATTGTTAGGATGCAGACGATTTAAAATATGCATTTCAACTACTTCATTTTTAATTTCATCATTAATACTTAACTGGTAGGCAACATTAAGAGGATGCAACGGTGTTAGTATAACTCTTTGTTCCTCCTCAATAACTCCCAATTTAAACAGATTCTTTTCTTCTTCTTTTAGCATTACATTTTCTGGTATATGAGCAATGCTTTCGTTAAAAGCTTTCAAGTATCTTATAGATACCTCTCTTAATTGATCATCCACAAAACAAAGACTAGGAACCGTATTATTAAATTTATAGTAATTTAATAATTCTTGGTACGCATCTCTCAATGATGGATTAATTGATAATTCAACCTTATTTAGACCTGATACTCCTCTAACTGCAAAAGCAATTTCATTTTCAATCCATACTCTCTCGTCTTGCAAATAATTTCGAAATCCTTCTCGTGCTGAAAATTCCCTTGCACTCTGTTTTAATTTATTTGTATCAAGGTTATATTCGAAACTTTCTTGATGTTCTCTTTTTAATTTCCATACCCTTTCTCCTGATACCGGAACAGTCTTTGCAACTTGCTCTCTAATAAGAATAGGGATTAAAGTTGTTTCAATTTGAACAGAAAAGGATAAGCTATCATCATTCCATGCAGGGGAAGATTCAGAGACTTCAAAACTTCCTCCTTGCCAATTTATAATCTGTGCATCTTCTTCAATAAATAATTCTTCTGGTTCACTAGAAATATCCCCAAAAACAATACATTCTTCGGCTTTATTCATAACTATATTTTTCTTATTCATATTCACTTCATAAATTGTTTGGAGAGATTGTAAAAACGCGGCTTCACATTCTACAACAGCAATATGAAACTCATATTTCGACTTAGATTGCATCTTATGTGTATATGCAACTTTATGGAATGAAGTCACATTTTGCTTATGCACTAAACTTACAGTTAGCTTTTTCCCAGATACCACACAAAAATCCTGTGAATTTTTATGAATGTATTCCTTCTTCACCTTTTCTTCAAATTCAAAGTTTATGTTGATATTTTCTACCTGTGTAGGATTAAAAACAATAATATGGCGTTTACGTCTCCCAGCCTTTGTCTCAGCTTGTGCTTTTTCCCAATATAACAGGCCTTCTTTTGAATATTTCTTTGCTGATTCAATATATTCTAATGGACAATCTATTTCAGTCATTTTGTCGTAAGAATCTTTAACAAGAACATAATCCGCTTGCTGCCAATCTTCCTTCTTTAGACGAGAAACACCTTTCTCATCGAATAATTTTTCTAATTGACTCTCTAAATGCTCATACTCGTGCATATGTTGTACTTTCTCAAAGAATGAAGCATTTTCTTCTAGCCTTTTTTTCATTTGAGCTGAAGTAAATTGATTTAAATTTTCATCATAGAAAATACCTAGATTAGAATAATCTTCTCTCGCAATCTCTTGTTTTGATAAAAACCCAAGAATTTCTTCATAATCCCAAAGAGATGGTCGCACAATTGTATCATCTAATTTTTTACGTAAATAAAATGATAGCACTTCCTTCTCTTCTTTGTTTAGAGAAGAAGTTTCAATTTCTTCTTTTAATGTTTTTAAAATTGATTTTACATTAAATGGCATACCTTCTTTTTGTAAATCACTGCTACCACCCTTAATACTGTCCAGTGTCTCATGACATACACTAAGTAAAGCTGTTTTCTCCCAAACATCCTTTTGTTCACCGACTTCATTACGAAGTGTTACTAAAAAGTCAGGAGTCACATTAGCTGATGTTGTCGCAACAACTACCTTCATTTCCTCTGAAACCTTAATAGCAATTGTTTCGTATGGAGTTCCTTGCTTATGCTGATAATAAAACGCCTGCGATAAATCTTGTTCTTTTAATGTGTCATAAAACGCTTTTACTTGTTCATGATTATCAAATTGAAGATAAAATCGCTCTCCACCTCTAAGATTTTCCGCTTCTAAATAATTTATTAGTTTATCTGAAAGATAATTATAAAATTGGTTTAACATACTGTGCATCACCGCTATCACTTTTTTTGTCTATTAAATTCAGCTTATCAAATAACTGTACAATTTCTTCTTTTGAGTACCGATCAAAGAATAAACCTCTAGCCTCTAAATCTATAAATACTTGCTTCAAAGGTTTTCTTTCCTTTTTCAAACTCAATGCTGTTAGTAGCAATAACATATCTTGACTAATATTAAGCATATAACCAAGTGAACCTCGAGTTTTTAAGAAATATTTTTTTCCAACCTCTTCTATTGATAAAGAATATCTATGTCGAGGTCCTTGCATCGTATCTTTTTCATAAGCTTCTTCTATACTACGGAATAAAGATTGTACAAGCGTATCATATTCTAATTCTAATTTTTCTTCATAAACCCCAAGACCTACATGTCTTCTATATTCCATAACCCAATCACAAAGCATCTCTAAAAATACTTTTTTATCCTCATCGGATAATTGCTGATATGTTTCCTTTAATTCAGGATAGCCACATGCTTTTTCTACTCCCATTAAGAAATTTAAATGTTCTAAGCAATTAATATGAAGTAGTAAATGTCTACCTGTATCTTTAATCATTTGATAGCCATGAGTATAACCTTTTCTATTCTTACTCGTAGACTCCCAGTCAAGTGTAAAATAAACTTCGTTGTTCTCACTAAAGTTCGCTTTCCCAACTTGTGAAAGCTTTAAAGTCAATTGAGTAATATATAAGAAGTAATAATAGCTAAGAAACAAGTGATAATGGGTTCTAAAATAATCTTTATGCTCCGCTAAAAATTGAAAATCTTCTTTGAATATCTTCGAAATAAATGGAATTTGATTAACATAACGGCGTTCTTTCTCGTCTTTCTCTAAATGATTTAATTGCTTTAACACAAGACGCGACATTAAATCTGTTGAATCACTTTTTCCAAAAATCTCTTTTACTGTTTCTTCCTCACCTAATAAGACATCTAAAAGAAACCTAGCAATATCTTGTTCTCCTTTTTTATCTGCACTTTCACTTAACGGTAAATATTGAAATAAATGCAAATGAAAAATTTTAATTGTATTGTCACTATCTTGTAAAAAGGTACGTAATATTTGTTCAAAGTGCGACTTATCTTGCTTTGATACATCAACAGATTTACTAATCTCCCCAATAAGTTCTTCTAGGTTAACTTCCATTTTCAACTTATTTCCGCTGACAAGACGCGTGAATTCTCCTAATACTCCCTGAAACCCTTTTACGAATTTTGCCCGCTCTGTTCCTCGTGTAGAGAAGGGGAACAGAGGAGCTTTTTTATTTATTGTATGTTTTAATCCTAATTTTTCCTGCTTAATACTCAGCGAACTTTTCAAATCCTCTAAATTCTCTCTTACAATCATTTTCTAATCCCTTCTAAACGTAAATTCTTCAAAATCTTCGTCGTATGTTAGTTTAAACATTCCATTCTCATTAGATTGAACAAACAGTAATTCTTTTTCTCTATTTCCTAATTTCATTATCTTATCCACAAATTCAACGAACTGAATACAATCTTCTTTATCCTTTTTATTCGGGCGATAACCTTTTGAAAGTTTAACCATCATTTCATATAACGGATAATCAAGTTCTAAATATACAGGAGCTACTTTATCTTCATTGGAAAAAGCAAGTAATATATTTAATTTAAATCGATTTAAAACCTCTGGTTCTACCCCTTTCAAATGTCCTACAAACGGCTTGATTTTAAGAGACTGTGCAACCTGAGTAGTATCATTTGAATAATCCATAAATACATAATCCGACTTCGGACTTCCGTTCCATAAGAAAATTGATTTTCTCGCTAAATTATACATATCTTTTAAATCAGATCGATTTCCCTTATTAAAAGCATATAAATATTCCATATATTTTTTATAATTTTCATCCGCGAACATTTCATTTAAAACTGGAGATAAAAAGAATGACATACGTATTAACGTTTTATTGAATACCTGTCTAGATGAATCACTTAACTCAAAGAAAGGCCCCATCTCTTCTAGCCCTTCTATCCATCCATCAAGTCCATGTAAATCTAAATGTTTTTGGAAAGTATTCTTCATATTTACTGAGTTGTTTAGCTCAATTAGCATTTGATCTACACTATTTGATCGAAGATGAATAGGATCCATTTTAGCAATAACTGCTAGTAGATTTGATTTTTCTTGACCATCAAATAATAAATTCGGCAATAAAGCTTCTGTTTTTTCCATCATACCTGCCCCAAGAAAATCTTCATTCCCATGAGAAGGTACTAAAATATCATAAATAAAATTAAGCATGGAGCGTGTCGAAATAATCATCTTATGCTTAACTATTGCTTCAATTAATATGCTTAAAACACCATCTCGTATCTGTTGCTGTTGCAATAACTCATAATTCACCATAAAGAATCCATTTATACCACGTTTCTTATCCTTCAAATAAGCTTGATAGAATGGATTTCTTTCTGACTCAACTACAATTCGCTTAAAAATAGATGAAAAGTAATCCGATTTTGGCCCTTCGCTAGTTAATTCAAAAGGTTGATAATCACTAAAGCTAATCAAGTGAAAATTACCGCTTTGTTGATTAGTAGCAACTTCATTTGCCTCGAATATTCCTGATTCCTCAATAAACTTTGTTAAAGTTTGATAATGCTTTTTTGCATAATCTGATTCAATAAAGTTATGCAGCACCCCTAAGTTAATAGCTAAAATTAACTTATATCCAGAACCGTCAATCTCACTATCACTATACGGCTTTAATACTTCCGCTAATGTATCAAGAGAACTCTTTTGTGGATCAAAACTTTCCGTAGCATCATTATGAACCGAAAATTCTTCCATCAATTCAGGATATTTATTTTTCACATACGATAATAAATGTGATTTCCCATCTCCAACGCTACCACACAAGAAAATTAATTGACTTGTATTTTTCCCTGCTGCTGTTGTTAGAGCAGACATCATATCGTTCTGTATCGTTCTTTCAACATGTAAATAATCCTTGAAAGAACTAAATTCATTAGGATTTTCGATAGCCTCTTGAGATGATTCTTTCAGCTTCGAGATTTCTGCTAGTAAATAGCTCTCTCCTTCTCCTAAAATAAAGTCATGGTACTCCAAGATTTCATCTGTTTCTTCATTATTAACCACAGATTGTCTATCTTCAATTTCTAATCCCACTGCAATCTCAGAGTTATTTATCTCTATTAATTCCTCAGGTTGATTAGGCATATTTTGTTTACTTGCAACCTCAATTAGTAATTTTAGCTTTTCTTCTAAACTAGCAGATATCTTTTCTTCCAATCTCTCTACAATATGCAAACTACTCTTCGGCTGTGGGTGTTTATATTTCGGCGCAACAAATTTATAACTCCCGTATACTTCCATAAACCACACTGCAATTTGGAATAGATTTTTATGCATTTTAAAGGCACTCTCTACTCCACTTTCAATATGTTCATGCGCCGCTTTATTTCCTAAATAGCGAACTGTATCAAATGAACGTGAAATTTCTTTTGATAAAATATCTTCTCTTTCTAATTTTTGAATACGATCTACTTGCTTTAAATATTGAATATCGTACAATTCATGTTCTTCTGCAATGCGTTTTGATAATAACTCCGAGAATACTCTTCCCTTAATTAAAACCGCTTGGGGATCTTGATAAAAAATATTTTCAATATCCCTGCCAATTTCCACTAACTCAGGGAATATATCTTGTAGAAAATCAAATGTATATTTCTCCAATGATGTAACACCTCTTAGTATAAAAATACGTTTCGAATATATTCCATATTATACAATATCTATAGAAGAATTGTTGGTATTAAGAAAAAAGGAAATTAGTGGATTATTCATTCATGATAAAATTAATTATTTCCCACTACTCCATTCTTCATTTTAAAAAATCACATAAAAAATAACCTGAGTCTATAACTATAGAACCCAGGTTATCCAACGCTTTATACTTTTAAAATTCTCACAAACATATGCTATATTAATTTTCTAAAATAAACTTAACTGTATAACACTATCCATCTTCTCTTCTTCTTTATTAATCTCTAAAATCCTTTGACCCATTCGCTCCACCAAATCAACCACTAAAGCATTTCCCATACAAAAGTATCTGTTTCTTTGTGGCATACCTGTATTTGTCCAGTTCATTGGGAATCCATTTAACAACTCACATTCAGCTGGTGTTAAATATCTTAATTTTTTTGTATAAGGATCTTCAATTACATGTGAACTTCTATTACATGTTCCTTCACTTGTTAACATGGTACGTCCAGGCTTATCTAAATCGTCAGGGAAAGCCATTCCTCCCTCAGCGTAGAAGTATTTATGCCCCGTCGCCTTTGATACTCTTTCTTCTTTTTTAGGACCTTTAAGATACTTTAGTTCCTCAAATTCCGTTCTTCCCTTTTTGTTAACCTTATCCATTTTCAAATAATATGATTCATCTGCAGGACCAAATTTATCATATGCTTTCTGAACAATCTCACCTAAAGTCTTTGGATTTTCAGTTACTGGAACTACTTCTTCAGTATATACTTGTCCATCTATCATCACGCCAGAATTATAGTATTCCTCTTTAAATGTATCGGAAACCTCAACAATATCGACCGGCAACACAAATTGCCCTCTTTTTTTGTTTTCCACAGGTGCTTCATGCACTTTAAAAATCGGAGCGAAAAATCCATTTTCACACAATATCTCTAATGACTTCATTTCACTTTGAACAGACGCGAAATGAGATTCTTTTAAGTATGCAAAAATAAATACTCTTCGTCTTCTTTGTGAGTTTCCATAATCCGCAGCGTTAATAACTCTCCATTCAACTGCATATCCTGCATCTCTAAAGCTCGCCAGCATAATAGAAAAATCACGACCTCTTTGTTTTGCTGGTGACTTCAATAATCTATCTACATTCTCTAACAAAACAAATCTTGGCTTGCGAGAATTAACTATGTTTATTATCTCCCAAAAAAGAACACCCTTTTTTCCTTGTATTCCTTTTTCATTTGAGATAGTACGTGCTACTGAATAATCTTGACATGGAAAGCCACCTACCAATAAATCATGCTCAGGTATCTCTGGCCAAACCTCTGCTATATCTTTATTTTCATGTATTCCTCTATTTTCAAATTGAGTGGCATAACAATTAAATGCATGTTGCGCTTTAGTTAAAGGCTCCCACTGATTTCCCCAAATAATCTCAAAATTCCCGTTCGCTTCAAGTCCTAACCTAAAACCCCCCACTCCCGCAAAAAGTTCTACTACTTTCACCATAAATACACGAACATCCTTTCGGTATTTTATTTCTTTATGCTTCATTATAATAAAAAGTAAGGAAAAGATCAATCCCTATATTATGAGAGTACATACTTCCGTTCCATAATATAGATTTTTGATTTCCATATCTTATTTAATAAGAAATCCTCTGCTTTTCCTTTACATAGTTTTTATCTCTACAAAATTGAAACAGCTTTTTATTATATCATAACTTTTCATTTAAAGGTTTCTAAGCAAACCAATTAATATAGATAACGAAAGGGGATTACTATGGTTACATACACTACACTAGATGAACTAATGTTAAAAGCAAAAAAAGCTGAAGGACAAAAATTTAGTGAAATCAATCCAACAAATAAACTCGCAACAGCAAATTCAAAAGGTGAACTTGGTCAGTTAGTCAAAGAGGGCTTTTTTGGGTATGAAAGCTCCTCAGATGCGGACATTAACTTCAAAAACCTTGGAGTCAAACTAAAAGTAACACCTTTTAAGCAAAATAAAAATGGATCCTTATCCGCTAAAGAACGCTTAGTTTTAAATATCATTAACTACATGGAGGAAGTTAATACATCTTTCGAAGAGTCTAGTTTCTGGGGAAAGAACAAAAAATTATTACTTATGTTTTACGAATGGAAAGCAGATTTAAATCGTCAAGACTTCCATATCACAAAAAGTGTTCTATTTTCATATCCTGAAGCTGATTTAGAAATAATAAAGCAAGATTGGGAAACAATCGTATCTAAGATTCGCTCTGGAAAAGCACATGAGTTATCTGAAGGTGATACAAATTATTTAGGAGCTTGTACAAAAGGAGCTAATAAAAACTCAATTCGTTCACAACCATTTTCAGAAATACCAGCGATGCAACGAGCATTTTCATTAAAACCTTCCTATATGACTACATTAGTTCGTAGATATATCAAAAATGAAGAGTTAATAAGCTTCACAACAGCCAACGACTTAAAAGGAAAATCATTAGAAGAATTTCTTCATTCCAAATTCGAACCTTATATAGGATTAACAGATAAAGAGATTGCCCAATCACTAGAAATAGATTCTAAACCTACTGCAAAAAATTTCGTTCCATCATTGGTAAGTTCTTTACTAGGTATAAAAAATACACGCCTTACTAATATTGAAGAATTCGCAAAAGCCAATATAGAATTTAAAACAATTCGCCTAGAGCCAAATGGAAAACCTGAACAGAGCATGTCATTTGAAACTATTGATTTTCATCAGTGGACAAACGAATCATGGGAAGAAAGCGAAATCCGCGAACGCTTCTATCAAACCAAATTTTTATTTGTAATCTTTGAATTTAAACAAACAAAAAAAGAAAATCTAAACCGTGAGCTCTACTTTAAAGGTATTAAAATTTGGAACATGCCTACTCCTACAATAGAAAAAGAAATACGAGGACTTTGGAAAGAAGTAAATACAGTGGTAAATGACGGCGTTCAACTTGAATATAAAACACATGGGGGTAAAATCGTTGAAGTAAATAACCTACCAAAAATGAATTTCAACGGTGTTGCGCACATTAGACCAAAAGCTCGCAATGGCTCTGACAAAGTAACTTTACCTGATGGTCAGCAAATTACAAAGCAGTGTTATTGGTTGAATAATTCTTATATTGCTTCTGTTATTGCCAATAACGTTAACGAGTAATTTAGTTTAATCTACAATCTTTATACCGCACAAAAAAACACCTTCTCACTTCACATGATTAGTACATACAGTGAGAAGGTGTTGTTTCTATAAGAGATTTACATAGCTTATTGTAGGAGTACTACCTCTCATTATTTCAAGCCAATTCCCCCTATCAACTCACCATATCCTAAACTACTCTCCTCCAAAAACACCCTCGTCTCCCCACTATTCTTATAAAAGTAATTCCAACCCCTCTCCCTCAAAATCCCCTTCCAACTATCACTCTCAACCATCCTCTTAATAATACTATCCCAATAAGCAACCTCTTCCTCCGTCATATCTTTCGGCCCCATAATTCCTTTCCAATGCTGAAATATGACGTCAATCCCTTGTTCTTTCCACGTTGGGATTTCTGGTAATCGGTCTAGTCGTTTTGGTGCTGATACGGCTAGTATTTTTATTTTGCCGGCTTTGTATTGTTTTTCGGCTTCGGATAGGGTCATTGTTGCGGCGTTGATTTGTTTGTTCGTTAGGGCATTTATGATTTTTTCTTTGTTTTCGTAGACGAAGAATTCTAGTTCGGCAGGGTTTATGCCGAATGCTTTGCTTACTTGTACGAAGGATAGGTGATCGTCGTTTCCTAAGCCTGGAGCCACGCCGATTTTGAAGTTTTTCTTATCTTGTTTTAGTTGTTCCATTAGTTGTTTTGCGTTTTCTATGTTTGAGTCTTTTGATACGACAACAACTTCCCAGTCTGACGCTAGTGTTGCGAGCGGTGTGAAATCTTTATATGTTAGTTTACTGTGGCCTAGTAGGTTATTCGTTATGAGTAAGCTTGAATTAATCGCAAGTACGTGACCGCCTTTTTGTTTCGTATATTTCCATCCGACATCACCGCTGCCGCCTACTTTATTTGTGACTGTGATTGGTTTTGTGAAGATTTTTTCTTCTGTCAGTGTTTTTTGCATCGCTCGTGCCGTTAAGTCCCATCCAGCGCCTTGAACGTTCGGTGCAACGATTTCTACTTCTTCTATGTTCACTTTATTTGTGTGAGTTTTTTCCGAGGAACAACCAGCTATTACTCCTGTCATGATCCATATACATAGTAATAATCGTTTTTTCATAATCCTCGTCCTATTCGATATTTTCGTTCTTGTCGCCCGATAATACCGTATGTATACTCTACTGTGCATTCGTTTGTCGCTACTAAGTATTCTAAATATCTTCTTGCGGTTGTTCTGGAGGCCCCCATTTGTTCTCCCATTTCTTCTATTGTAATTCCCTCTTGGAATCCTTTTATAATTCCTTTCACTTTTTGCAGTGTTAACGGATCAACACCGGTCGGTAAGTTTTTCATATCTTGTGTTTGCGAAGTACCGAAGAAGTTATCGATTAGTGCTTGATTTACTTCATTGTTACTATGTAATAATTGCTTCTTTCTTTTATAGTCTTCAATGGTGCGAACAAACTTTTCTAACGTGACCGGTTTTATAAGGTAGTTGCTTACGCCATTTCGAATTGCTTTTTCTAGCATATGATTTTCGTTCGCCGCTGTAACCATAATGACGTCAACGGTTGGAAAGTCAGCATGGATTTTCGGCAATAAGTCTGTACCAATTCCATCTGGTAAGTAAATATCTAATAGAAGCAAATCAATTTCTTCTTTTTGTAGTAGTTCCATCGTTTCTTTTGCGTTCAATGCTTTTCCGATCACTTTTACGTCCTTTATTTTTGATAAAAACTCCTCTTGAATTTGCGCTACGCGGAAATCATCTTCTGCAATTGCAACCTTCAACATATGTCCGTCCCCCTGTTTGTCATTTACTTTCTTTCAATGTTTTCGGAAGGTAAATTGTAAAAATAGCTCCCCCATTTTTCTCGTTCTGAATTTCAATTGTTCCTTGTAGTACGTCTACCATTTCTTTCACGTTTGCTAGTCCGTAACCACGATTATTTCCTTTCGTCGAAAATCCTTTTTGAAAAATGGTACTTATTTTTTCTGCTGGTACTCCTATCCCGCTATCTATCACTTCAAAAACAATATCGTGCCCAATGTCAGTAACAAAGAAGGAAACACTCTTTTCCTCTTGCCCACTCACCGTATCAAACGCATTATCGATAATGTTTCCAAGGATCGTAATAAGGTGCGAAACTTTTATATGATCTGGTAGCGGATGAAGTGCACTATCTCCTTCAATATGAAAATCGATTTTCTTCTCAGACGCTGTTCCAAGTTTCCCCAATAAAATAGCTTGTACTTTCGCATCATGAATTTGATGGAATAAAATATGGTTTTGGCTTTGATGAATATTAGATTCTTGTTGGATAAATTCAATTGCTTCTCTGTAGTGCCCTAACTGCAATAAACCTGATAAGACGAAAAGTTTATTTGTAAATTCATGTGTTTGAGCGCGTAAGTCCTCTGAATACTTTCTTACCTCAGATATTGTGTTAACAAGGTTTTGCAATTCGGTTTTATCTCTAAAACTACATACAACACCTACCGTACTGTTATTTTCGAGTATTGGTGTCATGTTTAAAATAAACACTTTATCTTGAAACGCTATTTCTTGATCGTTTTCTAGCACTCTCCCCATATTAAAATTCGGTAAAACTTTTGAAATGTGCTGATGCACATAATCATCATTTACATGCAACATCTCTTCTGCCGAAGTGTTCATCATTGTAATAAAACCGTTTTGATCAATGGCAATAATCCCTTCTTTTATAGATAGTAGTATCGCGCTTCGTTCCCGGTATAACGCTGCGATTTCATTCGGTTCCAAACCTAATGTATCTTTCCTAATACTACGTGCTAAAAGTATCCCGCCAACAATTCCAACTAGTAATACCGCTAAGGAAAAGAGTATAATTTCTTTCGTTCTGCTCAATATGTTAGATTCAATACCTTTTATTAAAAACTCTACTGTGACAACGCCTACTACTTGATCGTAATCTCCGTTATGAATAATAATAGGTGCCTTCGCCATTAAAGCAGGATCGCTTACTCCCTTTCCTTCAAGCGTATAATATCCTCCAAAAGTAAGTGCTTCATAGTTATATGGATTGTTACTCTTTGTACCAATCAACTCCGAATTAGAATGTGAATACATAACCCCATAGCGATCTTCCACAATTACATAATCTGCACCAGCTTGCTCGCGAACTTGTTCCGCAATGGATTGAATGGTACTTTTATGCTCGTTATATTGAAAAGCCTCTTTTATAGCTGGCATAAAAGAAAGAGATTTAGCCGTTTGCAGTGCTAACTGTTCCACTTGACGCTTCGTATCAACGGACTGAATGTAAACAAATATCCCCGCTAACAGGAGAACGACAAATAAAATTAATGTAATAATTAAGCCTAGTATTTTCGTTTGTAATGACACTTTACGTGATTTTTTCATACTTCATATCCCTTGATAAAATATTCAAAAATATCAATCTCCTTTTTCTATTATTATGACAAAACTAAAAATGAAGCAACTATTAAAAATATCCATGTACATAAAGTACAAAAAGAATAAAATTGTCATAATATTGAGATTTCGGATACAAAACAGTACAATTCAACTGCATTGAACACGCTTTCATATTTAACTTTTATTTATAAGCAAGAGGAGGAATTATTATGGCTCAAGCAAAATCTAACCGAGTGGCCGGCAATATCTTCAAAGGTTCAGTCGGCAATTTAATTGAATGGTATGACTGGTATGTTTACTCTGCTTTCGCTGTTTATTTTTCAGCAGAGTTCTTTCCTAAAGGAGATCCAACGAGCCAGTTACTGAACACAGCAGCTATTTTCGCAGTTGGATTTTTAATGCGCCCTATTGGAAGTTTATTAATGGGACGTTATGCAGATCGGCACGGACGCCGGGCAGCATTAACGCTTTCCATTACGGTTATGGCCGGTGGTTCTTTAATTATTGCCTGTACACCTAGTTACGAAAGCATCGGTATTATGGCACCAATTATTTTAGTTCTTGCCCGTTTACTGCAAGGATTATCACTCGGCGGAGAGTACGGAACTTCCGCAACGTATTTATCTGAAATGGCTAGTAGTGGCCGCCGTGGTTTTTATTCAAGCTTCCAATATGTAACGCTCGTTGCTGGACAGATGGTTGCGTTAGGCGTTCAAATTGTTCTTCAGCAATTACTGAGTGAACCAGATATGAAAGCTTGGGGATGGCGTATTCCATTCATTATTGGAGCGATGGGCGCAGTAGCTGTATTATGGCTTCGCCGCACGATGGATGAATCGGAGCAATTCTCAAAAATGGAATCTAAAAACCGCGAAAACGCAGGAACCGTTCGCGCTCTTATGAAGCATCCGAAAGCAGTATTAACAGTAGTCGGCCTAACACTAGGAGGCACTGTTGCATTCTATACGTACACAACATATTTACAAAAGTTCATGGTAAACACAGTCGGTCTTCCGAAAGAAGTTGTAAGTTGGATTAATTTTGTCGCACTACTTATATTCGTTGTACTTCAACCAATTGCGGGGCTACTATCCGATAAAATTGGACGCCGCCCACTATTAATGGCTTTCGGTATTCTCGGAACGTTACTAACAGCACCAATCTTCTTCTTTATGGAAAAAACGACAGAACCAATGGTAGCATTTTTACTCATGATGGTCGGCCTTATTATCGTTACTGGTTACACTTCCATTAACGCAATTGTAAAAGCAGAACTCTTCCCAACTGAAATTCGCGCACTTGGCGTAGGCTTACCATATGCACTAACAGTTGCGATATTCGGCGGGACTGCAGAGTTCATCGCATTATGGCTAAAGAGTATTGGAATGGAATCACTATTCTACTTCTATGTAGCTGGATGTATCGCGATAAGCTTTATTACGTATTGGCGTATGGATGAGTCATCGAAGACTTCGCAGATTGAGGCGGAGCTTGGTGGTGGAGATAAACTAGCTAATAATAAATCTAGTTAAAATTACGTATTCTATGTTCTTCGTTTACCTGAACTCGATTTGCTTTATCTAAAAAAGCATAATTCATTAATATACAATTTAAAAACCTCTACTTATATGTAGAGGTTTTTGTATGACGAAAAAACAAGTAGTTCCATTGTTATTTTACAAACCCCAAATTCTTCCTCATCTTAAAGTGGAACAAATTTATTACTTAGAGTGTCTAATAAGTGTATTTCTAATATTAGTTGTCCAGATTGGATACAACATATCCCGTTTGACATCTATTTTTATGTATTACAAAAAAAAGAAAGGACTTATTATTCCCAAAAGTAAAAAATATGTATTGTAATACTACGGTTAAGTATTACAAGTTTAATACTTTCACAGGTGAACCATTACAAGTGAAAACAAAAAAGAAATAACCCAAACCGTGACTTATCAATCATATAAACGTTTTGGATGTCCTTTAACCTGTGAAATTTTAGCTGCAGTAGTATTGTTACCCTATGCCATCTTTAATTGCATTGGTATTTAGAATACCTAGACAAAATCCATATATTCTTGAAAGAGGTTGAAAATTTATGTTCGTTTTAAACAAGTTCTTTAACATTTTACATTACAAAAAGATTGTGCCTGTAGTATTACTTTCATGTGTATCACTTATAGGCTGTTCCAATAGTAACACTCAATCTGAACCACCTAAACAAACTAATCAAGCTAATCAAATTAAACAAGAAAATACAGGTAATCAATCTTTCGCTAAACTTGAAAAAGAATATGATGCTAAGCTTGGTATTTATGCACTGGACACAGGTACAAATCAAACTGTTGCTTATCATTCAGATGATCGTTTTGCATTTGCATCTACATCTAAATCATTAGCTGTGGGCGCTCTTTTACGCAAGAACTCATTAGAGGCTCTTGATCAAAGGATTACGTATACTCATGAAGATCTTTCTAATTATAATCCGATTACTGAAAAGCATGTTGATACAGGAATGACGTTAAAAGAACTTGCAGATGCTTCTGTTCGATATAGTGACAGCACAGCACATAATTTGATTCTTAAACAGTTAGGGGGGCCCTCTGAATTTGAAAAAATCTTGAGAGAAATGGGAGATACTGTTACTACTTCAGAACGATTTGAACCTGAATTAAATGAAGTGCATCCAGGAGAAACACATGATACCAGTACACCAGAAGCGATAGCTAAGACACTTCAATCATTTACATTAGGAACTGCACTTCCAATAGAAAAACGTGAACTATTAGTAGATTGGATGAAGAGAAATACAACTGGAGATAAATTGATTCGTGCGGGCGTACCAAAAGGATGGGAAGTAGCTGATAAAACAGGCGCGGGATTTTACGGAACAAGAAATGATATCGCAATTATTTGGCCACCAAATAAAAAGCCGATTGTTCTTGCTATACTTTCTAATCATGATAAAGAAGATGCTAAATACGATGATAAACTTATTGCAGACGCAACCAAAGTCGTGTTAAATACCTTAAAAGCTACGGAATAAATGATAATAGGTTAAAAGTTTTCTATTTTAGGCGGGTGTTTTCATCAACTAAAAATTTAATAGTGTCCCAAAAACAAAATTTGGTGCTAACTTGTAATAAAAAGCTCATTTTTATTGTTTGGCGATAAATCGTTCTTTAAGCTTGATGGCGATTTGGTGCTACCCCTAAAACATCTGGACTGTAATAGCCAATTAAAAAGATGCAAACAAAACGACCTTTAATCAGTCGTTTTGTTTGCATTTCCTTTTTCTAAAACCACAGAAAAGATAAGTACTATAGTTAACAGCATAATAAACCTTACTTCACTTCCATCACTTACAAAAAATGAATACAAAGTATAAATTAAAATTAATATTCCATAAATAATTTTGTGCAATGTACTCCCCCCTTTTTGCCGTATATATTTTAGTATAAAAGTTTGATTCAAGTCCTATATCCAAATAAAAATAAAAATCACCTGTGATATACATAAAGTACTTTTCTCTTGTTAATTTATCTATTTTCTTTTTATAACTCAAACTTCTTCGAATCGTACTTTTCTAGAATTTGCTGCAATTCATTTTGTTCATATGGAATATGCTTATCTGTCTGTACATCTTCAACATTTGCTCCACCTGCTAATAATCTCCTGTACTTAAAAGAGTGCCCTGTTAATACTGTTTTAATCATTTTGTATTGCCCTCCTTTTGTTTGATTACTTGTATCATAAAACAAGTATCTGAAGTTGATATGTAGTCTATCTAGAGTGTATGTAAATTTAGAAAATCTCTAATAAAATGTTTGTATTGTAACTTTACCACCAAAACTATTGCTCCAAACACCATGATTTGAAGAGATAGTTCCCCATGTTCTAGCCTCAATTCCTCCTACAGTTCTATATTCAGTAAAACTAGTTAATCCCTATAATATAAAAAGAGCACCACTTTTTGGATGCTCCTCGTTATAACTATATATTATTTAATTTCCTTCTTTTGCTGGTACCATTTTTCCTTCTTGAGAATCTGTACCTTCTGTTCTTTCAACAGTTTTTGCATATTCTGATTTCTCAGATGATCCAATTTCAAATCCAGGTTGAGAATCTGTACCTTCTTTTGTTGGTACCATTTTTCCTTCTTGAGAACCTGTACCTTCTGTTCTTTCAACAGTTTTTACATCTTCTTTAAAAGTTGCTGGCACTGCATCTTTAGGTAAATCAAAGTTTTGTGAGAAAGACGTTGTTCCATCTGCACTTTGTGTAATTACTTGATTTGAACTATCTTCATTTAACTTTAAATTGTCCATTTTCGCATCATCTGCACCTACTGCACCTCCCGCTACCAATCCTGTACTTAAAAGTGCTCCTGCTAATAATGTTTTAATCATTTTTCATTACCTCCTTGTTTTGTTTGGAACTACATTTAGCATAAGACAAGAATCTATAGTTGATATGGACTGTATCTGGAGATTATGTAAAGAAAAATAGATGATCAATTGTATATCCTAATGGATGCTTAGACAAGATTGAAACTTTATATGAGTTTGAACAATTGAGTTCCCCTTTGTTTTTGGGTGTGAGGTTTTTAGCTGGAGTGGAGTGAAGTGAGGGACTAACCTTTTCTAATTTGAAAGCAAACTTTTTATTATTAGTTTACATTCAAAACACTGTAAATAAAGATGTTAAAAATCCGTGAACAAAAAACCACATCTCATTGATGTCCACCCCATCAGAAGTATGGAAGGGAATTAAATATAATCCTTCCCTGTCTTTATGCATTAAGATAGAAAAAATTATAAATATAGACTTAAATATTTTTTTGAAAGGATATTGTTTAACAAACATAAAAAAGAGCTAAGTCTGTATGAGAACCTTAGCTCTTTTTTTATATTTATTGTTTATTATATAAATTATTTAGCGCTACAAGCCATACCAGCTATCATATTACCAACTGAAATACCACCAGGTTCCCCCGATGCTTTCTCTCTAAAACAAATGACAAGCCACCTCATGCCCCTTCGCAATCTCCACCATCTTCGGTACTTCCTGTGCACATTTTTCAGTAGCGAATTTGCACCTCGTTCTGAATTTGCAGCCGGATGGTGAGTTTAGTGGGCTTGGTACTTCTCCCTCTAGGATGATCCGTTCTTTGCCTGTATTTGTTGGATCTGGTTCTGGCATGGAGGAGAGTAGTGCTTGTGTGTATGGATGTGCCGGTTTTGTGTATAGGTCTTCGCTGTCGGCAATTTCTACTATGTTTCCTAAGTACATGACTCCGATTCGGTCTGATATGTGTCTTACCATGGATAGGTCATGTGCGATGAATAAGTATGTGACTCCTGTTTCTTCTTGAATGTCTTGCAGCATGTTTACGACTTGTGCTTGGACTGAGACGTCTAGTGCTGAGATTGGTTCGTCACATAGGATGAAGTCTGGTTTTACAGATAGTGCGCGCGCGATGCTGATGCGCTGTCTTTGGCCTCCACTAAATTCGTGCAGGTAGCGATATAGGTGTTCTTCTTTTAAGCCTACTTTTTTGAGAAGGTCTAGAATGATTTCTTTTCTTTCTTCCGCTGTGTAAGAGCCGTGAATGTTCATCGGTTCGCTAATAATTTGGAATACGTTCATTGTCGGGTTTAATGATGCATATGGGTCTTGGAAAATGATTTGCATTCGTTTTCGATATTCTTTTAGTTCACTTTCTTTTAAATTCGCGATATCTTGTCCGTCGAATAAAACGTTCCCTGAAGTAACGTCGTGTAAACGAATGATGCTTCTTCCTGTCGTTGATTTTCCGCAGCCGGATTCTCCTACTAATCCGAATGTTTCACCCTTTTTAATTGTAAAGCTTAGGTCATCGACTGCTTTTAATTGCTCTGTTTTTCTGCCAAATAGTCCTTTTTTAATAGGAAAATACTTTTTTAAGTTCCGAACTTCAATTAAGTTTTCTTCATTCATGGGAATCACCTACTGTTTCATCGTTTAACCAGCACATGGAACGTCTTTCGTTTCCGATTTCAAAATATGGTGGACGTTCTTTTTCACAAATCCCCATTTTATGCGGGCAACGCTCTGCGAATGGGCAACCTTTCGGCGGATGTAGTAAGTTTGGCGTTACACCTTGAATTGGTGCTAGTCTTTCTTTTACTCCGTTCGATATTTTTGGCAGAGAGTTTAATAGCCCTTTCGTGTATGGATGATTCGGTGATTGGAAAATATTAAGTACAGGTCCTTCTTCCATAATAAGCCCGCCGTACATAACGATAACGCGTGTACAGTTTTGCGCAACAATTCCTAAGTCATGCGTAATAAGAAGTAACGACATATTTGTTTCGTTTTTTAAGTTTTTCATTAAGTCTAGTATTTGTGCTTGTATCGTTACATCAAGCGCGGTTGTCGGTTCGTCCGCAATGAGAAGGTCTGGGTTACAAGACATTGCCATCGCAATCATAACCCGTTGTTTCATTCCACCACTTAATTCATGCGGATATTGTTTCATCCTTTCTTCTGGTGAAGAAAGACCGACTTGTTTTAACAAGTTAACCGCGATGTGCTCTGCTTCTTTCTTTTTCACTTTTTGATGCCGTATAATTACTTCCATCATTTGCTTCCCAATTTTCACAACCGGATTTAGCGCAGACATTGGATCTTGAGAGATAAGTGAAATTTGATTTCCTCTAATAGAGCGTAATTCTTTCTCCGATTTAGAAAGTACGTTTTCATTTTGAAAAAGAATCTCTCCTTCTTTCACTTTCCCTGGCGACGTAACGAGAGCCATAACGGATTTCGCCATAACGCTCTTTCCGCTTCCCGACTCGCCAACAATCCCAACGACTTCACCCTTTTTCAAACTAAATGAAACACCGCGAACAGCTTCTACTTCGCCGTCTTCTATGAAAAAAGAAGTCTTTAAATTTTTCACTTCTAATAGTTTTTCAGACACGCTTCTCACTCCTTTCACTTAACACTTTAGTTCTCATTCCCAGCTCCTTTTGGCGCGAAAGCTTTTTTCAACGCTTCACCGATTACGTTAAAACTTAATACTGTTAGAAGGATAAGGAACCCTGGGAAGAGTGTTAAATACCAAGCTTCACCTATGTATCCTTGCGCATTATTTAACATGCTGCCCCAAGAAGAATCTGGTTCTCTAATACCTAACCCCAAGAAGCTAAGTGATGATTCCATTAAAATCGATGTCGCAATTGTTAATGTCGCTGCGATTATAATGGTTGATAAAATGTTAGGAATGATGTGTCTTACAATAATCATGAGTGATTTTTGTCCCGATACTTTCGCGTATAACACGTACTCACGCTCTTTTACTGATAACGTTTCTGCCCTTACGATACGCGCGGTATCCATCCACGTTAATAATCCGATAATAAGAACAAGCGTTGTAATTCCTGGTTTTAAATAAGCATTTAATAACAACATTAAAAAGAAAGAAGGAATCGACATAAGAACCTCGACAACTCGCATTAAGAGGTTGTCTAACTTTCCGCCAAAATATCCGCTAATTGTTCCTACTGCGGTTCCGATTGTAATGGAAACAACCATCGCTAGAAAACCAACAGCAAGGGAAACCCTTCCGCCATATAACGCCCTCGTTAAGTAATCCCTTCCGTAATCATCTGTACCGAACGGATGACTCATACTCGGTTCTTGTAAACGATCTGGAATAGACATTTTGCTAGGATCGTACGGTGATACGAATGCGAAAAGAGACGCTATTGTTAAAACACTAAGTATAATAACTCCCATTACTACAAACTTATTTTTTGTAAAACTACTTTTTATCGTTTGAAATCTCCTATTGTTCATTCCAAATCACCCCCTCATTCGAATGCGCGGATCTACTACGCCATATAAAATATCAGCAATTAAGTTACCGAGAATTAACATGAATGATGATAGTAATGTAATTGCCATAATAATTGGATAATCAAATCTAAAAATAGCATTCACCCCGAGTGAACCAAGTCCCGGCCATGAGAATACTGTTTCCGTAATGAACGCTCCGCCTACTAAACTTGGAATGGATAATCCGAAAATTGTAATGATCGGTATTAATACGTTTCGAAGTACGTGATTAAATAAAACTGTTTTCTTTGAAGCACCGTACGCATATTGAATTTGTACGTAATCTTCCTCTAATTGCTGGATTGTGCTTGAGCGAATATATCTCATATAGACAGAGATGTTTTGGAACGCTAGCACTATGCAAGGTAAAATGCCGTGCTGGACAATATCCCAGAAGGAATCTTGACCGACCGTGCGCATACCCATACTCGGAAGCAGGTTCAACTTTAAAGAGAATAAGTAGATTAATAGTAACGCGAACCAAAAGACTGGCATTGAGATTCCCACATAGGAAATGAAGTTCACAATGCGGTCAAAGATAGAGTTCTTTTTCACCCCTGTAAATAGTCCAAGTGGTATTGCGATTACGAATGAGACGAGTAAAGAGGATCCCATTAAGCCGATTGTTGCAGGTAATCTTTCTGTGATAAGTTCTAAAACAGGACGGTGATTTTGAAGTGAGTATCCAAAATTCCCTGTTAAAATATTTTTCAACCATAAAATATATTGCATGTAAATTGGTTGATCTAGTCCTAAACTTTTGCGAATACGCTCGACGTCAATCGGACTCATATTCGGCGTTACAAAGTTTCGAACTGGATCGCCCGGCGCTAGTTTTATTAATAGAAAAGAAATAATAGAAATAACAAATAAAAGCGGAATTGCATTTAAAAGCCTCTTTGCAATTACTTTATACACAAACTTCCCCCCTCAAGATAAAGTGAAACTTTAATCAGTGGGGGTTTTGTCCATCCCCCACTGATTATTAGCCCGCACCAATCGGGCTTTAACGGGCAGCCCGACTCCCACCTAACTTCCTCGCATTCGCCGAATTTTGAGGTGGGAGTCTTACTGCCCGTTAAAGCGGGATAAAGAAGCTGATTTCCACCAGCTTCTTTACTGTTTCTTATTTCACTTCATAAATTTTCGATAGATCTTCAAACATTGTGACAGGAATTGCTTTTGCTTCTTTTAATCCATCAAACTTTTTATCTACTGCAATAACTGCTTTCGGATATGCGATTGGAAGATAAGGTAAGTCTTCTCTCGCTGTATCTTGAATTTTATGGTATAGCTCAGCTCGTTTCGTTTTATCTGTTTCAACTGCAGCTTCTTCCCATAACTTATCGAAGTCAGCATTTTTATAACGTGCATAATTGTATTCTGCATTACTTAAGAATAAGCTCTTATATGAATCTGGCTCAGGTCCCATTATGTAACCACCGAATGTAATGTCATATTCTTTATTTTCTTTATCTAAGCCTTTTTCACTTGCTGCACTTGCATCTAATGCATTTAGTTCAACTTGTAAGCCAACTTCTTGTAATTTTTGCTGCGTATATAGCGCTAAACTTTCCATGATTTTATTATTCGTTACATACATAACGCGTACTTTTTCTTTATCTTTCACACCAGCTTTTGCTAATAAATCTTTCGCTTCTTTTTGATTATACTTATACTCTTTTATATCTTTCGCATAATACATAGCGTCTGGCGTTAAGATTGAATTTGCTGGTTCTGCAAATTGACTAGAAACGAATGCTGAGTTAATCATTTCTTTCTTATCTAATGCATGTGCAATTGCTTGGCGCACTTCTTTTTTCTTCATAAGGTCTGTATTAAAGTTATAAGCTAAGTAGAATAATCTACCTTCAGGGAATGTCACCATTGAGAAGTTCCCAGTGCTATCTAATTTCTTAAAGTCTTGCGGCTCAATCATCTTCATATTGATTTGACCATTTTGCAGTGAAACATTTGCCGTATTACGGTCTTTTACAACTCGGTACACAATAGAATCTAATTTCGCTTTACCAGCAAAATAATCATCGAATCGCTCTAAAGCAACATATTCATCTGACTTAAACTCTTTTAATTTAAATGGACCTGATCCTACAGGCTGTAAGTTTTTCTTACTCTTCACTAAATCTGCTTCACCTTCAAATACATGTTTCGGAATTGGGAAGAAGTCATTCATAACCCCTTCGAAAGATGCACTTACTTGTGGTAATACAAATTGAGTCGTTAGCTCATCCACTTTTTTCACCTCAAGCGGCTTTCCTTTAAAAATAAAGTTTTCACGGCTTGAACTATTTTGCTTCTCATCTAAAATAGATTGGAATGTAAATGCTATATCGTCAGATGTAATTTTCTTACCATCATGCCATTTCAAATTATCCTTTAGTTTTAAAGTCCATGTTAATTGATCCTCTGAAGGCGTAAAGCTCTCAGCAAGAACAAACTTTTTCTTACCGTCTTCCATATGATACAGCGGTGCATATAAAGCTTGCTGTATCGTTAATGACACACGATCATTCGCATAAAGCGGATTCATCGTATCCGGATTATCACTAACACCAACTGTTAACGTCCCTCCATCTTTCGGAGTCCCTGACGTACTAGTTCCTGCCTGCTTCGAAGAATCTTTCTCCCCAGAACAAGCCGCTAATGCAATAAGTAATATTAGGACAAATGGTAATGTAAACAACTTCTTTTTCATATTTCGACCCCTCTCGACTATTTACACCTATAAGAAAACTCGGAATTAATACCGAGTTTTCTTATAGGTTTTAAATTACCACTACCCGTATGTATTGTCAAACTTTTTCGCAAAGGTAGAAAGTTTGAAATCTATTAATGAATTCTTGCGATAAAATATATTTATGTGGATGATAAAACAAAAAGACCACGAAAAGGTAGCCTCGCAAAATGAGTTAAAAAACTAATAGCCTACAGGAAATTCCTCTAAAATGGTTGTTATATATAATTGAAAATGTAGAATGGGATTAAAGATAAAAAACATTTTTAGGAGGTTATCATGACGTTTGATGAATTGAAAAAAAACAAACCCACAACCCCATGGATTGAGAATGATGAAGATGGGGAGTTTTTCACTGAAGAAAATATAAGTGCAACAAATAAAGTTCTTGACACTTACATTAACAATTTAGAGCTATTGGGGGAGAATCCAACCGAAGTCGAAATAATGCAAGTCGTTAAAGAAGTAGTTGTTAAAATAAATGAATTAAATGACGAACATGACTATTTTATCGAAACAATGGAAAGAGAAGATCTCTATGAATTTATCGATACAGCAGCACGAATAGCTGGCTTAGAATCCGAAGAAGACATAACAGAAGAATGGAGAGAATGGTAAACAAAACAGAGAAAAATTTAAACTGCACCTCTAATGGTTAGAGGTGCAGCTTTTTTCATACGCCAATTGAATTAATGAGTTGATATCTGCATAGGATTCACATGTTCCAACATAATATCAATTTAATTTTTATCACGAGGATTTAATTATAAATAAATATTGGCACTTGCTTTAATCAAATAAAAAAATCTCGTCTCTTCTTTTAACTGGCACATAGAGAGAACCTTCACTATTGTCTTATTTCACATTATGTAAGATACAACAAATAATAATCTCTCAATACACTTTCATATACAAAAATATATGAAGCACCAAATAGAGTAACTTATAACCCAAATTAAAAAGACCACCAAAAGGCAGCCTCACAACTGAATCGTAGTACCCATCCCACGCTCCATCGCTTTTTCATATAAGTATTTCGCAACGATAATATCTACTACCGCTAAACCTACTGATTTGAAAATAGTAATCTCTTCATTGTTCTCCCTACCAGCTTTTTCCCCGCTAATAATTTGACCAAGTTCGGCGTGTATGTCACTTGCCTCAAATAAGCCTTCTTTTATTGGAACTTGAAGGTCACCAGTTTCTTCTAGCGCTGCTTCTTTTGATTCAACTACTACTTTATTTGCGTTCGCGATGGCATGGGATGGTAGTTCTTGCATGCTCGGTCTGAATGAACCGACGGCGTTTACGTGGACGCCTTTTTGCAATGTTTCTGTGAAGACTGGTATAGATGCATTCGTTGTTGTGACGATGATGTCTGCTTCACTTATTGCTTCATCTGGATCCCTGTAGACGTATGCAGGTTTATTGAATTTCTCTTGTATATATTGTGCAAATACATACGCTTTTTCTTCTGTTCGATTGTATAGTATGACTTTTTCGATATCTCTAACCGCGAATACAGCTTCTGCAATTCCTTTCGCTTGTTCCCCTGTGCCGATGATGCATAAGTTTTTTGCGTTATGACGAGCTAAATGTTTTGTCGCTACACCTGATAAGGCGCCTGTTCGGATCATTGTTAAATAAGAACCTTCTAAAAGTGCGAGCGGTTCTCCTGTTTGAAAGTCTGATAGCATCACAATCCCGTTTATCGTTTTCTTTCCGAGCTTCTTATTATGAGGGGCTACCGTTACTATTTTTACTCCAAGCGCCTCAAGTCCTTCCGCGACTGAAGGCATAATTAACGCGGTATTTTGTTCACTCGCAAATGGTAATGAGCCGCGAATTGGTGTGATCGTTCTTTCTGCGGAAAATTCTTTTAAAGCAAGCGCCGCATATTCAATGACTTCCTTCATATTTACTAAGTTTTTTTGTTCGTTCGCGCTTATGACTAGCATATTTGTTCACCCTTTTCTAAATTCTTCTCTTCACTAGATGCAATATTTTCGTTTACGACCTGTGCTCCTACTAAATCACCCGTAATATTTACAACTGTGTGGCCCATATCAACGAGCGGAGAAACAGCTGCGATGATCGGGATAATTGTTAGCGGAAGCCCTAGTGTAGAGAGTAAAATGGTCGCGGTAATAACGTCCGCACCTTTTACTCCGGCACAGCCGGCTGCAAGGACAATTCCTAAAAATACAGTTTGCATAATAAGCCCAAATGTAATCGGAATTCCATATACATTTAATGCGAAGACCGCTAAAACACCGAGTGCTGCGGATAGTCCATTCATATTAACAGTAGCCCCAAGCGGAATGGTGAAACCAGCTACCGATTCAGGGATACGAAGTCTTTTTTGCGCAACTTCCATCGTTACCGGAAGAGTAGCGCTACTTGATGTCGTACTAGCAGCTACGAGCATAGCTGGACTCACTTGTTTGTAGAAGTGAAGTGGGCTTATCCTCCCGAAAATTTTCAGTACAATTGGGTACATAATAAATACAATGAGTAGCAATGATAAATAATCAGCTACGACATAGCTAACGACAGCAGTAAGCATGTCAGCTCCAAATGTGCCAACTACATGAGCAATTAACGCCATAATTCCGTACGGAGCAAATCCAATAATGATTTCTGCAATTTTAATCATTATTTTTGATCCTTCATGAACTAATTTACGAGTTCCTTTCGCTTGATCGCCAAGAAGAATAAGTGCCATGCCGACAAAAATAGCAAAGATAATAATTTGAAGCATACTTGTTTCTGCAGCCGCTTGAATGACGTTAGAAGGAAACCATTGTACGATATTATCTATAAAACTAAACTTCTCTTCTTTAAAGTTCTGTCCATTCGCAAGAAGACCTTCTACTCCTTTACCAGGGTTGATAATAAAAGCGATTACTACGCCAATACTTGTCGCTAATACAGCTGTCATTGCATAGTAAATGAAAATTCTTCCGCCAATTGCCCTTAACATTTTCGGATTTTCAAGTTGTGCGATACCTGAGACGATACTTAAAAAAGTTAACGGCACGATAATCATTTGTAATAAACGAATAAATATATCCCCAATCGGTTTTAAAACAGCTACTTTCGGTCCAAATACTACCCCTAACGCAATACCGATTAATGCCCCTATCAAAATTTTCACAGGTAAATTTAATTTTCGCCACCACTTCATCCAAAGGTCCCTCCCTTAAGAAAACATTAAGCTAACAAAAACCCCCGATTCAAAACATCTCTCGGATTTACAACAAACTGATGAAATCCTGTAATAAACGCCTGCCCCGTCACTTTCGGAACGACTGCTTCATATTGATCTACCTCTGTTACGGATAATACTTCTCCCTCAAATTGGCCGTCAGTGATACATTCGTGGACGAAAGTTTCTCCCTTTTGTAAGGCATCTTTTTCAAAAAGGGTTGCGATTCTTGCGGAAGTTCCTGTGCCGCAAGGGGAACGGTCTACTTGCCCGTCAGCAAAGATCGTTACATTTCGTAAAGTAGCGTCTTTTCCTTTCGGTTCATCTGAGAAAATAACGCCGTATATTCCTTTTAAACCTTCTTCAAGTGGATGTTTTACTTCCATTTGACTCTCAATGTAGTGCTTAATTTTACCGCCCCACGTTTGAATAGCAGGTAAATCTTTGAAATCGACTTTCAAACCAAATTCTTTACAGTCTACAACAGCGTAGAATGCTCCGCCAAATGCAATATCTACTTGAAATTCATAGTCATCTATTTTGATAGGAACGTCTTTCTTATATACAAACGAAGGAACGTTTTCAAATGATACGGACTCTACTTCGCTCCCGTTAAATTTTGCGTACGCAATGACTTCCCCAGCAGGGCTATCAATAATGAATTTTTGTTTTTCACCTGTCACTTCAAACATACCAGTTTCAATTCCTACTGTAATAACAGCGATAATTCCGTGACCACACATCGTACTCCAGCCTTCATTGTGCATAAATAACACGCCAAAATCAGCATGAGGACTTGCGGGCGGAGTAATAATACAACCGTACATTCCGTGATGTCCTCTCGGTTCATACATAAGAATCTCACGAAGATGATCCAAATGTTCCATGCAGTACGCGCGTCTTTCTAATTGCGTTTCTCCCTTTATCACTGGTACTCCGCCCGTAATGATTCGAAGTGGTTCCCCAGCTACGTGAGCATCAATTGTTGTGTATATTTTACTAACCTTCATTTCTATCTCTCCTTCATACTTTTATACTCTTTTCATTGCAAATACCATGCCAAAGTGCAGAGCGTTAATTTGTTTACATTTTTCTGAAAAAGGTGTATCCTTTTGGCAACAAATCTGTATACCACTGTCTACTTTTTTATAAAGTGAAACTTTAATCAGTAGGGATCTTTTCCATCCCCACTGATTATTAGCCCACACCAATCGGACTTTTACGGGCAGTTGCTCTCCCACCTACCTTCCTCGCATTCGCTGAATTTTGAGGTGGGAATCTTACTGTCCACAAATAGCGGGATAAAATCTTTGGAGGATACACTATGAAACAATTCGATAACTTTGCAGTTCCAACGTTACATACACTCCTTTCTTACGTGGAAGAAGCGATTTCTATCGTAAATACGAAGGGCGTTATGTTGTACTGGAATGAGGCAGCAGAAAAAATGTATGACATAAGAAAAGAAGATATTATCGGTAGAAATGTGCAAGAGTTTTTTTCAAAGGAAGATATTATGAATTTGAAAGTTCTTGAGAGCGGGCAACCGGTCCGGGATATTTATCATCTTCCTCGGCCAGATAAGCACGTATTAATTAGTACGACTCCTATTTATGACGAAAGCAATGAATTAATTGGTTCTATGTCTGTAGAAAGAGATATTACCGTAACGATTAAGTTAAATGAAAAATTATCCTCCACTTCTGAAGAATTACAGCAATTAAAGCAAATGATTCAACATCAGCAAGATGACCCCTTCAGCACGATTAAAGGAAATAATGCAACACTTCAGCACATTATCCACAACATGAAAAAGGTAGCGAAAACTGATGCGACGATTTTAATTACAGGAGAAAGCGGTGTTGGAAAAGAGCTATTTGCCCAGGCCATTCATGAAGCGAGCCTTAGAAACAAGCAACCTTTTATCCCGATTAATTGCGGTGCTATCCCTGCCGCTCTCTTTGAAAGTGAGCTATTTGGTTATGAATCCGGAGCATACACGGGAGCCGCTAAGGGCGGCAAAGCAGGAAAGCTAGAATTAGCAAGTGGCGGTACATTATTTTTAGATGAAGTAGGAGAACTCCCACTTGATATGCAAGTGAAACTACTTCGTGCTTTACAAGAAAAAGAGATTTACCGAATTGGTGGGCAAGCTCCGAAAAAGATAAACGTAAGAGTGATCGCCGCAACGAATCGTATTTTAGAAGATATGGTGCTCAGCGGGACATTTCGATCTGATTTATTTTATAGACTAAATGTTTTCACAGCTCACATCCCGCCGCTAAGAGAGCGAATAGATGATATTTCTTTTTTAGTGCATCATTTCTTAAAGGAATTTTCTTTTAAATATAACAAGCCCGCTCCTTTCGTTCATCAAGAAGCAATGAATCGACTGCATACATATTTTTGGCCGGGTAATATTCGTGAACTACGCAATATAATAGAAAGATTAATTGTCCTTCATGAAGGTAAAGAAATACGTGAATCAAACATTTCGCAACTATTACCTTCGCAAAAATCCGTCTATCATACAGAGCGTTCACTCACTGATGCGAAAAAGAACTTGGAGAAAACTAGAATTATACAAGCTCTCGAAGACACGTACGGAAATAAAAGCATTGCTGCGAAAAAGCTGGGCATGTCCCGGGCTAATTTATATAAGAAGCTGAAGAAGTATGGGATTACCTATGAAGTAGAGCGATAATCAGCGGTGTGTGTATGTTCATAAGCCAATAAAAAAAGTCATTTATTCATAGTGTGTAAGATTCATTGTGGAATTTAAGCCACATATTCGTTCTTGGAAGATGCTTCAATAAGATGATACATATGATTTTTTACTTACTTTGAATCCTAAAAATAGAGAGATTGTCAGGAAAGATTTATTGGTGTTGCTTAAGTTGGCAAAGCGAAAAAAATTTATAACACATGTGCCTTTAACGAAAGAGAAATCAAGAGCTTTACCTCCAACTACTACCCCTTTAACCATAGAGGAACAAAAGGCTGTAGAAAAAGCAATTAAACAAAATATGTTAAATTCCCCTGAAGAATTGTTGTTAGTATCTTTATGTTTTTATCATGGACTTAGCACATCAGATATAAAGAATAGCTGTAAAAGTTATAAATTTAGTGGTTTAAAATTATAGAGCATTTCTTTGAATGAGGAATGCTTTTTATTTTTCCTTAAAACAAAAACTCACAATAAAAATTTCATTCAAATTAATAAAATTTTATTGTAAAACGATAAAATATATATTAAAATCAAAATCAGAATAAATAAGCGAGGTGCTTTTTATGGAAAAAGGAACAACGTTATTTTTAAAAGTAGCTGTTATTCTTTTAGGAATCCCAGTTCTTGCTCTGTGCATCTTTTTTGTGCCTGAGATGGCGAATCTTGCAGCAAAATTGCTTCCAGAGTTTTCTTTTATAAAATATCTCGTTTTCATCGCTTTTGATGCATCGGCGATACCTTTTTACTTTGCTTTGTATCAGGCTTTCAAACTCTTACGCTATATTGACAAAAATAAAGCTTTCTCCGATTTATCTGTAAAAGCTTTAAAGAAAATCAAATACTGTGCCATCACAATCAGTATTTTTCATTTGCTAGTTTGGCCGCTCTTCTATATCTTTGCGGAAGTAGACGACGCACCAGGAGTTATCTTTGTCGGATTGGTTGTTCCTTTTGCTTCGATGGTTATCGCAGTCTTTGCGGCTGTTCTCCAAAAACTTTTACAAGAAGCAATTAATATCAAATCAGAAAATGATTTAACGGTCTGAGGTGAATAACAATGGCAATTATAATCAATATTGATGTGATGTTAGCAAAAAGGAAAATGAGCGTAACAGAACTTTCGGAGAAGGTTGGAATAACAATGGCGAACCTTTCTATATTGAAAAATGGAAAGGCAAAAGCGATTCGACTATCCACTTTAGAGACAATTTGTAAGGCTTTAGAATGTCAGCCTGGAGATATTTTAGAATACAAAAGTGACGAAGACAGTTAAACATATTGAGGAGACTTAATGTAACAATTATTAGAGGAGGTATAACTATGGACATTAACAATTTGATTGTTGAAAATATTGCTAACCCTCATGAGCTGGAGAGAATGTATAGAAAAGACCCGAAAACTTTTAAAAAGTCATTCTCACACGCATGGGAACAAAATCCTGATTCTCAGGTTCTTGGCGTTTGGTATGAAAGATTGCATTTCAATGAGACGGCAAATACAGAAAAATCTTCCTTGCTTCAAAAAGGTTTCTTATTCATGGGCATTTTAGCCATTCTGGCCGGGATAAGCACCAGAATCATTTTCCATTTTGTCGAACAGGAAGCAATTGCTCCAATTAACCTGGCTTTTGGTATAATTCCCTTTATTGCTGCCTATTTTGTTTACAATAATACTCCGAAAAAAAGTGTTATTTATTCCCTTGCAGCGTGTTTCCTAATTTCCGGGATTTATCTTAATATGCTGCCATTAAATTATAAAGACAGTATTATCCTTGCTTATTTACACCTTCCCATATTCTTATGGGTATTGGTAGGGCTTGCATTTACAGGAAATGAACATTCAAAAGGCAGTACAAGATTAGCCTATATTAAATTTAATTTGGAATATTGTATTCTCTACGCCAGCATGGCAGTTAGCGGAATGATACTAGCAGCATTAACCATGCAGTTATTTAGCTTTGTTGACTTGGATATAGAAGACTTTTATTTTAGTAATGTCGTTTTATTTGGTGCCGCCGCTCTAGCTATTGTGGCTGCATATCTAGTATCAATGAATCTTAAACTTGCTAAGAATATTACACCATATATAGCTAAAATTTTCAGTCCTCTTGTCCTGGTCACATTGTTGGTCTATCTTATAACGGTTATATGGGCCGGAAAAAATCCATTCTTGGACCGCAATTTCCTGATAGCCTTCAACGGAATACTCCTTGGTGTATTGGCCGTTACCATATTTTCCATTACCGAGAGCGACTCAGACGAGAAAAAGAACATTTCAGATTATATAAATTTCGCCTTAATTGTTCTTACGCTTATCATTGACAGTGTGGCTTTGTCAGCCATCGTGTTCAGACTTTCTTCTTATGGGATTACGCCTAATAGACTTGCTGTTTTAGGAGTAAACATACTTATCTGGGCAAATCTAATTTGGATTATGCTCTCCTATATGCGTTTTCTACAAAACAAATCTGGACCTTCAACTATCCAAGATGCCGTTACTAAGTATTTGCCAGTCTACGGAATTTGGGCAGCTTTCGTTACATTTACTTTTCCTATAATTTTTAATTAGAAAGGCTCTGTTAATGTAACAAAAAGCTAATCTTCTATAACGTATAAAATCCTTAGAGCCGATATTATGCAGCTTTTTATACAAAGTTGCATAATATCGGCTTATTTTCATTACTAAAGTTAAAAAGAGGATATTCAAACTAGAAGACATAATATATTGTTGCAACTGGATTCTTTAAAAAATGAATCCGTTTTGATCAATCTTTTTTCAAAACGGGTTCTATTAATTTAACGTAAAATATGGGTTTGCGCGGTATTTTTGATCAAACTTTATTATAAAGCTACAATTAGGAGTGTTGGTTATGGCTCATGCAAAAGATGTTTTATCGGATCAGTTGTTGGCAAATGCTAATGACCCAAGTTGGTACCTACCATTTTCAGATTCAGTAGAAAGATTGTCTGAGGAACATGCATTTTGGACGCCAAACGAAGAAAGTAATAGTATTGCTGAAATTGTGCAGCATCTACTATATTGGAATCAAACATGGCAAACAAGGTACCAAAAATCTCACGTTGATGCTGTGCCTTCAATAGGAAATAATAATAACAGCTTTATTATTCCTGAAAATCATACTTTTGCTGCCTTAAAAAAACAACTATTAGAGGTGCTTTTACGTTGGCAAGAGTTATTATCTGAAGAAAAAGTTGAGAGAGAAGTTAATGGTTATCCTGGACACGTGAAATGGTGGGCAATACTTGGAAATGTGTCAACTCATAACGCATATCATATTGGCCAGATCATTTATATCCGGAAGTTGCAAAATAGCTGGAAAATAGATGCAGGAGTAGATGAATAAATAAAAGTTGCACTAGTACTACTTGAACTAAAGGTTGCAATAGTTTAAGATCTAGCTGTCATTATGGCAGCTTTTCTTATTGTACAACGTGAAGGATAGTGAAAATTGCAAAGTTTTAAGAACAGATTTAAACTTCGCATAAATCTGTCCTTATAGGGAAAAATATGTAAGGTATTGTGCTGGAAAGCACTTGCCTATTCTAAATAAGGGGTGAGATGAATGGCTGATAAAAACGAACGTAACCGTGTCGATAATGATGCTGGCGAAGCGGTAGGAACTGGTGTCGATAATGATGCTGGCGAAGCGGTAGGAACTGGTGTCGGTGCTGTCGCTGGAGCTGCTTTGGGTTCTGTTCTTGGTCCACTTGGTACCGTTGCAGGAGCTGTTGCAGGAGGAGCGATGGGTAACAAAGTAGGCGAAGGTGCCGATGAGGCTAATGACAGTGTTGCGAACCGAGAAGATTAGACTTTAACCAAAGTGACACTGAATGAATTGGATTCCCAAAAAGGGAGTCCTTTTTTTATTAAGTTAATTCAGCTTTTTTAGGTAAATTCCCAGTAAGATTGTGAATCAATTCACTTAAAGTAACGGGTGTGTTAGTTCAACAAGCTATAAGCAGCAATCATAATCATTTTCTTGATCTTCCGCAATCGGGCGCTTTAATTGAGCAAGGATCACAAAAATTATCAAACTTTTTTATAAAAGGATGATTCAATTGAATATAGAAAAAGCGTGTTTTGATCAAACTTTTTTCAAAGCACGCTTTTTCTATTTGTTCTTTTATCAAGGTTTATTAAGTTAATTTAATCAAACTGTTGCTTTAAAACAAAGTTTGTTCAAAAGTACTTACCAAGCCCTTATTTTGTGGTAATTAAAGATAATCCATTTTGAAAAAAGAATAATCAAAATGGATTTCTATCAAACAGATTTAATTTTTCATTTTATAAAAAAGTTTAAACAAACTTACTTGGAATTTTTGGATTGCAGGAATAAAGCATCGCATCTTTTTTAGAAACGTCACAACTTTCTTCAAAACTTCGCGTCTTTTTTATAAACATCGTAACTTTATTTCAAATTCACACAAACTTTATTCAAAAGCTACACCGAAATTGTGTAAAGGAATTATTAAATTGAATTTTATTTTTAAAAATGGTAATTATTATTTAGGTATTAACGAACATTAATGGTAGAAACATACGCATTTCCAACCTACAACCAACCCCACACTCTACAAAAATATATCAACGATTATTCAATTATATCGACCGCAACTCCGAATATATCGGCGATTCGACACAACTTATCTACAATTTCCTCGTTTTCACACCCCATATTCGCCAACCACTCCCGCACCCGGCCCCGGCCGATGCCCAAAAGGACCCAACAAAAAAAATCCCCCAAAAACTCGAGGGACCCATCAAATCCTAACCGCCACCACATCCGGCACTTGCTTAGCAATCTCCTCACCAATCTTTATACTTGCTGTTGCGGCTGGAGATGGTGCGTTGCAAATATGCAGAGAATTGATGCCAGGGATAATGCAGAAGTCATCAACCATATTTCCGTTCGATAAAATGGCTTGTGCCCTTACACCTGCATGGGTTGGCACGATATCTTTTTCTGTAAGTTCTGGTATTAGGCGCTGCAAGCTTTTTAAGAATGATTGTTTACTAAATGAGCGCACCATTTCTTTTATGCCTTCTTTCATATTTGGCATCGCCATTTTCCAAAATCCTGTGTATGTCATTGTTTCCATGAAGTCTTTTATGTTGAAGTCTGTTTTCGTATAGCCTTCGCGTTTGAAGCTTAATACGGCATTTGGTCCTGCATGTACGTCTCCGTTTATCATTCTTGTAAAATGAACACCTAAAAACGGAAATTCTGGATTTGGAACTGGATAGATTAAATGTTTTACAAGATGGCGTTTTTCTGGGACAAGTTCATAATATTCACCGCGGAACGGAACGATTTTCATATCCGTTAATATTCCTGTCTTTTTCGCAATACGGTCGCTATGTAATCCAGCGCAGTTAATAAGAAATTTCGTTTTAAATACACCTTGATTTGTCTCAATTGTTACAGCGTCTTTCTTCTCAGTAATACGCTCCGCCGCTGTTCCTAAATGTACTTCTCCCCCGCTTTCTTGAATTAAGCGAGCAAACGCATAACTTACTCCTCTATAATCAGCAATCCCGCAAGAAGGAACACGGATTGCCCCAAGTCCCTTTACATGAGGTTCAATTTCAGCTAATTCTTCCTTATCTATTTTTGAAATATGTAAATCGTTTTGTAAGCCTCTTTCATATAAGTTATGTAAAAGAGGAAGTTCGTCCTTTTCTGTAGCGACAATTACTTTTCCACACATGTCATAAGCGATGTCATTTTCTTTACAAAATTGAACCATAGCTGCGTTTCCTTCTTTGGCAAACTTCGCTTTATAACTCCCTGGTTTATAGTAAATTCCAGAATGAATTACTCCGCTATTATGTCCAGTTTGATGATGTGCAAGTTCCTTTTCTTTTTCAATGATCGCGATTTTCGCACGAGGGAATTTTTTCGTTAAAGCCATCCCAGTTGAAAGGCCAACAATTCCTCCGCCAATAATTATAAAGTCATACATCCTACTTCCCCCTTAATATGATGAAAGGCAGGCCTTTTTTAAGACCCGCCGTACATATTATTTAGAAAAACAACCGCGCTGACGCATTAGTTCTCTATATAAATCTTTATTTTTCTCAAACGCAGCTCTTCCGTGCATCCAAAATAAGTTGTTTAAAAGAACTAAGTCACCAATTGGTAATTTTAATGCATGTGTTGCTGGTGAGTTTTCAACAGAATATGATAAGTCTTTCAGATAGTTTGCTTGTTCAATATTATCTGGATAAGCGAACTGATCAATAAAACAAATACATGGTGCGTTATTTACATCAAAAAATGTTTCACGATAGACGATTTCTTGCGCATTTTTACTTGGTGGTGCTTTATACGTAACCTTAACAGATGCGAGCGAATGAGCTCTAAACTTCTGAAGATCTTCCCAATCGTCTAAATGTAGTAAACGGGATTCTCCCCCTACTGCATTTTGTTCTTCAATTTTCATCATAAGAAGCCAATCTGTCGGTTCATCAACGAATGTACCGTCTGTATGAAGTGTAAACAATCGGTACGCTTGACGAAGGTAAGAATCACTACTATCCGTATCTTTCACATTAAATCTAGCATAGTACGTTCCTGTCATTGCATCAAAGTTTGGCTCCCCGATTAAATGTGTTAATGCTGTTGCAAATTTCACGTAGTCTGCTGGATCTGACGTTTCACCTTGTACCCCAATTGTAAATCCGCCTGTTTCACGGTCATGAACAATGCCGCGAATGTTATCCATAAATGATTGCCCAAAAATCTTTCTCATTCCATCAGCAAGATTAAATCGAGAATATGGAATGTATTGTAATGATTGCTCTGAATGCTCTTTTACCTCTTCAAAAAACTGCTTAAGCAATTGCTGATTTAACACAATATGGTATAAACGCTTATGCTCTGGATGAGGAACAATCTCATATCCCTCATATTTCTTTGCAAATTTCATCTTCGTACTTTGTTCTGTAATAATCGACATTTCAATTCCTCCCTAATTTAAATATGAAGAACTTATTGACGCTTTTTACAGACAGTTATCCTTATCTTCTTATGCTGAGATTCGGTCTTACTGCCCTAACATCGAAAAAGCCAGTCATACGCATCCACGACATAAAATCGTAGAAACGTACAACTGGCTCATAATTACGAGTGTTCTTTAATCTCTTAAAGTACAATAATAATAGACAGTTTGTATGAAAATATTTGTAAAATAGGAAAGCAAGATCGAATATAGAGAAGGCTAATTTCTCGTATGGATCTTATTAATTAAATAATAATTCATAATATTCTAACTGTCAATTCGTTTTTTATTATTTTCTCGACATACTTTACACATTTTACAAATCCTCTTACTTTCCGCACATCCTCTTTTTTTCGTCTCTTGTTTTACAGCTTGAACTTCATTTAACTTTTTCATAGTTCTTGCCTCCTCAATAAAATAAGCCAGTCGTATCTCTTTAAAAGAAATACAACTGGCTCTCGTTTATGGTTGTAAACTAGACAGTTTTTATGGTGTTGTTTCCTCGTACTCTCCCCTGGGCTGTTCATCATTTAAATAACTTACGTATTGGCGATGTAAATCTTTTACCGCACTGACGATAGCATTTTGCGCTTTTCCTTGATAATGGTCCATAATATCTTGAACGATTTCTTCAATACCATCTTGCAAACTATGTCCTCTCAACATTTGAGCGACGAAGTCCCTACCATGCTCTGTCGCAAGCGTACATGACGCTTCAATAATGACATGATATTTATGATCTGCCTCAATTGTAATTGTTAGTGTCTCGTACATACTACGCACAGCCATTCCTTTCGGAAGTCTCGAGTGTCCTGCCATAAAAAAAGTCCCTTTACGCATATTTCATCCTCCGTTACTATGTTTTTTGTCGCTTATACTTGATCTACGTATACTGTCTTTATTCTCGTGTAAAATTCTTTCGCCGCTTTTCCTTGTTCACGTGGTCCAGCACTAGAGTTTTTCATTCCGCCAAACGGAACTTGTGGTTCTGCTCCGGCAGTTTCTGAATTCACATGAACCATTCCTACTTCCATATCATCAATAAACCTTTGCGATAAACTTAAATTATTCGTACAAATCGATGCACTTAGTCCGTATTCTGTATCGTTCGCTAAAGAAACTGCTTCTTCATAACTATTCACTTTAAATAAACATATAACTGGGCCGAAAATCTCTTCTTTTGCAATCCGTGCATCTTTATCGACATTTTCAAAAATGGTCGGTAAAACATAGCACCCTCGCTGCAGTTCAGCTTCGTCCGGCACGCTGCCTCCATAAAGTAAAGAAGCCTCTCCTTTTCCTACTTCAATCATTGATAAAATAGATTGCTGCTGACCCTTGGAAACACATGGCCCCATAAATGTATCCGGTTCTAGCGGGTTCCCAACTGTAAGAGCTTCCGTACGTTGCAACAGTCGACCCTTGAACGCTTCATAAATGTCCTCTTCGACTATTACTCTACTTGTTGCGGTACATTTTTGCCCTGTTGACATAAACGCACCTTTTATCGCAATATTTACCGCCTTTTCAATATCGGCATCTTTTAATACAACTAACGGATTTTTTCCGCCCATTTCTAATTGGACTTTTTTCCTAGTTTCAATCGCTGCTTTCTGAATAATATTTCCAACGTGATTAGAACCAGTAAAGGATACCGCTTTTATATCCGGATTTCCCGTTAATTCAGCTCCAACTTCAGAGCCTTTGCCGAACACACAATTTATAACACCTGCTGGAATGCCAGCCTCATGAAAAGCATTTACAAGATGGTACACAGATTTTGGCGTAACTTCAGCCGGCTTAATGACAATCGTATTTCCGTAAATCAGTGCCGGCGCCATTTTCCACGCTGGAATCGCAATTGGAAAGTTCCATGGCGTAATTAATCCAACTGGTCCTACTGCTACACGTTTACTGTAAAGCATTGTACTTTCATTAGCAGACGGGATGAGCTCTCCGATCGGCTGATTTGCTTCCCCGGCATAATATTCAAGAATGCTAATCGCTCGCTTCGTCTCTCCTATTCCTTCCGCAATCGTCTTTCCTTCTTCGCTTGTTACATCTAGACCAATTTCATTTACCTTTTCTTTTAAAATAGCTGCCGCTCTCCATAAATAGCTTGCTCTTTCTTGAAACGATAACTTTTGCCATTTATGAAAAGCTTCTTTCGCTGATGCAATTGCTACTCGTGTATCTTCTACTGAACTAAACGGGAATTCACCTAGCACTTCCCCGTTATGCGGATTATAATTTTTAACGTATGCATTCGTAGAAGGTTCTCTCCACTCACCGTTTATATAATTGAAAAACCTCATTCCCCTGCCCCCACCATTTTTATTTTGATAGTTTAGCAATAGCAGCTTCTAAAATAGTAAGCCCTTCTTCAAGCTGTTCATCTGTTATAACGAGAGGCGGCAAGAAGCGAAGTACATTACTATAAATACCAGCGCTTATCGTAATGACCCCTTTACTATGCGTTTCCTTCATAATCGCTTTAACCTCTTCCGCTGCTGGCTCTTTCGTCTCTTTATCCTTCACAAGCTCAATTGCAGTCATAGCGCCAAGGCCTCTAACATCGCCAATTAGTTCATATTTATCTTTCCAGCTATTAAACACTTCCATCATGCGTGCACCAATTTCTACAGCACGATTTACTAAATTCTCTTCTTCGATTACATCTAAACCAGCTAATGCAGCCACGCAAGCAGCCGGGCTTCCTGAAAAAGTACCGCCTAATTGACCTGGCCCGGGTGCATCCATCAAATCCGCTCTTCCTGTTATTGCGCTAAGCGGCATTCCAGCAGCGATAGATTTTGAAAATGTCATTAAATCAGGAGCTACGCCGAAATGATCCATTGCAAATAAGCTTCCTGTACGAGCAAAACCAGTTTGAATTTCATCCGCAATCATAATGATTCCATACTTATCACAAATATTTCGGACACCTCGCATGAACGTAGTCGTCGGAACGATAAATCCGCCTTCTCCTTGAAGTGGCTCCAAAATAATTGCAGCGATATTATCACTTGCTACTCCCTCTAACATAAAGCGTTCGAAATACGCTAAAATCTGCGAGTCTACCTCTTCTTGCGTTAGTCCTTCATCAGCACGGTAATAGTACGGATATGGTAATTTGTATACTTCTGATGCAAACGGTCCAAATCCATGCTTGTACGGTTTCACTTTACTTGTCAGTGACATCGTCAAAAGTGTACGCCCGTGATATGCACGCTCAAACGAAACAATCGCGCTTCTTCCCGTTGCTTTTCTAGCAATCTTCACCGCATTTTCTACTGCTTCAGCACCGCTATTCGCAAACATCGTTTTTTTCTTAAAATCTCCTGGTGTTAACTCATTCAGTCTTTCAGCTAATGCAATATAACTTTCATACGGCGCTACGTGAAAACAACTATGAATAGAAGATTCCACTTGATCTTGAATCGCCTTTACTACTTTCGGATGACAATGCCCGACGTTTTGCATACCAATTCCGCCCGCAAAGTCGATTAACTCATTGCCATCCACATCTGTAATAATCGCGCCCTTTGCTGATTGCACATACAACTCTGTAATATTGTAAGGCCCTTCTGGCACCGCATTTTTTCTTCTTTCATGTAATATGCTAGATTTTGTAGTTGTAATATCTTTCTTCTCTTTCAACATGGAACATACCCCTTTTCTTATTCTTTCTCTATGCTAACTTCCGAATCTTTTATAATCGTAAAACCATTCAACTTTTGCTTATCGAACTTTCTAACTCTTAGAAAATAACTTATTATTACTAGGGCCGTAGCTAGTAATGTCATGTAAAACTGCATACGCATATCGGCTATAAATGCTTGTGAAACAAATATCGTGATAATCATTAAAAGCGTTGCATATGTGAGATAAGGGAATAACCACATTTTCACTTTCAGCTTTCCAGCCCCTTCTCTTTCCCTTTCTCGTCTTAACCTGACATGTGAAACGGCAACGAACATATACATCAGCATCGTTACCCCGCCTGAACTATTCGCTAAAAACGCAAACAGTTTATCAGGAGATATAAATTTCAACATCGCGCAAATAAATGCAAATACGATACTTGCATATATCGCTACAACCGGTGTTCCTCTACTATTTAACCGTGAGAAACTAGCCGGAGCATCGCCTTTTTTAGCAAGTGAAAATAACATACGCGAACTCGTATATATACCTGAATTCATAACGGAAAGTAGTGATAGAAATACAACACCATTCATAATTTCTGCAGCTGCAGGTACTCCTGCCATATTAAATAAACTTGCATACGGAAGCTTTAATAACTCCTTATCCGTCCACGGAATAAACATAACTAAAATTGTTACCGACCCTACGAAGAAAAGCATAAGTCGCCATACTACACTATTAATAGCTCTTATAACATTCTTCTCTGGATTTTCCGATTCCCCGGCTGCAATAGCGGCTACTTCGCTTCCCGATAAAGAGAAAGAAATAAACACAACGCTCAGTAAGACAGGGACAATTCCATTCGGGAAGAACCCACCGTGTTCCGTAATAATAGCAAGACTCGGTCTCTCCACTCCTGGAACAAGTCCAAAAAACATAGAAATTCCTAAAATTAAAAATGCAACAATCGCAATAACTTTAATAAATGCTAACCAATATTCAAACTCACCGTACAATTTTACTGAATATACATTCGTCATCGTCATTAAAAGGACCATACATAAACTCGCCAGCCATGCTGGAACCGAAGGGAACCAATTGTTAATCATCACGCCTAAAAGCACCGCTTCGATTGCGATAATAATGACCCAGTTAAACCAATATAACCAACCAATCGTATACCCTGCCCACGGCCCAATTGCTTTGTTCGCATACGTTGCGAAAGAACCGCTATCAGGATTTTCTGCTGCCATCTCTCCTAACATCCGCATCACGAGCACAACCATTAAAGCGCCGATAATATAGGACAAAATCGCTGCTGGACCCGTCGATTGAATAATCGTTCCACTTCCTACAAACAAACCGCCCCCGATAACCCCGCCAATCGAAATCATTGTTATATGCCGAGTTTTTAAATCCTTCTGTAACTCCTTTTTCTCTTTAGCCAAACAATTCACCAGCCCCTCCATTAGCGTGGACGTGCACCATACTCCATTGATAACGCTTTCTAAAAATCCCCTCCTACTTCTCAAGAAAAAATAAAAAGAGCCAGAAAAACAACGCATACAACTGCATTGAATTTTACTGCCCCTATCCTTATGGCTCGTCCTCCTGCTAAGGAAGTTCAAGTGGAAAGAAGTGTTGTTCCTCTATTCATTTTCAAAAAGGCATTCGGGCTTACAGAGAGGCTAATCACTGTCATCCGATAATAAGTTAATCATAATACAAGTAGACTGAATATTCAATGTTCACTTTCGCAAATTTCATGAATAAAAAAAGAAAATTCTCCCGCCCCGGCACATATACTGTTCAAAAGAAAAAAAGGAAGTGGTCTCATGTATTACGGAACAAAGGGCTGGTACGTAGCTGAATTAAAAAAATTAGGTGTTCGTTATTTGGAAGGACGGAAGCTAGAAAGCTACCGCGGACACGTCTTGCGCAATTTACTAACCGAGCATCAAGAGAAAATCAAAGAAAAGTAATTCACTAACAAAATGATATTGACCGATTCTCTTAATATATCAACGATTTTTCAAATATATCGCCTTACCGACAAATCACAACAAACCAGCCCCCTATTCAACCAACTAAATGAATAGTCAAAGCTGAATCTACCAATCCATTCCACACCATAAAATTGTACACATAGTGATGCAAACCACAAATCAAAAAAGGTCACCCAAACGGGTGACCTTTCTTTCTTATTCACAAACAAGAATTTGTCTAGAAAATGATCCTTTTCTTGTGATACAGCGGTCTGTAATTTCAAATCCCGCTTCATGAATCATGTCGTCCATTGTTTCCATCGTGACAACGACTACTTTTTTTGCGATACGGCGCGCACTTGAAAGAATCGAGAGTTGATCTTCTGGTGTTGCGTGCGTAAATAGGTCGTACGGCATATCGATAATTGCGACATCGTAGTTCTCAGTAATTTCTTCAATTGGGCCTTTTGTTACTGTTCCTTCAAACCCGAAATGTGCGATGTTTTTTCTCGTTCCAAGAACCACAAGTGGATTTATATCTCTACCAACGATGTTAATCCCCATAGAAAGTGCTTCTACTACTACTGTTCCAATGCCGCAGCACGGGTCAATTGCTCGCACTCCATCTGGGTTTGGCACAGCAATATTTGCGACAGCTCTAGCAACACGTGTGCTCAGTGATGTCGAATAGCTATGCGGTTTTTTTATGTGATGATACCAAACCGGATCACTTTCTACATAGTGTCCGAAGTACCAGCGTCCTCCAAGAGGAACAATCCCGAATACACGCTCTGGATTACGCACGTCTGCTTCTCCTTCAATATGCATGCCTAGGTCTCGTTCAATAAGGCGTCTTTCCCCATATTCAATCTTATTTTCTTTACTAAGATCATTGATTTTAACGAAGATAACTTTGAATGTCGCTCCCGCTAAATCAATTTGTTCCACTTGTTCCAAAATGCTTTCTAAGTCGTCCCCTTCATACATAACCTCAACGCGCTCTTTAATAAACGGACTTCTACTCGGAGCAATCTTGACTTCACTTTTCAAAATATTAACGTGAGACTCCATCCCAAAGAACGAGCGCATTTCCAAGTAACATAAAGCACGCTCCTCTTCGCGAAACGCATACGTATATATACATGCAGGTGTTTTACTATGATTATTCAATCTATGATCATCCTTTATCATTTTAAATTGTTATGATTACAATTACTCGAATACTATTTATATAAAATTAAATGATATCACATGCCCGAAATAAAGAGAAACCTTTATAATTCATTTATTGAACTACCCCATTTACCTTCTAGACAAACTTATTCTGTTACCTCGTAGCAAATCTTTAACAAGAAGAACCTTTAGGATTCTGCCTAACCGCCATTCATCTCTCACCTACTCATCGAACCATGTCCTATCCATTCCTTGAGGTGGGAGTCTTCTGTCAGGAACTGATAAATTAAAAGAGACTGCCTCTCGGCAATCTCTTTCATATTTACATTCTAAAGTTATCTCTATTATTAACGGTAAGAAGATACGTCTTTACCTTGCCATTCATAGTAATCTAGAATGCCAGCATAAATTGCTTCTGCTGCGCGTTGTCTCCATTTTTCTGAAGATAGTTTTTCACCTTCGCCTTTCGCATCGATGAAACCTAATTCAGTTAAAATAGCAGGCATTGTATTATATTTAACTACATAGAAGTCATCTGTTTTTACACCTCTATCATTTGATTGAAGTGCGTTCACTAGACGTTTTTGTACTTTTTCTGCTAGTACACGGCTTTCTTCTGAGTTTGGATTTGGTGCTGATCTATAGTAGTATGTTTCCGTTCCTTCTACTTGGTTATTGTAGCCATTTGCATGGATACTTACGAAAATATCACCGTTATTTTCTTGCGCAAATTCTACACGTTTCTTTAAAGAATCACTAGCAGTATTTCCCGGTCTTGTATCATTGTTACGTGTTAATAAAACAGTGAATGGAGTCTTTTGTTCAAATAATTTTTGCACGCGTAAAGATGTATCTAGTACAATAGCACTTTCATCCATGTTTACACCACCATGTCCAGGATCAACCCCACCATGACCTGGATCAATAATAATCGCTTTACCTTCTAAGAAATTACCTTGTTTCACTGGGTTTAATTGATTTTTATCAACCCATTGGAAACCAGCGCCCATGCGGATACGAATCCAGCTATCTTTTTCTTCGATAATCGTTACTTTTTGTGCATTATATGTACCTAGCACTTTAGACCCATGTGAAGCTTGTTCGTATGCAGTAAATCCTTCATTAATCACATCTGTTTTCTCTGTTAAAGGTGTCCACTTGTCACCTTTACTTGTTGCAATCTTCATCCATCCATCCGCTCTTTGCTCTTTCACTTCAATCATTTGTGGTTGATGTTGAGTGTCAGTAATACCAGATGATAATGATGCTTGATGATATGTAATAAAGTTTCTATTCATATACATTCTTTTCGATGTATTTGTTTTATTTTTATCTGCCATTGCGATAAACTGAGCTGCTTCAGCACGGCTTACAGTACCATCAGGATTCCAGCCATTTCCTGTACCCATTGAAATTTCTAAAGCTACTAAAATATTAGCTTTTTCCTTACCCCAATGCTTTTCCAAATCTTTAAATTGTGTTGGAAGTTCTCCAATAATTTTCTTATCTAATGAATATGCTTGTACAAGCATAGCCGCCATAGATGCACGGTCAATTTGGCTTGATGGCTTGAAATTCCCAGTACCATCTCCACTAACTACACCTGCTTTTTCTACTGCAGCAATATATGGTGCTGCCCAATGATTTTGTGAATCTTTAAAAGATGGTTTCGCTTTTGGATCAATTTGTAAACCAAGAACGGTCGCCAATAACTTTGCAGCTGACCCTCTGTCTACTGCTTCAAATGGAGCGAATGTTCCATCTGGTTTTCCATCAAGCGCATTTTTCCCTACTAAATAATCAACTGATTCTTGCGCCCATGTAGGAACATCCGAAAACTTCTTCGCTGCTGCGAAACTACTAACTGGAGACGATAATAAACTTGCGGCTAAAATACCTGCCGCGACTGCACGATACTTCATAAATAATAATACTCCTCTCGAAAATCAACGTTCAAAACGCGAAATCTTAATATATAAATTATAGCAAAAGCGAACAAAAAAAATTAGTGCGCCTCTATCATTTTATAATACTAGAATTCTGTAGTAAACCTACTTTCTTAATATTGTAAAATAAAATGCAATTAAATTATTTTTTATGCACAAAAAAATGGTTGATTCTATGAATCAACCACCCTCTCACTATTCTACTATCATTTTTGATAATACATATGCATAAACAAGCGCTTCTGTATGTGCAATCGAGCTTTCATGCGTACGTTCAAATGCATGAGAAGAGTCAATACCAGCTCCAATTAATGCATGTTTCACATCAAATCCAGCGTGAATCGCAGCTGATGCATCTGATCCGTAATATGGATAAATATCCACTTTATATTCAATAGCGTTCGCTTTCGCCAGTTCAACTAAATGTTTACGTAAAGCGTAATGGTATGGACCACTAGAGTCTTTCGCACAGATGGATACTGTATATTCATCAGATGCTTGCCCATCACCTAACGCTCCCATATCAACTGCTAAATATTCTACCGTTTCTTCTGGAATATTTGAGTTTCCACCGTACCCAATTTCTTCATTATTAGAAATTAAGAAATGTGTTGTATATGGTAATGTTACCTTTTCATCTTGCAATCTTTTAATTAATTTCAATAGAATTGCTACACTTACTTTATCGTCTAAATGACGTGATTTTATGTATCCACTCTCTGTAATTTGAACGCGTGGATCAAATGAAACGAAGTCTCCTACTTCAATTCCTAACTCACGTACTTCATCTGCTGAAAAGACACGCTCATCAATACGAACTTCAATATTTTTCTCATCGCGCTTCGCTTCTCCTGCATCTTTGTACACATGGACAGAAGTTTGATGCATTAAAATTGTACCTGTATACTTCTTACCACTTGACGTTTCAATTTCGCAATATTCCCCTTCTACAGAGTTCCAGCGAAATCCACCAATCATAGATAGACGAAGACGACCGTCAGGCTTAATTTCTTTCACCATCGCACCTAACGTATCAACGTGTGCAGTTAATAAACGATGCTGCTCATCGTTCTTCCCTTTAACCGTTAAAATAAGAGCACCTTTATTATTACGCTTCGTCTCTACATTCCACTCACTTACATAGTTTTCAATAAAATTAATAATTTTCGCCGTGTTTCCAGATGGACTTGGAATAGAGACAAGCTCTTTAATTAATTCCATCGTTTCTTTTGCATGATGTACCATTGTCGTTTTCCTCCTCATTCTCTCTACTATTCAGTATACAAAATTTACTATAAAACCTCTACTAATATAGTTTAATTTTCTAAATTGCAATAAAATTCACTTTACCATAATCTTAATGACAAAAAAAGCACAGCATTAACGCTGTGCTTTTTCTATAAAGTGAAACTTTAATCAGTGGGGGTTTTGTCCATCCCCCACTGATTATTAGCCTTCACCAATCGGGTGTTTACGGGCAGCAGGGCTCCCACCTAACTCCCTCGCATTCGCCGAATTTTGAGGTGGGGGTCTTAATGCCCACAAATAGCGGGATAAAACTACTCTTCCGAAACGTCCATCAAATAAATCCCTCTTGTAAACCCGCCTCGCTCTTCTTCTTTCTGCTTACGGAGACGCTCTACATCTTCAATTGTTGCACCTTCTGCACGTGCTAATGAAATAATAACTTCAAGGGCATCTGCAAGTGAATCTAATGCATGCTCACGCTCTTTCATCGAAGCAAATTCACGAATTTCTTCTGTACCAATTTTCGCTAACGCTTGTATGTAAGCTTGTCCTGTTAATTTTTGTGCTGTATATGTTTTTCCAGACATTAAAATTTTCTCCGGGACACGATCTCTTACTAACTTGTTATAAGTTGACATCACTTACCTCCTATTTTTAATAACACCCGAGCTCTGCTTTATAGAAAAACCACTCTTTTTTCACACAAGCACTTAACATATCAATTCCTGATCCGTGCGCTCTTACTACCGGAAAGAAGTAATGCTCTGGTTCTTCTTTCTTATCGCCGTACAAGGTTTGATACTCATCAGGAATCGCCTCTTTTTTCACATCCCGTTCTTTCTTTACTTCACCAGAGAAAGCAACAGTTGGATGTCCCTCAAAGAATAATGCAGTCCGTACCGCAAGAGATGGTGTACTATGCAAAGCATAATATGTAAGTAAAATAATAACGATAACGCCGATAATTTTCTTCATTTATTACTCCTAAAAAAAGCGCTAACACAATTATACTAAAATGTGTTAGCACTTTCTTCACTTTATCTCGAATTAACGGGCAGTAAAACTAATAATCCGCGGATGATAAACAAAACCCCACGGATTAAAGTTTGACTTTATTCCCCTTTAAATGCTGGTAAACGTTTTTCTAGAAAAGCAGCAATACCTTCTTTATGATCCGCTGTTTGTCTCATCGCATATTGACCACGTTTTTCGAGCTGAAGCGTTTGTTCTAAATTAGAACGATTTACTTCACATAAAATTTGTTTCGTTTGAATCATCGCCTTGATTGGTTTTTGTAACCATTCATTAATTTTTTGCTTCACAGCCGTTTGGAAATCCTCACCGATTACTTCATCAATTAAACCGATATCTAGTGCTTCTGTCGCTGATAATTTCTTCCCTTCCCAAATGATTTGCTTCGTCATATTTTCACCGACGCGCTTTTGAAGGAAGAAATGGCCACCACCATCTGGAATTAAAGCGATTCCAATAAAGTTCATCGCAATAACTGATGATATATCTGCCATGACATAATCAGCTGTTAATGCAATACTTAATCCAAGTCCAGCAGTTGGCCCATGAATTGCACTAATAACAAGCTTTGGCATCGTATATAACGTCACAACGATTTCAGAAATTGTATTCATGATGCCTTCAAACTTACTTTCATCATTACTTGAAAGCATCGATTTAATATCTCCGCCCGCAGAAAAACCACGGCCACTTCCGCATAACACAACAACGTGAACAGAACTTTCCGCCACTTCTTTCAACTTTTGTAATAACTCTTTTAACGTTGGTTCATCTAATGCATTTAAAACCTCTGGGCGATTGACCATAACCGTTGCTACACGCCCTTCATATTTCACAACAACAGATTCTGTTTTACTTGTTACTTCCATTATATATCCCCCTCTTTTCACATAAAGATTATACTTATATAATTATAGAAAGCATATTAAAAACCCTTCTTTTTTCTTAATTTTCTGTCTAATAACCTCATAATTTGTATATATCTCCGTATAAAACATACAATTTCGTTAAAAAATATAGAAATTAAAGTCGGTTTATCCATGCTTTTCATCTATTTACCATTACAATGAAATGGTGTATTCTTAAGTTTGATGCAAAAAAACAAATATTGAAATTCATTCGCCTTATTATGTAAATAAGGCTTTTATCCCCATCTCTTGGGTATTGAACTAAAGGAATGAAGAAATGGAGGAATATATGGTTAATAAGTTGAAACAAACGGATAACTACTTCCCGCATTTCCTATTGCTATTCATCGTGTTTCAACCAATTTTAGATTTATTAACGTCTTTTTCAATCTATGTATTACACATGAGCGCAACAGTTGGAATCGTAGTCCGTTTCGCCTTTATGCTTCTTGCATTAGGTTATCTACTTCTTCATAGAAAACAACATGGGGCGAAAAAGTACATTCTCTATTTATGCCTACTCGGGATCGTACTAGCAATTGGTCTTGCAAATAATATGATGATTAAATCTCCAGTTTCATTTGGCGAAGAAGTGAAATTTATTTTAAAGAGCATATATCCAATTGTGCTACTGTTTGGATATATTATCGTCTTTAAAGAATTAAAAAATAAAGAATATACGTTTCATAAAATCATTACATATTTCTTATATGCAACTTTAATTTTAAGCATCACACTGATTGTTGCCATGCAAACTGGTACAGATTTCCCAAGCTACCCTCACTCAAAGATTGGTTCAAGAGGTTGGTTCTTTGCTGGAAATGATTTAAGTTCTATTTTTGCAATTATGTTCCCAATCGTAGTGCTCTATTCGATTCATAAAACAACTTCTTTCTCGAAAATCTATTACTGGATTCCAACAATACTCGCGATGTATGCAAGTATTATGGTCGGAACGAAAGTAGGGTATGGTGCAATTGTTCTAACGCTTGGCGTAGCACTTTTATTCTCATTCATTGAATATATGATTCATCGCAAAAAAGAAGGAAAAGGATTCACATATCTCATAAATACAGTTGTTGTCGCTATTGTACTAGGAGGTTTAATTGCCCTTACACCGCATACTCCTATCGCAAAAAATATGGGCATCCACATGCAAATATACGAATACAAAAAATCAGTACAAGAAGAAAAGGATAGAAAAGAAGGAAAAGTAATTAAAGAAGATCCAGACGCAGAGAAAAGACACGCAAAAGGTGAACTAACAGACTCTGAGGTCAAAAGTTTAATTTACAGTGATCGCGATAAGTTTTTAAAAGTATACAAACAATACTATAAAGACGCACCACTATCACAAAAATTATTCGGAATGGGCTATGCTGGTAACTATACGGTTAAAATTAAATTAATCGAAATGGACTTCCACGATCTATTCTTTGCATTCGGAATCGTCGGTTTCCTTATTTACTTAATACCGCTTCTATACTTCGGTATTAAATTATTCATTCGCATCATAACAAACTTCAAGAAAATATTAACTGTGAAATATATGCTATTAGCTAGCACCATTGTACTATCGCTTGGAATCGGCTTTATGTCCGGCCACGTATTAACAGCGCCGTCCGTTAGTATTTTCTTCGTTGTTATACTCGCTTACTTAATTGTTGATTTAGAGGTAGAATAAAGAGAAGCAGCATCCATTTGGATGCTGCTTCTCTTTTTGAAAGTAGTACATAAAATTATAGTAACGATTCTACAGAAGATATCGATTTACCGACAAAGTTTGATAAAGCAGCAATCTATAAAAAAAGACTAGATCACATATGATCTAGCCTTTCAAGCTTCCCCTATTGAAAAGATGCATGAATCTGCTCCAACACCTCATCAATATTATCCTTCGTAATGACAATACCGAAATCTTTCGGGACATTACTATCCTCTTCATTCACAACTTTATGCGCAATCATCTGCCCGACTTCCGGTCTGAAATGATGCCCATCCATATAATTATCTAAATTCTTTGTAACGGAATTGAGATACATGAAATGATGAACTTCCCCAAATACATCTACCGCGTCATGAAGCCACCTTTTATAATCTTCCCATCGCCCTGATTGAATCATCGTACGGAACAGAGGCTCTGAAACTGGCGTTGTAAAAATATAAAACTTCGTATTCGGATTATGAGCCTTTACTGTTCCTAATATTTCTTTCATATTTTGATACTCATAATTCCCGCCGTAAATCTCTCTACTAAACTTATCTACTTGCGATGCTACTTGTGCATCGCGTTCTTCTTTCGTATAATCACGCATCGATTTTATATTCTCTCGGTTGTACCGATCAATAGCCGTATTATGATGGATAGAGTTTTCAATTGTATTCTTTGAATAAGTAATCCCGTCCATACTCACATACGATTTGACCGGATACAATAAACTTTGTGCCTGATTAATATACACTTCCGGTTTATCAAAGCCGATTTCTCTATTTTTGTTCGTTCCAAGGAAATCTAAACCAAGTACAATAGACTCTAATTCACTACCTTTTTGTTCTTTTGCATATTCAATATATGCATCATACTCACGCGGATCTGTACTGCTGACCGCATAATTAAATGCGTTTAACCCGGTGAAGTCATTCTCGTTAATAAAAGTCGTTCTACTACTTCCAAGTATAACTCCATCATATGTAAACGGACGGTATGTTATATAATTTGTTTTCTGCTGTCTCTCGTTAAACCCGTACTGAACATCATTCCACTTATTTTTATGCGGGAATAACCAAAGAGAATCTATATAGCTATTAAATATCCCGACACCTGCCAGAGGAACAAAAACACATACAAAAACGACAATAAGCCAATGTTTGTTTTTCATATTCTCCACCTAGAAATTAAAGTATAAAAACTCACTAATACTCGTTAAATGTAACACGCTATATACGAGCAATACTGCAGTAAATAAAGCAGTCCATACATTCGGACGGAATGAGTCTTTTAACTGAATTGAATTTTTTAAGAAGAAACTAATACATAGCGCTCCGAAAATATACGCTACCATTTTCGGATCTAATAAAGAGACATGATACCCTTCTGTAAATGAAACACCGTACTCTTTTAAAAATTGCAGCTTCTCTATTATAAATACCGGGAATACACTATTTGCTAATTCGATTCCATTTAGTCCGAACATTCCTTTTAACACTTTCACCGCATCATGCATCGATGTTGCCCTAAAGAATACCCACGTTATATTAATGAAGAAAAACGTAACGAGCCAACCAGCAAAAACTGGCATGCGCCCTCCTGCTTTACTCCATAAGCGATGAATAACAGAAGCCGCGCCGTGCAAGAATCCCCAAAAAACAAATGTCCAACCAGCTCCATGCCAAAGTCCACTTATTAAAAATACAATCATAATATTTACGTATGTACGCGTAATTCCTTTTCGATTTCCTCCTAGAGAAATGTATACGTACTTCGTTAAAAACTGGCTAAGCGTCATATGCCAACGACGCCAAAAATCTTGTATATTCACTGCTTTATACGGTGAATTAAAGTTTTGAGGTAATTTAATATTAAACATTAAAGCGATTCCAATTGCCATATCACTATATCCACTAAAATCAAAATACAATTGGAACGTAAACGCTAACGACGAAAGCCATGCTTCGACAAATGTTAATGATTGCTGCACATCAAACCCTTCATGTACAAGGGGTGATAATACATCTGCAATACCTACCTTTTTGAAAATACCAACTGCAAATACGAATATACCAAGAACGATATACTTCGATTGCCAGCGCTTTTTACTACTATCCGCAAATTGCGGCATAATTTGCGCATGATGCACAATCGGCCCTGCAATAAGCTGCGGGAAAAACGTTACAAACAATGCGTAATCAAGAAAATGACATGCCTTCGTTTCCCCGCGATACGTATCTACTAAAAATGCGATCTTTTGAAACGTATAGAAACTAATCGCGAGCGGTAACGTTAATGATAATAATGTAAAATGAGTTCCAATCAATGCATTAACATTTTGTAAGAAAAAATCATAATACTTGAAATAACTAAGCATCCCAATATTAAATATTAATCCTACTGTTAAAAGAAATTTACTCTTATGTTTTACGAGCCTCATTCCGATAAAGTAGTTCACAATGAGCGACACTAACATAAGCGGTAAATATTTCACATTCCAATAACTATAGAAAAATAAAGAGGCCGCAACGAGCCAAGCTTTCGCTAATGTAGCATGTCCAAATTTATTTAATAGAAAATATAAAAGAAATGCTATCGGTAAAAATAAAAAAATAAACTCAAATGAGTTAAATAACACACCATCTCTTCCTTTCTAAACAAATCACACCTTATTCATCTTATCTTATCCAAATAGTGAGTGTCAAAAGGATTCCGCTCCCCTTTTCTTCTATTATATAGGATAATCATTTCAATCGAATTATTAACATGCTAAAATATTAAAGGTGCTTTTATACAAAAAAATATATAATAGATATGTCGGTTTTTTGCACGAAATGTATTTTGAAAAAAGTGAGGAGAGTCCTTTGGTATTTAGTAGTTCTGTTTTCTTATTTATCTTTTTACCTCTCGTATTATTTTTCTATTTTATAGTGCGTGCCGAGCTACGTAATTTCGTATTACTTGCATTTAGTTTAATTTTCTATGCATGGGGAGAACCACGATTCGTTCTCTTAATGCTCTTTTCTATTCTCTTAAACTACTGCTTCGGCCTACTCGTGCATCATTATGATAAACGAAAAAATATGAAAGTCACATTTTTAATTATGGCTGTGGCCGGAAATATTTTATTACTTTCTTATTTTAAATATATTTCCTTTTTCACAGACATTTTAAATCAAACTTTGCATTTATCTATTCATGTGGATCCTATTCCACTACCAATTGGAATTTCATTCTATACGTTCCAAGCGATGTCATATGTCATCGATATATACCGTAAAGATGGAGATGTTCAAAAGAATCCACTTAACTTAGCGTTATATATATCAATTTTCCCGCAGCTCATTGCCGGACCAATCGTTCGTTACAATATCGTTGCTGAACAAATTAAAACGCGCATCCATTCTTTTGAGCGATTTACAGAAGGTATCCAAATTTTCGTTTTAGGATTAGCGAAAAAAATATTAATTGCCAACCAAGTTGGATTTGTCGCCGATAAAATCTTCGCCTTACCAACGTCTGAAATAAGCGTTGGAACGGCTTGGATCGGTATTATCGCCTATACTCTTCAAATCTATTTTGATTTCTCAGGGTACTCTGATATGGCAATTGGACTTGGAAAAATGTTCGGATTTGATTTCCCGAAAAACTTCAATTATCCGTATATCTCGAAATCCATTTCAGAATTTTGGAGAAGATGGCACATTACACTAGGCTCTTGGTTCCGCGACTATATATACATTCCGCTCGGCGGAAACCGTGTTTCAAAACTAGCAAATTACCGTAACCTCTTCATCGTATGGGGATTAACCGGTTTATGGCACGGAGCAAGCTGGACATTTATCGCCTGGGGCTTATATTACGGCTTTATTATTTCCATTGAAAAAGCTGGATTTGAGAAAATATTAAATAAGCTATGGAAGCCGCTGCAACACGCATATGTACTAATCATCGTTATGATTGGTTGGGTCTTCTTCCGAGCTGATAACTTCGCCTACTCGTTCCAATATTTAAAAGCGATGTTTGGTATGCAAGGGCAATCTTTCATCGATGACAACACAATGCTATATATACATGAATACATTATCGTATTTATCATTGCCTTTATCGCAGCGACACCAATTTTGAAACGTGTTAAAAACATATTAGAACTTGCACCCAAAACGTACATGTTCACGATGCAAGTTGTACGTCCTATATTATTACTATCATTATTTATGATTTCGATTATGTATTTAATTAATTCGACGTACAATCCATTTATTTACTTCAGGTTTTAACTTATGTAGGAAGGAAAAGTTATTATGAAAAAATTGGGGAACATCGTCCTATTTATCGGTTTTCTCACCATTATCTTTTCATTTGGCATATTATCGCTTCTCAAAACTGACCGAGCAGTTTCGCCCGTTGAAAATCGTCCGCTCGCTCAAAAACCAGCTCTTACGAAAGAAGCTCTCGCAAATGGTAGTTTCTTTAAAGACTTTGAGACATATACAAACGATCAATTAATCGGAAGAGATGATCTCATAAAAAACTATACACTTACCCAAATTAAAATGGGCAAGTCTCTCATTAACGATATTATTCTAACTGATGATAAATGGCTTCTAAAAAACCCTGCTTGGACTACAAAATATAATGAGATTGACCAAGCTATGCCAGCTGTAAAAGACTTATCTCAGTTTTTAAAAGAACAAAATATTGAGTTTTACTTTGCCTTACCACCGTCCAAAACGAATGCATTATCATTTAAATTGCCTTCTCATATTCACACATATGCACAGGAAAATTTAAATTATTTTCTAAATAAACTTCCAGCGGACGTAAAGCCAATTAAACTCATGGAACATTTCAAGAAAAACTATACAAATGAAGAAATACAAAGTATGTACTTCAAAACAGACCATCACTGGAATATGGATGGTGCCTTCTTAGGCTATCAATATATAATGAACACAATCGCGCAACAATCTTCTATATATAAAGGAAAAGAAATAAAAAAAGAAGATTACACTCGTACGTGTGCTCCTAATAAACATCTAGTCGGAAGCTTTAACAACCAGCTATACCAACTAATCGATGCGACTGGAGAAAAACTATGCTACTACACACCGAAAGACGGTTTCAACTTTACGAGCTTAGCCGCAAAAGATGTAAACGGCACCGTATGTCGCACATTAGATGAACTATATGGCGTAGGAAAACAAAAAGACACAACATCATACGCAGGCTACTACACAAACGACTATCCAGAAATCGTCATCGAAAATAACAATGCACCAAATGATGTACGAGCTTTAGTCCTAAAAGACTCATTCGCAAACGCAATCGTGCCTCACTTAGCACAAAGCTTCAAACACACATCCATCCTCGACCTTCGTCACTATCACGAAAAGGATGTATATCAATACATTAAAGACAACAATATTAACATGGTATTGTTTGTGTATAGTGATTCGAACTTGAGTGGTGAGATGTTTAAGTTTAAACAATAAAAGAAGCCTCTTGTAAACAATTTACAAGAGGCTTCTTCTTATTTATTCCGCTATTTGTGGGAAATAATAAATTAAACTATTATGGGTTTCGACATTGTTATTATTTCACTTGTACCTTCTCTTTTTTTATCACTACCTTCAACTACAAAAAGGAGAAAGAGCTAGGAAATTTCCCTCTACCTCTCTAAAACTAAGATTACATCCCTCTTTTTATAGACTCTTTTGCATGTAAGTCACTAATAATATGTTTGGATGCTCTTGAAATTTGTTCTCGTAATTCCTCTACCCTTTGCCCTAAAGTTTCTTGCATATCTTCTTTTTGTTCTATTTGGTTGATTGCCATGCTATATAGTGTCCCTGGCGTCCAACCTCCATCTACACTCCCAATACTTGGTTGGTTTACTTGTTGTACAAACGAATCAATCTTTGGATCATATGAAATGCCAATCATAGGAGTATTAGCAACTGCCGCTAATATAAGAGCATGGAGTCTCATTCCGATTAGCAAGGAGCATTCTGATAAAATAGAGATTTTTTCATGAATATCCATTTTATAAGGGAGCATGTGTGCTTCTTCTCCCATCAAATTAATGATTTCCCTTGATGCATTTTGATCAAATGGACCATGCATCGGTACAAATAAAATATGATATCCCTCTTGCTTAAGTCTTTTTAGCGTGCCTGCTAACTTCTTCATATAATTTTCTTTTGCATCCCAGTACCGTACACTAACCGCAACAACTTTCCCTTGTAAAGAATGTTTTTGCAGCCAATTGGTCTTCTTTTTTTCTGGTATACAAGCTAATACTGGATCTGGAACAAGTTCGATGTCTTTCTTAATACCAATTTCTTTTAAGTACAAAAAAGAGTCTTCATCACGCACTGATATATATTCAGACTTCGATATATGCCATTTCACCAATAAACGATTTCGCTTCTTCGTAATAGGCCCGATTCCTTGGGCATAAATATAATACGGCTTTTTCAACAAAAGAGCCAACCGCATAATACCTGTATAATATAGAATACTTCTTATACTCGTCTTATCTTGCAAGAGGCTACCGCCTCCACTAATTAAACCATTACTTTTCTTTATTTCTCGGTAAATCGCTCTTATATCCCAACGATTTACCGCCTCTACACCGTACATTTCCCTTGTATAGTCGGGGTCATTAGAAAGTACAACAAGCTCAAGAGTAGGATCCTCTTCATGCAGCGCTTTAATAATTGATTGTAAAATTGCTTCGTCCCCAACATTATAAAAACCATAATATCCTGATAAAACTAACCGCACTCTTAGCCTCCTCCAACATTTCATAATCAACTCTTTTTGTAATTAAACAAATTGCTATTAATTCCTTACCGAGAAAGGTTTGATAACTTCAAATTGAATTCTTTTAAAAACATATAACAAACCATACTTATTTATAATGCTGTTCATTTTCTATAATAATCGAATTTATTTACGTAAAAACGGAATTTGTTCTTTCGATATCCAGTTTAATTTCAACGCACATACGCCATATAACAAGGAAGCTATCCCTAGCGCTACAGCACTATATATCATTGCAAAAAGTCTAGAATCTGTCACATTGATAAGTGTAGACACAAAGTATAATGCTGCCCCTAAAATACTAGATACTACAATCACCGCTATAAATTTCCCTATATGTATTGGATAGGAAAGGTCTTTTCTAATATAAATGTAATTCGCAATACAAATCAGTATATATATGATTAGAGTACTATACGCTACTCCATTTATACCAACTTGTTTTACTAGCGTTATATTTAAAATAATTTTTACGAAACTCGCACCAATGATAATCCATGCCGCTTGCATTGAACGCTTAATCCCTTGCAAAATTCCTATTGATAATACCGTAAGTGATGTGAAATACGAACTACCAATTAAAATGGCTAGCATGCCACTTCCTTTTGTGTCTGTAAATAATCCAACATTAAGCGGTACTGCGAGCGCCATAAGCCATATCGTTAGCGGCATTGTTAAAACATGCGCAAACTCATTTGTGCGCTTTACTGTCAATTTAGCCAGAGCTATATCTTTTTTTGTTAAAGCAGCTGTTAATAATGGAATTAATGGAAATACCATTGCGCTTGCAAGTACAACAATTAATTGCGTAAATGCAAAACCACGGCTATATATACCGAATTGCTCTTGAATAGTTGCAGAAGATTCATGTAGTACATGTGGAATTGTTACGGAATCAACTAAATTTAAAACCGGCATAGATAACGCTCCAATGGCAATGGGAATTGAAACACGGAGTATTTTTTTCGCGTTTTTCTTAAAGTCTTGTAACGAATACGTTTTACTCTTATAACGATACGTGCTTCTCACATATTTTACTCGTAAATATATAAGTGACGTAATAACGCCAAAGCAAGAACCAATCATCGCTCCACCTGTTATGATATCACTACTTTTATTCCAATATACAAATACATAAGCAATCGTTAGCATAAAGAACACGCGAATCAACTGCTCAATTACTTGTGATACGCCCGTAGGTATCATATCTCCAAATCCTTGGAAATATCCACGATACACTGCCATGTATGGTGCGATTAACAAGGCAAATGAAGTAACAATTAATGGTAGCCTCGTCTCTTGTCCACCAAGCATATTTGCAATGCTACTCGATCCAATGATAATAATTAAAAATCCGAATATCCCACATATAACACCGATAATAGATGCGGACGTAAACAATTTAGCAATTCCGTCCCAATCATTTTTTTCATGAAGTTCAGCAATTAGCTGGGATATTGCTAGCGGAACCCCCGCTACTGATAAAGTTAAGGCTATCATATATACAGGAAAAACGAGGCGAAAAATCCCAAGTACTTCATCTCCCGCTATATTTTGCAATGGAATTTGAAAAAAACTCCCCACCACTTTCGATAGGAACGTTGTAATGGTTAAAATTGCAGCGCCTTTTACAAACTTTTTATTCATCTTCTATCTCTTTTCTTTCAAATATGATCTAAATAAATATCAAGTCAGTATTCTTGCTTAATCTAGAGAAACTTCACTCTATTTCATTTAGTTATCATACCAAATTTCTTATATATTGAATACTCTCATTCCAAATATAATATGTACAATATAAGATTATTCCTATCCCGTTTTCCCTTAAATTTACTACTTTTACTTATTCAAGATAAACCTGTAATATACTGTATCTCTTGTCAGTAAGAGGATTGTTGCAACACGCTAAATTAAGTGAAATAATTCTTAAATTTCCCTTTTCAAGAAGAAGTTGAGCAATCCGAAAAAACAGACGAAATGTGGCTTATTCAATCATCTTAAGTTTATATTTTCGTTAACCGTACACAATTAATTTGTGAAGGTAGCCATTTCTCAAATCCTGAATATAATTTGAAGCTAGATGATCTAATTGATGCTCAACAGATTTATAAAATCCAGACATAAGGATTCTCCACATAAACAACACATGTCTAAATAATAAGAACCCCCACACTCTACAACGCAACTCGTGTGAAGGTTCTTATTATTATATTGCCTCAGCTTTCAAAAACTGTAATTTTTCTTTTTGCTCATCATTCGCCATCATCACTATCGTCTTTTCAACATGCGGATGTACATGTTCAAGTGTCACACTCGCTCCTACTTTATCCGATTGCTCAACAAAGTTTAATAACGCCATAGCTCCTGATACGTCCATATAGCGTACATCTTTCATACGTAAACTAACTGGTGACTTCACATCTTGTAAAGAAGCAAAAATACGATCTACTGATAGAAATGAAAGTGGTCCCTGAATCGTATACGTCGCTTCTTTTTCTTTTATAATAGAAGCTTTACGTTCTTTACACTTCACCATGTATATAATGAAAGAAAGAATAATGCCCAACGCAACAGCAACCATTAAATCGAATTTCACTGTCACAACCATCGTCACGAACATAACAATCACATCACCCTTTGGGGCTACATGTGCTTTCCTCATGCTTTCCCAATCGAACATACCTATGCCAGTTAAAATTAAAATACCTGATAATACAGCAAGCGGAATATATTGTACCACTGAACCGAGTCCCATAATGAAAATGAATAAGATGACACTATGCATACAAGCTGAAAGTGCCGTCTTCCCCCCGCTTCTTATATTGACGATGGATCTAACAGTTGCACCTGCTCCTGCTAATCCGCCGAACAAACCGCTCGCAATATTACCAATACCTTGTCCGATTAACTCTTTATTACTTTTATGACGTGTCCCCGTCACATTATCCATTACGACAGACGTTAATAATGAGTCAATTGATCCTAGTAAAGCAATACTAAGTGCTGGTAATACAAGTGCTAACATGCCATTTGCGTCTAAATTCGGTACGTGAAGAGATGGCATCGCCTCTGGAATTGCACCAATCTTTTCAATCATCTTATTTAAAGAAAGAGTTCCTACAACTGGTAAGTTTACCGTAATTCCTTGTAGCATAGAAGAAAATAATGGCAACGTTACTGTAACACCTACTAATGCTACTAAACTTGATGGAATGGCCTTAATCCATTTTCCAGAAACAATCATTACGATGATCGTTAATAACACAAGTAAAAAGCTATTTTGTACGTGCTTCATTTCACCTAAAATAATGATTAGTGCAATCCCATTCATAAACCCTGAAACAACAGGATACGGAATATAACGAACATAAGAACCGAGCTTACATACACCAAATAAGATTTGAAATAACCCTGCCATCATAAATGCAATAAAACTTGCTTCTAATCCGTGAGTTGCAATAACGCCTGTTGCAATAACTGTAATCGGCCCAGTAGGACCCGTTACTTGCCCCGGTGTACCGCCAAATAACGCCGCAAACAAACCTGCAAAAATCGCACCATACAATCCGACTAGCGCTCCTTCAGACGTTCCCGTTGCGGCAATACCAAATGCAATTGCTAGCGGCAAAGCAACAATCGCAACAGTAAACCCTGCTAAACATTCCTTTGCTATTTTTTGAAACATAAAAATAACCACCTTCGTATAAAGTCCACGTTCCATTGTACACCTAAAAATACTCATTCGTTAGCCAGTTTATAAAAAACTCTTTACAGTCTCGTGAAGTAAACGTCTACATTTATAAATAACCTTCCCAAGTCAAACTAAAAAACAGCAATATGACGAATCTATCTTTGGAAACAAACCTGACTATGCTATAATGAACAAATTAAATCTTTTACTATATACTTGGAGGCACTATGCTAACTTTTGAAGAAAAATTATCAATTATTGAATCTTTCCCGGAATTAGAAAGAAAGAACGTATCATTAAAACGCGTAAACTTTCACTTTGAAGAAAGTCGTTTAGATAAAAAGAACGTTGTATATCATTTACACCCAAATGGAAACGGATTTGTATATGCAAACTTCATTAAAGGTTATAAAACAGATGATAAAGGCATGATTAACATCCGTGAGTTTTCAGAAGAAGAACTGCGTTCATTAATTGAAAAAGTAATTGAACGTCTATCACAGGAGCAAGAGGAAATTGTAGCACCAATGGAACCTGCTGCCGAAGAAGAATGGCGTAACGAAGACGGTCATATCCTAACTCTTATTCAAGAGGATGACATGTGGAACGTTTACGCTGGCGTAAACTTAGACGGTACATTCAACTCTTATCCAGAAGCTGCGGAATACCTTGATGAAGAAGGTTTCTCACGTAAATAATACGTTCGTTCCTTACTACTCATGAGGCCGTCCCAATTTTTTTGGGACGGCCCTCTTTTTATTAATAGGTAGGCTATTATTGTCTTATTTTGTATTTAAGTCAATATATGTAAAGTTGTGTTCGATATAATTTCATGCACTGTTGCAATTTCCCCCAATAAGAACCTAACTCCATTCCATAAAATTATGGAATCAAAACTTCTTATTCTCACTATCCCCTATAAAAATTTGAATTTGACAACTATAAGACTCCGTATTAAAAAAATCATTAACTAACTCTACTTCAATAAAACTCTCCACTTCTATATTATTTTCTTCTGTATATTTAATTATAGTATTTCGACGTTCTTCTTCATTTTCTTTACTATACGCTAATGTTACATAGTTCCCGCTCGGTAATACTTTTATATTTTGCATCTCTTCCATATGTACATGATCTTGCACCTTATTAAAAACATACTTTGGCTCTACATCCCACTTTTCATTGATATTGTATAGAATACCCATTTCCATTGACATCTTATCTTCATAATCTTGAATGATTTTCTCTAAATTAGAATAGTACAGTAACTCCTGTAAACTCCCCACTTCTTTGCATGGCGCTACAATCACATTCCGCTGCTCAAAGAACTGAATACATACTTCATCACTTTTTAATATTTCCTGTGAACTCCCTACTTTCTCATTTAACCCATCAATCGTTTCAATTACCTCTTTCATTTTCTTTATATGCTCTTCCGCTTCCGCTCTCTTTAATTGTAAAAATTGCAACAACTTGTCCGTATTACATTCCTTAAAAATCTCTTGAAGTTCTACTATACTAGTGTTCAACTCTCTACAGCTTTTTATAATATCAATGTGAATGAATTGATCTATAGAATAATATCTATATCCTGTTGATTCATCAATATGTTTTGGAATAAGAATTCCCACCTTATGATAGTACCTTAACGCCTTTATCGTAATATCCTTTATTTTTGCAACTTCTCCAATAGAAAATAATGTTTTCACATGAATCTCTTCCTTTTTATTTTTATCCTACTACTATTGACTCTCCCCTTAGAGGAGACCTTACTATTTATAATAAGTCATTTACATTGATAAAGGGAGTATACAATTATGAACACAGTAAAATATAGAAGTCTAGTTAAGGAGGACTATGAGCCTATAAAACATTTAATTGGCGAGGCATTTGGATTTAATGAATTCATTACAGATAAAAAATTTTTAAATTCAATATTAAACTTCTACCTACACAGTTGTATTTTAGGAAGTTCCTTTAGTAAGGTAGCTGAAAAAGATAATAAAATTATCGGTGTCATTTTAGGCGATTCCGAAAAAGATAAAAACCGTTTAAAGAAATTCCATAATAGTTTTAGCTTTGCCTTTAACACGCTGAAACTATTCATGACGAATAAAGAGAATAGAGGATTTTTAAAAGCATTTATAAAAGTTCAAAAAACATATAAAGAACTAATTCAAGGAAAAGAAGATCATTTTCAAGGCTGCATACAATTATTCATCGTATCCGAAGAATCTAGAGGTCTTGGAGTTGGGAAATCTTTACTAAACGACCTATTCCACTATATGACAAAAGAAGATGTAACATCTTTATATTTATATACAGATAACGAATGCAACTATGGATTTTATGACAAACAAAACTTCCAACGTATACAAGAAAAAGCAGTTAATTTCGGACCAAAAGAAGAAGACTTTAACATATTTTTATACCGCTATGACTTTAACTAATAGTAACATTTGCACTTCAATGCTCTTTGCTAATTAGCAAAGAGCTATATTAAGTATGATATCACTCGCGAGTGGTTGTCAAAAAATCATACTAACTTAAATCCTCCAGCCAAACTCTTCTACTACTATTGTTTCAGTTCGATTAGTGCGAAAAAGAGGAAGATGTGTAACAACTTCAATTTAAAAAGGAGCGCACAACATGGAATGGATTCACGAATTATTTCAGGAATATGGGTATTATGTAGTACTTATTGGATTACTTTTAGAATATATTGCTCTTCCGTTTCCAGGAGAGCCAACATTAGCCTATGCAGGATTTTTATCACATCAAGGTGATTTAAGTTTACCAATTTTAATTATTTTATCCTTTATTGGGACAAGCGTAGGTATGACATTCCAATACTTTTTAGGAAATAAACTTGGCATGCCTTTCATTCAGAAATACGGGAAATATGTATTTTTAACAGAACGAAAAATTAATTTAACGAAAATGTGGTTTGATAAATACGGATATTTTCTAATCTTTATCGTCTTTTTCATTCCAGGCGTCCGCCACTTTACAGGATACTTTGCAGGAATTATCAACTTACCGTTTCGCCGCTTTGCGATGACAATTTATTCAGGCGCCCTATTTTGGGTATCCTTCTTCTTAATCGGTGGTTACTGGTTAGGGGAAAACTTAGAAGATATATTCATGGTACTTGAACAACACATTTGGAAAATCATCTTTGGCATTATTATCATTACGCTAATCACCCGATTTCGCAAAAAATTAAAGCATGTGGTTTTAAAACGTATAAATTAAAACAATAAGTAGCATCCCACTTAGCTATGTACAAAAATAATAAAAAGCGGAGACCCATAGTCTCCGCTTTTTCACATACATTTTGTTTCCGAACTAACTCTCACGCTCATTAATTTTTTTTACGTCTAAACAACATCGCTCCAAAAATTAATGCGAACATACCTGCAATAATAGAAGTAGATTCAGTTGATGCTCCCCCTGTTTGAGGAAGTAACTTTGATTGCTTATTATTTTCTTTACTAGATGGTACTTCAGATTTATTTTGTACATCTTGTTTGCTTTGTGCTTCTACTTTACCTTGTACCTCTTGTTTGTTTTGTACTTCCGGTTTTTCTGTTATCTCTGGTTTCTCTAACACATTTGGCTCTTCTGTCACCTTTGGTATTTCCGATTTTCATGGCTCTTCTATTTCTATTGTTGTTTCTTCTTTATTTTGCTCTTCTTCTGGTATTACTAAGATCTCCGGTTTTTCTGTTACCTCTGGCTTCTCTAATACATTTGGTTCCTCTGTTACCTTCGGTGTTTCCGGTTTTAATGACTCTTCTATTTCTTCTGTTGTTTCTTCTTTACTTTCTTCTTCAATCGGTTTTACCCAGATTTCCGGTTTTTCTAACACATTCGGTTCTTCTGTCACCTTTGGTTCTTCCGGTTTTTCTTCTGTTAACTCTTCTGTTGTTTCTTCTTTATTTTGCTCTTCTTCTGGTGTTACTAAGATCTCCTGTTTTTCTGTTACCTCTGGCTTATCTAGCTCATTCGGCTCTTCTGTCACCTTTGGTTCTTCCGGTTTTTCTTCTTTTAACTCTTCTATTGTTTCTTCTTCCACTTGTTCTTCTTCTGGTTTTACCCAGATTTCCGGTTTGTCTGTTACCTCTGGCTTATCTAGCTTATTCGGCTCTTCTGTCACCTTTGGTTCTTCCGGTTTTTCTTCTCTCAACTCTTCTGTTGTTTCAACTTGTTCTTGCTCTTCTGTTGGTTTTATCGACACTCCCGGCTTTTCTTTCACCTCTGGCTTCTCAAGCACATTTGGCTCCTCTGTCACCTTTGGTTCTTCTGGTTTTTCTTCTTTCAAGTCTTCTGTTGTTTCAACTTGTTCTTGCTCTTCTGTTGGTTTTACCGACACTTCCGGCTTTTCTTTCACCTCTGGCTTCTCAAGCACATTCGGCTCCTCTGTCACCTTTGGTTCTTCCGGTTTTTCTTCTTTCAACTCTTCTGTTGTTTCCAACTTACCTTCTTCTTCTACTTCTGTTGCTTCCTGTATCTTTATATTCGTAATATCATATCCATTAACTTTCGATTGATATACCGCTACTGGATGCTCTTTTACTGTGTACGTATAGGCATTACCGTCATTATCATATGCAGGTATATTTGCAAATGTATAATTCCAACCGTTTGCTGCTGTCACGTCTTGTGTCTGGATTACGTCACCATTTTTCAGTAAGTCTACTTGAATCGTGCTCGGACGATCTGTTGCATTGTTATCATTCCAAGTCTTCGTTCCTGAAATGGATGTCGTTTTCACCTTATTCGGAATCATCAACTTTACACCTTTTTGAGCAGTTGCATCAACTGTAAAGTCGAATTTTTTTGAGGATCAAAATCCACATATTCTGGAGCTTTAATCTCTGTTACATAGTAATTTCCTGGGTCTAAATTAGAAATTTCAACAATACCTTCTGCACCCGTTGTATACGTATCGCCAATTTGTTCACCCGATTCCTTATACAACTTAAACGTAACATCTGGGATGAATTTTGTATTATCTCCTTCAATGTGCTTCACAATTCTTAGCGTACCTTTAGGTGGTAAATCACCTTGTGCACCGCCACCTGCGTTTATATTTTTAACCCATGCATTCTTTGAAACAGTTACTGGCGGCTGATTAAAAATCTGGTAATCAATTGTATAATCATTATAAAACTCATCTTGATTCATTCCGCTATCAGTTATAATCGAGCTATATCGAATACTGATACCCTTACCACTTACCTGATCCTTATAACCTCTAAGGGAAAAAGAGTTACCGTTAAGCGTAATCGTACCATAACCTTGATCGATAAATTGTTGCGGAGTTACACCCGTATTTCCGACTATTATAATAAACCCTTCCTGCTTCAGCGTTTGATATGATTGTAAAGTATCAGTCAAAACAATATCAGCACCTAACTGTTCCTTGTTACTACTAGTGTTTACATTCAACTCCCATTTCACCTCATTGGGAGCGTCTGGGTAAATTTCACCTGTTTTGTAGATAAATGATGATGGACCCGTCGATTCTGTGGGGCCCTTTAATTGTTACCCTTTGAGTTGCTAAACTTGTGCCTAAATTTGTATCAACTGGTATCGTTTGATTCATTCCTACATTACTAGTTGCTTTAAATTCAAAATACAAATAACCTCTAATATTTTGAAGTTTCTCAACCATATCATTAAATGTACATACCACATTCGTTGATGTTACTTGGCAAGTACCAAAGCTAACACCTGTATCATTCTGTAAATCAATCGTTTTACTATATCCTGCTAATTCTGCCGGTAGCGTTAATGTTACTGTGTCTCCAGCCTTCATTTGATTTCCAGATTTATCACTAAAATCTACTCTTATTCCCGATCGTTCTCCATAATTTAATTCCGTTTTGTTGAATGTAAAACGATCAACAAATCCTGTTGTGTTTAATTCTTGAGCACTTCCTATAATAGGCATAAAAACTTGTCCAATAATAACAGTAAAAATAAAACAGATTACAGATATTCTTTTTAAATATGTACTCATAAAGCCTCCAATTCTAATTCTCACATTTTTCTGTTGTGGAATCTTTCCCACCTTAAAAAAGGTTACAACTAAAGAATATTTGCAGCATCAAACTATCTTTAATCATGCAAAACAAAGCAGTAAACAACACGATTCATTAACCATATTGTTCCTTTCTACTTCTTGTTTTGGCAGCCAACAATAAATATTAGTACTTATAAAAATACATTACAAGACTGTTCATTTATATATTAATTTATTACTATATTCATACTACCAAAATATACTAAATCACCATTTTAGTCAAAGGGTCATCTGATGACTGGGTGTTTTTCTCTTTCGAATATTATCCAGTACCATTCTCTCCTAATAACTTTATTCCACTCGCACTGAAGCACGAACATATTCCGAAATTACACACCTATATTTACTATTTTAATATTTCTCATCCACTTCAAAATCCTACCTATTTAAAACAGGTAATATGATTTTAAAATCAAATCATTAAACAAAAATATATTCTACTATAATAATAGGAAGTAATTATAAATAGAAGGTACATACAAATTTTTTAGCCTGCGATCTCCCCATCTTTAATAATTTTACAATAATAAGGCTACCTTTCTTTATTAAGAAAGATAGCCTCATTTGTATAGACGACTGCTCTATCGCCTAGTTTTTCGCGCCTTTCAACGACTCTCTCAGCACAAATTTTTGTAATTTTCCACTCGCATTACGCGGAAGTTCATCCACAAATAAATAATGACGTGGACGTTTATAGTCTGCTAATTCATCACTTTCTTTACAATATGTTTCTAAATCAACTTCTGAAATATTTTCATCTTTCTTTACAACGACCGCAACGACACGCTCTCCCCATAGTTCATCTGGCTCACCAAGTACTGCAACATCTAATACACCAGGGTGACTATGAAGGAAATCTTCAATTTCACGAGGATAAATATTTACACCACCGCTAATTACCATATCATCAACGCGATCTGCAACGAATAAATAGCCGTCTTTATCGAAGTATCCTAAATCACCAGAATGATACCAGCCTTTATACATCGATTTTACATTTGCTTCTTCTCGATTATGATATCCAGCCATCATAGTTGGGCCGCGCAAAATAATTTCCCCTACTTCATACGGAGGCAACATATCATCTGGCTCTGCCGGTGCATCTTCGTTCGGTTTGACGATTCGAATTTCATGGCTAAAGCATGGTGTTCCTGCTGAACCAGCTTTCGTAATTTGATCCTCTTCTACAAGAAACGCAACAACCGGTCCCATTTCTGTCATTCCGTAAATTTGGACAAGATCAATATAAAGACGCTCTTTACATTCCTTCACTAGCGCTGGAGCCATCGCAGCCCCGCCATATACACCGATCTTCATCGAAGTTAAATCATACTTAGTTAGATCTTTTTGCAGTAACATATTCCACATCGTTGGTGCTGCAAAAAACGTCGTAATCTTCTCTTCTTGAATGGTATGTAATACTCTATCCGTATCAAAATGATGTAAAATAACATTCTTTCCGCCAACTTGAATGCGCGGTATTATTCCAGCATTTAACTCGCCGCAATGATATAAAGGTGCTACCACAAGCCCGGCGCTATCCCTGTTATATTTTATGAAATACGTACAAATCATACTATGCTCAGCCATATCACGATGGCGATGTAGTACGCCTTTCGGATGACCCGTCGTACCACTCGTATAAAGCATAGAGCAATAATCCATTTCATCGACTACAATATCTACTTTTTCAGCTGATGCTTCATTTACTTTTTCATGGTAAGAACTAGCATAGGAAGGTGTATCGTCTTCTACATACCAAAAAGACGAATTTGGAAAATCTCGTTCAATCATAGCAACTGTTGATTCGACTGCTTTTTCAAAGACAACTACTTTCGAGGCTGCATCTTGGAGGATATACGATAATTCTTTTGCTTTTAAGCGGAAATTAATTGGATTGAAGATCGCGCCAATTTTCGCACAGGCTAAGTAAACGTTTACAAATTCACGACAGTTATATAAGTAAACAGATACACAATCTCCCTTTCTTACTCCTTCTTTCAATAGAGCTTGCGCCGTTTTATTTATTTGCTCATCCCACTGTTTATATGTCCAACGAATATTTTTTTCTGGTTCTACTAACGCCTCTTTATTCGGATACTTGCCAACTGCCAAATCAAAAATTCTCCCTATCGTCATGTACATGCCAACAATTTCCCCCTTTTCTCTTTCATAAATCTATCATTTCGTCTATAAGTAGACATTGTCCTCTAATAATTTGACTAATTTTTCTGATTATTATCGACATAGTTTTACAAACAGTGCGGCATCTTGGTAAATGAAATTATATCGGCTATTTTTAAGATATATCGAGTTACCGACAAAAACTGACGACAATAGTCCCCTATATTAAAAAGAAGCCATCCCAAAATTGGGACAGCCTTCTTCTCCTTACACGAATAGCTCTTCTAAAATTTTCAGTTTATCTTCTGTATATTTCACGAAGCCATCGTTATATGATTTTGGATCTTTCGGATTCGCAAAGTGTGTAATTGCTCCTGTTTGTGGGTGAACAAATTTACTTGATGCCCCGCAACCAAGTCCGATAATCGATTGTACTTCTTCCATAATAACAATATTATAGATACTTTCTTGCGTCGGCATTGCATAACCAACGTTTTCTAAGTTACCTAAAATATTTTTTTGACGATATAAATAGTATGGTACGTAATTATGGTTCTTCGTCCACTCTTCCGCCTCATGCATCATCGCAGTAATTTCTTCGCGACCAGCTACTTTATATTTACGTTTGTTTTGCGTCATTTCAGAAGCACGTTTAAATGATAACGTATGAACTGTTAACGATTCTGGCATTAACGTTTCTGTTTCATCTAACGTGTGCTTGAAAATGTCTAATCCTTCACCAGGAAGACCAATAATTAAATCCATGTTAATATTGTTCATTCCCATTTCACGTGCTAAATGATACTTCTCAATCGTTTCTTCTACAGTGTGATGACGTCCAATTGCTTTTAGTGTTTCTTGATGGTATGACTGCGGATTAATACTAATACGGTCAATGTTCCATTTATTTAACACTTCTAGCTTTGCTGGTGTGATCGTATCTGGGCGACCTGCCTCAACTGTTACTTCACGTACATCTTTCACATCTGGGAATGCTTCGTACATCTCTTCATAAAGCATATCCATCTCTTCTGCTGTAATACTCGTCGGTGTACCGCCGCCGTAATAAATCGTCGTAACTGTAACACCTTTTTCTTTTAAAAACTTACCAATTTCACGAACTTCATAATGTAACCCGCCTAAGAACGAATCAACTGATCCTTGGCGTCCGTTAATTGCATAAGCCGGGAACGTACAGTACGCACATTTTGTAGGACAAAACGGAATACCGATGTAAATACTTACTTCTTCTTTCAAACGGTATAAATCCGGAACAACCGCTAATTGGCAATCAACAATACGCTGAAGAAGTTCAATTTTCTCTTCATGAATTAAATAACTTTCACGAAGTTCTTTATGCGCTTCTTCTTTTGACATACCATTTTGAAGCAGTTTGTGAAGAAGTTTCGTTGGGCGTACCCCAGTTAATATTCCCCAGCTCTGTTCAAGTCCAGTTAGCTGTTGAAGTACAGAAAGATATACGTAAGAAACAACATGTTTCACTTGCTTCATACGTTCTTTTTCTTCTGTGAAAGCAGATAAATCTTTAGAGAATGTTTCTTCATATACATTTCCAGTCGCAACATCTGTTAAACGAGCCGATGCTGTCACATTACCTTCTATCTGTATATCAACGATAAGATTTGCTTCTTCTTTATCAAACCCTATCGTGCTCTCTTCAAAAAATAAACCGCCAATATTTTGTAGCGGACGTAAAAAACGATCGTCTTGTAACGTTTTAATTGAAATTAACAACATTATCACCTTTTCATTTGCAAACTCTCTTTAGTTTACTTGAAGGGCGTTTGCAGGTCAATACAGAAGGTTTTACCTTATTTTTTATATCCTATTTACAACTCGCTGAATATTGATTTTTCACGTATTGAAGCTTAAACAAGAAAAAAACGTAGCGAAAACGCTACGTTTTTTCTTTCTTCATTTCCGCAAATGCTTATGATTTTTCAAAAACGGAAGCGGGAATTGCTTACGGAAGTGTTCTTTAATCATATACTCTACGCCGTTCTCAGTATTAGAACGTGTAATCCAGTCTGCGGCTTGCTTTAATTCTACAGGCGCGTTCCCCATTGCTACCCCAAGCCCAACATTTTCAATTACATCTAAGTCTTCTGTGCTATCTCCAATCGCAACCATTTCACTAAGGTTAATATTTAAATGCTCCCCAAGTAATTGTAAACCACGTAGTTTTGATACATTTTGAGGGAGAATTTCTATACGTCTCTCATCACACTCGACGTACTCTACATCTTGAAATGCCTTTCTTAACGTATTCATCCCTCTTTCTTTTTCACCTTTCGTATGAAAAACGATATCAATTTTTGGTGCACCTACTGGATGATCACGCAGTGCATCCCCTAGCGAATCTACAAATTGAACCGGATAAAATAATGGATCTGCGCTTGATAATACAGTACGCGCAATTAAGTTTGGTGTATTTCTCTCACGATTCCCAATTGAATATCGTTCATGAGAAATGCGAACATTACAATCAAAATGCTCTAACACTTGCACGATATTAAAGGTTTTCTCTTCAGATAATCTCCTTTGAACGAACGGCTTATCTAACGTTGCTGAAATGAAAGCACCACCGTGTGTAACTAATATAGAATCTAATTTTAACGCCTTCGCTATTTTATGAGCAGATTGAAAATTACGATTCGTAAATAATGTAACGTATACATCTTTTCTTTTCACAAAGTCAATTGTCTCCCGTAACCCTTTGGCAATTTTTCCGTTGTTGTATAGTAGCGTCCCATCTATATTAAGAGCTAGTAAGCGATAAATCATGTCGCACTCCCCCTCTTCGCTGTTGTACTCTATCCATAATTTATGAAATAAATGTAGTAAATAGAACGAGTTAGAATTACTACTCAAAATTTGGTTTACTATATACATATACGACTGGCAAAGGAGATAGTACAATGCAGGCACCACCTTCTTTTTATGAAGGCGATACTTTAGAGGTCGCAAAGAAGTTACTCGGACATAAACTCGTTCATATTGTAGACGACATAAAGCGAAGCGGAATTATTGTAGAAGTAGAAGCATACAAAGGTCCAGATGATAAGGCCGCTCATAGTTACGGAGGCAGACGGACTAATCGAACAGAAGTAATGTTCGGCGCACCAGGACATGCTTACGTATATTTAATTTACGGTATGTATCATTGCTTTAACGTAATTACAGCACCAATCGGCACCCCGCAAGGAGTTCTTATTCGTGCTCTTGAACCTGTAGACGGAATCGAAGACATGACACTAGCGCGCTACAACAAAACCGACATTACGAAAACTCAGTATAAAAACTTAACAAATGGCCCTGGAAAACTATGCCGCGCACTCGGAATCACTTTAGAAGAGCGCGGAGTATCACTTCAAAGCGATACGTTACATATTGAATTAGTTCCTGAAGAAGGCCATTTATCATCCGCACATAACATAATAGCTGGTCCTCGTATTAATATTGATTATGCAGAAGAAGCTGTGCATTATCCGTGGCGGTTTTATTATGAGGGGCATCCGTTTGTTTCAAAGTAATAAGCATATACAAAGGGAGAGACTATGAGAGGCAAACCTGAATTAAAAATAAAAGCAGAAAAATTATATAAAACTAAGAAAAACCCTAAAGGAATGTTTGTGGCGAGAATACTACAAGTTCCGAAAGAAGATAAGTTAGACTTTGTTCTTATTGTGCAAAACAGAAAAACGAAAAAAATTACTTATAAAAAAGTTTCAGTCACAACAGATAACGACTACTATTCTTTCCGACTCGCTCGCGGGAATATTGAATGGTCATCCTTATATACTCTTACAGTGTGGGATGGGCTTGGGCATCAATTGGTAGAAGTATCAGCCGTAACAGGTAAAGAAAATTATTTCATTTCTGATGAGCATTGTTCAGCATATCGGAAGTAATCCAAAAATAAAAGAGAAGCCAAATCGGCTTCTCTTTTTACTCCGCGCCTTCCGCGGTCGCAATATCATTCTCTAAGTTTTCTCTCGATAATTCCGCCGCCATAAAATCAGCTGTTTCCGGAAGTGCTAAATGCATATGCGCTTTTTGACAAATTTGGATCGCACAGTTTTCTACAACATAATCGAAAACATGTCCGCCCCCGCTTCTTTCATCATCAATATAATGTAAGTGAAACCCCGCTACACCGATACCTTGTGCGTAATCTGGTGTCCAAAATCCAGCCAACGTACCTTCTGTATTTTCAAATGAAAAGATCGGTTGTGATTTCGTCACTTCAACGAGCGGTGTATATGGTTTTTCTTGTCTTGGAACTGTTCTCGTTCTTACTTCACGGAACGTACCGTCCATTCGAATCGCATAAAATAAGTTTTTACTTGGCATCAATTCATGTAGTAACGCTTCAACTTCTTCACGATTCATCGGACGCTCTACCCGATAACTCATTTCTTTTTCAAAAAACGTTACAGTCGCAAACGGTGTTGTTTCTTCCGGTTCTACTTTTTCTGCGGAGCCGTCTGAACGTAAATGGTAAAATTCGTTATCAAACGCAATCATTTCACCATCTAATTGATCAAATGTGCCGATGCCGAAATCACCACGTTCTTTCAATTCTTCAAAATTAATAACACCATCATATATACCATCTAATAACGCAAGCATTGTTGAAGTTTGATATACTTCATTATTCGTTTTCGTTCTTTTTGCATCAATATCAATTACTTGTGCAACACTCATCTCACTCACGCCCATCTTAATTTAATTGATTTGGTAATAGTTTTTCACTTAACTTAATGTTGTCACGGTAATCGATTGGAATATCAACAATGACAGGGCCTTCTGCTTCTAACGCTTCTCTCAATACACCTTCTAATTCGTCTGGTGTATTGACACGAAGACCTATTGCACCGAAACTTTCTGCATATTTCACAAGATCAACATCGCCAAATTCTGTAGCTGATGTTCTACCGTATTTCATCATTTGTTGGAATGCAACCATATCATACGTACCGTCTCTCCATACAAGATGTACAATCGGTGCATTTAAACGTACCGCTGTTTCTAACTCCATCGCTGAGAATAAGAAACCACCGTCACCTGATACGGAAACTACTTTTTTACCTGGTTCTACTAAAGTAGCAGCAATTGCCCAAGGAAGTGCGACACCTAATGTTTGCATACCGTTACTAAATAATAGTCTACGTGGTTCATAAGAACGGAAACATCTTGCCATCCAAATGTAATGGGAACCGATGTCACACGTAACAGTTGTATCGTCATCAATTAAAGAGCGAAGTGTACGAATAACTTGAAGTGGATGCGTAACACCTTCTGACGCACGGTTTGGAACTTCTGCTTGTTCTGATAATTTCATGCGTAATCGTTCTAAAACTGCTTCTGATTTCGTATTTAATACAAGTTTCGGTAATCTCTCTGCGATACTATTTACAGTTAAGGCAATATCGCCAATTAATTCACGCTCTGGTTGATAATCATGGTCGATATCTGCTTGATGGTCATCAAGATGAATAATCGTTCTGTCTCCAAGTTTATTCCAGAATTTCGGATCATACTCAATTGGATCATAACCGATAGAAATAACAAGATCCGCTTCTTCTAGTAAAATATCACCTGGTTGGTTACGGAATAATCCAACGCGGCCGAAGAAATGATCTTCTAACTCACGTGAAATCGCACCAGCTGCTTGATATGTTTCAACGACAGGAAGTTCTGTATCCGCAATTAATTCGCGAACGGCTTTCGTCACTTCATTTGTGCTCGCTCTCATACCGAGTAAAATAACTGGTAATTTCGCTGATTTTATTTTTTCTACTACATATGTAATTTCATGTGTGGGAGCGATTCCAAGCTGTGGCTTAGAAAGCGCACCGATAGACTCTACAGTCGTTTCCGCCGTCATAACGTCTTGCGGAAGGCTTACTAAAGTTGCTCCTGGATTTGTGGAAGTAGCACTTCGAAATGCATTACTTAATGCTTCTGGCACATTATCTGGATGCTCTACTTCTACGCTATATTTTGTGATTGGTTCGAATAGTGCTGCATTATCCATAGATTGATGCGTACGTTTTAAGCGATCAGTACGCGGAACTGCACCAGCTAAAGCAACAACGGGATCACTCTCCGCATTCGCAGTAACAAGACCTGTCGCTAAATTTGATGTCCCTGGTCCTGAAGTTACAAGACATACGCCTGGTTTCCCTGTTAATCTACCAATAGCAGCTGCCATAAATGCTGCGTTTTGTTCATGACGACAAACAATTAACTCTGGTCCTCTTTCTTGCAGTACATCAAATACAGAGTCAATCTTCGCTCCTGGAATACCGAAAACATGTGTAACACCTTGTTTAATTAAACAATCAACAACAAGATCTGCTCCTTTTGTTTTTGTTTTCACGTCGTTTGCTTTTACATCTGTACTCAAACTAATCATTCCTTTGTTTCATAATGTGTGTAATAAAGATTTTAACTTCACCTAGTTAATTAATGTGGTGAATTATTATTTATTATTATAGTACAAATGCATTATTTTTCCAACGATATGAATTTGACAGTATTTTGACAAACAAAAGGAAAACCCTTACATTTTTCTACAATAAAAAAGACGCCCCGATATTCCAGGAGCGTCTTCTCTCATTAAGCTTGTTGTTGCGCGCTATATAATTCTTCAAGTGGCTGCATAATGATTTTGTTAACGTCAGTGATAACGATGTTTAAACGTTGCTCAGTTTCCATTAACTTTGTGATTTTAGCATCTTGTTGAATGCGAGATACAACTTCTTGTGCTTTTTGGTTGTCTTCTTCAGTGATTTCTTGGCCTTGCATCATTTTTTGTTGTAAACCAAGTTGCATCGTGCGGAACTCTTCGAATAAGTTCTTTGACTCTGCATCTCCTTGTACTGCTGCGTAGCTTGCTTTTAATGTTTGGAAATCTTCGTTTTCAGCGATTGCTTTTTGTAACTCATATGCAACATCATGAATGTTTTTTGTCATTTTATTTTCCTCCTTTAGAAGGCTAGCGCTTTTCATGCGCACTGCCTTTTAAGTGCATTTACATCGGCACCTCTTCTTACCATATCAAACTATGCAAGAGATGTGAAGAATTTTCACTTTTATTTCTATGTACCCATCTTTATTACTTAAGGAACAAGAGCAACAATCCTTGAATAAACCCAATCGTTCCTCCTAATAATGCCCCTAAATATGTAATCATTTTTAACTCGTTTTTTGTGATGGATAATACGAGATTTTCGAGTCTCTCTGTTGAAAATGTAGATACTTCTTGCTGGACAATTTCTGCAAGGTGTAAATTTTTCAATACACTCTCCACGTTTTCTGTCCCCCACTTCAAACCTTTCTCTACTGCGCTAGGGACCACTTTTCCAACTATTGTTTCTCGAACTGGCTCACATACTTGCTGAACAGATTGATTTAAAAATCTGTTCACTGTTTCCTCTACTTGAACCGCTGACAATATGGAGCTTACAATCACTTCTTTCTCTACAAACGTTTCTAATTCTTGTACGTCTCTTCCTTTTAACTTTTCCCACTCTTTTTGCAGTACATCAGTTAAAAGCCGCTCTGTTCCATCTTGTCCTAAAAACTTAATCACTTCCGGCTGCACACGATCCACTAAACTTACATTCCCTAAAAACATACCGACTAAATTAAGCATCGTTCCGCGAGAAGCAAAGAAGTCATCAATCATTTTTGAAAGGCGTGCCTTTCCTTCTTCACTTTCAAAAAAGCTAATTCCTCTTTTCAAAATAAAAGATGCTACATTCGGAATCGCATTCTCTACTTTTTCATGAACAGAATGAGGTAAAGCCTGTTCCCATGTATATGTATAGTACTCTGCTAAAAATGCATGAATTTTTTCTGTAATAACATGTTCGATTTTTTGAGTCGCCTCTTCTTCTACATGTTCTAAATTCCATTTTTCTAACATATCCCGTAACGACTGTTCATTTGTAATTACTTTATCAACTTCCACTTGTGCCCAGCGAATTAAACTTTTTTGAAACTCTTCATTTGTTAATTTCTTTCCGATTCCTTCTGGTGTTAACAAATGTTCTACAACCATTTTCCCTAATTGAACAGCAAGCTCATCGCGGCGCTTCGGAATTAACCCTGGCGTAAATGGAACTTGAAACTTCCCAATATAAATAGAACGATGAGGACGAAATAACATTTTTATTGCTAAATGATTCGTGTACCCTCCAATAATCGCCCCGAGTCCTGTCGTTGTTAACATATTTAACCATATATTCATCACAATCAACCTTTCACTTCTCCAAAACTATAGCATATCATCATACGGACAAAAGTATAATGGTATAAAAACGTATTTGCAATATATAGCTTCGCCTATTATGCAAACATCTTGTTAATAAAGGAGTGATTTCGTTGGTTCTTGGTCTTTTAACTTCTCAACTCCATCACGAGCAAACGTATTACACCGAAATCGCCAAGCGCGCTCGTCTCTATCATAACGTCGTCGCCCAATTCACACCGTTTAGCATTGATTCAAAGACAGATCTTGTTTCCGGTCTTATTTACGATACAGATACAGGAAATTGGATAAATCAAACCTTTCCCATTCCTTCATATATATATGATCGTTGTCATTTCAAAGAGGATGAGGAATTCCAACAAGCAAATGCGATTATTCATTCATTACACAAACGTTCTTCCACTACTTTTTTAAACAACACACTTATTAATCCAAGCGATTTGCACAATCTTTTTCTTACTAATAAACGTCTTTCTCCTTACGTACCAAAAATAAAAAAAGGAACAGTACAAGGAATTTTTAAATTACTACTAGAAACAAGAGATATTATTATAAGACCAATCAATATACATTCCAATGAAAATTTATATCGGGCCACTTACAAAAATAAAACATTTCATATCGATACAGTAAATGAACAGCAGCATACTTCTACTCAATTCAAACGAACAGATGAATTTATATCATGGTGCAAATCGAACGTACACTCATCCCGTTATATGATTCATCCAATGTTACAACCTCCAAATCAACTATCATATCCGATTCATATTCGAACCATTATGCAAAAAAATAAAGAACAGACTTGGAACGTTCTCGGTCAATTTATACAAAAATCTTCATTCCCAGCACAATTTTTACTTTCAGCAACAGAACGTTCTAAGTTACATCCGTTTTCTAAAATTAAATATTTACTTTCTCCAACTGGCGTTCAATTATTGAAAGATGCTTTACATGATGTTGTAAGTGAAGTGTTTAAAACGCTCGATCAGTCCTATTCGTCATTATTTGAATTAGAGCTTTCTACCATTATGGATCAAAAAGGTGCCATTTGGCTTATGTACGTCAATACGATGCCGTCTTACGAAGTTTATACTAGGTACAACGACGAACTGGCTGAACAAATTTTTCATGGTCCATTAAAGTTTAGCCGATTTACACCATAACGAAAGGAGGAAACCCCCGTTGAAAGAGCACATATATACATTAAGTATTTCAGATGAGAATCCAAATAGTATTACTTTACCTTACGTTTTTTCTATTACACCACCAATTACATCCCTTTCCTTTGGCTTACGTTATATTACATGCGAGAATATTAAAATTCATTATTCATTCACTCGAGAAATCATTATTGGAGAACAAATTGCAACTAAACTTTTACTACCACATTCAGCAACAATCCATGCCTTCATACAAAATCAAACAATTGTTTTCGGTCCATTAATCGGGATTTTCACAACTGGCTTTAACGATGATTCTAATTCTCCTTTAGGAAATCGTTCTACTTCTCTCAGTGAGTTACTAACACCACCATTCACATTGCAGCCATTTGTATTTGTCTTTGGCATTCAACATATAAACTGGGAAGGGGAAACCATTGAAGGGTACTTCTTTCAAGAAAGCAAATGGGTAAAAAACAAAGTCCCTTTACCAAATGTCATTTACGACCGTTTACCAAATCGGCAAGCAGAAAATTACAAACCTATCGTAAGAGCAAAGAAAAGATTAGAAAGCGACTATGCGATTCCGTGGTTTAATCCAGGGTTTTTTAACAAATGGGAAGTGCATCAACTTTTAATGAAAGAAGATTCGATTAAACAATTCTTACCAAAAACAGAGGCATTTCAGCATTTTGAACAAGTAGAACGACTTCTTGGTACGTATAAGTATATTTATATGAAACCAATACACGGTAGCTTCGGGAGAAATATTCATCAAATACTCTATTCTCAAACTGATAATCGTTACTATTGTCGTTATCGTGAAAATGAACAAAATAAACTAAGAAAGTATCAATCATTAGAAGCACTTCTTAACCATGTGTTAAGAGGACATGATTTAAAAAAGTTTATCGTACAACAAGGTATCTCACTGCTCCGCTTCGAAGGGCAACCCGTCGATTTTCGCATTCATACAAATAAAAACCATTTTGGTAATTGGGTAGTCAGTGCAATCGTCGCAAAAATCGCCGGCAAAGGTAGCTTAACAACTCATGTAAATAGCGGTGGTGATACGAAATTACTTCAGGAACTGTTTCCTGATTCAACAAAGCAAGTTCAAATTGAAAATAAACTAAAACAAACAGCCTTACAAATCAGTTATGCACTCGACCAACAAGTAACCGGGAATATTGGAGAAATTGGTTTTGACATTGGTTTAGACACCGCGGAAAATCCGTGGCTATTTGAAGCAAATTCTAAACCGGGGCGAACTGTATTCCAAGATGAAAAGTTAAAAGAACAAAGTGAACTTACGCGCCAATTATTTTATGAATATGCCATCTATTTAACTGAACATTCTTTGTGCGGTCCGAAAGAAAAAACATCTCAAATACAATCAGATCCTGCACCTGACAACGGAAATATCCCGTCCCCTATGATTAACTCACAAATACAAAAACAAAAACTTCCACCTCACTCATAAGGTGGAAGTTTTCTATTTATACAAACTTTACTACAACTTCCGTTTCCACATTACATACTCCGCAATAAAAAATATGATTGCAGTACTCATTTGAATTATTATGTGTTAAACCGTCTACCGCACTTAATAATTCCTGATCCATATATGCACTGTAATCATCTATGTAATCTACAGCTTTCCCATAATCTTGGAGTATTCCTTGGCAATTTTGACAAGAATATGTTTGTGATTCTAGCGCGTTGCAAAGCGGGCAAATCCCCATCGTTATTCCTCCATACGTTATCGTTTAAAAACAATTAAAAAGCCTCTATTTTAGATTGAAGAGAGCATCTAGCCGTGCGTAGACGCGGTCAGTACCTTTTTCTGCCCCACCCTGGGTTAAAATAGAAATATGCCGTTGATACCATTTTAGGTTTTATATTACTAAGCTTTAATTTATCTCACTTTAATTACATTTTCGTTTAAAAGCCTCTCTTTTTTAAATGGAAGAGAGCATCTAGCCTTGCATAGGAGCAGTTAGTTCCTTTTCCTGCCCCATCCCGGGTTAAAACAGAAATACGAAGTTGATACCATTTTCATTTTTGTTTCTCTAATCTTTTTAATAACATCAAGCTAAAAAAACGTCAGCCTTGCATAGGAGCAGTTAGTTCCTTTTCCTGCCCCATCCCGGATTAAAACAGAAATACACAGTTGATGCCGATTTAATTTTTATTTTACTAAGCTTTAAGCACAGCTGATTATACACAGAAAATTAACGCATATGATTTCGCTCTTAGTTTAGCCTTCTTTCTTAAAAATACAACGATTACTCTTATTTCATACTTTACGAAATGATGAAACGTTTTTTACAAAATTTACAAATTATTATTTTGTATATCTTTCTAGGTAACATCCATACTATGAGTACAAACTTAATTACCGATGGATTAGCGCCAAACGGGGCGATAATCTGGTTCAAATCCAGCTAGTCCAACCAAAAAAACTTTTATAACTCTAAGGAGGATATATTCCTATGGCAAACCAAAGTTCTTACAATCAATTAGTAGTACCAGGTGCAACAGCAGCAATCGATCAAATGAAGTACGAAATCGCTCAAGAATTTGGTGTACAATTAGGAGCAGATTCTACGGCTCGCGCTAACGGTTCTGTTGGGGGAGAAATTACAAAACGTTTAGTTGCAATGGCTGAGCAAAGCCTTGGCGGATTCCAAAAATAAATATATATGGCAAAAAGGTCTCAGGGCATATGCCCTGAGACCTTCCTTAATTTACTGCAACATTTGTAAAAACTTCTTCGTTCGTTCTTCTTTTGGATTTGTAAATACATCTTCCGGTGTACCTTGTTCGACAACGACACCGCCATCCATGAAAATAACACGGTTCGCAATTTGATGAGCAAAGCGCATTTCATGCGTTACAATGACCATCGTCATTCCTTCTTTAGCAAGTTCTTTCATAACCTTTAAAACTTCTTGAACTAGCTCAGGATCAAGTGCTGAAGTTGGCTCATCAAATAGTAAAACTTCCGGCTCCATCGCAAGCGCACGAGCGATTCCAACACGCTGTTGTTGTCCACCTGATAATTGGAACGGATATAAGTCTACTTTATCCGCAAGACCAACTTTTTCAAGGAAATAGTTTGCTTTTTTCTTCGCTTCTTCTTTCCCCATCTTTTTCACTGTAACGAGCCCTTCCATTACATTTTGAAGTGCTGTTAAATGCGGGAATAGATTATGGTGCTGGAATACCATACCTGTTTGTGTACGAAGATTTACAATATCTTTCTTCAATACTTTTTTAGAAAAATCGAGCTCTTTATTACCGATGCGAATGTTACCAGCGTTCGGTGTTTCTAGCACGTTGAGGCAACGTAGAAACGTCGTTTTACCAGATCCAGATGGCCCGATAATAACAACAACTTCGCCCTTCTCAACTGATAAATCCATATGTTTTAGTACGGTATTATCTCCGAAACTTTTTTGTAAATGTTGAATTGAAATCATAAAAACAAAAACTCCTTTTATGAAAGGGTTATTTTAGAGTGTAACGTTCTGAACGTTTTTCTAATATTTGTTGCACGATAGATAATAAGAAGCAAATTACCCAATAAATTAGACCTGCTTCGAAATAAACAATTAAAAACTCATAGTTCATTGCCGCAATTTCCTGCGCTTTTCGGAACATTTCTGTTACTAAAATTAACGATGCTAATGAAGTATCCTTCACTAAACTAATAAATGTATTCGAAAGCGGCGGAATAGATACACGCGTTGCTTGCGGTAAAATAACACGTTTTAATGCTTGCGGATATGTCATCCCAATTGTGTAAGCTGCTTCCCACTGTCCTTTCGGAATAGAAAGAATAGAAGCACGAATAATTTCAGATGCATATGCACCGACATTTAATGAAAAACCAACAATTGCTGCTGTATATGGCTCAACCTCAATATTAAGAGTTGGAAGGCCATAGAAAATAATAAATAACTGTACAAGAAGTGGCGTTCCGCGAATGATAGATACATAGATACGAGCAATCCATTGTAAAATACGACTACCTGAAATACGCGCGAGCGCTGTTAACGTCGCAAGTATAATACCGATAATAAATGTAATAAGCGTTAACGGAATTGTCGTAAAGACAGCTTCCTTCAGCATAGGCGAGAAGGAAGTCTGCATAATATCTATCCATGTAGACAATCGATCTGAGACCACTGCACTACTTAGAAACATTTTCACCGAACCATTTTTTCGTTATTTTATCGTACGTACCATCTTTTTTCATATCTTCTAACGCTTTATTTACCTCTTGTACAAGTTTGTCGCTACCTTTACGGAATAAGAATCCACTTTGTGATGCTTCTTTTTCTGTGTCTACAATTTTAATTTTCGCATCTTTTTTCGTTTCTAAATAGTTTAACACTGATAATTTATCATTGATTGTGAAATCAACGCGGCCAGAATTTAACAATTCAGCTGCTTGGCTAAATCCTTCCACACCCTCGATTTCTGCACCATTTTTCTTAGCGATATCTGCATAGTTACTCGTTAAAGATTGTGCCCCTTTTAACCCTTTCACATCAGCAAAAGTAGCAGGTTTATCTTTATCTTTCGCAATAACTAATGCTGCTGAAGAAGAAATGTATGGACTAGAGAAATCATATTTCTTTTGACGATCTTCACGAATACCAACTTCGTTCGCCACCATGTCGAAACGTTTCGCATCTACTCCTGCAAGTAAGCTATCCCATTGTGTTTCTTTAAATACAGGTTTTACACCTAAACGTTTTGCAACTTCTTCTGCTAATTCAACGTCAAATCCAGTTAATTTATTACTTGAATCGTGGAACGTAAATGGTGGATATGTACCTTCTGTACCAATTACAAGCTCACCGCTTTGTTTTATCTTCTGTAACGCATCTTGACTAGCTGTATCTTTTTTCTCTTCTTTGCCGCAGCCCGCTACAATCCCAATCGCTAATGTAGTTACTGCAAGCACTGAAAATAATTTTTTCATGATAGTAGTCCTCCAAGTATTCTGATAGGAATTTAAAAACTATATTGATTGTATGCAATTTCGAACAATTTTTCAATGAAAATGTTCTTATTTAGTTTATCCTTTTTCTTCATAATCAAACAAAATGGCAAAATACTGCTACATACAAAAAATAAGTAACATTTTTAAATATAGCATTTATAAAGAAAAAGGTAAAACAATACTTACTTATTTATAAGTTTTTCTACCGGTGAAATATATTAACTGCTCAACGGACAATCCAATCAAAAAAGAACTTGCGAAAATCGCAAGTTCTTCTAAAAATTAAGCGCTCTGGTTTCCTTCCATTTGCGTTTTGTACATATCGTAATAACGCCCGCGCTTTTTCATTAATTCATCATGGGAACCTTTTTCCAAAATCGTTCCTCTATCGAGCACAATAATTTGATTAGCGCTTTTAATTGTTGAAAGACGATGAGCGATAATAAACGTCGTTCGTCCTTTTTTCACAACTTCTAGCGCTTGTTGAATCATCGCTTCTGTTTCTGTATCAATACTGGAAGTCGCTTCATCTAAAATTAAAATCGCCGGATCAAAAGCAAGTGCCCTAGCAAACGATATAAGCTGACGTTCTCCGGTTGAAAGTGTACTTCCTTTCTCCGTAATTTCTTCATCTAAATTGTTTGCAAACCTTTCAGCACCAACATCACGTAACGCCTTTACGATGCGATCTTTTGAAATTCCTTCATTTTCTAAGCTTACATTGGATGCCACTGTCCCGCTAAATAAAAACGGATCTTGCAATACAATTCCCATATGTTCACGTGTTGCTTGTTTCGGCATCTCTGTTACATCGTGACCATCAATCGTAAGCTTCCCTTTTTGAAATTCATAAAATTGAAAGAGCACATTCATAATGGAACTTTTTCCTGATCCAGTATGGCCAACAAGTGCCACTGTCTCCCCTTGTTTCGCTTCAAAAGAAATATTTTTTAACACTTCATCTTTTCCATTGTAAGAAAACGAAACATTATCGAATTTCACATTTCCGGTTAAGCGAGGCATACGTTCTTCTTCTACTGCCTCTCCCTTTTCCTCTAGCAATTCAAAGACACGCTCTGATGCAACACGCGATTGCTCTAAGTTAGCAAGTTGGTTCACCATATTCGTAATTGGCGAGAATAGCCTCGTTAAATAATCGACGAAAGCATAAAGTATCCCGAGTGAAACGATGCCCGAAGCGCTTAATGAAGCACCACCGAAATACCAAATTACACCTGTAAAAGCGATGTTTCTTAATACAGACACTAAATTATGCGAAGTTGCTGCATTTAAATTTAAAATTTTATTTTGATATTTAAAATAATCGCCATTGAGCTCTTCAAATTCCTTCTTCGTTTCACGCTCTTGACGAAATGCTTGAATAATTGGCATCCCTTGAATCGATTCATTCACTGTTCCGTTAATATCCGATAAACGCGAACGCATTTTATGATTGTATACAGACGCATACTTTCTATACATAATCGCCCAAACAATTAAAATCGGGATAATTAATAAACAGAACATCGCGAGTTTCACATCGAGTAAGAATAGAGCAGCGAAAATCCCGATAATATAAATAATGCTAGAGACGAATGTCGCAAGTACTGTTACATATAAGTCACGAATCGCCTCTGTATCATTCGTTACACGCGAAACAATTTTCCCTGCTGGTAAATGGTCAAAATAACGAATTGGCAACGTTTGAATATGGGAAAAGACGTCTTCCCTCATAATTTGAATAATTTTGTTTGCCGCCTTCTGTAAGAAGAACTGCTTTCCGTATGCAAATAATGATACGACTACTAATAAAGCGAAATAACCACCGCCAAGTAATAGTAAACGATTTATTTCCGGTTTATAAAACGCAAATACTTCTTCTTTCGTTAAGGCTTTCACTTTATACACTTGCACTGCCTTACCACTTTTTACTGTAACTACATCACCCTTAACAGTACGAGTTCCTTCAAGCGTTATTTTATTCGGCACAAAATAGTACTGAAAACCAACTTGAATCACTCGGACTTCTTTCCCTTTTTTCTCACCTTGTTCAAAGCGATCACTTCGCTTATAAAAGGCGCCATTATATGAAACTGCATCCTCACTCTTTTCTGTTTCATACCAAGGTCTCTCTATTCCAACGATATGCTCATCAATCATCGTTTTTGCGACGAAAGGACCCGCGAGTTCTGCAATAACAAAAACAAATAGCATCGCCATCGCTGCAAAGATCGGCCCCTTCACTTTCATCGCATATTGAAACACTCGTTTTGAAACACTCATATTTTCACCCCGCTATCCGCACTTTCACTTTCACCTTGTTGTCTGTCGAACTGCTCAGCATACCAGCCCCCATTTCGAACGAGCGCTTCATGCGAACCTTCTTCAATAACCTCACCGTTATCCATAACGAGAATCCAATCAGCATGCTGCACCGCTGATAAACGATGCGTCGTTATAATTGTCGTCTTCCCGCTTCTTTCTGTTCGTATATTTTCAATAATTGCTGCTTCTGTGCGAGCATCAACAGCTGATAAAGAATCGTCCAAAATTAAAATTTCCGGATTTTGAATAACAGCCCTCGCAATAGAAATCCTTTGCTTTTGCCCACCTGATAAAGAAACACCTTTCTCCCCAACAAGCGTTTCTAAACCTTCTGGTAAAAACTCTAAATCTTTTTTAAACGCAGCTATTTCAATCGCTTTTTCAAGTTCTTCTTCAGTCGCTTCTCTGTTTCCAAATAAAATATTTTCTTTCGCTGTTTTTGAGAACAAAATGTGTTCCTGAGGTACATACCCAATCCAGCCAAGTACGTTATCATTCGTAATTTTATCTAGCTTCACATCAGAAACCGCAATATCACCTTCCCCAAGTGGGTATTGACGAAGAAGTTGACGAACGAGCGTCGTTTTCCCGCTTCCTGTTTTCCCAACAACTCCAAGTGTGTCTCCTTGTTTTAATGAGAACGAAACATTTTTTAAATTTGTTTCAATTGATGAAGGATATGAAAAAGTAACGTTATCAAACTGAATGTAATCTGGCTCTTGTACAACCTTTGGATTTTTCGGATTCTTTACATCTGGCTCATAAGCTAACGTTTCATTTACACGATCTAACGAAGCATTTCCTCTTTGCATAACATTAATCAATTCACCAATTGCAAACATCGGCCAAATCATCATCCCTAAATAGACGTTAAAAGAAACGAGCTCACCGAGTGTCACTGTTGATTGAAATACGAGATATGCACCGTACACTAAACCAATTAAATAACTAAGACCGACGAGCATTTTCACAGTTGGCTGGAATAATGCATCGATTCTTGCTACTCTCATATTTTTCTCGTATACGTCATCTCCTAAATGATGAAACCTTTCTTGATCAGCGTTCTCCTGTACGTACGCACGAATAACGCGTACACCCGCAATTGATTCAAGCACTTTATCGTTCATATCCCCGAACGCATCTTGCGCGACTGTAAATCTTTCATGCAATTTCTTTCCGTATATATTCATTGCAAACGCCATAATCGGAAGCGGTATAAGCGCAGCAAATGTTAGCTGCCAACTAATTGAAAAGCCCATCATACAAACGATTGTAAGCATATATAGACTAGAATCAACGAGCGTTAATATACCAAATCCAGCTGTCATGGAGATTGCTTTTAAATCATTTGTCGCTCTCGCCATTAAATCGCCAGTACGATTTTTTTGATAAAACGTCGGTGTCATCTTAAGTAAATGCCCCATAAATTTTGAACGCATCGTTTTCTCAAGTACGAATGCACCGCCAAATAGTTGGTGCTGCCAAATGAAAGTAAGCACGTACCCACCAATCGTTACCCCAAGTAAAATAAAAATATATTGCATAATCGCCTCGTTCGTTAAGGCTCCTGTTTTAATATTATCAATTGTAATTCCTAACACTTTCGGAGGAATTACCTCTATCACGTTTACAATTAAAAGTACCCCAATTGCGATACTATACCTTTTCCAATGCTCCCTAAAAAACCAGCTTAACTTTAGTAATACTGAAAACAATGTAACCTCTCCTTTCTCGTTCTCATTTGACCCTCATTTTTTATCCGCTATCCAAATCCATCACATTTACATTTCGTAAGCCATACAATTTCTTCACATTTTTCCACCTTCCAAATTCTGATTTTTTATAGTAACTACGAAAACAAGGAAGATAAACAAAAAAAAGCATACCGCCGCTTGACGATATGCAATAGAATGCATAAAAGCGTACGTTACGATATACGCAACGTACGCTTCTCATAAGACACAAAGGTCCTATATATCCGCACGGGTTGCGTAATGATATGAATGTTTTCCGCCATTTAACAGAGCTAAGCCCATTACATTTACGATTACAATCATTACGCACACCCCCTTCATTTATTTTCCATTTATAATCTTACAACTTTATTGAGTATTCTGTCAATTGTTTTTTTCCCTTTAGAATAAAATAATCTTTTATCACAAAAAATGAAAGTGATGCATTCTACTTATAATTCAGTTTGAAATAAGGGAATCTTCTGTAAGAAAGGGCATACAAAATAAAAAAATGGTAAGAAATCGTTTTCACAAACATTTCATTTGAAAAATATTATCAAACCACCTACAATCACCTTATACTCACTCTTACAAGTTGCTATTTTAGGAGGACTAATCATGACAACTAGCAATACGTACAAATTTTATTTAAACGGAGAATGGAGAGAAAGCTCTTCTGGTCAAACAATCGACATTCCATCTCCATACTTACACGAAGTAATTGGGCAAGTACAAGCAATTACTCGCGGAGAAGTGGATGAAGCAATTGCATCTGCAAAAGAAGCTCAAAAATCATGGGCTGAAGCTTCTCTACAAGATCGTGCAAAATATTTATATAAATGGGCTGATGAGCTCGTAAATATGCAAGATGAAATTGCCGATATCATTATGAAAGAAGTCGGTAAAGGATATAAAGATGCGCAAAAAGAAGTCGTTCGTACAGCTGACTTAATTCGTTACACAGTTGACGAAGCACTTCACATGCACGGTGAAAGCATGATGGGTGATAGCTTCCCTGGTGGATCTAAATCTAAACTTGCGATTATCCAACGCGCACCACTTGGTGTTGTATTAGCAATCGCACCGTTTAACTACCCAGTAAACTTATCTGCTGCAAAACTTGCACCAGCACTTATTATGGGTAACGCTGTTATCTTCAAACCAGCAACTCAAGGTGCTATTAGCGGTATTAAAATGGTTGAAGCACTTCATAAAGCGGGCCTTCCAAAAGGTCTTGTAAACGTAGCTACAGGACGCGGTTCTGTAATTGGTGACTACTTAGTAGAACATCCTGGCGTAAATATGGTATCGTTCACAGGTGGTACAAATACAGGTAAACATTTAGCGAAAAAAGCTGCGATGATTCCACTTGTATTAGAACTTGGTGGTAAAGATCCTGGTATCGTTTGTGAAGATGCAGACTTACAAGAAGCTGCAAAGCATATCGTAAGCGGTGCATTCTCTTACTCAGGTCAACGTTGTACAGCTATTAAACGTGTACTTGTACACGAAAATGTAGCAGACGAACTAGCTGGCTTATTAAAAGAGCAAGTGGCTGAACTATCAGTTGGATCTCCAGAACAAAACAGCACAATCGTTCCATTAATCGACGACAAATCTGCTGACTTCGTTCAAGGTTTAATTGACGATGCTGCTGAAAAAGGTGCAACAATCGTTATCGGTAACAAGCGTGAGCGTAACTTAATTTACCCAACATTAATCGACAACGTAACAGAAGAAATGAAAGTTGCTTGGGAAGAGCCATTTGGCCCAATCCTTCCAATCATCCGTGTTTCTTCTGACGAACAAGCGATTGAAATTGCTAACAAATCAGAGTTTGGCTTGCAAGCAAGTGTCTTCACGAAAGACATTAACAAAGCATTTGCAATTGCTAACAAAATCGACACTGGTTCTGTTCAAATTAACGGACGCACAGAGCGCGGTCCTGACCACTTCCCATTCATCGGTGTAAAAGGTTCAGGTATGGGCGCACAAGGTATTCGTAAGAGCCTTGAGTCTATGACTCGTCAAAAAGTAACTGTATTAAACTTAGTTTAATCTTATATTCAGCAGCTGATCTAATATTTAGGTCAGCTGCTTTTTAAATTTCCGAAACACTTGTGTATTATGAAGCGGCTTAAATCCTACAGGACCTAATAACGAACTCTTCTCTATAATCTGATTATTACTATATCCATTGACGTATAAAAATACATTTGTTACTCTTAAACATGTTAATTTAATACATAAATCCTCATTCGTATCTCGGTGAGGTAGAGGTTGCAATCATTAAGAGTATCATTTCAGGAGATGTAGTGGCATTGATGAATGAATGAGAAAGGAATGGTTGCCGAAGTAAGACGTGCCCACCATGCGCGCTTGCTGGGTCTGCATTTAATAAGTGCAGAACTGTCACAAACGTTTCGTTTGTGGAGAGCTATCGAGAGGTATGTCGTGGGTTTCTTATAAGATAGAAAGCATGTAGCGGCAAATTACGTGCTTTTTTTGTTTTGTTTGGAACTTCTCTTCCCTAGCAGGAAGACATACATATCTCCTCGCTTGACTTGGTTATACTAACTTTGGAGGTATTTTCTATGCAACAAAAAAAATGGGGCTTTTGGGTACTAACAGCTTTCGTTGTCGGTAACATGGTTGGCGCTGGTATTTTCATGGTGCCAAGTACGTTGGCACAAACAGCTAGCCCTCTCGGTGTCACTTTAGCTTGGTTAACAACAGGGTTTGGTGTTTTAATGCTAGCTCTTGTTTTCGGTAATTTAGCAATTCGTCGTCCTGATTTAACGACAGGACCACAAAGTCATGCATATGCTTTATTCTCATCACCAAAAAAGAAAAAAATGGCTGGTTTCAGCATGGTGTGGGGATATTGGGTAGCAAATTGGGCAAGTAACGTTGCCATTATCACATCTTTCGCGGGATATTTATCACTCTTCTTCCCAATTATGAAAGATACGCGTCTATTGTTTTCAATTGGCTCTTTCAATATAGAAGTTGGAAAACTAATTACATTTACTATTTGTTCTGTCTTACTATGGGGCACACATTTAATTTTAACAAACGGTGTAAGCGGAGCTGGGAAGCTAAACTTCTTAGCAACAACAACGAAAGTGACTGGATTCCTTCTATTCATCGTCGTTACTTTATTTGCATTCGAAGCTTCAAAGTTTGGACAATGGTACACACCAATGATCGATAAAGAAGGCGTATCACACGGCCTCCTTTCACAAGTAAATTTAGCGGCTCTTACAACGCTTTGGGCATTTATCGGGATTGAATCAGCCGTTCTTTTATCAAACCGAGCTACCTCCCCAAAAACGGTAAAACGCGCCACTGTTGCAGGATTACTTATCACAGTTGCAATTTACTTAGGAATTACAATTTTAACAATGGGTGTACTTCACGTTGATAAATTACAAGCTTCTGAACGTCCATTAGCAGACGCATTAAACGCTGCAATGGGTCACGGCGGCGGGAAACTTATGGCATTACTTGCTCTTACTTCCCTATTCGGTTCAATATTAGGCTGGATTTTATTAAGCTCAGAAGTACCTTATCAAGCAGCCAAAGAAGGTTTCTTCCCTTCCTTCTTTACAAAAACAAATAAAAAAGGAAGTCCAATTTACTCATTACGATTAACAAACATTATGTCGCAAGTATTCTTATTCTCAACACTATCTGGAACCATTGCGGAAGCTTATACATTCGTTATTACAGTATCAACTTTAGCCTACCTCATTCCATATCTCGTTTCACCAATCTTCCAGTTAAAGCTGGTCGCAACTGGTGAAACTTATAAAAATGAGTTACGGGCAAGAATTATAGATGGTGTGGTCGCAGTCATTGCAATTTGCTATGCTTTATGGGTTATTAAAACAGGCGCGTCCGATATAAAAACATTCCTTCTCGGAATTGGTTTATTCGTAATCGGCTTTGCCTTCTATCCATTAATGAATCGTGATCAGAAAAAAAATAACGAAAAGAAAGACGAGCAAATTGCGTAACGCAATTTGCTCGTTTTTTGCTTAATAAAACATATATAATAGAAAAAAGAGGTGAAAAACATGTCAATCGAATCACTATGGAGCTCTCGCTTTCAACAACATATTCAAAATGCCATCACATACTTTGCACGTATGATTAACGGTTTGCTATATAGCTTCATCTTCGTCTCATGTGTAGGTGCATATTATTACGCAAAGTTTCTTAAAACGGATCCTTCTAAAGGAATATCTTTATTACTCATCACGATCGTACTTACACTCATTATAACGAGATGCCAAGTTCGCACATTTATTCAAAAACCTGACGCTGTCTATTTACTAGCACTAGAAGAGAAATTAACATCTTATTTCAAAAAATCTCTTCTATATAATTACATCATTCAGCTTTTCCCGCTTGTATTTACGTTCCTTATTATCGTACCGCTTGCTATGCAATCATTACAATTGACTGTACCTTTCTTATGTACAATCTTTATCGTTTTAATGATTTTAAAGGGCTGGAACATATACATACATTGGATATGGCGTGATAGTCATGAAAAAAACATATGGCTTATAGTGCGCATTACTTGTAATGCACTTATCATTTACATGCTATTTTCTGTTGCAAATATTATTGTGCTAGGCGGCTTACTATTACTTCTTTCCTTCCTACTTCTATATACAAAAAAACAGCCTACAAAGCGCATACCGTGGGAATACATAATCGAACAAGAAGAAAAAATGGACATACGCTTTTATCAATTCGCTAGCATCTTCACCGATGTTCCGCAGCTAAAAAAACAAGTAAACGGCAGAAAATGGCTTACAAATTGGATCGAACCTTTACTACATAAAAAACAAGCTACTTTCTTCTATTTACATACACTATCGTTTTTACGTGGGAATGATTATTTCGGTATATATATTCGCTTAGGGTTAATCGGTTCTTTCATCCTATATTTCGTACCGAATATATACGTAAAAGGCGCTATCGCTTACTGCGTCCTATATATGATCTCTATGCAGCTTCGTTCGCTGTGGAAGTATTTTTCGGGAAATATTATCGTGGCATTGTATCCGATTGCCACTGAAGAAAGAATGAATCAATTTCTTAGCTTAATTTTCACATTACTAAGTATTCAACTCATTGTATTTTCAGTTGTTATACTCATTGCTACAGGACAATTACTACATAGTTTGATCATTGCAGTCATTGGGATGCTCTGGATTAAATTTATTATCGTACCGAAAACGAAGAAGAGGATTTCTTCTTTATAGTTCAAATATCTGTTCACTATAACATGTTTTCTTTTTGGCCATATAGTGCCGGTTGATTTTTCATATCTGCTTGTTATACTATAAGTATAGAAATTGATTACAAGTATTATATCGCTTTATTTCGTATAAAATAAAAGAAGAGATGCGCTAACATCTCTTCCAGTAACTGTTACCGCAAGGTGGTCGGTTGCTAAAATTTATTTCTTTCGTTTAGAACCGCCCTTACGCTTGCAGGCCTTAGGGGCGGTTCTTTTGTTAGATTTATTGCTAATTTTTTTGACTAGCTCATTTGCACAAGCAGCCGCTAACACCGTAAAAAATACTTTTACAGCATCGTGCAATAAAAGAAGTAAAGAATCCATTCGGTCACCTCCTTTCTCTCTAAAATTAGAGAAAGGATTGCAACCTTCCGCCCTCACAATATACAGTTACTTTTATTTTATCATGTCCATATAAACCTACCAATAGAAAAAACTTCACTATTAAAATGTTAATAATTGATTATAAATAGCCTCATTTACATATATTTAAACTTACAAGTAATTCCCTTAAAATATCGCATCAATTTAGAAGTAACTTAATATTACTTTAAATCCACATCAAAAAGAGGCTGCGCACAACAGCCTCTTTTCTCGCCCTAAAATTTCTTATCACTTTTCGTAGGCATTTCTCATATAGTGAAAATGACTATACGATTCCTATCCATAAGTTAAATAATGATTTCGCACATATAAAGTGAAACTTTAATCGGTGGGGGTTTTGTCCATCCCCCACTGATTATTAGCCTTCACCAATCGGGCAGTTATCTCCCACCTAACTTCCTCGCATTCGCCGAATTTTGAGGTGGGAGTCTTACTGCCCGCAAATAGCGGGATAAATAAAAAAGATGGGAGCTCTATTATGAACAACAATCCGCCTTCAACGCCCCAAAACAACTCAGAAGAAAATAGCCGTGACATTAAATTGCAAACATTACGGGTCATTGGACTCATCGTCCTTATTAGTGATTATATCCTTGTCGCTCTCTCAGAAGTAGGTGAGCTGAAAAACTTATTAACAAATCCAATTGCCACTCCAAATTTAGCTGAAATTGATCCGTTTTAGAAGCTATCTAAAAAGCGAGTCCCAGCATAACCGGTTCGCTTTTTAGATAACTTTATCCAATCTGAGAAACTCCTTTCTCATCCTCATACTTCTCTTTTCCGATCGCCTTCATAAATAATAAAATACTGCTCATACCAACGATAAAATACAGCGCACTCATTCCCCAAGAGGCAATAAATGAACCTAACATAATCCCTAATGCACCGTTCATTTTCGCCATTTGAAAGACCATTCCGTTAATCGCCATATATGAACCTCTCGCCTCATTTGGCACCATATCCGCCATAATAGATTGGCGAACCGGTACATACATCATCTCTCCTGCTGTTTGGAAAAGCCCCGCAATTAATAAAATCCATAAGCTATTGCTCGTTCCAAGTATGGTAAATCCAATTGTATAAATAAATAAGCCTACATATAAGATCTTTAAATCGTTGAAGCTCTTCAACATTTTAATAACAAGCGCCGAAAATAATACAATTAAAATTGTATTCTCTGTAGATATCCAGCTCAGCATTCGAATACCTGTTAAATCAAACGTAAAACCATTTCCAAAGAAAAAGTGAATCGTTTCAAATTCCTTCTGTAAACGTACCCCTAAATAATTATTAATTTGAAATTCTAACGATAATGTACATATACTTGCTGCACAAAAAATTAAAAACGCTCGGTCTTTCATCACAACTTTATAACTATCCGCCATATCTTTTAATACATTTTTCTTCTCTACTGTTTTTCGAGAAACATACACTTCTTCCATATATACAGCCATCACATATAAAGTAATGATCGCAACAGTCGTTAATACGATAAACAATTGTAAGCGATAGTTTTCAAATAGTAATCCGCCAAATATTGCTCCAATCGCAATCGATAAGTTAATAGCCCAGTAGTTAATGCTGTACATCACCTTTCGATTTTCAGGTGTACTCACATCTATTAACATCGCCTCGGTCGCTGGATTCATAAGTCCAGATCCTAAACTGTTCACGAGCATAAACAAAAACGTTAACCACGGTGAATCTACATAGTCTGAGTTCGCAATTCCCATACAAGCAATGGAAATGACTTGTATACTTTGGCCGATAATCATCACCTTTTTACGACCGAGTCGATCTCCAACATACCCACCGTATAAACCAATTATTAATGAAGCTATTACATTAATTAGTAGTAAAGCACCAGCAACCGCACTACCTAACTTTATTGAAAAATAAATTGCCATAAATGGAAAAATCATCGTTGATACAGCTCTTGTTAAAAATGATGTTATAATTCTAATTTTTATATTTCGATGCATACTCCAAAACCCCATCGTTTTCCCCCTCCTTATGCTTACTCATTTTACTTTGAAAAAGAGGAAGAAAAAGGTTAGAATATTCTAAAGAGTTTCCCCTTTTATCCCGCTATTTGCGGGCAGTAAGACCCCTACCTCAAAATTCAGCGAAAGCAAAGAAGTTAGGCGGGGGTCGGGCTGCCCGTAAAAGCCCGATTGGTGAAGGCTAATAATCAGTGGGGGATGAAGAAAACCCCCACTGATTAAAGCTTCACTTTATAAAGAAGGAAGTGTACACGTATGAAGATTATGGACTATTACATTCGTTTAAGGTTACATTCACAAGATCAGCAACATATGCGAAATAGCTTACAAGAATTAGCAGATATTTTATATTGCAGTACGAAAAACGTTAAAATTTTATTAAAGAAAATGAGTGAGGAGCAATTAATTCGCTGGACTCCAGGGCGAGGCCGCGGGAATAAAACTGAAATTATATTTGTACATAGTTTCGTAGAAGCAATTGAATCCTATACAGATGAACTGTTAGCGCAAGAAAAATTAAAAGATGTCTTTCTTCTTTTAAAAGAGCCCCTTCCTCTTGCACTTCAAAAAAAGATAGAAAATAAACTACTTCATCATTTCGGCTATGAACCTTCAAGTGATATGTATGACATATTAAAGATCCCTATATCAAGAAAGATATTTCCATTAGACCCGGCTTTTACGGCTGTAACAACAGAGGGTCATCTTATTAGCCAAATTTTTGATACATTAGTCATTTATAACGATATTACAGAAAAAATGGAACCGCACATTGCTCATACGTGGGAATTAAGTCAGGATCAACTTACGTGGACGTTTTATTTACGAAAAGATATACATTTTCATAATGAAACTCTTTTAACTTCTAAAGATGTTCAATTTTCATTTGAAAGATTGCAGCAAGTTCATTCTCCTTACGCATGGTTAACAGAAGAAATTGTCCAAATTGAAACACCGTCACCACTACAAGTACGATTTCATTTAGCAAAACCCAACGTTTTTTTCTTACATTATATGAGTTCCATGCAACTCGCGATTTTACCACATGATGCGAGTATCCAAAATCATCACTACATAGGAACGGGACCTTTTAAACTTGCTCATTACTCTGAAGACAATATCATACTTGAAGCTTTCACCCATTATTTTAAAGAGCGAGCTCTACTAGACCGTATTGAGTTTTGGCGTATTCCAGACCACGTGAAAATAGATTCTGATTATGAACTACCAAATGAAAAGGAAAACGAAAGACACGATATACAAATAGAAGAAATAGGTTGCATTTATGCTGGCTTCAACTTTAAGAAAACCGGTCCCCATCACGATATTTACTTTCGTAAAGCTTGGAGAGAAATATATGATGTTGAAACAATACTTCGTAACATAGAAGGAAGACGAACAATTGCTGCATCAAGCTTTTTCCCTGAAAGAAGCCGCCAAGCTCAGGGAAGATCCTATTCTTTAGAAAAGGCAAAAGAGTATTTAAAAAAGAGCACATACAATGGAGAAACGATACATATTTACTTCTTCGCATTTAAAGATAGTGCAAATGACGCAGTCTTCCTAAAGAAACGTTGCAACCGTTTAGGCATACAAGTAGAGCTTCATCCATTTCTTGTTTCAGATTATATGGACTGTTCTATTGATAAACATGCCGATATCATTTTAACGGGAGAAGTGTTTGCCGCCGAGCATGAAATTGCATTCTTAAATGTATTTAAAAATAAAAGTTGTTTTATAAGTCGATTCATGGATCCGCACTATGAAAAACAAATTAATTGTTTGCTAGATACATTTTTATTAGAAGAAAATAAAGAAAAGCGCTATGAGCTCATGTATGAAATTGAAGAGTTTTTACAAGCCGAACACATCATTTTATTTAACTATCACGTTTTAAAAAGAAAAACATATCCTTCTTCTTTAAAAAACGTAACAATTGATTCATTCGGTTGGGCAAATTTTGCGAAGTTATGGATACAGCCATCCCCGCATTAAAATGTAATGGGAGATAAAAGGAGAAGAACTATGAGAAGAAACATAGAAAGAAGGCTTTCCTATTTATACACAGGTGAGTTATTTTCAGTCATTACTTTTATTTTTACAAGTTACTTAATTAATTATGCTTATCCTACATTATATTTATATTCCCTATATTCTTTTTGGGTCTCATTTCTTCTTTTAGAGTTTCTCTTACTACAAGGAACGGTTTACTGGTATGTAAAGTGGAAAAGACTAAAAAAAGAAAAAACATCTGTTACGCCTATTTGGATCATTCAATATTTAAAAAGACTAAAAAAGATAAATATAGGATTGATTATCACAGGACTTGGTATGTTTATTATTGATTTTTTAATTTGGTATCCCCATTTACCTTTAGGCGGGCTATCATTCGCCCTATTTATTTATATTTTTGCATTATTTGAGTATATTAACTATTATCATATTCAGCTTTCATATGATAACACCTCTGATATTAAATATTTGATAAAATCAAAAAAACTAAAACAGTCCTGTATGAGTAAAGATTTTCAACGTATTTCATAAAGTGAAACTATAATCAGTGGGGATTTTCTTCATCCCCCACTGATTATTAGCCTTCACCAATCGGGCGTTTACGGGCAGCCCGACTCCCACCTAACCTCTTTGCTCCAGCCGAATTTTGAGGTGGGAGTTTTACTGCCCACAAATAGCGGGATAAAATATTAGATTTCACTTATGAAGACTTTAAGCCAATAAGAATTAAGTAATTTTTATGAATGCAAGAGAAGGTACTACATCCCTAGTAGTACCTTCTTTTACATGTTTAAAGATGAACCCTCTACGCATAGAGATGCAAACTATTATTTAATTACTTCATCCAAATGATCTTTCAAGTTCAATAAATACTGCTCAATATCCGGATTCTTCACCACATCATAGCAAGCAAAACTCTTTAGCGGGCTCATACCGAGAAACTTCTGCACACGATGTAAATGACTAAGCGCTGATTCTAAACTTTCTCCTTCAAAGAACTTCGTCTTATCTCCGAATGCTTTTTCAGGTGCGTTCCAAGTTGTAGAAAACATATACTGCTTCTCTTTTAGTAAACCACCTGTTCCATATTCATCCGCACCTTTAAAGAACAAGCCATATTTATATACTTCATCCATATACGTTTTAAATAATCCAGGAACACTAAACCAGTAAATTGGTGTTTGATAAATTACAACATCGGCCCATAAAAACTTATCTTGTTCTTCTTTAATATTGTATCCATCTTGAATCGTTATTGTTTTCACATGATGATTCTCGCTTAATACAGTTACCATATAATCAACTAACGTCCTATTTAATCGTCCTTCTTTCGTACCGTATTTTTCATGTCCATTTATAATAAAAATATTTCCCATCGCTTTTCTCTCCCCTATATGATCTACTCTTCAGCTATTAAGCCCAGTTGCTGCTTCAGCGTAAGATTATCTTCTAAATGCCAATCTTCCATTATCTTTCCGTCTTTCACATGCAAAATATCAATTGCAAAAAAACTAATTTTTTTATCATTATGAGTTCCTGTAAAAGAAAGACGAGCTGTTACTTTATCACCAACCACTAATAAATCTTCAACTTCACAATGTATGTCTGGAACTACTTTACGAAAGTTTCGCGCCGCAAGCTTTAATCCTTCAGTGCCTTGTGGTCGACCTTTCGGCAGTGTGTTATCGAAAAAATTTTCAGTAACCGTCTGCGGAATAAGTTCCTCTCTACCTGTATCCCAAAATGCATAAAAGCGCTGGGCTGCATGAACCATTTCTGTCGCTTCTTTTTTTCTTAGCGAAGGATCGATTGTCATTGTTTTTGGCTTCGGCATTTCCTTCAATAATTGGATTTCGGTTTTTTGTTCCCCACTACACGCTACAAGCACAATACAAATGACAAAAAAACTAAGTAACGCAAATAACCTTTTCATACCTATGGAAATCACCTCCTCCTCATACAAACCCTTTGTATTTCGTATTGCTATTGTATATGCATTAACTTCCTTTATGGAAGTAGTGATATTTTTTTCATATAGTTACCAAAAAGATAGTTTTGTGATACTATAAAGCAAATTCATTCAAAAAATTTTTATGGAGGCTATTTCCATGACCAATATAGATCCAGTTATATTAACGAAAGGTTTACCTGGCATCCCATGTCCTATCGCTAAAACTCTTGACGTAATTAGTACAAAATGGACATTTTTAATCATTCGCGACCTTCTTATCGAAGGAACATTACGTTTTAGTGATTTACAAAAATCAATGGACGGGATTAGTCCGAAAACATTATCACTTCGACTAAAAGAATTAGAAGCACAAGGCATAATAACGAGAAAAGTGTATCCAGAAGTTCCGCCTCGTGTAGAGTACACATTAACGGATAAAGGAAAGCAATTAGAGGGGATATTTATTGAATTAAAGCGGTTTGGATTAAGTTTGTAAAACAAAAACCCCTTACAATGGTAAGGGGTTTTATTACTTCGCGAAACTTTCAGCTAACTGTTTCTCTCTCCACATAAATGTAATGCCGAGGCCAACTATTAAAACAACACCTGAGAAAGCATATGGATAATGAATATTTATATCAAATAATATTCCGCCCATCGCTGGTCCTGCGATATTTCCTAAACTCGTATACGTTGAGTTCATACCAGCAACAAACCCTTGCTCTTTCCCAGCTGCTTTTGATAAAAACGTCGTTAAAGCTGGACGAAGTAAGTCAAATGCTAGGAAAATAAAACAAGTAACAAGAAGCACGCTCCAATAATTAAAGACGATAGTTGAAACAAACGCTAACACAGCTCCTACAATTAAACATAATTGAATTAACACTTTCTCACCTAATATGTCTACCAATTTCCCAAACATAAATACTTGTACAACTACTCCAAAAATTGAGCTAATCGTAATAATTGCAGCAATATCTTTCGGTGTGAAACCAAATTTATGATCAGAAAACAGACTAAACACAGTTTCATATGCCGATAAACCGAAAGCGAGTACAAATACGATGATAAATGCTATAGCGTACATTGGATTTAAAGATTTCTTTAAATCTCCGATAAAACTCGATTCTTTCGTATTAGTAGCAATCTCTGCAAGCTCCTCTTTCGTTAACGGCTCTTTCAAAATAAAGACGGAAATCACACACGCTATAAAGGCAATAACTGCCGCTACAAAGAACGGTACACGTATACCATATTCTGCAATAAACCCGCCGATTCCAGGCCCTATAATAAATCCGGTACTAATAGCCGCTGAAAGATATCCCATCGCCTTTGGACGTTCTTGAATAGAGGTAATATCAGCAACATATGCCGTAACACCCGGCATAATAAACGCAGCACTAATTCCGCCTAACACCCTCGCTGCATAAAGCATCCACACATCTTTTCCTAATCCAAAAAGAAGCTCTGAAACACCAAAAATAAATAATCCAATGATTATCATTTTCTTCCTACCGTAAAGATCGACCCAACGACCCGTAATAGGTGAAGTAATAAGCTGAGCCATTGCAAATACTGCAACTAGATAGCCCATCGTCTTTCCTGTTAAATTCATATCATTCATAAAGGATGGCATAACCGGAATGATTAATCCAATCCCTAAAAAAGCGATAAATATATTACTCAAAAGAATGATCAATACCATCTTTTGTTCTTTTATCGGTTTCTTCAATTTTTAACACCTCTTCCCGTAAGTTCCTCTCAAAAATAATGCCCAAGAAGCTTTCTCTTCATCCCGCCATTCGTGGGCTCATAATGAGTGAAGATGTCCCCACTCATTAAAAGTTTCACTCTATCCTTCAACACATGCATAAGTACAAAGTGAATGATTATCATTCACTTTTTCACAGAAATGAACCTACCTTTTTCAGACAGGTTCACCTAACTGTTTATATTTTTATATGTAGTGCATGTGTTAAAAAATCTAGTACTTCTGCCTTTTGTAGCTCGACTTGCTCATCATCTTTATGATCATATAAATAAACTTGTTCCGCTGCTGATTCAACAAGAGCGATAAATAACTTTGCTGTTCTTTCTGCGTGAACCGAATCGCGAATTTCACCATCTTCTTTTGCAGCACTTAAAAATTCACTTAGCCATATATAAAGAGGCTCATATACAGCTTCCCATTCTTTTATATGTTCAGTAGATGCAAGGCCCGCATACATTAATGCTTGTATTTCACGATATTCAGCTATAAAGTTAAACACTGCATCTATTACCTGCTCAACTTTACTTGAAAAAGGTGCATCGTTCTGTACTTTTTCTTTCACTGCAAGTATCATCTTCTCAACCATCACTTCTGCTATTGCAGGCATAACAGATAACTTAGAAGGAAAATATAAATAGAAAGTTCCTTGCGCAATGCCAGCCAATTTCACGATATCAGAAATCTTCGTTTTTTCAACGCCCTTTTCCTGAAATACTTCAATAGCTGCATAGACAATTTTTTCTTTTTTATTCATCATCTAAACCCTTTCACACGCGTATTGAATGACTGTCACTCATTTTATAAAATAACTAGCTGTACTGTCAATTATAGTGCACTTTTCATAATAAAAATCTCCCAACAAATCGTTAGGAGATTCAACTTTAATATCATTTTCTTATGAAAGAGCCTTTAATCCCGTCACTCCACATACGATAAGAGCTACACTAATAATACGAGCTTTACTTTTCGATTCTCCAAACAGGAACATGTTTAATAACACTGCTCCTGCAGTCCCAATGCCAATCCAAACCGCATAAGCCACACTTACTTGTAAGAACAAGAAAGATGTGTATAAAAATGCGAAGGAAGTTGCAAATCCACCTATATAAATCGTTCCATTTGCTAACGTCTTATCTTTACTATACATTTTAAGGCCTATCACACCGACTATTTCACTAATTGCAGCACAAAATACGAAAATCCAACCCATTTTTAAGCAGCTCCTTCCATAGTTTCTTCCACAGTTTCTTCTTTATTATCAGCCAATTTTAAACCGATAACGCCCGCTACGACCATCACGATAAAGAATAGTTTTCCTACACTGAAACTGCCGCCGAAAAGGAATACATCCATTAGGAAAGTACCTACCGTACCAGCTCCGGCAAACACAGCATATACAGTCCCTGTTGCAAGATGTTCGCACGCTTTAGAAAGAAAATGAAAATCAACAGCGATAACTCCTACAATAATGGCCCAATGCCACCAAGTATGAGCTGTATTAAAACCAAACACCCAAAAGACTTCAAAAATACATGTTAATATGACATATAACCAAGCTTTATTTTTCATATCTCTCACCTTTTGTTACTGACTGACCGTCAGTCATTTTTAATTCAAAAAATATAATCTCACGCTAACTACTATTTTAAAAAACAATATCATCCTCATTTATCCTTATATTTGTTCCGTTATTAAGCTAACTACATATAAAAGTTGCTTATCTACACCCTTCCACAGAAAAAAATGACTGAATGTCATTCATAAATATTCTACATGACCAATTGATAAAGTGTCAACACCCGGATTCTATTAACCCAAAAATATTTTAAATTTCTTAAATCCACATGTATATTTCTTAATAATCTGGCAATAATGGTAGTAACAAAATATTTTCTCCATTCCCCCTTGGAGAGATCCCTTAAAAAGAGCAGTTAGCTTTTGCTAGCTGCTCTTTTTAATTTGTCCGCACACTATGATGAAATACTCATAGATCAAATCCATTTTTCATCACGTAATAAGAAACGGAGGATTTTTTAATCTATTTATTTTCCAACGAGGCTTTGTATGCAATAATTTTATTTTCAAGCATATTCTCTGTAACTTCTAAGTTTTCTCTTTGAGTTTGAATAGATTTTTTATGATCTTCTAAAAGTTGTAACCGAGCTTCGGTTGTATGCTCACCTTCAGTATATAATCTAGCGTATTCTCTTATTTTTGCTATCGGCATTTGTGTTTGTTTTAATTTCATTACAAACTGCAACCACTTTATATGTGACTCTTCATACAATCTATTCCCATTTGCATCGCGATTTGCAATTAATATATTCTCCTTTTCATAATAACGTAATGTATGTGTGCTCACTCCTAATAATTTAGCTACCTCGCTAATTGTGTACATAATCATACTCCCTCCGCACGCCATTTACTCTCATATATTTTACTGCCTTATCCAAATTATCCCGCATTAACGAGCAGTAAAACTCCCACCTCAAAATTCGGCTGGAGCAAAGAAGCAAGGTGGGAGATCAACTGCCCGTAAACGCCCGATTGGTGAGGGCTAATAATCAGTGGGGGATGAACACCCCCCCCACTGATTAAAGTTTCACTTTATAAAAAACATTTGACTTAGAGTATACTCTAACAAATACAATCTAACCATAATAAATTAATTTGAATTTAGGAGGCTTTTATATGAAATATACTGTTATTACTGGTGCTAGTTCAGGAATTGGCTATGAATCAGCTTTAGCCTTTGCATCTCGCGGAAAAAACTTAATACTTGTAGCTCGAAGACAAGCAGAATTAGAAGAATTGAAATTGAAAATTAACGAAATGAATCCGGAATTGGATGTTGTCATTCGAAGAACTGATTTATCCGTCACTGAAGAAGTTTATAAATTTTATGAAAGTCTACAAAGTTTTCAAATTGAAACGTGGATTAACAACGCAGGTTTTGGTAATTTCGCCTCAATTGCTGAACAAAATTTAAACAAGATAGAAACGATGTTGCATGTAAATATAGAAGCACTAACAATACTATCTTCCCTTTTCGTTCGAGATTATTCAATGACCGAAGGAACACAGCTTATTAACGTTTCATCAGGCGGTGGATACACGATTGTTGCCAATGCTGTTACGTACTGTGCTACGAAATTTTATGTAAGTGCATTTACAGAAGGACTATCTCACGAACTGAAAGAACAAGGTGCAAAACTACAAGCAAAAGTTTTAGCTCCTGGTGCAACTGAAACAGAATTTGCACAGCGTTCATTTAATATTGATGAGTTTCAATATGATGGTGTTGTACCGAAATTTCATACTGCAAAACAAATGGCACAATTTATGCTCGACCTTTATGATAACGATAAAGTTGTAGGACTTATCGATGGTTCTACGTATAACTATGAACTTAGAGATCCACTTTATAATTTTGCCGTGAGAAAAACGAATTCAAATTCCTAATACCATCTCATTTTGTATTAAAATATAGATGCCCACTATTATTTGAATAATAGTGGGTGATTTTTCTCTAAAATTTCATCCAACATACCGAACCATCGCCACCTCATCACAATAATCAACCTTTGGACAATGTCTACAATCAATCCATACTTTCTCTGGCAATGCTTCTTTATTTACAAAATCAAATCCACACTTTTGAAAAAATACTGTTTCATACGTTAAGGAAATCACTCTTTTTACATTTATTTTCGTAGCTTCCTCCATCACATGATTTACGAGCATACGCCCTATCCCTTTTCCTGCATATGTATGCGAAACTACTAGCGATCGTATTTCTGCAAGGTCTTCTCCTAATACATGCAATCCAGCAACTCCAACAATTTTCCCGTCTTCTTTCACAACGTGTAAACATTGTAAATATTGATAGAGAGACAGAATAGACCGCGGTAAAACAACTCCCTCTTTTGCATACATTTCAATGAGATTATAAATTTCTTTCACATCACTTGTAACCGCATTAAAGATTTCCATATTATATCCCCTTACCTAGCACCATAATATTTATAAGACTAAATGAATATTAATACATAATTTCATATAATAATACATCTCTCTTTTCTCTCCGTCAATCACTTTTCTGAATTTTTCACAAACAAAAACCAAGCAATCTAATCAATGCTTAGTTCCTCATTTCGTATCGGCAATACCGTCGAATATTTAATTTCACGCAGTGCTAAACTCGTCTGTATACGTGTAATACCAAGCTTATTCAGCTTTCTAATAAAATGCTCCAGTTCCTTACGATCACGATTTGCAACTTTTAATAAATAATCATACTCTCCTGTTAAACAGTGACATTCTAACACTTCAGGCATAGATTCTAATTCTCGTTCTAACACTTCAAGCTTTTCATACTGATGAATATTCGTGCTCATAAAAATAAAGCAAAGTAAATCAAAACCTAGCTTTTCTTGATTTAAAATTGCTACTTGCTTATCAATGAATCCTTCCCCGTCTAATCTTTTTATTCTTGCATGCATCGCAGCTGGTGATAAATTAACGCGGCGTGCTAACTCTGCATTACTTACTTGTGACTCTTTCTGCAATATATCTAAAATTTTCACATCCAAATTATCAAGCACTTTAATAACAGATGACTCCATCAAAATTCCTCCTTTTTTCTTACCGATGATTATTCGAAGAAACATCCCATAACTTATATAAAACTGAATATTTTTCTTCGAATAAGATTTCTAACAAAACATTTTATCGAGTTTTAACCATTATACAAAAGAATATATTAGATAATAAAGAAAAATGCTAAAATTATTTACAATTCATTCTTATTTCAAAAAAGGGGTTTTTAGCATGCCTTATTTTTATGTCTTTTTATTATTATTAACGAGCTTATTATGGGGAGGAAATTTTGTTGTTGGGAAATCACTCGTCGATCATGCATCTCCGATGACACTGACAAGTTTAAGATGGATAATTGCGATCATTTGTTTATTACCAATGGTATGGTTTAAAGAGAAGAAAATCATTCCACCACGCTCTGCAATACTTCCGTTAATACTTATGGGAATTTCAGGAGTCGTTCTTTTTAACATTTTTCAATTTTTAGCACTAGAAAAAACATCCGCAACGAATGTAGGTCTTATTTCTACATTGAACGCTATTTCGATTGCATTATTTTCTGTGTTATTTCTAAAAGAAAAAGTAAATACACTTCAAATTCTTTCTATGATTCTTTCATTTTCCGGGGTCATCCTTGTTCTTTTGAAAGGAAATTTCGCTCTATTGTTTTCACTACATTTTAATAGCGGCGATTTATGGATGATTGCGGCTGTTTGTATTTGGGGCATTTATTCTGTTTGTAGTAAATGGGCGACAAAAACAGTTACACCACTAATGGCGACGTTATATTCTGGCATTTTTGGCGTCATTTTATTGCTTCCATTTAACATAGGCAACTTCACTGTTTCCAATATTAATTCTTCCTTCATAACATCACTTTTATATACAGGATTGATTTCAACGGTCCTTTGTATGGTATTTTGGAACATTGGTGTACAGAAATTAGGAGCTACTACATCGGGTATTTTTCTAAATTTCAATCCGATTTTTACAGCTATCCTAGCCTTTATTTTCCTCGGAGAAGAACTAACATGGATTCAAATTTTCGGGACAATTATCGTCGTGACAGGATGTTATTTATTTTCTCATTTTAAAACCGTTGCTTCGCAGCCAACTGGAGCTTTAGTGCGAAAGCATTCTTAATGAAAAAACATCGCCACCAGAGTGGCGATGTTTTTTATTTACCTTTCATTTCTTTCACATACTGTTTTTCTTCTTCTGGCGATAAGCGTTCTGTTGCCTTTCCGGTATCACCACCTTGAATTTCCCACAAAAAGTTATGCTCCTCAACCGTTTGTGAAAAGTCTCCTTTCTCCCAACGCTCCAAGGTAGAAAGTAGCTTTGATTTATATTTAAAATTAGTACTGCTTTCTACTGCGTTCTTCGCACTACTAATTTCCTTATTTGTCATTTCGATAAATCCCCATTTCTCAGAGGATTTCACTTTTTGATGTACCATCCTATGCATTGTAGAAATAATTTCATCTTCACTAACTTGTGGCTTCTCTTCCTTTACTTTCTTCTCCTGTTGATCCATTACTTTTTGTACTTTAAGGCTCTTCTCCTCCTCCTCTATATAATTAAGAAATTTAGTAACACCGAATAAAGCCCCCATCACAATTACAATCATTGTAATTGTCCCTATTATCCATTTTTTCATATTATGTACTCCCCATTCCCCCTAATAATTACATAAACAAATGGAATCGCCTGCACATAGTCGATTCCATTTGTTTCCTTATTTTATTTTAAGCCTTCATCGCTTCTCGTACAATATAACTATCCACATACTGCTTAAACTTCACGGTTTTTCCGTTCTCAAGTTTCCATACGTGAACAAAGTCTGCTTCAAAGGATTTTCCCGTCTCTTTATAAACTCCTGAGTAAACACCTTCAGCAATGATTACATCTTTTCCGTTTACTTCATGGTACGTATTTACACTCGCTTTATAATTATCCCATTCTGATCCTAAACGGCTAAATACATTTTCCATTATTGCTTCTACACCAATATACGTTCCACCGTACGGAAAACCGGCTGCCTCTGTCCACTCTACTTTTTCAGAGAGAGCTTCCGCTAAATGTTTTGTATTTGAAGAAGATGGTCCTTCATATGTGCTTCGAATAATTTCTAAATTTGATTTAAGCATGTTACTTCCTCCTGCTTTCATATTCCTTTAAACTTTACACAAGGTGTAATCGGCGTAGTTACATCTTGTGTAAAAAATATCGGTATCATTTTATACCTAACTAACTTGATGTAATTATTATAGTTACATCAAGTCGTCAAGTCAACACTTAAAAAATGAAATTTACTTCGTTTTCATTACTCTCTCTTTTAAGAAACGATCTACATATCCTTCTGCTTTTACAACGAATAAATACGCACCCATTGATAATAAAGCAAGATCTAATTCATATCCCGGATTCTTTCCATCTCCTAATAACCCTGCTGCTCCATTTACCTTTACGATAGCTCCAGCCAAAATAAGAGCGAATAACAATCCTACATATCGTACACCTAAACCGATAATTAATAATATACCACCTACTAATTCAACTGTTGCTACGCCGTATGCAAGACCACCTGGTAAGCCGATACTTGTAAACCATCCTGCTACGTTATCGATACCTGATTGAAACTTTGCTAAACCGTGTGCAAAAAACGTAACTCCTAACACGATACGAATAATTAAATTACCAATATATTGATTCATTTTGAACTCTCCTTTTTTTGTTTTGTTATGATGAACATTTATTCACAAGACAAAACAATACGGTATTTCTCTTCAGTCGTCAAACACTTTTTTGAAAGAAAACAAAAAACATTATCCGTTTTACGAATAATGTCTTTTACAAAATAGTGCTAATTCAAGCTTTCGCTCTATTACTTAGAATAAGTTGAAAATTTTCCCCAGCACCTATATAAGACAATAAAGACACATCTTCTTCAATCACCATTCCAACAACATTCACTCTCTCATCTTCAGGTAAATCATTTATAACAATTTGCATTTCACCAGCATATCTACCGTACAATTCATTATCGATTGTAATACTGCCCCGTTTTCTTGAAATTGTATTCATCGGTTGTAATACAACTTTATTTTCTTCACGCGATTCTACAGAGCGAATTACATCACGTGCTGGATCAAGCCGGTTCGTATGCACTCTTTCTATCAATTGTACAGTGTCGCTATCATTTATAAATGATTGATATCGCACCGGAATAATCCCATTACTCGCCATCGCGATTTCTTGTACCCTTTCTAGACTCGCGCTTATGTCTCCAATTAGCACTTTATCGACGGCACACTCTTGAACAAGTTCTAAATACGCCTCAAGCGGCCGCATATAGCGGTGCTTTTCTAACGTTGGTAAACCTCCATATAAAGGACCTCGTTTTTCATCATCTCCCGGAATAAATGCCATCGTTTTTATTCCGCAATCATGTAAATACTTATTTTGTTTTTGTAAAAACGACTTTGCTAGTCCTGTTTCTGGACGCGGATAAAAATTATGCCACGCTTCTACACGATCTACTCGTATATTTTCCGCAAGTAACTCTTTCCAAAATGATTCTGTAATCGTACTCGCGTTTAAAGCCACTTTCATTTTATGAGATACGAGCGCAATTTCTTTTGGTGCAATACCGTAATCCATTCGCAAACCAGTAATGCCCCACTCTACTAACTCTTCCACATTTTCATACGTTATTCCTAAATGGTTTAACGATTTTGGAAAGACATCAACCATTAATTCCATTTCATTTTCGAGAGCTTGTTTCCCAAGTATTTGAATTAACTCCTTATACGTATTCGGATCATCTTCTGGAATGTGAAGAGATGTAAAAATAGATGAAAATCCGTTTTCTTTCGCTATTTTTAACCATGCTTCTTGTTTCTCTACTCGCTCTTTTGAAAGATAAATTGAAACTCCTATCATATAAATCTCCCTCTCTATTAATAGAAAAAGAGAAAGGAAACCCCTTTCTCTTTTTCTATATATTTTCTGCCATTTCTTCTTTAAATCCGAAGAAGTACGTAAAGATAAATCCGAAAGTATATGCAATCACTAAACCAAGGAAATATAATAAATATTTATTATCAGCAATTAACGGAATTAATGATAATCCTGATACGCCGATTCCGAGTGCGGCTGTTTTCATAACTGCTTGGAACGCACCGCCGACAGCCGCTCCTAAACAAGCAGTAAGAAACGGTTTCCCAAGTGGCAATGTAACCCCGTATAATAACGGTTCACCAATTCCTAAAAATCCTACTGGTAATCCACCTTTAATCACATTACGAAGGCGTTTATTTTTTGTTTTCACATAAATTGCAATCGCTGCTCCTACTTGCCCAGCGCCAGCCATTGCTAATACTGGTAATAAAGGCGTTACGTGAGTTTGATTAATAAATTCCATATGAATCGGTGTTAAACCGTGATGTAATCCGACCATTACGAGAGGTAAAAATGTTCCAGCAAGCACAGCTCCGGCAAATGCTCCGCCAATATTTAAGATAGCATTAATTCCGCTTGTAATTCCTTCAGATAAGAAACCTGCAACTGGCTGAATTGCTAACATCGTTACTATACTTACCACTAATACAGTAATGAGTGGTGTCACGATAATATCAACTGCATTTGGCACAGCTTTTCGAACTTGTCTTTCAACTACAACCATAAGCCATGCTGCAAAAATAACTGCAAATAATCCGCCCCGTCCGGGTACTAGCGCTTCACCGAATAATTTTACATTCGCCATCGCTGGATTGAAAATTAAAATACCTGCAATTGCCCCAAGAACTGGTGTCCCTCCAAATTCTTTCGCTGTATTCCAGCCGACTAAAATGCCTAAGAATGTAAAGATACCGCCGCCAATTAAAAGTAACATTTGTAGCCATGTTGCATTCGGGTCGGCGCCTGCATTTTTCGCAAAGTTAGCAACCCCGTTTATAATTCCTGATGCGACAAGACCAGGTATTAACGGAATGAAAATACTTCCTATTTTTCTTAAAAAGTTTTTCACTGGTGTATTATTTTTCTTCTTAATCCCTGACTTTATCTCTTGACCGAGATCCTCAAGGTGATGGTCTGCAACCTCACCAATTCGTAATCCTGTTAAAACTTCCATTTCAGCTGCTACTTTATTTACTGTTCCTGCACCAACGACAACTTGAAGTGTTTCATCTTCAATCACGCCCATAACACCTTCAACTTTTTTCAGAAGGTCCATGTTCACTTTACTTTCATCATGAAGCGTTAATCGTAACCTCGTCATACAATGAGCAATGCCACGAATATTTTTTACTCCCCCAAGTTGCTCCGTAATCTCACTTGCCATTCTCACTTCTTTCTTCATAACAGAATCCCCCCTCCCCAGAGTTTAAAGTGCCTTCTTCACAAATCCTTTCGCACATTTTAATTTTTCTAGTGCTTCCCCATATTCACACTGTAGTAATATCATAACGATTGCAGCTTTCACATTTCGATTTGCTTTTTCATAATACTCTGTAGCTACTTCATAACTAGCGCCTGTTGCTTCAACAATAATTCGTTTTGAGCGTTCTACTAACTTTTCGTTTGTCGATTGAACATCTACCATTAAGTTTTTATATACTTTCCCTACACCAATCATAGACACTGTAGAAATCATATTGAGTACTAGTTTTTGCGCTGTACCAGCCTTCAAACGTGTTGAGCCTGTTAATATTTCTGCGCCTGTTTCCACTTCCACATTTAGTTTTGCATATTTACTTATTTCAGCATTTTTATTACAGGAAATACTAGCTGTACTCGCTCCCACACTACTTGCGTATTTCAATCCGCCAATTACATAAGGTGTTCTACCACTTGCTGCAATTCCAATAACCGTATCTTTCTCGTTTAATCCAATGCTTTTCAAATCTTCTTCTGCTAACTCTTCACGATCTTCAGCGCCTTCTACCGCCTTGGTAAGCGCTTTCGATCCACCTGCTATAAATCCTTGCACCATTTTGTCATCTGTTCCAAATGTCGGTGGACATTCCACTGCGTCTAAAATACCTAAACGGCCACTCGTACCAGCCCCAATATAAATTAAACGGCCTTCTTCTTCAAAAGACTTAATAACAATCTGTACAACCTTTTCAATTTCTTCTATTTCATTTTCAACTGCTAACGCAACAGTCCGATCTTCCTGATTCATGCTTTGTAAAACTTCTTTTATGCTCATCTCATCTAAATTCATCGTCTTCTCATTACGATGTTCTGTAGATAAATTTTCTAACATGTTGTCACCTTCTTCGAAATTTTATTTCATACTTTTATTATAACTTTAAGAAATTTAAAATCGATATTACTTTTTTATTTTATGAAATTTCATTTCTTTTCATGACAAATTTATGTCCAGTCACACAAAAAAAGATGGGTTTCCCCATCTTTTCACTTTAACTTCCGTAACCGCAGAGCTTCTTCTCTCGTCTCCATAAATTGATCTATCACATTATTACCGATACGGTTAAAAGTAATAACGTATAAAGCATCAATCATATTCAGTTGCGTCATCCTTGACGCAATACTCGCAATGCGATGATCTTGCTCTACATCTGGCATACAAAGGCGAATGTCTGCCGCTTTATATAAAGGAGATGATTGGTCTAGCTTCGTAATCGCAACAACTGTAGCCCCTCGCTTCTTCGCATATTGCGCCATTTCGAGCACATCTTTCGTCCGCCCAGAAGTTGAAATCGCCACAAATATATCTCCCTCTTTTAAATTCGTGACGAGTGGCAACATCATATGAAAATCAGATAGCATCATCGCTGTAAATCCAAGGCGAGTAAATTTATAAGCTCCGTCCATCGCCGGTGTAGCTGATCCACCAACACCGTAAAATATGATCTTATCAGCCTTCACAATACTATCAGCAGCTTTCTCAAGTTCCTTCTTATCTATCGCAGTAACACTCGCCTCAATTGCAGCTTTATTCACATATGTAACTTTATTAAACAAATCATACGGTCCATCTTCTGTATTCATCACTGAAAAGTCGTTAATATTATAATCAACAATTGTTAATTCACGAACGAGTGCTATCTTAAATGCTTTAAAGCTTCCAATACCGATTGTTTTACAAAAACGTACAACACTCGCCTCACTCGATCCCGCATTTGTAGACACTTCTTTCGTCGTTAAATTCGGAACAATCTCTGCGTTCCCCATTATATACATGGCAACCTTCTTTTCAGCTGGTGAAAATTGATCCATATTATTTTCAATTTTAAATAGTAATGTTGAAGCTTTCACCATTTAACCTCCACTTCTTGTGGCTACTTTTTATTTCGTATATTCTACTTCTTCATGAAGATAATAGCCATCATCACCAGACGGATGGTGAACAATTACAGTTCGATCCCCTTTTTTATATGCAGTTATTTCGCCTTCAGATCTCTGTTTTTCCCATCCATTTATCCAAATTGCAAAGTCAGGTACAAAAGCAGTGTACTGATGTTCTTTCAGGTTATCACCTTCCACATAAGAAGAAAAAATAGAAACCGGAAAATCTTTCACTTTTGATTCTTTTCCTGCCATACATGGTATGCAAAGTAAAAGAAGTATAACTACACCTATAACTTTTCCCCTCGTAATCTTCATCTATTTCTCTCCTTACCCTAGCATATACGTAGATTTTAACATAATTACAACCTATTCATGCTACATAACCATTGCTTTTTGCGATAAAAAAAGGGCTTACCTATATAAGATAAGCCCGTTCTCTCTATACAAAATATTTCTTCAAAAGCGGCGGTGTAATAATCGTCGTTAATATGACAACAATGACAATCGCTGTGAAATTTTCTTTCGCTAATAAATTCGCCGTTAATCCATTTGCTGCAATGATAAGCGCTACTTCCCCGCGCGACACCATTCCCGCACCGATACTAATAGAAGATTGTAAGTTAAATCCTGTTAGTCTTGCTCCTAAACCTGATCCAATTAACTTTGTGAAAATTGCGATGAGCGTCATGATGATAATGAACCAAAGTTGGCTTCCGATACCTTGAAATGTAATTTCCATTCCGATACTTACGAAGAACACTGGGACAAATATCGCATACGCAATTGGTTCAATTTTATGTTCTACTTCGTGTTTATACTCCGTTTGTGAAATGGCAATTCCTGCTGCAAATGCCCCAATAATACCTGCGATTCCCATCATTTCACTGTAATACGAAAAAGAGAAACAAATAATCAGAGCCGCACTAATTAACGCTTCCGATACACGAAGTGGTACGAGCATTTTCATAATCCACGGAACTACTTTCCATGCGATAAAAACGATACTTACAAAGAAAATAATTTTCTTTGCGATAACCAGTGTTATATTCACATCTTGCGTTCCTAAAAAGCTCATTACAAACGCTAATAAAATAACGACTATCACATCATCAAATACAGCCGCTCCTAAAATCGTTGTACTTTCTCTCGTATTCATTTTCCCTAAATCTCTTAACGTTTGCACCGTAATACTAACCGATGTTGCGCAAAGTAATAATCCTAAAAAAATGGCGTGGGATTGCATCAATCCGAAAAGCAGTCCCGTTACATAACCACCGATGAAAGGGAAAATAATTCCACCAGCCGCTACTGCAAAGGACGCTTTTAAATTCCGATTTAACTCCTCTAAATCTGTTTCAAGTCCCGCCATAAACATAAGTAGCAAAACACCGATCTCGCTAAGCTCATCAATAAGTTCTGAACTATTAATAATACCAAGCACAGCAGGACCAATAATAATACCAACGATTAATTTACCAAGTACAGAAGGCTGGCCAAGCCTAACGCTAATATCACCAGCTAATTTCGTACAAAGTAAAATGACGACAAGTTCAAAATAAAATAACATAGCATCTTCTCCTACTATATAAAGTAAATCTTTTTGTTAACCTGCATCTATTTCTGCACATAGTTTCTCCTTAAAACCAGCATTTTATTTGTTAAAGTTTTATTTGACAAAATATTCTGAATTATAATAAGATTAATCCAGAAATTTCAAAAAAACTACATACCATAACTGTATCTTCATTCACTTACATACTCTTTTCCAATAGGCTCGTACTATATTCGCAGTTATGGAGATGAAAACTAAAGGAGGAGAGTTCAAAGTGAAGTCATTATTACGAAAAAAAGCGCTTAGTACTGAATCACCACGGCAGCTAGATAGAACATTAACGGCACTCGATTTAACGTTTTTAGGAATCGGCGCTGTAATTGGGACAGGGATTTTTGTATTAACAGGTATTGTAGCAGCAAAACATTCTGGTCCTGGTATTATGCTATCATTCCTTATTGCTGCATTTACTTGTGCTTGTGTAGCATTTTGTTATGCCGAATTCGCTTCTTCTATACCAGTCTCAGGAAGTGTTTATACTTATGCATACATGACCGTCGGAGAAGTTGTCGCCTTCATCGTTGGTTGGTGTTTAATGCTCGAATATTTACTCGCAGTTGCAGCAGTAGCTGTTGGCTGGTCTGGATATTTACAATCATTGCTTCAAGGATTCAATGTACACCTTCCCGCCATTATTTCCTCGGCTCCTGGAACGGGAAAAGGTGGTCTCATTGATTTACCAGCTGTTTGTATTTTACTTCTCATTACTGGGCTTTTAAGTTTTGGTATACGTGAAAGCGCACGCATTAATAATGTTATGGTCCTTATAAAATTAGCAGTTATTATCGCCTTTATCGTGGCAGGCGCAAAATATATAAAACCTGAAAATTGGACACCGTTCATTCCATTCGGGTACGACGGTATTATTACTGGAGCTGCCACTGTCTTCTTCGCATTTTTAGGTTTTGATGCAATCGCAACCGCTGCAGAAGAAACGAAAAAACCGCAGCGTGACTTACCAATCGGTATTATCGGTTCCCTTCTCATTTGTACAGTTTTATACATGATCGTATCTTTCGTTTTAACAGGTATGGTTCCTTATACGCAATTAGACGTTTCTGATCCTGTTGCATTTGCACTGCATTTCGTCGGTGAAGATACTATTGCGGGGCTACTTGCAGTTGGTGCGATGACAGGAATGACAACCGTTCTTTTAGTCGTTATGTATGGACAAGTTCGCGTTTCGTATGCAATGAGCCGAGACGGTTTACTGCCAAAAGCATTAGCACGCGTAAATAAAAAAGTAAAAATCCCTTTACTAAACACATGGATTACTGGGATATTTGCAGCTTTATTAGCAGGACTTTTAGATCTACATTTACTAGCGAATTTAGTAAACATCGGTACGTTAACAGCCTTCACATTCGTTTGCTTTGCTGTACTTATTTTACGGAAAACTCATCCCGATTTAAAACGTGGCTTCCGTGCACCACTCGTACCTGTACTACCAGTTGTCGCTATTCTTTGTTGTTTATATTTAATGATTAATTTGTCTAAAACGACATGGATCAGCTTTGCAGTCTGGCTTATAATCGGTTTATGCGTCTACTTTTTCTACTCTAGAAAACATAGTCATTTAGCTAATGAAAAAACAAATGATGAGAAGAAAAAAGCGTAATAAAATAGCTCGCCTATGAAACGGCGAGCTATTTTCATGTCTATTATGTTTTTTAGTTAACGATTGTAAACTGAAAAATATACCGATGCAAGTTAGTACATAACCTGCTACTTTTGTATACTTCTTCACCCTTACTTCGCCTCTTTCTTTTTCTTTCTCCACGCGTTTACACTATCAAAGAAAAAGTTAATAAATAGCGTTCCTAATCCAGCTAATAAAAATGTCATTAAAAATAGAACCCATATACTTTTATCTTTTAATAAATAATATCCTACAAGGAGCACAACGGCGATCCATACATATTCAAGAATTCTCTTTAGCTTTTTCTCTTCCAAATTATTCGCTCCCTTTTTCTATACTACTTTTAGTATAACAAAAAAGAAGCCTATCATGATAAGCTTCTTTTTCTTATACCTTATTTGTTGATGCTTTTTTCAACAAGTGAAATAGCGTGCTCTAGCGTACGATTCATTGATTCCACATACTCATCTTTTACATTTTTATCTTTTAACACAGATTCTGCAACTGTGATTTTTTGACTTAATGATTTAACAGAACCGTCTGTTACATTTCCATCTTGCGCTTTCTTTACTAAAGCTTTTGCAGATTCAATATTCACTTGTAATTTTTCTTTCGGTGTTTTTGGCTGTTCTTCTGCTACCTTTGATTGTACAAATGTTTGGTTTGCTGTTTTTAATTCATTATACATTTGAACAATTTGTTCTCCTGTACTTGCTATATTCTCAAACACTTTCTTTGCATTGTCATAACTTCTTTGTAATTCGTTAAAAGCTGCTTGTGAATACTGACCTGGTTTTTCACCAAATTCATAAGTACCAGCTAACACTTCTTTCACTTTTCCACTCTCTTCATATAACGCATTTACTTGCTCTAATTTTGTACGATTAGAAAACTCGTTATATGCTGCTACTACTTCTGAAGAACTTAATGCTTTACTATATAATTTTGCTAACGCAATTTGTCCATTTAACGGAATACCGCCATTTCCATTGCTATCAGGATCTGCACCAAATGCGAATGGTACGTTCGGGTGATATACTTTCCCTTGAGCTGGCTGACTATTTACTTTTTTACCATCTACATAAATTGCTACTTCACTTCCATTATACGTTCCTGTTAAATGATACGTTTTGTTTGCTTCTAATTGAACGCCCACACGTTTATAACTTCCGCCAATATGAGCCCATAATTCTACATATCCACTTCCTGTAGACTCAAAACCAATTCCACCGCTCTCTGTATTTTGCAAAATACCTTGTCCGCGAATTTCATTCATTGAAAATACAGTTTCTAACGTAAATGAATTTGCTACTTTTTCTTTTTGTGTTGCTGAAAATGGAAGGTACCCAAATGTATTTGCTTTTCCATTTAATTTCATTACATTTGTTTTCAACGCTTTATCATATTCAATAGATACATTGCCTTTCACATCACCTTTTGTTCCAAACGGTGAGTTATCTTTAAATGTACCATCTAAGAAATTCACATCAAAAACGTCTGCCTTTGGTACTTTCACATTCGGATCAATATTATCTTTTTTCGTTGTGATTTCTGCAGTTAACGGTTGCGCACTTTCATTGCCAAACGAATCAATTGCAACCACTTCAAGTGTATATGTTTTCCCACCATCTAATCCAGCAAGCGTAAATGTAAGTTCTTTCGGCACTGGATCACGATAAAACTCAGAGAACGCTAATAGCTTATTTTTAATCTCACCTGTTTGTTTATCCTTTGCTTGCAAGCGATAAGAATGAACAAGAAGGTTGTCCAACGCTTGCAGGAATGTTACTGTTGCCGCATTTTCCGTTACATTTGATACAGCAAGCTTTGCATCCTTCGCAAAGTATGGCTTTTCTTTATCACGATCTTCTACATAGTTGAATCCTTCTTTTTTCGTTGGTAATTTAATTTTCCAAGGCTCACCTGTCCAAGAGTTTGTATGGAAATCACGGCGATTAATTGTTACCTCTTTGTCATCTACCTCTACCAATAAACCTTGGCTTAATGTACTAGCTCCTGGCGGGATATTCCCTTGTACTTTACCGCCTTCAACTTCCATATAGCTTACAGAAGATGTTCCAACAGACGTAAAGTCTTTTTGATGAATCGATCTTGGATCATCTAACGGATAATGTGAATGACCTGAAAACGTAATTACTTGTGGGTATTCTTTTAATACCGCATTAATTTTTGCACTATCTTTCGTTCCCCATTCTTGGCTACCGTACACTGTATCTTTAATATGTTGATGTAAAAACACAAAAATCGGTTTTTCTGGATCATCTTTTTGTGCCTTTGCCATTTCTTCTTTTAACCAATTAATTTGCTTGTCCGAATAATAGCCATGTGTTGTCCCATCCTCTGGAGACATAACAAGGAAATGATACCCTTTTACCACTTTATGATAATAAATCGATTCCATTCCTGTCTTTTCTAAGAAACGCTTCTGTGCTCCCTCTACAGATAAGCCGTTCCAATAATCATGATTACCTAGAGAATTCATTCGTACCGCATCTTTATTTGCATTTTCGTTATACACTTGCATGAAACGATCATATTGCTTTACTGAACCCGAATCAGTAAAATCACCTACAATGACAAACGCATCTTGCTTTGGTGCAAGCGTATTAAATTGCTCAATCGCTCTTTTCCAGCGGAACGTATCATCTGTTCCACTATCTTTAATATGCACATCACTTACAACTGGGAAAACGATTTTCTTCTCACTTGGTGCCTTTTCTTGCTTTTTCTCTTCCGCTTTAACCGATGTACTCCACGGAAATGATACAAATGCCAATACAAACACCATTAATAATCCAATAAGACCTTTTACTTTTCTTAAAGCAGTTCTTTCCACGTGAATCCTCCTCATAATAATTGATTCATTACAAGAGCTATTTTATCTAAAACATATTAATGTCGTTTAAATAACAAATGAATTTTATTAGATTTTTGTAAACATACAGTTAATTAGGTGTTAAGTCCAACATTACTCGTACTATTGTATACAAACACCTTTTGTCTAAAAGAGTCTGATTATTCTTTTCCCATGTCTATTTACATATAATCTTTTCTATAACATTAATGATAAGTTAAGCTGTAAGCCTATTAGACAATCTTAATTTTAAAAATTTTCTTCTTTTCTTAACACATCGGCCATGCTTCTACATTTAATAGTAGTAAAAGACAACTTAAAAAGGAGGGGTTGTATTGAAAAACAAAAAAAATATTGGTTGTTTTGCTCCTTTATCTATCATTTGTCCAGCCCCTTGTCCACCGCCCCCTCCTCCAAATCCAAGTTGCGAACGAGTAACAAATGAATTTGCAGGAAACTTCCTCATAACTAATAACACTATTCCCTCTACCAAAGATGCATCACCATCAATGATACTGTGGCAAAGTGATGGGATACTACTTATATCAGGTACTGTCTCGGTTTATAATAGTACTAGCAGCACTGAAGCAATTACAATTCAAATCGTCGGAGCAGTAACCAATATTTTCACTGTGTTTCCTGGTAATACAATGTCTTACACAGGAAAAGATTTACAATCCGTAAGTGTTATCAATATACAAAATAATCCTTCACTATATTTAGAAGGCAAGTACTGTTGCCAATTTACATGTTGTTTATAAAATAACTATTTCATTCCTTCTCCAACAAAAAAGCATACCATTTCGGTATGCTTTTTTATGAAATCGGATAACGTACTGTAATACAAAACTCTCCTTGATTAACCGTTGTTCCCGTCGTAGTAATTCGAACAGTAGTAAAATGTCGCACTGTGAAAGTACCACTACTTTGCGGTTGTACAGTAATCGTATCAACTACTGTAGCACCTACTAAAAAATCAACGGTAATCGGGTTTGCGCCTACATCATATTTCACGTAACCTGAACCGTACACTTCTTGTGTAATATTATTCGTGTATACAATTTGAGTACCAGCACCTGTAATAGACCAGTCTGTACATACTTGATCTTGCACAAGCGTTTTATTAGAACAACAAGACAAACTGGAACTTCTCATTCCCATTTTGATCCTCCCCTATTCTACTATGAAAGTGGATAACGTGTTGTAATACAAAATTCTCCTTGATACGTTCCAGCAGGTGTTGCAGGTAACACAACTTATATACTAGCAAAGCGACGATACGTAAAAGCAATACTCGTTCCTGGGTTTAATGTTTGTGTATCAATTGTAGCCCCAGCAGAATCAAGTGCTTCTACAGTAATTGGGCCTGGTCCAACATCATATTTAACAAAACCAGTACCAATTACATTTTGGTTAATATTATTTGTATAGAGAACATTATCAATTGCTGTTGCAACTACAGTAGCAGACCACGGACTACACACTTTATCTTGCACATAATTTTTATCTGGACAACAAGTTAACGCTGCCCCTGAGCACTCACAAGACATAGTTGTTTCCCCTCTCTCTTTTATATTCCCTATATGTGTATGTCCTTTAGAGTCCTTTGCCTGTATTATTCATCTATATTCACCAAAAATTATGCACCTTTATCTTTAAATAGATTCCGTTTTGTCCCTCTTTTTCATAAATTTATAGATTAAAATACCACCTACAATAATAAGCACGACTGCTAATATCGGTAGCATATATTGTCCAACAACATCCGCTGCTTTTTTCCAATGCGGACCTAATTTCATTCCAAAATAAATATACAAAGTCGTTAACGGGAACATTGCTACAAATGTATATATGCTAAATTTCCATATATTCATTTTCGCCATACCACATGGAACGGAAATAAGTGTTCGAACTCCCGGAATGAAGCGTCCTAAAAATGCTACAACCGGCCCATATTTCTCAAAGAAATCATCTGCTTTTTGAATTTGTTCTTCTTTAATAAAGAAGTATTTCCCGTATTTTATTAATAGAGGACGACCACCGTAATAACCGAGTGCATATAACGTTAATGGGCCTGTCGTTCCACCGATTGTTCCGGCTAACACAGCTAGCCAAAAATTCATATCCCCCTCGTATACCCAATACCCAACAAGAGGTAAAACTACCTCTGCTGGAATAAATTCAAAAGTTAAAGCTAACACAACTCCAAAATAAGAAAACTGCTTTAAATACTCGATTATATCTAAAATAATTTGCTCCATACTTTTAGCCCCTATCCCACATTTACATTATGTTTTTCTTGCAATTGTACTGGCGCCATCTTTACGATTCGGTTCAAAATGAATAAAACAATTCCAATATCATCTAAAATACCGATAAACGGTAAAAAGTCTGGAATTAAATCGAGTGGCATAGCAACGTAACCAACTAAAAAAGCAATAGATAAGATTTTCTTCTTTATTGAAACCTCTTTTGAAGTGAAAAAGTCAAATAAAAATGGAACAAAACGGCGGACATGAAATACAACTCTTAATCTACTTATAAGTTTTTTCATTTTATATCTCCTCTCTTTGTATACAAAAAGGACCCCACCAATATGGTAAGGGTCCTAAAAAAGACATAAGGGGCCTTTACCATTGCTGGTAAAGGTCTCACTAACAACGAAACGTTGCCAATAAAGCCGAGGGTTTCTCCCTGTAATGACGACTTTATTGTAATAAGTTACTCCCCTTTATATACACAATTTTATACAATCACATTAAAATATTTGGAGAGGCTTGTCAATATTTTTTTCATTCGCCATTAAGATTATTACATTACAAAAGACTCTATTCTGTATTCTCTTTTGATACAATTTGGAGTTTAAAACAATCTGGGTCATAAACACTTATTCTTACTTCTTCACCATAGCATTCCTCTGCAAATGATATTTTATAAAACTCTAACTTTTTCTTTATTCGCTCGATATTTGTAGTTTTTAAAAATATTTCCTTCACTGATGATGTGACAGTCTCTCTGTACTTCCCAAAATTCCGATTTACAACAAAACAAATTCTCGTCGAACCAATATCATACCAAACACCTGTTACACGTAATTGTGGTCTTTCCTTGCTCGGTTTAAAACCTAAAATTCCTTCATAAAAATATAATGTTTCCTTTAAGTTTTTAGATTCTAATACAATACATGTTGTAATACTATCCATCCGCACTCCCCCTGTCTCTATTAGTTTTCTATATGAGTCATAATTTACAATTATGTACGAATACAATACATAGTGATGAATATTTCATTTATAAAGGAGGAGTGTAACATGGATAAATTCATGAAATCCTTCATACCTTATCACGGCCCAAACGATCCTTGTCCTCCAATCGGAAAAAAATATTACTCAACTCCCCCCCACTTATACATGGGCTTTCAACCAACTAATTTACCGCAATTCCCACCAAAAGAGGCTTTAAGAAAAGGGACTCTATGGCCTGCATTTTATGATTATTATGAAAACCCTCACAAAAAAGGACGGTGAACAAAAACGTGACACAAACATTGCCTGATGAATATTACAAATGGATTGAAGAACTACAAGAATTTGATTTTGTATTAGTTGAACTTACCCTCTATTTAGATACGCATCCAGACGATACTGCAACTATAAATCAATTCAACGATTTCTCCTATAAACGAAGAGTATTACAACAAAAAATTGAAGAAAAATACGGTCCACTTCAGCAGTTTGGAAATAGTTATTCAAATGCTCCATGGGAATGGAGTAAAGGACCTTGGCCATGGCAAATATAACGTAAAACTTTCATTAGTTTTGAATTCTTTAATCCAAATCATTATGAAGCCTACTATACATTCCCTGCTATTTCTTCGCCTAGAAGAATGCTTATTACTGTCCATTAACACAAGATGAAGGAGAGAAAATATGTGGATTTATGAAAAAAAATTGCAATACCCTGTTAAAGTGAGCACTTGTAATCCAGCACTTGCAAAGTTATTAGTTGAACAATATGGTGGTGCAGACGGTGAGTTAGCCGCTGCCCTTCGCTACTTAAATCAACGTTATACAATTCCTGACAAAGTTGTTGGCTTACTAACCGATATTGGTACAGAAGAGTTCGCACATTTAGAAATGATTGCTACAATGATTTATAAATTAACAAAAGATGCAACACCTGAACAAATGAAAGCTGCTGGATTAGATGCACAATATGCTAATCATGATAGTGCGTTGTTTTATCATAATGCTGGTGGTGTTCCCTTTACTGCTACTTACATTCAAGCAAAAGGAGATCCTATCGCAGATTTATATGAGGATATTGCAGCTGAAGAAAAAGCACGAGCAACCTATCAATGGCTAATTGATTTATCAGATGATCCCGACATAAATGATAGCTTACGCTTTTTACGCGAACGAGAAATTGTTCATTCACAACGCTTCCGAGAAGCAGTAGAAATTTTAAAAGAAGAGCGTGATCGAAAAATTTATTTTTAACACACATATCCTAGCGATATGTGTGTTTTTATGTTAAAAGTTAAATCCTTCCTTATTAACATATAAATAGAATATTTATTCAGTTTTACGCATTATTTTAAAATATTTTCAAAATTCCCTATTGCTTTCTAGTCATCAGACCTTTAAAATAATAACAGTTACTCGACAAATTATTTGAATTTTCGACAAAAACACTCATTAGGAGGCTTTTCTTTATATGCGTACAACTTTAAAACCAGCGCAAATACTTTCGATTAGTTTACTACTATTCGCAGTTTTCTTCGGTGCTGGTAATATGATTTTCCCGCCACTTCTCGGACTTTCTTCAGGAGAAAATATGTTGGTTTCCATTACAGGATTTATTATTACAGACGTCGGTTTATCTTTACTTGCTATCGTTGCTGTTGCCCTTGCCGGTGGTAGTTTTAACACTTTAGCGAGCCGTGTTCATCCAAAATTCGCAGCAATATTCGCTATCATTATTTATCTCTCAATCGGCCCACTATTTGTTATTCCACGAACTGGATCTGTATCTTACGAAATTGGGATCGCACCACTTTTCCCAGATCAATGGTACTCTATGTTAGTCTTTAGTGCGATTTTCTTTACAGTCGTCTACTTCTTATCATTAAATCCATCCAAATTAGTAGATCATATCGGTAAAATATTAACACCAATTTTACTTGGCATTATTGCAATTATGGCAACAAAAGCAATTCTTTCGCCAGGATCGTTCGCAGAACCTATTGGCGACTATAAAGACATCCCATTTTTCACAGGATTTCTCGAAGGCTTTTTAACATTAGATGCAATCGGTGCTCTCGTACTATCAACAATTGTTGTAAATGCAATTCGCCAAAATGGTATACAAGAGAAAAAATCGATTGCGAAATATACAATTATTTGCGGAAGCATTGCTGCCCTTTTCTTAACAGTTGTTTATTTCTTACTCGGTTATATCGGAGCTTCAAACGGAAACTTAGGACAATTCGAAAACGGTGGTCAGCTATTAGCAACCGTTATGTATCAATTCTTTGGGACAAGCGGTAACATTTTATTAAGCATCGCGATTATAGCTGCTTGTTTAACGACTGCAATCGGTGTTGTAAGTGCATTCGCCAACCATTTCACAACAGTATTAACAAATGTTTCATACAAGAAGCTTGTACTATACGTTTGTATCTTTAGCTTTATTATTTCAAACTTAGGATTAAGCTTATTAATCAAAATTACATTACCTGTATTAATTATTTTGTACCCAATTACAATCATTTTAATTTTCGTATCATTTATTGATAAATATACGAAACGTAAACCTTCTGTCTATATCGGAGCGATGATCGCGGCATTCATTATTAGCTGTATTCATGCACTTGATAATATGGGAATGATTCCAAGTTTTATCGCTAATATCGTACACACAATTCCTCTTTACAACTTAGGAATCGGCTGGATCGTTCCAGCAATAATTGGTGGAATAATCGGATACTGTATTCCGCAAACAGAAGCTGAAGGCGAAATTTCTGCAAAATAGAAAGAAGCAAGCATTGATTATGCTTGCTTCTTTTTTATTTTCACATCGTATGTTTAAACGTAAATAGCTCTTCTTTTGACTGCACAGCAGGTTGTTCCTCTTCTACATCCGTCTTCTTTCTCTCTCCCCCTAATCGAACTTTCATCATCGCTTCTTCTATACTTTTCACAATCATATTTCCTGAAAAAATAGTAAGCCCGAAAAATGTAATTGGGACAAGAGGAATCCATGGATGCACTGTTAATGATCTAAAATAAACTCCTATTAAACCTGACCATTCATGTGTGTAAGAGTCTAATTCTTCTACCGGTCCTAAAAACTTAACAGTTCCGCCAAAGAACACTTCCAGTAACCCTAAGTGCAGTAAAATAGTAAGAGTCTGTGTAAACTGTTGAAGAAATACGAGTATAAACGTCATATAGAGATGCGGAAAAAGATGCTTTATAACAATATGTCTTCTCGATCCACCTAATATGCGCGCGGCATCAATAAATTCTTCTGTTTGTAATTTACGAACTTCCTTCGCAACATACAATGCAATAACTGGCATCGCAAGCATTACAAGTAATACAACTTGAAACGAAGCCCTTTCAAAAAAAGTTGTTGTTTCCTCTCCACTTCCAAAGGTATTCACAGATTGAAGAAAGAAATACGCAATCATAACTGTCGGAATAACTGTGAAACTATCAAAAAAAGCCTCAATCTTCGAAAAGCCTCTTTTTATATATGTTCCGAGCACAACACCGAAAAACACACCTATTACCATTCTAAGTGCCGCAATTAAAATAGATATACCAATCGTCCATTTCGCGCCTTCAATGACTAAATGTAAAAGGTCATATCCTTTCCGGTCTGTCCCGAGTAAAAATTGTAATGAAGGTGAAAACGGTGGCACTTCTGGATTGCCAGCCGCATCATATTGCAGTGTAACTTTTTTAATCTGTCCATCATTCCATATCGTATTTCCGATGCTCAAAAGAACTAATATGAGAAGAAACCCAATGCTTATCCAAAATCTTTTATCGCGTTTTATATACGTCCACATATTATAATCTCTCCTTCATTGCAGCTGGAATGAGATAATGAAACAATTTAAATAAAATAAAAATCGGAATATAAATAAGAAGTACACTAACGATGAAAACCTCAACCCTAATACCCTCATACGATTTCAAAAACATAAAAATACCACCCGTATTAAAAATCCACTCTATAATATATAAATTGGATAACATAAAAAAAATATTCGTTTTCGCAAAGAAAAGTGTACTAAGCAACACATTTCGTAAAATATGACGATTTAAAATATGAAAGCGATTCAGCCCTTTCGCCTTAGCAAATAGTACATAATCTTTTTCTAGTTCATTTTCAAAACGAAGCACTAACATTTTTACAAACATAATCGTAGTCGGTATACTCAAACAAAATATTGGCAATCCTCTAATCGACTCGCCTCCAATTGACGCAATTTGAAAAGGTAAAAAACCCGTTTGTTTAAAAAACCATATAACTAAAATTTGTGATCCTAAAATAAGAAGAATGTCTGGAATGGACTCTAGGAAGATGAGAAATGATTTAATTCGATGTTGTATACGCGGCGAACTACTCATAATCACATAAACAATACAAAATGCTACAAATAATGAAATGAAAAAAGAGGCTAAAAAAATAACAATCGTTTCTTTATAATGGACAAACAATTGCGGAAACAAAAATTTATCTCTCACATATTGCAAATTGGAGATATCCATTAAGTTCGCAAATACTTCTTTTAAACTCTTTATGTACTTTGATGCATTCAGCTCAAATCCATAAAATAATTTCGGCAGTGTCCCTAAACAAATAATACCCAAAATCGAAATAAGAAATTGAATCGTCATTTCCATCCCATTCAAAAAAACTTTTTTGACCATTTTTCCCCTTCTCTCTCTATGATTTACCCTTTAATTTTATTCTTAATTTTCTGGATTGTAAATATTTATACAAAAAACCACTAGGTTATGATCCTAGTGGTTCTTTATGCACATGTTTTTCTCTTTTCGAAAACGGCATATACAAAATAAAACATCCAGTAAGAGCAGCAATTTCTAATGAAATAATATAGTAAGGATGTGGCCCTAACATATCGAGTAATGAGGCAGTTTCTGGCTTATGAGCTAAAAACATATAATTACCACCCGTTTTAAAATTCACAAACGAAACGATAGGAATTAATACGTTTAAAAATATCATCGTCCGTTTAATAGACTGCAAAGTAGGACGATACCCTTCCACCCAAGTCATAAAGAGCGGTGCCCAAATGAGCAGTATATGTGCGACAAAATATTCAATGAAACGAAAATGCGGAAAAGCATACTGCAAGTTTAGTGTTAAAATGGCTTGTGATGCACCGATAATTCCTGTAAAAAACACAATCTCATATATTCGATAACTTTTCGTTACAATCATAATTGATGCTAACAATAAACTAATTGTACATAACTCAAATGGTAATGAAGTGCCTAACTCAAAAATCCCTGCTTTCCATTCCCACATATGAAGTCCAATTTCACTTCCTATAAATAGAAATGCAATCGCATATCGAACCGTTATATTCCACTCACTTTGACGTAATACATCTTGGTATTGATATAGAAAAAATATCCCCACCAACATAATAAATAATATAATGGCATGTTGCCTTGAGTATGGAATAAATGGTTTTAATGGATGCGCACTAAAATAAGCTTCCATCTTCCTTCCTCCTCTCCTTCATACAATATTATTGTAGGAAAGAAACAACGAGTCAATTCATTTGCTTAATCTAGGACAACCTCTACCTTACATTTACATATCCATACCTTACAAAACTGTAAGGTTATTGTAAGCTAAAACGATTTGTCAGATTCTTCACCTCTTCTATACTTAATGTAGATACTAAAACGAACGAAAAGGTGATAAATAGATGAAGAAGAAAAATAAAGTGTTAATTACTAGTGTAGTAGCAATCGGAATTGCGGCTGGATCATATTTTGCTTTAGCTGGCGGTAGTTCAGAAGTAGCAATGGCATATAGCGGATATAAAGTAACCGAAAAACAAATTGAAAATGCACAAAAATTTGGCGGTGAAGTTATTCCAAATGGAATTGAAACAATTTCATTCGATCCAACAAAAGGTACGTATGAATTAGCTGTTAAAAAAGGTGATGAAGTGAAAAAAGGTCAGCTTCTGTTTAAATATAATGACCCTACTGCTAAACAAGGTGTAACGGAAGCAGAAATGCAAAAGAAAATCGCACAAAAAGAAGTAACATTGTATCAAAAACAAATTGATGCAGCGAAACAAAAATTACAAAAAGATAAAAATGCTGGCCTTCCTCAGGAAGCATTAAAAGCATCGGAAATCGAAGTTCAACAATTAGAATCACAACTTGAAATGAAAAAGTTTGAAGTAGAAAAAGCTGATGAAATGATTAAAGCAGCAAAAGAGAAATTAAATACACTTTCTGTAACGAGCCCTGTTGATGGCGTAATTGATGATATCGTGAAAACTGCTGATGAAAAAACAGGTATGAGCGGCATTACACTTCGCCACGCTGGTCCATTTAAAGTAAAAGGTCAACTTTCTGAATATGAGCTTGCTAGTATGAAAGTTGGGCAAGAAGTAACTGTTTCATCAAAAACTGTCGCTGGTAAGACTTGGACAGGAAAAGTAACAGAAATCGGTTCTACACCATTAAAGAGCATGGATGAAAATAAAACTGTTTCTAATTATCAATTCACTGTCACATTAGATAATAGTGAAGAATTACAAAACGGCTTCCATGTTTACGTAACGAGTAAATCTGGAGAAGCAACTGGTACAATTGTTCCGAAAAGCAGCATTGTGAAAAAAGGTGACAAAAATGTTGTCTTCGTTGTAAAAGACGGTAAAGCGAAAGAACAAGCGGTTACTGTTGAATTCGAGACAGATAGCGAAGCAAAAGTTTCAGGAGTGAAAAAAGGAGAGCAAATTATCTCTAAACCTGAAAAAGATGTAAAAGATGGTATGGAGGTTGTCGCCCAGTGATTAATTTAAAAAGCATCACGAAATCCTTCCAAACTGGTGCAGAATCAGTTCAAATATTACACGGAATTGACGTAACACTGAACCAAGGTGAATTCACTTCTATAATGGGACCATCTGGTTCTGGTAAATCAACGTTAATGAACATTATCGGTTGCTTAGATAAACCAACTACAGGTACGTATGAATTAGCTGGTCAAAATATTTCAAATATGTCTGAAACAGAACTCGCACATGTTCGTAATAAAGAGATAGGATTCGTATTCCAAAACTTCATGTTACTACCGAGACTTACAGCACTACAAAATGTTGAATTACCTCTTATTTACGCTGGAGTCGATAAAAAAGAAAGACGTGAGCGCTCATTAGCTGCTTTAACAAAAGTAAGTTTAGCTGATCGCGCTACTCACCTGCCAAACGAATTGTCAGGTGGACAAAAGCAGCGTGTTGCGGTTGCACGTGCAATCGTAAATAACCCGAAATTCATCTTAGCCGATGAACCAACGGGTGCACTTGATACGAAAACAAGTACACAAATTATGGACCTCTTTTACGAACTAAACAAACAAGGCTCAACAATCATTATGATTACCCACGATCGTGAAATCGGGGAAGCGGCAGCACGTCAAATTGTAATTCGTGACGGAAATATCGTCCAAGATTGGAGAGGTTAATTTTGAACACGAGTGAAAATATACGCATGGCCCTTTCCTCTATCTTTGCTCATAAAATGCGTTCTATATTAACGATGTTAGGTATTATTATCGGTATTAGTGCCATTATTACTATCATTTCAATGGGTGATGGTACAAACGCAAAGTTTAAAAAAGAATTAGGCCAAGGAAAAGATACGGAAGTAACGATTTACTACAACAACCCTGATTATGGAACTGATAGTGCCAAAATCACACCTGATATGCTAAAACGTCTTCAAACTGTACCAGGCGTTAAAGATGTTTATCCAGATGTAAGTATGAAAGTAAAAGCATCTTCTGGTTCAAAAGATGTCTCTCTTGATTTAAAAGGTGGAACAGGCGCCTTTATGACAGATTCGAAGATAAAATTAGTTCACGGTCGTGAATTAAACGACAGCGAATTAAACCAAGCGATTCCTGCTGTTATATTAAATGAAGAAGCTTTCAACAAATTATTTAATGGTTGGGAATCAAATTTATACACTGATATAAAAGGAAAACCATATAAAATAGTCGGTGTGTACGAAACGAAAAATGAATTCGGAATGGCTATGGCTGAAGGTTACACGTCACTTGAAAACGCCCCTGTAATTTCTGGAGTAAATGAATATGACTCTGTAAAACTAACACTAGTTTCTCCAGCAGAACGTAAAAGTGTAGAAAAACAAGCCGTTTCCGTTTTAAACGAAATGAAAGCTCCTAAGTTTGAACATAAATTTGAAGCCCAAGATATGGGTGAGTTTACAAAGCAATTAGATGAATCAATCGGTATGATGAAAATGGTATTCGGTGGTATTGCTGCTATCTCTTTACTTGTTGGTGGTATCGGTGTAATGAACATCATGCTTGTATCTGTAACAGAACGTACACGTGAGATTGGTATTCGTAAAGCACTTGGTGCAACGCGCGGTAAAGTATTAACGCAATTCTTAATTGAATCTTGTATTTTAACAGGACTCGGTGGTTTCATCGGATTCATGCTCGGTATTTTCTTCGCTTGGATCGTCTCAATCTTTGCCGGATGGCCACTCGTTATCTCAAAAGAACTTGGACTTCTTTCAGTAGGTATTTCAATGCTAATCGGTATTGCATTCGGTTTACTACCGGCTAACAAAGCTGCAAAACTTGATCCAATTGAATGTTTACGATATGAGTAAATAAAAAACGTAGGAGTTTACACTCCTACGTTTTTTATTTTATTGAAGGCAAATTCGATTTTATCGACGTTTTGACAAAAATAAGAACCTCTAACTTCTATTATATAATTCTACTGCAATTCGTGAACCAATTAATCACGATATCTCCCCTTCAAATTGTGTTTCTTCTATTATATATGTTTTAAGTTACGAATATCTTTCGAAGTCTTTTTATCATTTAAACTTTCATTTCTCACGAAAGCTATCAAGCAATCCTATTATTGCAAAAATAATATGTAAAAGAACAAATTCAAGGCGTAATTTTTTCCATACTACAACTTATTTTGTAACAATTATATCTCTATTTTATTAAAATCCACCCTATATATATGACTTCGCACACAAAAAGATTATATTTTTATAACTACATTGCGATTCAAACAGTTAAATACCCCTTTTCCGTAATGTTACAGAAACATTTAAGAAACACCACTGATACACTATTAATCTATTAGTAATTAAAATAGTATTGATTTTATGAATCATATGTTCTAATCCCCCAAAAAACGCAAAGAAAACGCTATCAGGATATTAATGGAATTATTACAGAATATTAATGCCTCGTTACGAATGCTTTGTAGTTTTGTGTTTTCCGCAAATAAGAAAATAATGGTTGCTATAATGAGGTCAACGAAAACAAATGCAATGGAGGCTATTATGAAAAAATTTATGGGCATAGCAACAGCAGCGGTTTTTGGTCTTGGGATTTTCACAACATCTGCTAAAGCAGAAACGATTGTAACAACTGATGTACTAAATGTACGAGAAAACCCAACTACTGAATCACAAGTTGTCGGAAAGTTATTAGATGGATATAAGGTTGACGTTTTACATACAGAAAACGGATGGTCAAAAGTTAAATTAAATAGTGGTAAAGAGGCTTTCATAAGCGCTGACTATACAAAAGATACTTACTACGTAACAGCAAACGTATTAAACGTACGTGCTGGTGCAAACACAGACTCAGAAATTCTTGGTAAGTTGAAAAAAGATGATGTAATCGAAACAACACACCAAGTACAAAATGATTGGATTCAATTTGAATATAACGGCAAAACAGCTTATGTACACGTTCCTTACTTAACAGGGAACGCGCCAGTTAAAGTTCAGCCAGTAGTTAAAGCTGAAAAAGTAACTAAAGTTCAAGATACAACTAAAGTTCGTGAAGCAGTTAAAGCCGGGGAAGTAGCTGAAGCTCAAGCAAAAGCTAAAGCTCAAGAGGCAACTAAAGCTCGTGAAGCAGCTGAAGCTCAGGCAGCAACTAAAGCTCAAGAAGCAACTAAGGCTCAAGAAGCAGCTAAAGCTCAAGAAGCAGCTAAAGCTCAGGCAGCAGCTGAAGCTCAAGCAGAAGCTAAGGCTCAAGAAGCAGCTAAGGCCCAGGCAGAAGCTAAAGCTCAGGCAGAAGCTGAAACTCAAGCAGAAGCTAAAGCCGAGGAGGCAGCTAAAGCTCGTGAAGCAGCTGAAGCTCAGGCAGCGGCTGAAGCTCGTAAAGCAGCTAAAGCTCAGGCAGCGGCTGAAGCTCGTGAAGCAGCTAAAGCTCAGGAGGCAGCTAAAGCTCGTGAAGCGGCTAAAGCTCAAAAACCAGCTACACAACAACCTGTTGCGAAAGAAACTGAAACAAGTACACCATCTTCTTCTCGTGAATTAAGAGTTGAAGCAACAGCTTACACAGCAGATCCACTTGAAAATGGTTATAAAGCAGGCGACCAAGTAAAATCAGCTTTAGGTCACAACTTAACAGCAAATCCAAACATGAAACTAATTGCAGTTGATCCAAGTGTCATTCCATTAGGTTCAAAAGTATGGGTTGAAGGTTACGGAGTAGCAATCGCTGGTGATACTGGTGGAGCTATTAAAGGAAATAAAATTGACGTTTTAATGCCAGATAAAGGCACATCAAGTAACTGGGGACGTAAAACAGTTACAGTGAAAATTTTAAACTAATTACTATAAAAAAAGAGTCAGTCTCAACGTTGAGGCTGACTCTTTTTTTATGATTCTTACATTCTTTCTCTTGAAAGTACGAAATAGTGTCTCGAAGCCACTTTCTCTCTGACATAAATAAATTTCCTCGTTTGTTATATACTTTATCAAACGTCTTTAAAACCTCTTCTTGATCAGCGCGAACTGATGTAAGAAGCGAAGAGCGATAATGATCTCTGATTCATCAATAGGCTCTACTTCATTTTTACGTCTTCTAGAAACAATTTTATTCACACGTTCGCAAATTGGCTTAATCGCCATTTCATCTCCATATGCATAAAGAGCCCGAACAGCCTCATATTTCACCATAACATTTCTATCTGCTAAAGCCTCAATATACACTATTTGTAAGTCCACTCCCCCTATTTTCGCTAAAACCCCAATAACAGCTGAACGAACATAGGCACTATCACTATATAAAAGCTTTGTTAGCGGAAGAATCGCTTGCTTTGTTCCAATCTCGAGCAAAGTATAACAAATATTTGTAATCTCATCTTTATTTTCTTGAGCAGTCAGCAACTTTAGTAAAGCTCTTTCCGCTTCTACTGATTTATATAACTTTAAGGAAGAAATAGCCCAATAACGAACACTATCGTTTTTATGATAAATATAAGGCAGAATTTTATTTGTATTACTTACTTCTGGCAATTTATAAATATCACTAAGCAATCCACTTAACAGGGTTGGGCTTTCTTCACACTCCAAACGATCTATAAGATAATCAGCAATACAGATTTCTTTCGTATTTATAGCGAGTTTCGTCATTAAATAATAAATATTTTTCTTCATAGATACCTTTTTGGCTTTGATTACCTTTTGCTGTAAATAAGGAAAAATTAATAGATCATTTAGCGCTTTTGCTTCATCATACGCACGATGCCGAATCTCTGCTTCTTCATCAGCCATCCGGCTTAATAAATCATCTATATACTCTTTCATCTCCTTCTCTCCTGTCCAAATTAAATCCATCCCTTTGAATTCTATAGACGATAGACTACTATTTCAACAGAAAAAAGAGGATGCCATAGCATCCCCCTCCTTCTCTTCCCTATTCCACACAAGTAAACTGCGTCCAAGCCCCTACATAATCTAGCAAGAACAACTCCTCTTCAGCAATTGTACCGACGATATTTTTCCGTTCATCTATCGGCATTTCTTTCAAGATGATTTGCAACTCACCTTTATACTTTCCAAATGAGTTGTTACCAATTACAACTTGGCCTCTTTCCTGTGGTACACTTTCTCGTACTGGGAAATCGTCGTCTTTATATTTTTTACGTACTTCTGTAGAACGCACCATATATTCTGTTATGTCGCCGCGTCTTACGTGTAATTCTTGCAGTGTCGCTCTCTTCTCTACTTCAGTCGCTTCATCTACAAATTGTACCTTCAGCTGTAACATGTAACGATTTAAGTTTCCTAGTTTCTCTAATTCTTCTTCGCTCGCATAAGCATTTCCGATAATAACATCATCAATAAGCCCTGTTGCCCATAAATGTTTCGCTTGCACTTCAATTGTTAAATTACGATGTTGTTCTAATGTACATAATCCGTCGTTAATATCCCATGGACCGATGTCAGCTGCATGCGATGTAATAAAGGCTGCACTGCGAATACCGTGATTTTTAAAACGTTCACTACAGCGAATGAAATAATCATACGGAAGACCAGTGAATTTTTGCGGATAAAAATTGTGACAACCAATTAAAGCTGCTTTATTCGCTTGATGCGAAAGGATATTTTCAAAATAGGCAATATCATTACTTATATTTAGCTCAATTTTTAAGCCATATGGATTATTCGTCATTTTCGCTTCTGTTAACCCGTCAAACCCTACATCTAAACGAATGCCATCTGCACCTAACTCTGCAAAGAATGATAGATCACTATAACTAATACTAAGTTGATCGAATACAGCCGGAGCTACATCTAAAATAACTTCCATATTATACTCTTTTGCATGCGCAATAATTTCTTTAAATTCCGCTACAATTTCCTCTTTCGGACGATTCACAGACAGTAAACACGTGAATATTCTTGAAAAACCGTGACGTACCGCTGCTGAAATATATGCCATATCTTTTTCTTTCGTTGAATGCTCTGGATAAAGAGAAATTCCTAATTTACGCTCCATGCTTTTGCATCTCCTTCACACGTTGTATTAATGCCATGCTCGTAAATCTATATTTTGCAGATAAACATGTCGCACATAAAATCGTTGGTACAATGATAAAGAACGGTGATTGTAAGCTAAATGCTACATAAGCTCCCATTGAACATCCAATAAATAATATCGATACAAGTAGTAACACTAATAAAGATTTACTTTGTACCCATTTTGAATAATGCGCAATGCACTGCCCCGCTACAAATGTAATTAAGATGATAATTGCTCCGAGCATTCTGCTTTCTCCTCTCCTGCTAATTGTTGTTTCTCATACATTTTGAATAATGGATAGTAAATAACGAATGAGATAACAAAGTTAACAAGTACAAGTACACCAGCCATAATTGTCCAGTCCGTACTAATAATAGCTGCAATTGGCGCTAACATCGTAAATGGCAGCTTTGCCATCATCATCGGAATCATACCTGAAACAACTGCGAAATATGATACTGTCGTTGTAACTAACGGTGTAATAACGAATGGAATAATTAAGATCGGGTTCATTACAATTGGTGCCCCAAAAATAATTGGTTCGTTAATATTGAATAAACCTGGTACGAATGATAATCTACCTAATTCTTTTAGGAACTTAGATTTAGAGAACATAAACATAATAACTAAGGCTAACGTTGAGCCTGATCCACCAATCCATACGAACCATTGAATAAATTGCTCTGTGAATAAGTTTGGTAATTGATGTGCATTTCCTGCAGCCGTGAATACTTCCATATTTTCAAGAATTGCTGAATCCCACATTGGACGAATGATTGTTCCTAAAATCGCTGGGCCATGTATACCGAACGACCAGAAGAATACGATTAGGAATACTGTTAATAAACCACCGAATAAATTATTTCCTACTAATACTGACTTTAATGGTGCAATTAAATATGTAATCGTTGTATTTACATCAAATTTCAAACCGTAACGAATACCCCAGAATAAAAGAATAACTACTAAAGTTGGAATTAATGCTGCAAATGAATTTGCAACTGCTGGTGGTACACTATCTGGTAATTTAATCGAAATATTATGCTTAATCATGAAATGATAAATTTCAACTGCAATTAATGCTGTCACAATAGCTCCAAATAAAGACGTAGCACTTAATGTCCCTACTGAAATATATCTTCCTGCATCAATAACACCTGGTACAGCTTTTGCTATTTGAATAGGTTCAACTGATGCTAGTAAGAAGGCGAGTACAGATAATAATCCTGCACTTAACTGATTGAGCTGATAAAAGTTCGCAAGTGAGGCCCCTACCCCAAATGCTGCGTATAAAGCCATTAAACCTACTGTAAATCGGAATGGAATATCTAAAATATGGCGAAACGGTGCAATCCACTCCATATATGCATCAATTGGTAAATTTAAAAAGATAACGAAAAATGACCCGACAATCGTTAACGGTAATGTAGAAATAACTCCATTCCGAATTGCTAATAAATGTCGTTGCCCCACAATCTTTTGCGTTGTCGGCATAATCTTCTGTTCCATAAAACTCATAAAACCATTCATCGATAACCCTCCCTATGTTCAATCTGCCGAAAACAAAAGTTATAACATTATAATGTTTATATTTAAAAAAATATAATTACGCTAAAACTAACTTTTCGGCTTGCTTAAGTACTTTCAAACCATCACACATGCCATAATCTCGTTGTTCTATAATTGCAACTGGTATATCGTATGACTTCGCAAGAAACTCCACTGCTGGAAACAAATACTTCACCTGTGGTCCGATTAAAACAACATCAGCATTTTTTATTTCCAATTTCACAAGTTCCGAATCAACTGCTTTAATTTTATAATCCTTCCCTTGTTTCTTTGCCTCTTCTTGCATTTTTCTTACAACCATACTCGTTGACATGCCTGCTGCACAACATAATAAAATGTACATATTATATTGTCACTTTCTCTTCCACTCGTTTATGAAGAGTAATAAATTCCTCAGCAAGCTCTTTCACTGTAATGGCATTCATTAAATGATCTTGTGCATGCACTAATAATAAACTTATTTCTGCATGGTTTCCTCTTGCTTCCTCTTGAATTAAATCCGTTTGAATACGATGAGCGGATGATATTTCCTCACTAGCAAGTTCCATCTTTTCACTCGCATTCTGAAAATCCCCTTGTCTTGCAAAAGCAATCGCTTCAAGTGCCGCGCTTCTAGCGTTGCCACCATGTAAAATTAACGCAAATGGAGTTTGCATATCAGTCATTTTAAATTCCTCCAAGCTATGTTTTTTCTATATTTTTATCTTATTATGAAAACGCATACAATTAAACATAAAAAACTTCCGTTATGTAACGGAAGTTTTTATATACTTTTCTTATAAAGATAATAATATCTCTTGGAAATCTTCAATTACTTCAGCCTGAGTTAATTTCTCTATCGTATTCTGACTAGACATAATATCATATAAAAAATCATAAAGCTTTTGTAAATCTTCATTATTATTGCGCTTCACACTAAATAAAATAATAACTTGTACTTTCTTATCTCCCCAATCAATAGCTTTATCAAGTGTACAAAACATCAAAAATGTTTGTTCACTTAATAACTGCATCGGATGTGGAATCGCAACTAAATTTCCAACCGCTGTAGGAGATGTGTTCTCCCTCTCCATAACTGAAGCATAAAAGTTTGTGGGTACATAACTTTTCGCAGCAGCTTTCTCACATAAAAACTGGATAACCTCTTCTTTCGTAGAAGCACTACGATTTAAAAAGATCAAATCTTCCTTAATATATTGCTGCACACTATTATTCACATGCGTAAATAACTGCTGACCAATCAATTTAATCTCGTTATCATCAAATATTGAATTCACTTTTATAACTGGCACAGGCAAACCACTCGGTATATGAATCGTACTAATAATACAATCTATTTTATCTTTGTAAAGTTCTTCTACCTTCAATTGATAATAGCCTGTAATACCTACAATCTCTAATTTATCTCGAAACTGTGATAGAATTTTATATTTCAGTAGCTGTGCACTCCCTTGACCAGTCGCACAAACTAATAAACATCTTTTCTTTTGATTTTTTTCTTGTAAACGGCTCATCGCCCCTCCAAAGTGAATGGCAATATAACCAATTTCACTCTCTGGAATGGATTCACCCGTATATTCACCAATTATATCCCCAACGAGAACTGCAATTTCAAAAGCATATGGATAATTTTTTTCACTTCTGCCAAAAGAGGATTTCTCGTATTTAATTTATATTTCAAACGATTTAATAACGTTTTTAAATGAATACCAAAACCAAATAATAATTCTTCATCATAATAAAAAGTAAGATTCCGTTCTTCCGCTACTTTGAAAAGAATATGCTGCATGAATGCATATACGTCTTTCCCTAATAGCTCTTCCACATTTTCACAGCGATCTCTTGCTGTAACAGCTGTACTTAATAAATGCATCGTCACATATAAAATTTCTTCTTCTGGAAATTGAAGTTTTAGCTCTTCCCCTAAATTCCCTAAAATCTGTTTCGCAATTTTATATTCTTTCTTTATTATAAGTTCAGATTCCTCTACATGCAGTGCTTGAATGTAATGATCATCTTGACATCTCTTTAAAGCAATCGCAATATGAATTGATAAATTATCAATTTCTATATCTGATAAATATATCGTTCCTCCCTCGATATACTTTAATATAACTGAGTGGATGAGAGAAATATGAGGTAACGATAAATATGTGTCCGTCTGCTCATAGTTCTCATGAAACGGAGTATGGTCATACCGCGGTAAACCATATTGTGATAAACAAGAACGAATATTAAATTCTTCTCCCACAATACGTATACCATAATATGGTCTTTTTTCAATTTGTAACTCATAGCGACTACAAATATCCGTAACATCTTTCATAATTAAGTTTACAGTAGATTTGCTCACATAAATCTCTTCCGCTAGCTGTGAAAGCTTCACATACCCATCTGTCGTTAAAATACGTTGTAAAATATACGCTACTCTTTCTTCATAAGAAGTGGGAATCTTTTCCGTCTGTTTTTGAAATACATTTACGCAAAAATCTTCAAACTTCTTAGTTTGTATAATTTCTAGTTCGTACCCATTCCCCCTTTGTGATTCAATTTTCGCTCCGTGTTCTTCCAATATATCATTTAATAATTTTATATCCTTTTGAATCGTCTTCGTTGATACATGTAAACGGCTCGCTAGAAAGGCCCTATTTAACATCGATTTCTCTTCTAAAAACTCCTCTAAAATGGAAATTAATCGCTGATGCACTTTTGTCATAGCTCTTCCTCTCGCTCTATATATATAAAAAGGAAAAAGCTGCTGAGGTCAGTAGTTTTTTCCTTTTTTATTTTCTCTATTTCTTTAATGTAAATCCAAACTTATCCCAAGCTTGTAAATAATCTAATAAGAAGATTTCTTCCTCTACAACTCGGCCAACTACATTTGTTTTTCCTGTATTCACCATATCTTTTAAAGCAATTTGCAATTCACCTTTATATTGACCATACTGTTCATTATCAATTAAAAGATCACCGCGCTTAATTTCGCGCGTATTATGCGGTTTGAACTCTTCTTTTTTATATTTCACACGACTCTGTGTAGAACGAATCATATATTCAGATACATCTCCGCGATAAAAATGCGGTTCGTCTAACACAATAATTCTTTCTAATTCTGTTGTTGTATCATATAGTCCTATATCAAATGTTTGTTTCTCTTTATTTAATGCACCTAGTGCTTGTAATTCTTCTTCTGATGCATAAGCGTTCGCAATAATAACATCATCAATTAATTCTGTCGCAAACAAATGCTTCGCTTGTGTTGTCATTGGCAATTCACGATGCTGCTCTAGCGTACATAGCCCTTCTGTTACTGGCCAAGGTCCATAGGTTGCATCGAATGATGAAATAAAAGCAGCTGTTCTCATACCGTAATCTTTAAATTGTTTCGAGCATTTAATGAAATGATCATATGATAATCCTGAATAACGATGCGGATAGAAATTATGACAGCCAATTAAATTTTCACGATTTGGTCTATGGCTCATAATGTTATCTACATACTTCGTACCGTTACTCATATTAATCTCAATTTTTAAGCCGTATGGATTGTACGTCATAATCGATTCTTCTAAACCTGAGAAACCAACATCTAAACGAATACCATAAGCACCTAGTTCATGGAAGAGCGATAAATCATCGTACGAAATACCTAGTTGTTCAAAAACAGCTGGACTAATATCAACTAATACTTGGAACCCTAATGCATTCGCATGAGAGATCGTTTCCTTAAACGCTTCTATAATTGTCTCTTTTTCGCCATCTACAGATAATAAACATGTGAATACACGTGTAAATCCGTATTTACTTGCTAATGTTAAATACTCCTTATCTTCCTCTACTGTCGAATGTTCTGGATAAATAGAAATACCTAATCGTCTCATATGTACACGACGCCTCTTTCTTCATCATATTGTAAACCTTTTCAAATATATGTAGTGAAAAAGTATGTATCCCCTTCTCGCCCACTACCATTTGAATCCGCTTTCTTTAAAGAAAAAATAATTTCTATCATTCATAACAACTACTAGTCTATACATCTATACTTTACATCTTTTTTTCAAAGTTGTGTAGTCTTTCCACAAATTTGTCAGTTTTTTTGCCTCGAAAATTGTTATACGTTTTCAAGGCACCTTCCTTGACTGTTACGTTGACCACTACATATACTCGAAAGAACAGAGAAAACTTTTATATAGGGGATGAATATATGGGGGAGGCAGTACTCGTAAAACGAGAACCGTTATGGACAAAAGAGTTTATTGCGCTAATTCTAGCAAACTTATGTATGTTTTTAGGATTTCAAATGTTAATTCCAACTTTACCTGTTTATGTGAAAGAAATTGGGGGCACAAGTTCAAATATCGGATTCGTTGTCGGCATGTTTACCGTTGCAGCACTTTTTATTAGGCCGCTAACTGGAAATGCCTTGCAGAAATTCAACAAAAAAATCATTTTAATGATCGGTACCGCTATTTGTTTACTCGCTATGGGCAGTTATCTTTTCGCTTCAACCGTTTTCCTATTGCTTGCCGTTCGAATTTTACATGGAGCTGGTTTTGGTATTACAACGACTACATACGGAACTGTCGTTTCAGATTTAATTCCGCAAGCTCGCCGTGGTGAAGGCATGGGGTATTTCGGTCTTTCTGGAACTATCGCCATGGCGCTCGGTCCGCTTATTGGACTTTGGCTTATGCAAACATATAACTTCACGATTCTTTTTTTATGTGCACTTTCATGCACAATAGTTTCATTAATATTAACGAAACTACTTCAAATCAAAAAATCGCCGCAACCACCACAGCAAACATCTGGTACCTTTCTCGATGGATTTATTGAGCGTAAAGCTTTACTTCCTTCATTATTAATATTATGTATTACATTAATGTACGGGGGAATTGGGAGCTTTATCACATTATTTGCTACGGAAGTCGGGATTGCTGATATCAGTCTCTTCTTTTTATTTAACGCACTTGCAATCGCTGTAACTCGTCCGTTTTCTGGAAGATTATATGATACGAAAGGCCATACATTCGTCATCATTCCAGGAGTTATTATTACGTTTACAGGTATTATTTTGCTGTCGTATACAACTACAATTCCGAGTTTAATTATTGCCGCAGCTTGCTACGGCAGTGGTTTCGGAGCAATTCAACCGGCACTACAAGCATGGATGATTGACCGAGTAGCACCGCACCGGAGAGGAGTAGCAACAGCAACATTCTTCTCAGCATTTGATCTTGGAATTGGTGCTGGAGCGATTATTTTTGGATTCATTGCACACTTTACCAACTATGCAACTGTATATCGATATTCCTCTCTATTACTTATCGCCTTCCTTTTCGTTTACATTACAAGCTTACGGAAGCAAAAACAGGGGGATAAAACAAAAGAAAAAGCCGTTGGGTAATGTTAATTAGTTCTTTTTCAAATTACTTAAACTAAAAAAATCATGTATACACAAATGAAAAAAGCAGTGGATTCCTAAGAAAAATCACACTGCTTTTTGCATTGTATTGAAGAGTGAACCGCTGTTCTATTTATTCATGTTGTTCGTATGATATTAATATATAGAACGAATTGGAGGAAATATAATGAAGGCCATAATGTACACAAAATACGGTCCCCCTGACGTTCTCCAACTGAAAGAGGTAGAAAAACCTACTCCTAAAGAAAACGAAATACTAGTAAAAATAAAAGCTACAACCGTAACAGCAGGAGATATTCGCTCACGGAGTTTTACTGTTCCCTCTTCTGTTTGGCTACCTGCTCGAATCGCACTTGGCTTTAAGCAACCGAGAAAACAAATACTAGGAATGGAATTGGCTGGCGAAGTTGAATCAATAGGAAAAGACGTCACACGATTTAAAAAAGGAGACCAAGTTTTTGCAGCTACCCAAGTAAATTTTGGTTCTTATGCTGAGTATATTTGTCTACCTGAAGATGGACCAGTGTGCATGAAACCCTCCAATATAACCTATGAAGAAGCTGCAGCCATTCCAATCGGGGCACGTACAGCCTTGTTCTTCCTTAAAAAAGCTAACGTTCAGAGCGGTCAAAACGTCCTTATTTATGGAGCTTCTGGAAGCGTAGGAAGTTATGCAGTACAAATTGCCAAGTATTTTGGGGCAACAGTTACAGGGGTGTGCAGTAGCTCAAATTTAGAATTGGTAAAATCTCTAGGAGCTGACGAAGTAATTGATTACACAACAAAAAATTTTTCTACTACAGACGAAACTTATGATGTTATCTTTGAAGCGGTAAATAGGAGTTCCTTTTCAGATTGTATTAAAAAGTTAAAGGAAGATGGTACCTATATAAATATCGTTGAACCGTTACCGAGTGCTCAAATGCTATGGACTAAATTGACAAGTCGCAAGAGACTAATATTAAGTCAAAACGCACCTGAAACTTCCGAAGCATTAAATTTCCTTAAAGAACTTGTTGAGAACGGTAAAATAAAAGTGGTCATTGATAGGCAATACACTTTTGAGGAAATTGTTGAAGCTCACATATATGTTGAAAAAGGACACAAAAAGGGAAATGTCGTCATAAACTTGAAACATAACGACAACTCCTAATAAAGTGAAACTTTAATCAGTGGGTAGCTTTATCTCCCACAAATAGCATGATAAACAAGCACACTGCACACAGTTTTTACAATACGAAGTACTCAAATTTTTTTAACATAAAAAACCAGAGCAAATTCATATGCGAATTGCTCTTTTTTAATGTTGCAAGCACTCCAAAGAAGTAGATTAAGATACTTCAATCGTTTTTTTTACTTTCATCAGTACACTCATTTCAAACCTCCCCCATTTCCCCTACATATTTTTCTAACTTTAATCAAAAAATATACAAAGAATCATTATTATAAATACGGTGACACTTTACTTAGCGCATCCAATTTGGATAGTTTACCTCTCCTATTTTTACTATCCGCAAATAGTGTGATAAATGTGACTTCTTTACAAACCGATCAGATATATCATCTAAAAAACCAATTAAATCCAGGTGTTTCTTTAAAGAATTGTAAACTTTTTATCACTTTGTAAATTTAGTGTAAATTTTACAGACAAACCGTTTACAGTGCCTCAAGGTTTAGTTAATAATTACATCGTACATGAAATTTAAGGAGTGGAATGCGTGGAATACAATATTCAAGATATGATCTTCCAGTTCATTGGTGGATTAGGTATTTTCTTATTCGGGATTAAATACATGGGCGATGGACTGCAACAAGCAGCTGGAGATCGTCTTCGCGATATTCTAGATCGTTTTACAACAAACCCTCTTATGGGTGTACTAGCAGGTATGTTAGTTACAGTATTAATTCAATCAAGTTCAGGAACAACCGCTTTAACAGTCGGACTTGTAAGTGCCGGATTTATGACATTAAGACAAGCAATTGGTGTTATTATGGGTGCGAACATTGGAACGACAGTTACTGCATTTATTATCGGGATTAAAATCGGAGAATACGCTCTTCCAATTATGGCAGTTGGAGCAATCTTATTATTCTTCTTTAAAAATAAAAAAGTACATTCTTTAGGTCAAGTTATATTCGGTTTTGGTATGTTATTCTTTGGTTTAGAATTGATGAGCTCAGGTATGAAACCTCTTCGCTCTTTAGAATCATTCCAAGAATTAATGGTTAGTATGAGTGATAACCCAATCTTAGGAATCGTTGTTGGTACAGTCTTCACTTTAATTGTACAAAGTTCAAGTGCGACAATCGGTATTTTACAAGAATTATTCGGTCAAGGTGCAATCGATTTACAAGCTGCTCTTCCTGTATTATTTGGTGATAACATCGGTACAACAATTACAGCTGTATTAGCAGCAATCGGTACTTCTATTGCAGCAAGACGTGCAGCATTAGTTCACGTTATCTTTAATATCGTCGGTGCAATCATCTTTACAATTTTATTAGTACCATTTACAAGTTTAATTCAATATTTCCAAACATCATTAAACTTAAATCCAGAAATGACAATCGCATTTGCTCACGGAACATTTAACATAACGAATGCAGTTATTCAGTTCCCATTCATTGCAGTGTTAGCATGGATTGTAACAAAAATCATTCGCGGTGAAGATTCCGCTATTGATTTTAAACCGCAACATTTAAATCCAATCTTTATTGAACAATCTCCTGCTATCGCACTAACAGAAGCGCAAAAAGAAATTGTTCGCATGGCTGAGTTCTCATTAAATGGATTAAAAGAAGCAAATCAATTTTTAAATACACAAGACAAAAAACACGCTGACATGGCTACTCAATTAGAAGCAGCTATTAACAATTTAGATAAAAAAATTACCGAGTATTTAGTTTTACTATCAGAAAAACCACTTTCACCTACAGACTCTGAAAAACATTCAGTTTTAGCAGGTGTTGTTGGAGATATTGAACGTGTCGGTGATCATGTAGAAAACCTGGTAGAACTTGTAGATTTCCAAATTTCAAACCGTGTTTCACTATCAGACGAAGCACTAGCTGAATTAAATGAAATGCTTGAATTAACAATTTCAACATTACAAGATGCAATCAATGCTTTAACAAACTTCGACACTGAACTAGCTCAAACGGTTATTGCGAAAGAACGTAAAATTGACCAAATGGAACGTGTTCTTCGTAAACGTCATGTATTACGTTTAAACGAACGTAGCTGTTCAGGTGATGCAAGCATCATTTTCGTTGATATGGTAAGTAACTTAGAGCGTATCGGTGATCACGCTGTAAATATTGCTGATGGCGTTTTAGGTGAGCAAGGAAAAGTAAATTTAAAACAATCATTATAATAGAAAAGAGACGCTAATTTGAGCGTCTCTTTTTTCATTTCATCTTTACAACCGTTCTTCCTTTTAACTTTCCTTGCAGTATAAGTGCAAACTTCTCATCTAATTCTTTTAATGTACATTCTTCTGTATAAGATAATAGCTCTGAATTTTTCCACTCACCGGCTAGCAATGCCCACACTTCTCTTCTCATATCTACTGGACATTGAACTGAATCTATTCCTAAAAGGCTAATCCCTCGCAATATGAATGGGTATACAGTTGTATTTAATTCATGCCCTGCTACGTTACCACACGTTGTTACACAGCCTCCATACTTAACTACCTTTAAAGAACTTTCTAACATGTTTCCACCTGCTGTATCGACAACACCTGCGTATACACTCTTCAACATCGGTCTCCCGGACTTATCATTCAATTCTTCACGATGAATAACTTGTTTCGCTCCTAGACGTAGTAGCATCTGTTCTTCTTCCATTTTCCCAGTTGATCCTACTACGTTATATCCTAGCTTCGCTAAAATGCTAACTGCTACACTACCTACTCCGCCCGTAGCACCAGTCACTAAAACATCTCCCATATTAGGCGTAATTCCCGCTCTAATAAGCTTATATACCGATAAGGCAGCCGTAAAACCTGCTGTCCCATACATCATACTTTCCCTCAAAGACATTCCTTCTGGTAAAGGAACGACCCAAGATGATGGCACGCGAATATATTCTCCGAAACCACCAGAAGTATTCATACCTAAATCATATCCAGTTACAATAACTTGATCCCCTTCCTTAAAGGAGGCATTTCTACTACTAACAACCTCTCCTGCCGCATCGATACCAGGTGTATGAGGGTATGTTCTCGTTACAACTTTATTACCATTAGCTGAAAGGGCATCTTTATAATTTAATGAAGAATAATGAACACGTATTACTACGTCCCCTTCAGGTAAACTATTTACTTCTCTCTCAACAAAGGTTCTTTCAAATTGATTATTTTCCTTTTCTTTCACGACCATCGCTCGGAATGATGTATAATTCATTATGCTCTCTCCTTCATCCGTAAAATCCTTCTTTATTATATAAGAAATACCCATATATCTATTCGCTTCTTCTTGGCTATATTTCAACAAATCTTACTTCTCTATCACTTTCTCACAATACATATTTTCATTTCTACTAAAACACATTATACTTGTTCTACATCTTTAAAATAAAATATAGAAAATCTGACTTTTTATAAATAAATTGAATTTTTACGAAATGTAAATGATTTGTAATGTTTTTTTTCGCTAAATTTCATTATAATAAGTGGATATGAGTGTCGTATTTCAATCCAAATGAAGGAGTACAAGAAATGGAGCAAAACCCACCTTTGCAAGAAAATACACGAAGTAAACCGAAAAATAGTAAGAAAAAAACAAAAATTATTATAAGCGTTATTCTATTAGTTTTAATAGTAGGTGGCGGTTATACTTGGTTTTTAGTAAATAAAGCATCTTCTGCTATTCGAAATGCCGCTCACGATTTAGCGCGCGGTGATAAATCTGATTTACGTGATAAAGCTGTAAAACCTATTACGAATAATGTATCTGTTTTAATAATGGGTGTTGATGAAAGTGATGTCCGCGGGAAAGAATATGGTGAAGCTATAAGAACGGATGCATTATTACTTGCAACCTTTAATAAAGATAGCAAAACTGTAAAGCTATTAAGTATTCCACGAGACACATATACTTATATTCCAGTGGAAAAGAAAAAAGATAAAATTACACACGCTCATGCATTTGGTTCTACTAAAAACGGAAAAGATGGTGGACCACAAGCTAGTATTGATGCAGTTGAAAAATTAATGAATGTTCCCGTCGATTACTTTGTAAAATTTAACTTTAAATCATTTATAAAAATCGTCGATGACCTAGGCGGTATTGAAGTTGATGTACCAGTTGAATTTACTGAGCAAGATAGCAATGATAATGCTGAGGCAATTCACCTGCAAAAAGGTGTTCAAAAGTTAAATGGCGAAGAGGCTCTTGCTCTTGCTAGAACACGACACATTGATAGTGATGCGATGCGTGGTCAACGTCAGCAACTCGTTATCGAAGCCATTTTAAAGAAACTAACAAGCGTTGGATCCGTAACAAAAGTTGGTAACATCATTGATGATATTAACGGACAATTCGTTACAAACTTAACATTCGACGATATGCTTTCATTCTATAAATATGGAGCAGATTCTTCAATTGAGAAATTACAAATTGAAGGTGAAGATTGTTACATGGCAAAAGGTGATGATACATGTAGTAAGTCTCCTGGTGGTGGCCGAACTTACTACTACAATCCAGATAAAAAAGAATTAGCTAATGTTACAAACGAACTTCGTAGTCACCTTGGACTACCTGCCTATACAAAATCTAATTCTGATTCTGATTCTAATTCGAAAAAAACAAGCTCAGAGAAAACAAAAGAATCTAAGTCTGAAAATACGAGTGAACGCGAATCAAGTAACGATGAAACTCAAAATAAGAATAACAGTGAAGATACAGAAACATCGTCTAATAACAATGAATAAAGTGAAGCAGTGCTCTATGGAGGTAGAGCACTGCTTCTTTTTAATTCTTTCAAAATTAAAAATCAGAACTTTCCAACTATCTTTTTTAATATTTTTAAATTATAATAAATAATAGTAATCTATTCCAATTATCAGGGGGCTCACACATATGAAAGCTGCAGTAAAACATAACATTTCAGATTTTAAAGAGTACTTAAAATCAAACGATATATACATGGAAGAAAATATAGATGAAAATGATGGTTCTGTACATTTCTCAGTAGGATTAGAAACAGAAGCTGGCGCAAAAATTCAACTTATCGCTGCTTTCCAAAACGAACATCCTGCCGTGGATATATACTGCTTCAATGTTGCTCTTGTACCTGATTCAACATCAAAAAATGACATTTTACATGTCATCAATGAATTAAACACATCTTATCGATTTGCAAAATTCACGCTAAACAAACAAAATGCAATTGATATTTCAACATCTCTTGCATTCTCAGAACCAAACTTTAATCCTGCACTTGTCTTTGAACATACGAGAATGCTATATAAACTGGCAAACGATGAATATAAGAACTTAATGAAAGTTATTTGGGCATAAAATAAAAGGATGGGCTGCAAGCAGCACCATCCTTTTACTTCAATATCATATCGATCCACATCTTTATCGCAGTTCCTACAATTAAAATAGATAATACATATTGCAAAACTTTTTGATTCACTCTCTTCCCTACTCTCACCCCAAGAGGAGCGGCAAATAAACTTGCTATCGCAACGATAAGAGCCGGAATAACAACTATTTGTCCAGTAATCACTTTCCCAGTAGTAATTCCTATCGAGGAAATAAAAGTAATAGCGATAGATGTTGCTATTGTCGTACGTATCGGTAGTTTTAAAACAACTAGCATAATCGGGACTAAAAGAAATGCACCACCGGCCCCAATAATGCCGGAAACACTTCCTACACTAAACGCTAGCAAACTAGCTAGCCATTTATTGTACATAATTCCCTCTGATCCCTTACGATCGCTTTGCTTTGGTATAAACATCATAATAGCCGCAATAGTAGCTAATAATGTGTAAACAATGTTTACAGCATGCTCATTTAATAAATTCGCGCTAAGGCTACCTACAAAGCTTCCTATTAATATACTAGCTCCCATATACACAACTAACGTTTTATCCATATCGTTACTTTTCCTGTACGCCCACGCGCCTGCAAAAGTTGCAAAGAATACTTGAATCGCTGTAATACCACTCACCTCATGTGATGTATATCCAGCAAATCCTAGCAATACTGGAATGTATAAGATCATCGGATAATTAATAATTGCACCGCCAATCCCAACCATTCCTGAAATAAACGAACCTATAAACCCAATAATAAAAAGTAGTACTGTTAAACTCATATTGTATCCCCTGCCTTCTAAAAAGAAGGTGATTTAAATAAATAAATTCACATTCCCATCCGAAGCATCTGCTAAATATGCACCTACTCCTGCAAACTCTACCCCTTCCATAATCTCTTCCTCTTTTAACCCTAATAAATCTACTGTCATTTGACAAGCTACAAGCTTAACTCCCTGTTCTTTCGCCATATCAATTAAATCTGGCAAAGGCATTGCGTTATGTTTTTTCATAATACCTTTAATCATTTTTGGCCCCATACCAGCAAAATTCATTTTTGATAATCCCATCTTATCAGCGCCGCGCGGCATCATTTTCCCAAACACTTTCTCTATAAACGTTTTCTTTACTTTCACATGCTCATCTTTCCTAAGGGCATTTAAACCCCAGAAAGTATGAAAAATAGTCACCTCTTGATCGTACGCGGCTGCACCATTCGCAATAATGTAAGCTGCCATCGCTTTATCATAATCTCCACTAAATAAAACAATCGTCGTTTTCTTCTGTTGTTCCATGTTGTTCTCCTCCTTATTACCTATAGGGGTATTTTAAAAGTTGTAAAAAGGTTCAAATTATCTAGCTACACCCGATACTACTTTCCCCTTACAAAGCGTTCATACCGCCTGAAACATTTATAACGCGCTGAAATCCTAATTTCTTTAATACTTTTGCTGCTTGTTTACTTCTCACCCCGCTCTGACAAATAACTATTACTTCCTTATTTTTATCTAACTGATTTACTTTACTAGCTAACTCATTTAGCGGGATATTCTGAAATCCCTTCATATGATTTCCTCTATATTCACCTACTGTACGAACATCGATAAATTGTTTTCCCTTTTTTCCCGCTATACTCTTCAATTCTTTTCCATTTATATTTTGAACACCTTTCACCGGTAAAAAACGTGAAATAACAAACCATGCAGCAAGTACAATGAAAAGCGTACTAAATATTGTATTCATATAACCACCCTCTCCGCCTTTACAAAACTAGTTCTTCCCTATGCCTTCTTAATCCAAAATTTCAGCACATCGTCTTCTATATTATGCTTTACTATTTCATGACCGCCTGTTTTTGACCATGCTGGAATATCCTTTACCGACCCTTTATCCGTTACATGTACTTCTAACACATCTCCAGATTGTAAAGTATCCATCGCTCTCTTCGTTCTTACAATCGGCATCGGACATGCTAAACCTTTCGCATCTAATACTTGTTTTATATTCATCATCTATACCTCCATTTTTTGTTTATATCATTATTCATGAACTGCACAACGATTTGGACCAATCTCCATTTCACGCTCTTCTTCCACACTCGGATGGATTTTCCCCATATTCGTTTGACGAATTTCTTCATAAGCATTCGGCTGCGGTGGTAAATTCTCTGTTACGATTTTACGAAACTCATCCGCACATTTAATGTTTAATCCTGTATTCGACTCAAATAATTCTTTTAAGTTTGCACTTACAATACCACTCTCATCTATTTCACTTATTTTTGAATAATGAGCTGGTAAAACAATTAACTCTTGCGATAATTCCTTATAACGTGTATATAAAGTACTTCGCAAATCCCCTACCCAGTCTTCCGCCTTCCCGGCAAGATCGGGACGACCAATTGAATCTACAAATAAAATATCACCTGATAATAAATACGTCTCATCTACAATAAATGATGTACTTCCAATCGTATGCCCTGGTGAGTATAGTGCATCAATATTAATTAGGGTACCCCCTACCGTAATAACAGTGCCTTCTACTAGCGGTTCGTAAGAGAAAACAACTTCCTCCGCATCTTTTGGAGGTAACCAATACGTACCACTGACTTTTTCAGCCAACTTATGCCCACCAGAAATATGATCTGCATGTAGATGTGTATCCATTACGTTAGTAATAGTAACTCCATGTTCTTTTGCAAAATCTTCGTATGCTTCAATCGTTCTCACCGCATCAATGACTGCTGCTTCACCATTTGAAACTACCATATAAGATAAGCATCCTTTTCCAAGACGATTAAATTGATATATACTTCCCCCGCCCTGTACATCCCCTACCTTTACCGGCTTCACATACTCACTCCAAGCTTTCATACCGCCAGCTAAATAATAAATATTATTGAAACCCTCATCTAACAATTGCTCTGCGACAAACTGAGAAGAACCCTCTTTCGCACATACAACTAAAATCTCTTTCTCCCTCGGTAATTCATCTACAATATGTTCTACACCATCTAATAAATCAAAATACGGTTTATTCATTGAAGAAATTTGTTTCCCTTCAATTTTCCATTCTTCATAATCCGCTTCATTCCGAACATCTAAAATAAACAACTCTCCAAATAAAACTTTCTCTGCTATATCTTTTGCTTGTAACGGTTTAACACTCATTTTTTACCCCCCATGGTATATTTTAATTTAAAAAAATTTACTTCTCTATATTCCCTTGCCACTCTAACATACCTGGAATGACATTTTTCACGTTTGAAAAACCTTTTTCTTTCAACGTTTGACACGCTATATCACTACGGTTACCAGTTCGGCAAACAACATAAATTTGCTTTGTCTGATCTAACGATGCACTGTCTAGTTCACCTAGTGGCACCGAAATAGCGGATGGAATATGACCAAAAGCAAATTCCGCTGCTTCGCGAACATCTAGTACGATGCACTCTTCTCCGCAAGATAATATATCCTGTAATTCTACATTCGTAATTGTATGAGGATATTTCACAACTTCATTCACTTCATGTTCGTGGGCTTTTCTTACATAATGCATCAATATATCTCCCTCTTGTTTCGTTCCGATATATTGATGCCCTACTTTAGTCGTCCAACTTTGCAGATCTAACGTAGACCCTTTATCCGTTGCCTCTATTTCAATAACTTGTCCTGATCCCAATCCTTTCATCGCCTTTTTTGTCTTCACAATTGGCATCGGACAAGCCAAGCCTTTACAGTCTAAACTCGTATCAACTTTTATACTCATAATCATTTCCTCCCTAATTATTATACATATACCTGCAGGGGTATGTTAAGGTGTTTTTGAAAATCTGTCAACACATATGTTTGACAGATTACCGGCTTTTTACTAGTAATTGAACAGCTTCTTTAATTAACTCTTCATTTGAGCCATTACCTTTTTCAAACTGCTCGCGCAAACATTGCTCTAAATTTGTTCCCACAACAAGTCCAATTGTACGATCTAGCGCAGAACGGGATGCAGTTAACTGTGTAATAACATCTCGGCAATCTTTTCCCTCTTCCATCATGCGAAGCACACCACGAACTTGACCTTCAATACGTTTCAATCTATTTTTCATATCTTGATTATATTCCACTGTAGAACACCTCCGTAATTATAACTATATTATACATTACTTTGTAACTTTGTATAATATCATATACCCTCAAGGGTATATTGCAAAGTTTTTAATTTTAAGCCTATATACTTTCTAACCATATAAAAATAGACCGAATCAACCATATGGCGGGTTTCGGCCTATCCTTATTCATTAATTTACGTTAATCGTTATTAATTCAGCTACATTTCTATCATTAATCACAATCGCTTTTTTCTCATTATTCGGCAGTAAAATTATATACTTCCCTTTTCTGGGAGTCTTCCAAATGAATTTTCCTTCTTGATTAGTCTTCCCTATCGAAATTACGATTTCTTTGCTAGGCCCAGGTGATTCATCTTTTATAAGCATAATTTCAAAATCTTTTATCGGTTGTTTCTCTTTATTCTGAACATAGAAAGTTATAGGATTACCAACCTTACTAGCATTCTCCTCATTATTTGCTATAAAACTAGACATCAAGATTATGACCAATATACAAAACAAAATCCCAATAGACTTACTATATTTATTCAGACCATTTTTTAATATTATTAAAAACATCGTCTGTTATCCGATTTCCAGAATTCATATTTTTATTTCCTCTTGTATGAATGGCTATTATTCTGACACCCGTATCAAAATAATGGTATACAGGTGATCCACTTTGCCCCTCATAAGTATCAATCCTATATGTTAAAATTCTAGGGTTAACGCCTTCAATTACACCCATAAATTTCTCCATTATTATACTGAGTTGCTACATAGACTATAGCGCTATACGGATATGAAGTTGTATCATTGACCCGTATTCGATCATCTATTCCTATAACAGAATAGGTAAGAATATTAGGTGAATAATTTAACTTAGTATTTTCCAATAAATATCCCCAATCTTCCCTACCATGTTTACGCCCTTCAAACGAAGGCGAAACAAGATCTTCTCCTCTTAGATCATTACTATACAAAGATTGTTCTTGAAAAAGTACTCTTTCTCCCTCATTCGAAACTGATGTCCAAGGTACATCTTCTGCATATACCTTCTGTTTCACCCAAAATACCATATAAAAAAAGATAAAGAGAACACCAAAACTGTAAAGAACCAATCTACATCTTATAGAAATAAAGCTATACACTTTAACTTACCTCCTATATAAATGATAGCGAACAATTGAGGATCCCCTTTATAAATTCTAATTTTTCTTTTCTTAGAAGTCAATGTAATTAATAATGATTATCATTATTAATTACATTGACTTAACAAAACAATAAAATTATTTACATTCTTTACTTTGAGTTAAAAAAGCTTAGTTCTTCCAAGGATTCGGCTGTAAAGAAAAGGAGTTAGGTGGGAGATCAACTTCCCGTAAATGCCCAATTGGTGATGGCTAATACTCGGCGGGGGATACTATGACTATGGCTAATACAATATATCTACTACAAAAAATTCATTTCATTTACGAATGAAGGAATCAACCGTTTTATTATCCTACTTCCTATAATCTCTTTGTAAAACTATAATCCATCTCTCCACCTAAAGCTTCAGCTGTATCACCAGTTTCTCTAAAATCATGTGTATAAATTTGTTCAAATGAACCGAAATCTACTTGTTTATAAAATTCATAACAAGGGAATCCATCATGCTCTCCTTGAATATCGATACTACCATCCTTGTTCACACATACAGTTAATAAATAATCTACAGGTGGTGCATATACATTTAACGGATTACTAGCGCTTGCACTCATTTTGAATTGTACACCATCAGAATTCCATGCAATATGAGTACACACAATATTTTCAGTACTCGCTTTTCCTGTTCTTTTATTCACAGAACCATCTGGATTTGTAATCTTCTCTGTCGTAATACCCGTGTTTGCATATGAAAACACTTCTTCTTTATAAAAATCTACTACTACCTCTTGCTCAACTCTAGAGCGCATAGTATTTACCGCATGTGGTGTAAATTCACGTGAATCACCTTCGAATTGTATTACTCTCCCTGTTTGTACATCCTTACTCGGTTCCGTCCAAGACATTGGAATAAATACACTGGCTCTAATTTTAACGATATTCGTCATAAGAAACACCCCTATAATTCTAATTTTATATACTCCATACTATTGAATAAAATAGACCACAATTTCGGTCCCAGAACCAATAGCTTTCTCTTTTACGTTTGCTACTTCCTTCTGAAAAATAGCGCTATATTTATATCTAGATTTTCGTTTTAAAGCTATATTCCATTTCTCCAGCTAGTGCTGCTGGGGTATCATCCGTTTCCCTGAAATCATGTGTATATATTAATTCAAATGAACCAAAGTCTATTTGTTTATAAAATTCATAGCAAGGGAAACCATCATGTACACCTTCAACATGCACAGTACCACTTTCATTAACTCGTATAGTCAAAAAATAATCAGCTGCAGGTGCTGCCGCGTTTAACGGATTACTTGCACTTGCTCTCATTTCAAATGAAACTTCATCTTCACTCCATACAATATTTGTACATGCAATGTTTTCTGTACTTGTTTCTCCTTTTTGATACTCAATTGAGCCATCTGGATTTGTAATTTTCACAGTAACGATACAAGCATCTGCATATGTGAAAATTTCTCTTTTATAAAAATCAATATTCACTTCTTGTTCTAATCTTGAACGCTTTGTGTTCACAGCGTATGGTGTAAACTCACGTGCATCTCCGGCATATTCAAACACTCTTCCTGTTGCAGGATCCTGAATAGGTTTCAGCGAAGCATACGGTGCAAATACACTCCCTCTAATTTTAACGATATTAACCATGTGAAACCTCCATAATTCATTGATTTTATTTAGATAAATCATTATTTGTTCTATCACTATCATATAGTCAATTTGATTGACTATATCCTGTATAGTACAATAGATTTTACTTATAGTCAATTTGATTGACTATAAGTAAGGAGGTTATATACATGGATCATCAAACATTTAACGAATTAGATCTCACTTCACTTTTATCATTATCCTTCAGCACATTAATTACTGAACTACATGACAGATTAAGTGAATTGGGATTTGAAGATATTAGACCAGCGCATGGTTTTATGTTCAAACGCATCCTTCCTAATGGAGCAACAGGTATAGAACTAGCTGAATATTTAGGGGTTTCAAAACAAGCCATAAGTAAAATGGTAGATTCTCTGGAGAACAGTGGTTATGTCACGCGCCAAACTCACCCTACTGATAAAAGAGGTAAAATCATCGTTCTAACCGAACGTGGTTTGTCAGTAATGAAAGTAAAAGAAGAAATAGTAGCTGAAATAGAACAGCGATGGATTGCAAACATAGGTGCAGGACGAATGCAAATGCTTAAAGAAGATTTAACAACATTTGTTACTAAAGAAAATACAGGGAAATTATCATCGAGCATACGACCTGTTTGGTAAACAAAAACTCCAAATAAAAAGAACGGACAAGAAATTCTATGTCCGTTCTTTTCATCACACATACTTCCGATGCACCATCTTCCCATCATAAGAAAACACAACGCCCTTACTTTCCACAATCGACTCCATATGCACCGTTCTTCCCCATAGCTGATGAAGATACGGCAATACTTTTTCTAAGTATTTTAAGTCTAACTCGATTCCTTCATAGCTATGTTTAATGTACAATTCCCCATTCTTTAAGTAATCTCCATCTTCCACTACTAAGTACGGGAAACCTCCATTTGTACGCATATTTACGAGTTGATCACGCACAGGTTCCCACTCTTTATCAATTACTTTATATTCCTTACCTTGGCGCTGGAATAAGTACATATCTTCTCTCATTATGAGTTCTTTATTTAAGTAGTTTCTTAGGAACGATACGTCCCATTCAATTTCCCGTACTTCAAACATTTTCTCACGACCAGAACCAGGCTTCACACCGCGTCGCTTCATTTCTTCTGTCGGATTGTTATAGCGTTCTTCAATATCTTCAAACATTTTAATACCGAGGTAGTATGGATTAATACTTGTTTTTGATGGCTGTACGACACCTGCATTTAATTTCGCAAATTCAATTGCTTCACCAGATGTTAAGTCCATTTCACGAAGTATGCGTTGATGCCAGTAGGAAGCCCAGCCTTCATTCATGATCTTCGTTTCAAGCTGCGGCCAGAAATATAACATTTCCTCGCGCATCATCGTTAATATGTCGCGCTGCCACTCTTCTAGCTCACGGCTGTATTCTTCAATAAAGAGGAGTAAATCTTTTTCTGGTTGCGGAGGGATTTTCTTCTTTTTATGCATATTAGGTCTTTCCCTCTTTTTGTTTCGATCATCTAAATTCCATAAATCATCGTACTGCGATATCTTTTTCTTGTCTACATCCTCTTCTAAATCTTCAATACTCCATGCAAGTTTCGGGCGCATAAGTGATGGATCTATATGTTCTTGAATGGCAAGTACTGCATCCAAGAACGTTTCTACCTCTGCTTTTCCGTACTTATGCTCATATGCTTTCACACGTTCAGCTGTTGCTGACATGCTCTCCACCATATCACGTTTCGTATTAGAAAAACGAATATTATTTTTGAAGAAGTCACAGTGCGCTAAAACGTGCGCCACGATTAGTTTATTTTGAATTAAAGAATTCGTATCTAATAAAAAGGCGTAACATGGATCAGAGTTAATAACGAGTTCATAAATTTTACTAAGTCCTAAATCGTATTGTAATTTCATTCTGAAAAATTGCTTTCCAAAACTCCAATGTGAAAACCTCGTCGGCATCCCATATGCACCAAATGTATAAATAATTTCCGCTGGACATACTTCATAACGCATCGGATAAAAATCAAGCCCAAATCCAGTCGCAATTTCCGTAATTTCCGCAATCGCATATTGCAATGCTTTATCTTCACTTGCTCTCATTATTTTCCCTCCTTACACTTTCCCTTAAGAAAGTGTATGATGAGGAACAAGCTTTCATGAGGATTGATTGCATAATAAAAAGACACCCTCGCAAAAACGAGAATGCCCCCCAAATTAACCTTCAATAATCTCCATCTTCTCCGTAATCGGTGTACGAGCTTTTCCTTCTGGTGCTTTATCGAAATAGCCGATGTGAAGAATTCCAACGATGCGTTGACCTCTTGTTAAACCGATTCCTTCTATAAATAGTGGATTGTAATTTAATCCACCTGATTTCCAAACACATCCTAAGCCGCGTTCCCAAGCAAGTAATTGGAAGTTTTGCATAAATGCACATGTTGCAGCGTAATCTTCGTCACGTTGAATTTGACGCGGATCTTCATTAATGTACACAACGATTTGTGCAGGTGTGCTTAAGAAACGGTCAGATAAAGTTTTGCCGCGTTTCGCTCTTTCTTCTTCTGTGAAAGAGTTTAATACTGCGTCTACTAATTTCTGACGGCCTTCTCCAATGTATAATTTACAATTCCATGGCTCGCGATGTTTATGATTTGGTGCCCATGTTGCATCGTTTAATAGTTCAATTAATAGCTCTTTTTCTACTTCTTTATCTGTAAATGTACGAACAGAACGTCTTTCTTTAATAACGTTTGCGATGGAAGTATATGTAGTCATATGTATCTCTCCCCTATTTTCATCTATATGTATAACATTTTCATTGATATTGATTTTCAATTTCGATTATAACCTAGTTTTTCACTATTAATCAATGTTTTATGTTGGAAAACAGCTAAAAAATTAATTTCTCGTTGTGAATAAAAAAACTTAGTGTGTTCACAAGTTTTTCACATTTTATGGAAATGATAAGTGTAAAGTTTTCCACATTATCCATCTAGGAGGAGTTTATATGTACAAGAAAATCGTAGTAAGTATGACTATGGCAGCATTATTGTGCGGGATATCTGTCTTTCCTGCTTCCGCTGCCACGCCAAAAGAAGTAACCATGCACCATCATAAGCCAGTTTCAGAAGAAGAAATGCAATCATTAGAAAAACTCGGCTATAACAAACATGAAATTTGGAAAGCTGCTCACATTGCAAGAATAAGTAAAAAAGAAATTAAGGACGTTTTAGCTTACTATAAGCAAAATAAATCTTGGGAGAAAACAGCCGAGCATTTCGGTGTAGATCCAAGTAAATTGAAAAAGCATCATATGAATAAAGAAACGAAAAAAGCACTACTGCAAGAATTAGCAAATATGCAAAAGTCCACACCAGATGGACTAAAACAAAAAATGAAAGAGTATAACATAGGCTTACGTCAGCTCACGGTATTAACAATCATCGCTCAAAAAAGTAATACTTCTCTCGATGATGTACTGAAAATGAAAAAAGATGGGATGGATATTAAACAAATTGCGGAAAAATTAAATGTTAAAAAAGAAGATATACGGGCAGAAATGATTAAATTAGTGAAGTCTATTAAAGAAAAGAAAACAAATTAGCCTGCCAAAAAGGAAGAGATATTCAATACTCTTCCTTTTCTTTATGAACTTTCAATTTCCAAGTATAAATTCCCGCATTTCCCAAAAACTAACATAAGCAAATGATGTATGTAAGGGGTGAAGCAATGTTTCGTTTATCATCTAAAAAGAAGAAAAAAGCACTCTGTTCTATTCCAGAGTTTATCCACACTATGAAAGAATCCAGTGATTTCGTGTCTTATAACGTAGTAGACGATGGAACATTGTGTTTGTTTTATTATAAATCTACAGCCGAATCACTCCTCATTAATCGATTCATTTTAACACCTATTAAAAGAGAATTAGATCACATTGAAAATATAGGTGACATAGCAAATATCGTCACACTTGAGGAGATTGTCACTAATCCTTCTATTGATGATATTCGTGAAAAATTATTAAGTGGGTATGTACTTATACAGCTGAAAAATGATTCTCAAGCAGTTGAATATGCACTTATTCGTGCCGAGAGTTCAGTTTTAGGTACACGGTTATATAACGATACAGAAAATGAATATAGTGTAATCGGTCCAAAAGTTGGATTTGTTGAAAATATTGATACAAATATACACTTACTTCGCCGGAATATTGTAACGGAGCAATTAGTTTTCAAACAAGTTGTAGTTGGCTCTATATCAAAAACAAAAGTCGTAGTTGCTTACATCGAAGGCATTACGAATGAACAGCACGTTAATACTGCAATGCAGCGCCTACAAGACATTGACTTTGATGTTCCTTTCGATGCGACTATGATTGAACAGTTTATTAGTGATAACAGCAACTCTCCCTTCCCTGTTTTACTCCCTACAGAGCGTTTAGATCGCTCCGTTTATGCATTATTGAATGGAGGGGTTGTCATTTTAACAGACGGTTCACCATATGCATTAGCTGGACCATCGACATTACTCGATTTCTTCGTCTCTCCAGAAGATTATTATTTACCATGGATAGCAGGCTCATTTCTTCGAATGGTTCGCTTTTTCGGAGCAGCATTCTCGCTATTTTCATCAGCTATTTATACAGCTGTATTAACGTATCACTATCAAATGATTCCTGCGGATTTACTAGGTCCGATTATTTTTTCAAGAGCTAATGTACCCTTTCCGCCCATTTTAGAAGCACTTTTTTTAGAAATCACAATCGAATTGCTCCGTGAAGCTGGAGCACGATTACCTACAAAAGTTGGACAAACAATCGGCATCGTTGGCGGGATTGTAATTGGCCAAGCATCTGTTCAGGCTGCTTTAACGAGTACCATTTTATTAATTGCAGTTGCTTTATCAGCACTCGCTTCTTTTACAACACCAACTGTAAAAATGTCTTCTACTATCCGGATACTACGATTTCCACTTATTCTTTTAGCTGGTGCATTTGGGGGCTTAGGTCTCATTGTAGGATTCGTATTCATATTAGCTCATTTAATTCGCTTAAAATCACTTGGATCACCTTATTTATTACCGTTATATCCATTTCGCGGTTTAGGGACAGCAGAGGGGCTCCTTCGCTTGCCATTTAGTCAAACTGCTGGACGTTCCTCTTTTCTGAGACCGAAAAAGAAATGGCGCTATGATCCAAACAATGCAAAAAGGAAACGTGATGGTGAAAAGAAATGAAAAATATTTTGCTATGCTTTGCCATTATCATTATTCTTTTCCAATCGGGCTGTACACAACCGAATATAGTAGACACACAGCGAATGATTCATGTAGGTGGATTTGATATAACGAAAGACAAACAATTTCGCGGGACGATTTTATATCCCGATTACACAAAAGGCGTTCAATCAAAACCAGAAACTCAGTCAACTACTGCTGGCACGATTGAAACAATATCTTCACGACTAAATGCAAAATCGCCTCATACTATCGCTGTCGGTCAAATGCGTGTTGTGCTTTTTGGAAAATCCATTGGCGAACATGGAATTGGCGATATTATAAATAATTTGCAACGTGATCCTAATATTGGTCGAGATGTTCAACTAGCACTGGTAGACGGTTCTACAGAAAAACTGCTCAAACATATTAAAACAAATGGATCACTCTATCTGTCTGACTTACTGGAGCAAAACATAGAAACCGAAACGATTCCACGGACTGCTTTAAATATTTTTTTATATAACTTTTATTCATCAGGATGCGATCCATTTCTTCCTTATATTGAAATTGATGAAGACAAGTCTGCTTCCATTAAAGGACTCGCTTTTTTAAAAAAGGATAAAGTGGTTATGTACACAGATAAAAAAGGATCTTTTTTATTGAAATTACTCCTTAATCCAACTACAAATGGTCGTTACGAAGTTCCAATACAGCAAGGTAACCATAAAGGATTAATTGCCACTCAAAACTTATCTGGAAAGAGCGTTTGTTACCTTTCCGATACTGGTGACATTCCGAAAGTTAACATCCACTTAAAATTAAATGGACTCATAAAAAGCGCTCCAAGCTGGCTTGATTTAGCGAAAAACGAAAACATAACTTACATAAAAAAACATGTAGAAAAAACAGTTGAGAAACATTTAAACGAATTAATAAAACAATTCCAAGAAAAGGAGGTCGATCCGATAGGGATACGGGAAGAAATTCGTAGTCATTCAAGAAAATGGACTATAAAACAAATTCAAGAAATGTACCCTAATGTAGATGTTGCTGTTCACGTACAAATCAATGTTGTGCAATCTGGTATCGGAGAATAGTGAGGTGTTACAATGGCTGAGCAAAATAAAACAATGACTGTTTCCCCTTATTTCACATTTCTTTTATTACACTCTCTTCAAATTGGAGTAGGCGTGTTAGGATACCAACGAGTTATTGCACAATATGCTGGTTATGATTCTTGGATTTCCCTTATTGTTGCGGGTGTCTTAACTCATATCGTACTGTTTTGTATGTTAAAAATGTTAGATAAAGACAATGATTTGATGACCATTCATACGACATGTTTCGGAAAATGGATTGGAACCTTTTTCTCTATGTGCTTTGCCGCATATCTTCTCTTATTTTGCCTTACTGTGCTTCGTACATATATTGAAGTCATTCAAGTTTGGGTCTTTCCTACAATTAAGCCATGGAAATTAACATTATTATTTTTACTCGTGACGTATTACGTAATAAAAGGCGGCTTCCGCTCTGTAACAGGAATGTGTTTTTGGGGCGTCATAATACCGATTTTCGTACTATTCTTCTTAGTTTTCCCTATGAAATACGCACATGTCCGTAATATTTTACCTATTTTCACCCATTCACCTGCAGACATTCTATATTCAGCGAAAGCATCTGCATTAGAGTTTCTTGGATTTGAAGCAATCCTTATCTTTTACCCACTTATTAAAAAGGGAAAATCACTACATAAATGGGCACATGGCGGGATTGCTTTCACAACTATTTTATATGTAGTACTAGCAATCGTTTCCCTTATGTACTATAGTCAGGGCCAACTGCATCATACAATTTGGCCTACTTTAACAATGCTAAAAATTATTAAAGTCCCATTCATTCAGCGATTTGAATACATTATTATTTTCATCTGGTTTCTTATTATTTTACCTAATCTTTGTTTAACTATTTGGTCTTCTTGTCGTATTAGTAAATACTCTTTTCACATACCATTTAACATTACATTGCCATTGTTTATCGCGACTATATTTGTTTCATCTTTGTTTTTCACAAACAGGGAAAGCATCAATACATTAAATACCGTACTTTCTCAGGCCGGCTTATATATTGTATACGCTTATATTCCAATCTTATTTCTATTCCATTCACTGCGGTGGCGCTTCAAAAATCGTTCAAAAAAAACTTCTCCCTAGGTGTGCTTTAGTCTGATACAATTTTATTAATACATTTGTAAAGGGGACAAGCGAATGAAAAAGTATGTATTTTCTTTACTTGTAGTACTGAGCTTAATTCTTACTGGATGCGGGAGTACTGGTACAAATGAAAAAAAATCTTCTGAATCAAAAGAAGAGCATGACCATGCATCACATACTCAGCAAGCTGACATTCAAGAAAAGACAAAAGGAGTCGACACACTTCCGGCCTTCCTAGACAAACTTGATCCACAAATGAAAGACATCTATACTGTCGCTGGACAAAATGCTGAACTATTGGATTGGATTCCTTGTTACTGCGGGTGTGGTGAAAGTGTAGGACATAAAAATAATAAAAATTGCTTTATTCGTGAAATCAAAAAGAATGGTGAAGTTGTTTGGGATTCCCATGCAACAACTTGTGTAAATTGCTTAGAAATCGCAGTTGAATCTGCTTCGATGAAACAAAAAGGAAAATCAACGCTTGAAATTCGTAATTACATTGATAATAAATATAAAGAAGGATATGGGAAACCAACACCTACGCCAATGCCAAAAGCTTAAAAAACGAGGAAACTCCTCGTTTTTTTCTTTTCATTCACTTTTTTTCTTAACAAATTCTTTCAAGTGTATTTCTCCTCGCTTGTCACACACTATATATAACTCCTCAGTAAGGAGGGTATACAGTGCAAACATATAACGACTATGACAAAGCTCTCTATTACACGTATTGCTGTAATTGGGATAAACTACTCGTTTTAATGGTTCAAACGAGTGATCAACTATTTTCTAAGCGTATTGAACACTTTTTACACGCTTATCAATACAGTAAAGAATTACCAGAAGTTGACAAACAATTGCAGCTCCTATTTCAATATATTGACCATGCATCCCAGAAGTCACATGTAGAAGAAGTAGTAGAGCAAATTCAAATGTAAAATATAGCGCTATTCTCTCTTAGAGAATGGCGCTTTTTTGAACATTTTTATATCAATAAAAGTTTCCTTTTACAAAACTTTTATTGATAAACATATTTTCACTTTCTTTTCTGTACTACTTCATACTATAATTTAGTATGTAACTATTATAAGTGAGGTATAAAATATGGGACGAGAAAAAAAGCAAGAGTATGCTTTATTTACTGCATGGGGAGCTTCTTTTATTGCTACGCTAGGTAGCCTATACTTTTCCGAAATCATGAAATTTGAGCCTTGTGTCCTTTGCTGGTATCAACGTATTTTTATGTATCCATTCGTTTTATGGCTCGGCATTGCTGTAGTAAAAAAAGATTATCGTATTGCAAGTTATTCCTTACCAATTGCAAGTATTGGTGCTTGTATTTCTTTATATCATTATGCAATTCAAAAAGTTTCAGCACTATCAGCTGCAGGAGCAGCTTGCGGACGCGTACCTTGTACAGGAGAATACATAAATTGGTTCGGCTTTGTGACAATCCCGTTTTTAGCTCTTATCGGCTTTATCACAATCGCTATTTGCAGCTTTATTGTAATTAAAAACAAATAAGGAGATGAAAGAATGAAAAAAATGCTTATATTTGGCGGTATTATTATCGCCTTGTTTGCAGCAATTTTCGCTGTAACACAAATGGAAGAAAAAAATGCTTCAACGAGCCAAAAAATTGATAATACTACTAGTCAAACAAACGGTCCTGACTACTATACAAACAAAATTTCTCTTTCAGATCTTCAGAAAAATTTAGAAGAGAAAAAAGAACAAACAGTATACTTTTATCAAACATCTTGCGTTCATTGCCAAAAATTATCTCCTATTGTAGTACCAATGGCTAAAGACTTGAATATCGATATGAAAGTTATGGATATTGAAAAGTTAGATGCTCCTTGGGATGACTATAAAATTAAAGGTACTCCAACAATCATTCATTTTAAAGATGGCAAAGAAGTGAGCCGTATTAGTGGCGAACAACCGAAAGACAAATTAAAAGAATGGCTTGAGCAAACGAAGCAGTAATGAGAAAAGGAAACTCCTTCTACACATGAAATGGGCGTAAAATCCCACACTAATGTATAAGGAGGGGGTTTTATGCCAGAAGTGAAATGCTCTGTTTCCAATTGCTCATTTTGGGGACAAGGTAATTTTTGTCAAGCAAGTGCAATCGTTGTTCAACCTGATGCACAAGAAGCAGGTCAAATTGAAAACAGTTCGTATACAAGCGCTACTTTAACAAACGAGACGCTTGAAAGTTCTGTAACAACGAGTGTAGAAACGTGTTGTCATACATTTAAACCGAAATATTAACACTTATTCCACCTCATATACGTGAGGTGGTTTTTCTTCTTCTCTTCTTGTTTACGTAACCTTTAATTCTCCCTATAATAAAATTAAAAGTTTTTTATGAATATGAAGGTGGAATACTATGGCTAAAACAATTGCAGATATCGCCAAATTAGCTGGGGTTGCAAAAAGTACTGTCTCTCGTTACTTAAATGGTGGCTATGTAAGTAATAAAACAAAAAAGAAAATTGAAGGTATTATTCAAGAAACGAATTTCTCTCCAAATACATTTGCGCAAAGTTTAAAAGCGAAAACAACAAATTTAATTGGCGTTATTATCCCCCGATTAGACTCCTTCGCTACAACAAAAACACTTATTGGTATTGATAATGCTTTACAGGAAAATAACTATCAGATGCTTGTTGCAAATGCGAATCAAAAAATTGAAACAGAAATTCAAGCAATGGAAAACTTTATAAAGCAAAAAGTAGCTGGCATAATTTTATTAACAAAAACTTTAACAAAAGAGCATAAACACATCATCGCTAATTCTACTACCCCTATTTTATTTGTTGGTCAAGAATATGAGAATCAATATTGCCTCGTTCACGATGATTTTGACGCTGCTTATGAGCTAGGAGCATACGTATTATCACAAGGACACCGCCATATCGCTTATTTAGGAGTAGAAAAAGATGATATTTCTGTTGGTGTAAATCGAAAAAATGGTTTTCAAAAAGCCATTGAAAATTTAGAACCTACTTGCATCGTTTCTTACTACGAAACAACTTTCAAAATAGAAGATGCGATGAAACAAGTACAACATATTTTAGATAACAACCGTCCTACTATTATCGTATGTGCTACAGATAATATCGCTCTTGGAGCCATGAAAGTAATTCATTCTAATCACCTTTCCATACCAAATCATATATCTGTAGTAGGATTCGGTGGATATGATATTTCTGAAATGGTACACCCTAGCTTAACGACAATCGCATTTGACTATGAGTATGCTGGTAAGCTTGCTGCTACTTCCCTTTCGCAGCTTGTTGAAAATAAAACAATCCCTAAAATATTACATTCTCGCTATACATTAAAAATTCAAGAAAGCGTTGACAAAATTTAAAGGCGCTTTATAATAAAATTAAAACCGGTTCCACATTTTAAAAACAGGATTTTCACATCACGTCCCTGTTTTTTATTTTAGCTAAAAACGGAACCGGTTCCACAAACTCAAAGTATATAGTAAGGGGGAATTTTTATGGATATGAAACAAATTGCAGCTCAAGTCTTACAGAACATCGGAGGAACAGAAAACATTATTCGCGCTACTCATTGCGCTACTCGCCTTCGTCTTGTACTAAAAGATGAAATAAAAATAAACACGTCAGAAATCGAAAACATTGATGGGGTTAAAGGTGCTTTCGCAACGAATGAGCAATACCAAATTATTTTTGGCACTGGCGTAGTAAACAAAGTGTATGATGAGTTTTCAAAACTAATCGGAATAACTGAACTTGATTCTACGGCATCAAACGATCTTCCTAAGAAAAAAATGAATCCGATTACTCGCCTAGCAAAAACGTTATCCAATATTTTCGTTCCAATTATTCCAGCCATCGTTGCAAGTGGTTTACTTATGGGACTACTCGGAATGTTGAAAGCGTTTAAATTAGTTCCTGGCGATCACCCACTTATCCAATTACTTGATATGTTCTCAAGTGCAGCTTTCGTTATTTTACCTATTTTAATCGGTGTTAGTGCAGCCAAGGAATTTGGAGGAAATATTTTCTTAGGTGCAGTTATTGGTGGTATATTAACTCACCCAAACTTAACGAATCCTTGGACTCTTGCAAACGCAAAACCAACTGTTTTACATTTCCTCGGTATGGATATTGATATGATTGGCTATCAAGGCACTGTTTTACCTATTTTATTATGCGTATACGTTATGAGTACAATTGAAAAAGAACTCCGCAAACGAGTTCCGAACTCTTTAGATTTATTAGTTACACCGTTCTTAACAATTATTATAACTGGCTTTTTATCACTTATTATTATCGGACCAATTGGATATAAAATCGGTGACGGTATTACGTACCTTTTAAATACTATTTATCAATTTGCAGGACCAGTGGCTGGTCTTATATTCGGTGGTCTATATTCAACAATCGTTCTTACTGGCTTACACCATAGCTTCCACGCTATTGAAGCTGGCTTACTTGCTAATAAAGATATCGGTGTCAATTTCTTACTCCCTATTTGGTCAATGGCTAACGTCGCCCAAGGCGGAGCTACTTTAGCAGTTTATTTCAAAACAAAAAACAAAAAAACGAAAGAAATCGCAATTCCAGCAGCAGCGTCAGCATTTTTAGGAATTACAGAACCAGCTATTTTTGGTGTCAATTTAAAGCTTGGTAAACCATTTATTGCAGCTGCTATTGGTGGCGCAATTGGAGGCGCTTACGTTGTTTGGATGCAAGTCGCAGCCAATGCATACGGTTTAACAGGTATTCCAATGCTTACAATTGTTGCACCGCTTGGCATGATGAATGTGATTCACTATGTAATCGGCTTCGCTATTGCAGTTATTACTGCTTTTGTTGCCACTCTCATTTTATATAAAGAAAGTAAATAACAACGAGGTAAAAACCTATGTCGAAATATAAAACAATACTGCAATCCAATAAAGAAGAATTACATTCTTTATATACAATTGCAAATCAAGATTCATGGAAACCGATTTATCATATTCATCCGCCATATGGATTAATGAATGATCCTAACGGTGTATCATACTACAATGATGAATATCATGTTTTTTATCAGTGGTATCCATTTGGCCCGATTCACGGAATGAAACATTGGGGGCATGTAAAATCAAAAGATCTTATTAACTGGGAACGAATGCCTGTAGCCATTATCCCTACCGAAAGCTATGAGTCACACGGCGCATATTCTGGTAGCTCTATTATAAAAGATGGGCTTCTTCACTTATTGTATACAGGGAATATAAAGAAACCTAATGATTCTCGGGATGCTAAACAATGTATGGTAACGATGGATTCTCAATATACGATGACTAAATATAGTAATAATCCTGTTATTGATATGATTCCTGACGGATATACGAAGCATGTACGTGACCCAAAAGTATGGAAAAATAACGATACGTACTATATGTTACTCGGAGCACAACGTGAAAATAAAACGGGTACTCTATTATTATATAAGTCACTAGACCTATACAGTTGGAATTTCCAAGGCGAGGTTAAAACAAATTCAAAAGAGTTCGGATTTATGTGGGAGTGCCCCGACTATTTCCAATTATCAGGGAAAGATATGTTACTCTTTTCGCCACAAGGAATCGAAAAAGACGAAGGGAATTTTCAAAATGTATATAATGTCATATATGCAATCGGAAATTTCGATATTGAAAATTTATATTTCCATATTGATTCGTATTACGAAGTTGATAAAGGTTTCGACTTTTATGCCCCTCAAACTTTAGAAGATCAATCTGGACGCCGCCTTTTATTTGCTTGGGCGGGCTCAAGCGAAATAACATACCCTTCTGATGATTATATGTGGGCTCATTGTTTAACACTTCCACGAGAACTAACGTTAGAAAATAATATATTAAAACAAAAACCAGTTTCAGAACTAACAAAACTAAGAACAACAAAAAAAGAGATTTCAGGTGACATATCAACTGGATTAAACGTACTGGCGACCCTTGGCCATGAATGCTCATATGAATTAATTGTAACTCTTAAAACAGATGATGCAAATAACTTTGGCCTTTCTCTCTTCCATAATGAAGAAGATTCTTTCCCGATTACATTTAACCGTGAAAAAGGAACTGTTTCCATAGACCGAAGCAACTTCCATCACCAATTTGGCGGAGAATATGGATATGAACGCTGTAAAAAAATTGATATTCAAGATACGATAGACCTAAGAATATTTGTAGATAATAGCATCGTAGAAATCTTCTTATATGATGGTTCCACTGTCTTTACGTCTAGAGTATTTCCGCGAAAAGACATGAAACATCATATCGCAATCTTTTCAGATGCAAAACTAAACTTTACAATTACACAATATAAACTTAAAAGAGGGATTATATGAGAAATGTTTTTTGTATAGGTGAATTATTAATTGATTTCGTTTGCCGAAATTCCAATGTTTCTTTAGTAGACGGTACAGATTTCGAAAAGAAAGCTGGTGGAGCTCCCGCTAACGTTGCCGCTGCTATTACAAAATTAGGTGGACATGCTACATTTATGGGACAAGTAGGAAATGATCCATTTGGTGATTTTCTAGAACAAACTTTACAACGTGCTCATGTTGACACTTCAATGCTCATAAAAGATAAACAAACAACGCTTGCTTTCGTATCTATCGATAAAGATGGTGAACGCGATTTTATTTTTATGCGTGGGGCTGATGGTCAATACACCTTTAATAAAATTAATTTAGCAAAAATAAAAAGTAATGATCTAATACATTTCGGTTCGGCAACGGCCTTATTAGCAAGTCCATTAAAAGAAACGTACTTTCAACTATTACAATATGCAAAAGACAATAATCATTTTATTTCTTTTGATCCAAATTATCGAGATGCACTTGTTACTGATGTAGAACAATTTTCTCAAGATTGCCTATCCTTTATAAAACACGCACATTTCGTAAAAGTAAGCCAAGAAGAAGCAACGATGCTTTCTAAAGAGACTGATTTACAAAAATCAGCACTAAGATTATTAAATTACGGGGCTAAAGTTGTAGCTATCACACTTGGAAAAGACGGTACCCTTCTCGCAACAAAAGAAGCTCAAATCATTGTACCTTCTATTTCCATTAAACAAGTAGATACAACTGGTGCTGGTGATGCTTTCGTCGGAGCGATGTTGTATCAAATTTCTAAAAGTGAACAAACGCTTCCTCAAAAATTCACAGATTTAGCCGAGTTTGTCTCTTTTGCAAATAAAGTAGGTGCCATAACATGTACAAACTACGGAGCAATCGCTTCACTTCCATCATTGGCAGAGGTAAAAGCATACGATTAGTCGTATGCTTTTTACATTCCCCTCCAAAAATCATGCATCATAAAAAAGTACAAAATAACAAGAAGGACCGTCCCGCACAAAGTAATGCGCCGGTATATACTCTTCTCCCCTTCCCTCGCTTTAACAAATGCCCAAATAAATCCGAAGAACAATATTAAATCAACATATGGAACATAAAAAGAAAAGACAAGAAACGCATACAAATACACGATAAATAAACAGGTCGTTACTAAGAAAATTTTAAATGCAAATTCACTTTTCATAATGTAACCGCCTCCCCAATCTGTAATGTATTATATTCAGCAAAATCTAATAGTTGCTGTTTCATTTTCCACATCACAAATAAGCTACCGCCTATGTACGGTAGCTATTATGGAACATTATATTTTCGTTTATATATATTACTTAAAATCGAATACGGTAATTGCTCATAACGAATTTTTTCTCCCATTTCATCTACAATATACAAATTGTTTCCTATATAATATGTTCCATCTTTTCGTTTGGAATACACTGCGTATTTTTCATTTGGTAATACCGTTTTCACCTTAGTCAACTGCCCATTTGGCTCTTGCCAATATATATTTAAACGATCAACTAACGTAAGAGTTCCAATTTGTTCTTCTTCTACTTTACGACCATTCCAGCTCACAACACGATAACCAAGCTTATACGCTTCATATTCAGGGCTCGTATGAAAACGAGAAATAATTACTTTCGTTTGCAATTGGACCCGGTCATATAACCACTGTATATCGCGATCATGCATACGAATACAACCATTTGATTCCCGGCTCCCAATCGTTCCTTCACGATTTGTTCCATGAATGGCATATTCCTTTTCGTTAAGGCCGAGCCACCTTGTCCCGAGAGGATTATTCGGTGCACCACCAGGTATTTTTTTACGATGGTACTCTTTATTTTTATATTTATTTATAATACAAAAATCACCTTCAGGCGTCGGGGTACTGGCCCTTCCTGTCGTTACTGGAAATGTTCTAGTATAGTTTCCATCTTCAAAAAAAGAAAGCTGATTCGTCGTAAGATTAACTAATATTAAATGATCTGTATTAGCAAATACGCTAGCTGGTAGGCAGAAAAATAGGATTACGATAAACCAGACTTTTTTCATCTAAATCCTCCCTAGCACTAACATCATGAAAAATACAATTAACTTTACTTTGCTCTTATAAATGAAAACTATCCATTCACAATTACTCCACCATTTACATGTATCATCTGTCCCGTCACATATGCCGAATCACTAGACGCCAAATATACATATGCAGGCGCTAATTCATACGGCTGACCAGGTCTTTGCATAGGAACATTGCTCCCAAACTGTGATACTTTTTTCTCATCAAAACTAGATGGAATAAGCGGTGTCCAAATTGGTCCTGGTGCAACACCATTTACACGAATTCCTTTTTGTACTAACGACTGAGATAACGATCTTGTAAAAGCGACAATTGCTCCTTTCGTTGCAGAATAATCAATCAACGTTTCATTTCCTTCATACGCAACGATAGATGCTGTATTTATAATTACATCCCCTTGCTTTAAATGAGAGAGCGCTGCTTTTGCAACATGAAAATAAGAAAAAATATTAATACGGAACGTTTTTTCTAACTGTTCCGCTGTAATATACTCTAGTCCTTGCTGCGGATATTGCTGTGCGACGTTATTCACAAGAACATTTAAGCTCCCCAGCTGCCGGGCGGTCTCTTCCACAATATCTTTACAATGTTGTTCAATACTCAAATCCCCCGGCAGTAATACACAATCCACGCCTTCTTTTTCAACAAGTTGTTTCGTCACATTTGCATCTTCATCCTCGTCTAAATAAGCAATCGCAATATTTGCTCCCTCTTTTGCAAAAGCGATGGACACAGCTCGTCCAATCCCACTATCTCCCCCTGTAATTAATACATTCTTTCCTTTTAATTTTTCGCTTCCTTTATAATTTGGATCTTCAAACTTTGGAAGAGGAATCATTAACGATTCAATACCAGGCTGTTTATTTTGATGTTGCGCTGGCATTGTTAAAAAGTTTTTTTGCTGTGGCATAACTTCCTTCAACTCCTTTTCCTTATAATGTGCACAATATCCAAAAGTACTTACACATTAAAAAACGGCAATTCACATGCTTCTTTACGGTTAATATTCGAATTTAAGACATAAAATATGAATTGTTCTAAACTTTTTATGCAAAACTCTTGCAAAATGATTTAAAAACGAATATTATATATAACTGTTGTGAAAATCATTCGTAAAAAGAAAGGATGTTTATATGTTTAACCTTTCAAAACATAAAACTTCTATTAAAACTGAAATTATGGCAGGTATTATTACCTTTTTAACAATGGCATATATCATTGTCGTAAACCCTGTCATCCTTGGGGATGCAGGCGTTCCATTTGAACAAGCATTTACAGCTACAATTATCGCCGCTGTTGTCGGAACATTATTTATGGCAATCTTTACAAACTTACCAATCGCAATTGCACCAGGTATGGGGTTAAATGCTTACTTCTCTTACTCTGTTGTAAAAGCACATGAAGGCATGACTTTCGCAATTGCATTCTCTGCTGTATTCGTAGCAGGTATGATCTTAATTTTGTTATCATTTACATCTTTCCGTACAAAATTAATGGAAGTAATTCCTGAGAACTTAAAACATGCACTGACTGCTGGTATTGGTCTTTTTATCGCTTTTATCGGTTTACGCTTAACAGGAATTGTTACAAAACATGATTCTAACTTAGTTGGACTTGGTGATCTTCATTCTCCTCCTGTTTTACTAGCATTAGCTGGACTCGGAATTACAATTGTCCTTATGTCTTTAAATATAAACGGGGCACTATTTATCGGAATGTTATTAACTGGTATTATCGCTTACTTCACAGGGCAATTAACATTTTCAAATGGCGTTACATCAATGCCTGGATTACCAGAAGGAATTATCGTTTCAAATCCAATTACTGCTGTTTCTGATGTAATTAATTACGGATTATACGGCGTTGTGTTCTCATTCTTCCTCGTTACACTATTTGATACAACAGGAACATTACTTGGCGTTGCACAACAAGGCGGATTTATGAAAGACGGAAAGCTTCCAAAAGCAGGACGAGCTCTTCTATCTGACTCATTCTCAGCAACAATTGGAGCTATGTTCGGAACAACACCATCAACAGCTTACATTGAATCATCTGCTGGTGTTGCAGCTGGTGGTCGTACTGGTCTAACAACAATTACAGTAGCTGTACTCTTTGCAGTAGCAGCATTCTTCGGACCTTTAGTGAGCTCTGTTTCTGGCGTTTCAGCTATTACAGCACCATCATTAATCATCGTTGGTAGTCTTATGATGGGTTCAGTTCGATATATCGATTGGGATACGTTCGATGAAGCATTCCCAGCATTTTTAGTAATCTTAAGCATGCCACTTACATCAAGTATCTCAACAGGTATTGCACTTGGATTTATTTCATACCCACTTATGAAAGTGGCAAAAGGACAATTCCGTGCTGTTCACCCACTTGTGTATTTATTCGGAATCTTGTTCGCTTATCAATTAGTTTTCTTACCACATTAAAATCCCTCATAAAGAGGGATTTTTTCATAAATAAAAAAGACTGCAGAGAAATTCTTATCCACAGCCTAATACTTATTTTTGCAAGAACGCCTGCAAATCTGCAAATTGTCTCTTTGCATCTTCATAGCCTTGCTCATATAGATTTTGTAGTTTTGCTGTATCTTTTTCCATACGATCTACTTGAAGCGGAACTTCTGGTCTGATAACAAATAAATTACCCGCTTGTTCTTCTTTTTCAATGTAGTGAAGTGTTTCATTATACACTTCATAACGCGTCAACATCGTATTCACAAGGTTTGGATATTTTTTATAAGCTTTCGCTGCAACCCAACCAAATTTTGATTTTTTCTTCGCATAACCATGATTTCTCGTTAAAATAACGACTGATTTTTCAAATCCATCTTCCTGTGCTTTACGAACTGGAATCGGATCTGAAATCCCGCCATCTAACAATTGCTTACCTCGGTAATTTACTGCTGGTGCAATGAAAGGCAATGAACTAGACGCTTGCAATAAATTTAACGCATCATCATTCGTTCCCTCTTTTTCAAAATAAACAGGTTGTCCTGTTTCACAATCTGTTGTTCCTACAAGGAAACGCTCTGGACTATTAAAGTATGTGTCAAAATCAAATGGGACATGTTTTTCTGGAATTTCATGAAAAATGAAATCCATATCAAATAATTGACGCTTTTTCCACAAGTTTTTATACGATAAATATTGCGGATGTGATGCATAATCAATATTTACTGTCTTATTTCTATTTCTTTGTCTGGAAAGATACGACGCTGCGTGACAAGCACCAGCTGATACACCGATTACATATGGAAAATACAAATCTTGTTCCATAAAGTATTCTAGAATCCCACCAGTATATACACCGCGCATACCTCCGCCTTCTAATACTAAACCCGTATTTTCAAGCATGTTACTCTCTCCTCTTTCTATATATATTGACTCTTTAATTGTTCACTATGTTAAGTATCTTTTTCTATTATATATGAGTTCTTTCAGAAACTATATTCAAAAGGCTTGAAAAATTTTTTCTTCCACTAGTCTGATACACAATAAAAACATTAAATTTTCATACTGTACAAAAAGTAAAATAGAGACTACCTGAAAGGTGGTCTCTATTTTACGCCCTCTGATCAGCAACAATATGAATATCAATATACTTCGTTTGCCTCATAATTTCGTTTACAATAGAACCTTTTCGAATTTCTTCCCATCGTGTTCTTGCCGATTGCCCGAGTAAAACCTGCGTCACTTGTAGTCTTTTCGCGACTTCAATAATAACATCCGCTGGCTTTCTTCCTTTCGCCTCTTCTAACACAAAGCTCGCATCAAATTGATTCGTTAGCGATTTCCACTCTTCAATTGTTTGCTTTTTCCCTGCTGAAATAGAATCTATATTTTCCCTTTCTACGTTTAAGACATACATTTCAGCGTTTAACCGATCTGCCATGCGCCATCCCCGTCTTATTAATTTCTCTGCTGTTGAACTGTATTGTACACAAACGAGAATTTTTTCTTTCACACCGATCGGTTCTATAACAGTTTGGCTAATTTTCTCATCCATATCATCTGCAACTTCGCGAAGCGATAATTCCCGTAGTGCCCCTAAATTGTTAAGCGTAAAGAAATTTTGTAAGCTTTGTTGAATTTTTTCCTCTTTATATATCTTTCCATCTATTAATCTCTTCCTTAATACCTCGGGCGTTGCATCAACAAGCTGAATTTCATTTGCTTTTTGCAAAATAAAATCCGGAATTCGTTCTCGTACTTTTACATTCGTAATTTGAGCTACAATGTCGTGAACGCTTTCTAAATGTTGAATATTAAATGCTGATAATACAGATATACCGGCATCTAACAATTCCTGCACATCCATGTAACGTTTCTTATTTTTCGACCCGGGAATATTACTATGCGCAAGTTCATCCACAACAACAATTTGTGGTGCCCGCTTTATAATTCCTTCTACATCAAGTTCATAAAATACTTTTCCTTTATAATCTATTTCTTTTAAAGGAACTTTTTCTAAATCAGCAATTGCTTCTTCCGTCTCTTTTCTACCGTGTGTTTCAATTAAACCAACTACAATATCAATACCGTCTTTTTTCATCTCTCTTGCATCAAATAGCATTTTATAACTTTTTCCTACTCCTGGAGCCGCTCCTACATATAGCTTTAACTTCCCACGATTTTGTTGACGAATGTATTCTAAATACTCTTCTGGTGTTCGCCTTTGAAACGTCGGTTTATAGTCATCCGCATACAAAACACTCACAACCTTTCTTTCGAAACAACACTACCTCAATCCGTTAGATTGAGGTAGCACTGTTACTATTTCATTAATTTCTGTAATTCTAAATTTAACTTTAAGACGTTCACGCGATCTTCTCCAAACAAGCCAAGTGCAGCACCTTCCGTTTGATCCTTAATCAATTGATCCAGCTTTTCTTTCGGAATATTCGTTAATTTCGAGATGCGATCTACCTGCACAGAAGCCGCTTTTGGACTAATGTCAGGATCAAGCCCTGAACCCGAATTCGTCACTAAATCTATCGGTACTTCTGTAACTGGAATGGTTGGATTTTGTTTCTTCCAGTCTTCAATACTTTTCTCAACTCGTTTTGCTAAATCTGGATCAGACGGTGCATAGTTATTTGAACCAGATGCTTCTGCTTTATATTCTATACTAGAGACACGTCCATGAAAATAACGTGGGTCTGTGAAATTTTGACCGATTAATTTTGAACCAACTATTTCATCTTTATCATTATATATAAGACTTCCATCCGCATTATCCTTCATTACCGCTTGCGCAATACCAGTTACAATAAGCGGGTATACAAGGCCACACAAGACTAGAAATGTAAAAGTAATACGAATAATTGGTGAAAGTATACTTTGTTTTTTCGCCATCTTTTTTCCCCTCTTCCTTATATGAACAAGCCGACAATCATATCAATTACTTTAATTCCAATGAACGGAACGATCACTCCGCCAAGTCCGTAAATGAGTAAGTTTCGACTAAGTAGTGCATTAGAACTCATTGGTTTATACGCAATACCTTTCATCGCTAACGGAATGAGTAACGGAATAATAACTGCATTAAATATTAATGCTGATAAGATTGCTGAAAGCGGTGATGTTAATTTCATAATGTTTAATGCTTCCATTTGCGGAATTGCTAATGTAAACATCGCTGGAATGATAGCAAAATATTTCGCAATATCATTCGCAATACTAAACGTCGTTAACGCACCGCGTGTCATTAACAATTGCTTACCGATTCCTACAACCTCAATAATTTTCGTTGGATTCGAATCTAAATCAATCATATTTGCTGCTTCTTTTGCAGCTGTCGTACCACTATTCATCGCTAATCCAACGTCAGCTTGCGCTAATGCCGGGGCATCATTTGTACCATCACCTGTCATCGCTACAAGTTTCCCTTTATCTTGCTCTGCTTTAATAACCGCAATTTTATCTTCTGGTTTACACTCGGCAACGAATTCATCTACCCCTGCTTCCTTTGCAATTGTTGCTGCCGTTAATGGGTTATCCCCTGTACACATAACCGTTTTAATTCCCATTTGGCGCAATTGTTCAAAACGCTCACGCATACCAGGTTTTACTGTATCCTTTAAATAAATTAAACCGTAAATACGATCATCCACTGCAACTACAAGTGGTGTCCCGCCCTCTTTTGAAATTAAATCTGCTTTTTGATTCACATCTTTCGGAATCGTTCCGCCTTGTGATTGAACCCATTCAATCACAGCACCAACAGCACCTTTTCTCACTTTCGTTCCATCCTGTAAATCAACACCGCTCATTCTCGTTTCTGCTTTAAATGGAACAAATTCACCTTGTTCTGCAAGTTCTCTACTATATGATATAGATTTCGTTTGTACATATTCTATAACTGATCGACCTTCTGGTGTTTCATCTAAAACTGAGCTAATCGCAGCCCATTTTCCTACTTGCTCAATCGTTTCATTTCCTACAGGAAGCAGTGTATGTGCCATACGGTTCCCGAAAGTAATCGTACCTGTTTTATCTAAAATAATTGTATTAATATCACCCGCAGCTTCTACTGCTTTCCCTGACATTGCTAGCACATTAAACTTTGTCACACGGTCCATCCCAGCAATACCAATCGCTGATAATAGCCCACCAATTGTCGTTGGAATTAAACAAACTAACAACGCTACAAGTACAGCTGTATCAATTTGAAACCCTAAATAATTTGTAAAAATCGGCAACGTCACAACAACGATTAAGAAAATAAGCGTTAAACTCGTTAATACTGTATTTAAAGCAATCTCATTCGGCGTTTTTTGACGAGCAGCTCCTTCTACTAAAGAAATCATTTTATCGATAAATGATTCACCAGGGTTACTCGTAATGACAATTGTAATCTCATCACTTACGACCATCGTACCGCCAGTTACTGAACAAAAATCTCCACCTGCTTCTTTTATAACAGGAGCTGATTCTCCTGTTATTGCAGATTCATCTACAGACGCTAATCCTTTAATTACTTCACCATCGTTCGGAATCATTTCTCCTTGTTTTACAATAACAACGTCACCTTTTCTCAGATCAGTTGCTGAAACTTGAACAATATCTCCATTTTCTTTTACAACATTTGCAAATACATCTTTTTTCGATTGTTTTAAAGAATCTGCTTGCGCTTTACCACGACCTTCAGCTAACGCTTCTGCAAAGTTAGCAAATAAAACTGTAAATAATAGAATGAGAGAAACTGTTATATTAAACCACCCTGGTACACTACTAGAGCTACTTGGAAGAAAGGATAAAAGTAACGTTATTATAAATCCAATTTCCACAACGAACATAATAGGATTTTTTATCATTACTTTCGGATTCAATTTTGCAAAGGATTGTTTCATCGCATGTGTCACGATATCACGATCCATCGTTTTCGCTTGTCTAACCTCATCTTCTACAACATGTATTTGTGACTCATTCACTTGTTTTTCTTTTACTACTACCGGTCTCATCATTTACCCTCCATTACTTCAATGTAAGAAATTCTGCAATCGGGCCGAGTACTAACATCGGGAAGAATGTTAATGCACCGACAATTACAATCGTTCCGATGAAGATGCCACCAAATAAACTATTATCCGTACGGAACGTTCCGACTGTTTCTGGTACTACCGTCTTCTCTTTCAGTGAAGCTGCAACAGCCAACATCGTAATTAAACTGAAATAGCGTCCTAAAAACATAACTAAACCAGTCGTAATATTCCAAAACGGTGTATTATCTGCTAAACCTTCAAATCCAGATCCGTTATTCGCAGCTGACGATGTATACTCATATACAACTTGCGTTAAACCGTGGAAACCTGAATGAGAAATTGCATCCGTTCCTAAACTTGTTGAAAGAGCTAATGCTGAAAATCCTAAAATAAGCAATGGATGAAATAAAATCGTTACCGCAATTAATTTCATTTCCTTCCCTTCAATTTTCTTACCTAAAAACTCTGGTGTCCGTCCAACCATTAACCCAGATATAAAGACTGCAATAATCGCATACATAATAATGTTCACAAAACCTGCTCCAACGCCGCCATATACTGTATTTAACATCATATTTACGAGTGGAACTAACCCACCAATCGGTGTTAACGTATCATGCATCGTATTAACAGCCCCTGTTTCAGCAGCTGTCGTTACTGTTGCGTATAGTGAAGAAAATACTGTTCCAAATCGTACTTCTTTTCCTTCTGTACTTCCTTGTACATGTTCGATACCCATTCCATTTAACGCTGGATTCCCATTTAATTCAGCTGTAGTAATCGTTATAAACCCTAGTAAAAACACCATAAATAGTGAAACGAAAAGGATACGTCCTTGTTTTTTATTTCCTACCATTCGTCCGTACGTAAATGGTAGTGCTGTTGGCAATAACATCATAAGCATCATTTGCAAAATATTACTCATTTGTCCTGGATTTTCAAAAGGATGTGTAGAGTTTGCCCCGAAAAATCCACCGCCGTTATTTCCAAGTTCCTTAATGGAAACCAATGATGCAACTGGACCACGTAAAATACTTTGCTTCGCACCATCAATTGTTTGTGCTGTAACTGCCCCGTCTAACGTTTGTGGTACACCAAGTGCGACAAAGACTAACGCCGCAATAAATGCGATAGGAAGAAAAACTCTCGTTAAAGCTCTCGTAAAATCAACGAAAAAGTTACCAAGTTCTTTTCCAGCGAGTCCTCTTATAAACGCCATAACGAGTGCTAACGTCGTTGCTGGTGCCGCAAACATTAAAAATGTAATCCCGACTAATTGTGATAAATAAGATAAACCATTTTCACCGCTATAATGCTGTAAGTTTGTATCAGCCATAAAACTAATCGCTGTATTAAAAGCGAGCGTAGGCTCCATTCCTTCAATATGTGCTGGGTTTAGCGGCAGCACACCTTGTAATCTGAAAATGAAATATACGACAACAATCATGAATCCATTGAGTAAAACTAATGATAATGCGTACTGTTTCCACGTTTGATTGTATGCTTTTACACCCGTAATTTTAAAAATAAGTTTTTCAAAAGGCCCGAATACTTTATCTAGCATTTTGCTACCTTGAAAAGCTTTCTCTAAATAAATCCCCGTTGGCTTTGCTACTAAAATAAACAAGAGCATTGTAATAACGACTGCAACCCAAATCATAATGAATGATTCCCCCTAATTAAAACTTTTCTGGATTTAATAATGCGTACACTAAGTACACCGTAATCGCTGCAACAATAACCGATAAGGCAATCATCATGATTGCTTCCCTTCTTTCACAACTTTATCTGACCAACTGGCCAGGCTTGCCATCGATGCAACTAATACAACAAATATCCCGATCATTACAACATCTAACATAGCTACCCCTCACTTTTTGTTAAAATTTTACATTTACTCATCAAAAAAAGAACACTAAGCTCTACTTAGTGTTCGAAGTGAACAACACAAAGTAAACCTCCTCTCTAAACGCTTACGAGGTTAGCTGTCGGATTCGGGCCTAAAGAGTAGCCCTACTTTCAAAACTGAAAGATTCACCCCAAGTGACGATGCACAAAATTGGTTCCCCCGCTCCATTTCTGGAACTCAGCGATTTTAGGTTTTTTTGGAAATTTTATGAATGATTTATGAGAGTAAATATACTCCTCTATATTTAACTTGTAAAGAGGTGAATTACTTAAAATAAGAAAATATTCTGCCGTTTAAACGCTTACATTGGGTATTATTAATGTTCTTTCATCTATTTTCTTGTCTTTTCTTTCTTTTTCATAGAAATGATCTTTTAAATATGAAATAAAAAGAGCGAATGACATGAGGTGCATAGCTTGTTGCACTCAGCATTCGCTCTCTTTTCATTCAACTTTTATTCTCCCCGTAGAAATGCACGTAAATTTCTTCCACGAATATAAACCTGTGACAGTTCTGCATGTAGCTGCTCATATTCAATAATATCTGTTTTTAAATATAAAGCATCTTTCGATGGCAATATTATATATGGCCTTGGAAAAATAGGATCGAGCACTACCAATTCTTGAACTCGTTCTACCGATACCACCCAACGATTCGCTATATCTCCTAGTAACAATACCTTCATCTTCGTTTCCCCCGTCCTATTCAAAAAATAAAAAAGAAATATTATCACAGTTCGTAAACACTACAAATTTAGCTCCAATTGTTTCATAGAGCCTGGCTGGATAGCGTTTATTCTTTGTAACAACAGTAATAGGCGCTTGAAAAGAAAAACGAATGCGTTCTGTGAAAAAGCTAACTATCGGAAGCTCATCTCCTAATAAAATTACTTTCTTAATCCGCTCGCAAATACTAGTAAAATCCTGCTCCTTATTACAGCTATAAGTCGAATCAAATCCACAATTTCTAACTTGAGCTGCTATCTCTTCATTTGCTGTAAAAATAATTAACTCATGCTGAACTGCTACTAGCTCTCTTAAACTCTTTATCTTATTTTCTTCTCCAACACAAATAAGCGTTAATTCCATGTACCTCATCCTCCTTAGCATAAAAGAACTCAAACATAGATTGATATTCTCCTATACTAATCAGACCGATAAAGTGATGTATCCATCAGGGCACCGTCCTCTCTCAAAACGCTTACGAAGTTAGCTGTCGGATTCGGACTTTGAGAGTAGCCCTACTTTCAAAATTGAAAGATTCACCCCTAGTGACGACGCACAAATTGGTTCCTCCGCTCCATACAATTGGACTCAGCGTATTACAAAAAATGTATTCTGGCTGATATATTACTCCTGTATTTGGAAAAAGTAAACATAAAAAAAGCCAGTTAACAAACTGGCTTCTCATGTCTTTATACACGTGTATTATTCATCTTATATGCAAAATGATTCGTTGGTCCATGACCGCTTCCAATATTCAACGGCTCTTCAATCGCTATACTAATAAATTGTTTTGCCTCTTGAACTGCTTCTTCGATTGAATATCCTTTAGCAAGTCCTGCTGTAACTGCAGAGGCGAATGTACATCCGCTTCCGTGCGTTTGCTTCGAAGGAATTCGTTCACTTCTAAATTCAATAAACTCTTCTCCATCAAAGAGTAAATCAATTACTTCATTACCTTGATATTCTGCATGTCCGCCCTTCATAAGAACATATTTAGCCCCTAATTCGTGCAATACTTTCGCAGCTTCTTTACTATCTTCTATATTTTGAATCCCCATCCCAGTTAGCACTTCTGCCTCCGGAACATTCGGTGTTACAACAGTTGCTACTGGTAATAAATATTCCTTTAATGCTTGTACTGCTTCTTCTTGTAATAATGACGCACCACCTTTAGCAATCATAACAGGATCTAGTACAATATTATTCCAGCCAAATTTCTTAATATGTTCTGCAACAATTTGAATAATTTCACTACTAAATAGCATCCCTAGTTTCACAGCATCTGGTGTTAAATCCGTACCAATTGAATTCAGCTGTTCCGTAATTCCTTCTAAAGAAACAGGATATACCCCTTGAACGCCAAGCGTATTTTGAGCAGTAATTGCTGTAATAGCTGTCATTCCATACACACCAAGCTCTTGGAACGTTTTTAAATCTGCTTGAATTCCAGCACCGCCTCCGCTATCAGATCCTGCAATCGTTAAAGCCTTATTCACTTTCATCTCTCTCATCCTCTTCTATCCAAAATAGCGATGATAAATTGTTTTCGCTTCACTTATATCTTTCGTTCCATGTACAAGCACACGCCCATCTTTGAAGGCAACTAATCTCTTTTCTTCAACAGAAAATGATAATAAATATGGGTTTACATTCAAATCATTCACGCGACCATTCAGCAGTTTTTTATATTGTTCAAAATCGATTTCCTCTTTATACGGTGGTCTAATTTGAACTGTATTCCTCCCGCATAAAACTGCTGTTTTCGATGTATTTTCTTTATTTAAATATGGATATAACGCATTCTCACCGCACGATGGACAATTATGCTTACGAAGTTTTTGCACATTCATACATGAATATTCATTCTTCCATACATCAAATGACACAAGTCCATCTCGAAGTGATTCGTAATCTTCTACTAACAGTTTAAGTGTTTCCGTTACTTGATGAGAAACGACAAGAGATACAGCAGGCGATATAATCCCCGCTGTATCACACGTCGCTCCGCCAAGCGGAATTGATTGTAACAAACAAGATAAACATGGCGTTTTACCAGGAAGAATTGTGTAAGAAAGGCCGTAACTACCTACACACGCTCCGTAAATCCACGGAATAGAATATTTTTGCGATATATCATTAACGATGAAACGTGTTTCAAAATTGTCAGTCGCATCAATCATTACATCAACGTTTGTAACGAGTTCTTCTAATTCTTCAGCCGTTACATCTTGAACGAGAGCTTCTATTCTTACTTCACTATTAATCTCTTCTAGACGTTTCTTTGCCGCTACAGCTTTCGGAAGATTATTCTCTACATCGCTTTCTGCATACAATTGTTGTCTTTGTAAATTACTCCAATCTACATAATCACGGTCAACAATTGTTACCTTGCCAACACCTGCTCTTACAAACATTTCTGCATTTGCACTACCTAATGCACCTGCACCGATAATAAGTACATGCTTTTCACTTATCTTTTGTTGTCCTTCTTCCCCGATTGGAGAAAATAGTTCTTGGCGAGAATATCGATTATTCAACTACGCTCATTCCTTCTAAAGGACTACTTGCAGTTGCGCAGCGCTTGCGTGCAATACGACCTGCTTCAAACCCTAAACGGCCTGCCTCAATACTTAATTTCATTGCGGATGCCATCTTAATAGGATCTTTTGCTCCTGATACAGCCGTATTTAATAACACGCCATCTGCTCCTAATTCCATTGCAAATGCCGCATCAGCTGGACTACCAATACCAGCGTCAACGATAACTGGTACTGTCGCTTGTTCAATAATGAAGCTTAAATTTAATGGATTTACAATGCCAAGTCCTGATCCGATTGGTGATGCTCCTGGCATAACCGCGTGTACGCCAAGTTCTTGTAATTTACGTGCTAATACAACATCATCAGATGTATACGGAAGTACAATAAATCCTTCTTCCAGTAACATTTCAGATGCTTTCAATGTTTCTACTGGATCAGGTAATAACGTTTTATCATCACCAATAACTTCTACTTTTATCATGTCACAAAGCCCAGAAGCTTTTGCTAATTTTGCAATACGAACAGCTTCTTCAGCATTTTTTGCTCCTGCTGTATTCGGTAATAACGTATATTTTTTTACATCTAGTTTCTCTAATAAATTAGGCTGCTTTGCATCAAATATATCCATACGACGTACTGCAAATGTTAAAATTTCAGCTTCAGAAACATCAATTGCCTTTTGCTGCACATCAAAATCAGAGAATTTCCCTGTTCCTAATAAAAGTCTAGAATGAAATGAAAATGGTCCAATGTTTAACATAATCAACCGCCTCCTACGAAAGTTACAATCTCAATTTGGTCTCCATCAAAAACAGATGTATCGTTATGATCATCTTTTTGTAAAATATCTTTATTACGTTCTACTACAACAATTCTGTTATCTAACTCTAAATGTGTAAGTAACCCAGCTACTGTTTTTACACTCTCTGGTACTTCAACTTGGTTACCATTAATTTTTAAATTCAAACTTCCATCCCCTTTCTAAACCGTTTTAGAAAGCAATGAATCTAGCAAGTGATTCTCCTGCTTTCCTTCTATTAAATCAGCCATATACTGACCTGAAACAGGACTTAATAAAATGCCGTTTCGATAATGGCCCGTACAAGCATATAAACCTTTTATTTCTTCATGCTCTCCCATATAAGGAGCTTCATGATTTGATTGTGGCCTTAATCCTGCCCATGTGCTTTCCCATTCTGCTTCTTTTAAAGCAGGTAATATTGTATAAGCACGCTCTAATATGGAAGTAATACTTTCTGGTTGTACAGTTTTATTGAACGTATGAGGCTTCATCGTTGCTCCAATTACGTAACGCCCACCGCGCTTTGGGGCGATATAAAATCTTTCTTGGAAAATAGGAGCTTTCAATAGCGGCTTCCTACTTCTTACTGCAACCACTTCTCCTTTAACTGGATATGTGCCCCAATCACTATGGAAGTAATGTAGTAATTTCGTACTCCATGACCCTTCAGCAATAACGACTTTTTCGCATGTGATGATGCCTTCGCTCGTAACAATCCCAGTCACTGTATCATTTTCAATTCGAATATCAAATACTTCTGTTTGTTCATATATGTCAGCTCCAGAAAATGCTGCTGAGTGTGCGAATGCTTTCGTAAGCTCTGGCGCAATAACGTGACCGTCTTTTGGGTAATATACAGCCCCTATAATTGACTTGGAAAGAAACGGTTCTTTTTCCCGCAAACGATCCCCCGTTAGAAAATAGGAATCTTCACCTGTTTTCTGTTGCCAATCCATAATATGAAGAATTCTTTCCTTCTCCTCTTCATTTTGGGCAATGCGATAAATACCTTTTTCTTCATACCCAATATCGATGCCTGTCTTTTCACGCAAAACTTCTGCAAGTTGTGGAAATATAGCACGGCTTTCTCTAGCAAGCTCAAACAACGGATCATATTCATCCCATTCTGCCTGAACACCGAGCAAACCAGCAGCTGCTTTCGAAGCTTCAGATGCGATTCTTTGCTTCTCTACAATCGCTACTTTATGCCCTCTTTCTGCTAGAAAGTGTGCAACTGAACTACCAATTACACCTCCGCCAATAATCGCTACATCATACTTCTTACACATGTTTTTCCGCCCACTTTCTTATTGATTCCTTATAAGATTTCGCTCTGCTATACGGATTACTACTGCTTATAATCCCGGACATAACAGCAATGCCACTTACACCATTTGCAAGAACATCACCTGTATTTTCAGGAGTGATTCCACCAATTGCAGTTATTGGTATGGATAAACATCTTGCCATATGAGCAATTTCTTCTAATCCTCTTGCTGGCACATCCTTTTTACAAGCCGTTGGAAATACATGACCGTAAACGAGTGAATCCGCTCCATTTTTAAATGCCACTATCGCTTCATCTAAAGAATGTACTGAATAGCCAACATGCAAATAAGAAAACTTTTCTTTCACCGACCTTACATCTGCGCTTCGATATCCTAGCTGCACACGCGGAATATTTAATAGAATAGCAATATCAATTCGATCATTTATCACTATCTTCGATGCCGGAAAGCCTTTCCCCAAAAGACTTTCCACACCTTCATACAATTCCTTCGTACTTTTCTCACGCTCACGAATATACAAATAATCAATCTCACTCTCAATTTGCATCGCTACATTCACTAACTCTTCGAATGGCATGTGACCATTTGAGATTACATGGAGCTCATTTTTCATATTCATTCGCCTACTTTAAAATGTTTTCGAATAATTCATCGGCTGGAACGATCTCTTTCGTCATTCCTTTTTCTTTCAGCCATTTATTTTGTTTCTCCCATGACTCTTTTGAATCTGATAAGAATGGCTCATCTTTCGTTTCCATCTTCTCTAATAAAATTTTCATACTTTCTTTTTCAACTTCTGGTACAAGTGGGAAGTTTTCTTTTTCTTGATGATTTAATAAAATATTTAATGCTTCATCTGGATTTTTCTTCATGAAATCATATCCTTTTTTCGCACCACGTAAAAAGGCCTGTAATGCTTCTTTATCCTTTTTCAAAGTTTTATCACCTGTTACAAACACAAGCTCATGATAATTCGGCACACCGTAATCAGCTGGATTAAAGTACGCTGGTTCATGGCCCTCATGACGCATGACAGGTACTTCATGGTTAATGTATGCTCCTGTTACAGCATCCACTTTTTTCGTAATTAACGCTGGTACTAAATCGAATCCAACATCGACTACTTTTACTGTATCTGGATTACCACCATCTTCTTTTACCATCGTTTTTAAATATGCTTCACTTAATGGTGTTCCAGAATATCCAACTGTTTTTCCTTCTAAGTCTTTAGGTGACTTAATACCTGTTGATTTCAGCGATACAACATGATTTAACGGCGAACGTACGACAGCTCCAATTGATTTCACTGGAATTTGTTCATTTGCTTTTGCCATGACAACATCTGGTTGATAATACAAACCAACTGTCACTTTCCCTGCTGCCGCTAGCGTTAATGGATCAGTCGGATTAGAAGGGAATTTAATATTCACCTTGACTCCTTCTTCTTTAAAGTATCCTTTTTCAATTGCCGTATAAATAAAGCTATGTACCGCATTGGGGTACCAATCAAGCATTACTGTTATTTCTTTTTCTGATTTATTCTTATCCGATGCCGAGTTACTCGAACATCCTGCAATCATTGCAACTAATAATGTAAACACAAAGATGCGTTTTAATAATTTCATGAATGTTTCCTCCAACTAATAAATTTCTTTTCTAATATCGAAACAAGTATGACGAAGAAAATAGCTAATAATGATAACAATACAATTGGTGCAAATACACCAGCTCCGTCTAACTGCGTCATCATTCTTTTACTGAAATATCCAAGTCCAGCTTGTGCACCGAGCCATTCTCCAATTGCTGCCCCGATAACACCAAGCGGAACTGCAATTTTTAACGCTGAGAAAAAGTAAGGAAGAGCAGATGGCAATTTTAGCTTTAGAAAAATATCTTTTTTCGTTGCACCATACGTAACTAAGAGCTCCTCCCATTCTTTATTCGTACTACGCAGTCCATCATACGTATTTACCGCAATTGGGAAAAATGTAATTAAAACTGTGACAACAACCTTGCTCCAAATGGTATATCCAAACCATAAAACAAATAGTGGCGCAAGTGCTGTAATCGGGATTGTTTGTGAAGCTATTAATAATGGATAAAATGCTCTTTCCATCCACGTACTCGCATTCATTAACATTGCTAGCCCTACGCCCAGTACGATAGAAATAACAACGCCTATTAAAACGACGTACAACGTTGCAGGTAAATGAACCGTAAATAATATATCTTTCAGCGCCCATATCTTCATTACAATTGCAGAAGGTGATGGCAAAATGTACATCTCATCTACAATTCTTGCTCCTACTTCCCATAGAGCAAGTAAAATTCCACTTACTGTTAGGGCAGGTAATAGCTCCTTCAAACGATTCATCATACAAGTACCTGCCTTTGTAACATACTAAGGAGCTCTTCTTTAAGCGCTAACACTTCAGGCTTATATAAATCTTTTCTTGTTCGGTTACGATCAAGCGGCACAATTCGCTCAGTTAAAGTTGCTATCGGTTGATTTTCTACAACCAAAATTCGATTAGAAAGAAACAATGCTTCTTCAACATCATGAGTGATAAATAAAATTGTTTTTTCCCACTCTTTCCATTGTTCGAACAACCATTCTTGCAAAGATGCCTTCGTTAAAGCGTCCAATGCACTAAACGGTTCATCTAACAATAATATCTCCCCGCCTGTTAATAAAGTTCGGATAAAAGATACGCGTTGTCTCATACCACCAGATAAATCTTTCGGATATTTTTTCTCGTACCCTTGTAAACCAAATTTATGTAACAGTTCTTTCGCTTTTACTTGTGCTTCTTTCTTCTGCACACCTTGGCACTCTAGCGGTAAAGCCGCATTCTCAATAATCGTCCTCCACGGCAAGAACATATCTTTTTGAGGCATATACCCTACAGAATGATTCTTTGTTTCTGTCAGCTCTATCTGTCCAGTACTTACCTCTTCTAAGCCTGTAATAAGGCGAAATAAAGTACTTTTCCCGCATCCACTCGGTCCGATAATGCTTACAAACTCTTTCTCTTGTATAGAAGCATTTAATTCATCGATGATTGGTTTCTCATCATAATGAAAGGAAACATTATGAAACTGTAGTATGTTCTTGCTCCTCAAAACCCCACATCTCCTTACGATAAGCCATATCCCAGAATAAATATTCAAATCGGCTGGAATATAAGAAAATCTCCTCTAATCGGTCTAGTTCTTTCTCTGACTTTCCAACTGCCATTTCATTTAATAAATCTATTAACCAAATACAAAGGTTACCGTATTCTTCAGAACTATATCCTTGAATCCACTCTCCAAAGAACTCATGATCTCTTGCTCCAGGAATATCATTTAAACGCTTTCCAATCTCCCAATAGCTCCACATACATGGAAGTAAAGCTGATATTAATTCTGCAAGCGTGCCATTTTGAGATACAGACATCATGTAATTTGTATAGGCTAAATTTTTAGCAGATGGTTTCGCAGATTCCATCTCTTGCGCAGAAATGCCAAGTCTTTTTGCATACTGTTTATGAATCGTCATTTCACCATTTAAAATCCCATCAATTTGCTCTGCAAACTTTGCCATAACCTGTGGATTCGTTGCCTTTACAACTCCAATTGCATATAGCTTTGCATAATCTAACAAATATAAATAATCTTGAATAATATAGTACTGGAATTTATCTTTTTCCAACGTACCATCCCCCATACCTACTACAAACGGATGATTATGACTTTTCTCCCAAACAGGCTGCACCGTATCATATAATCTTTCACAAAATTTCATTAATAATTCCCCTTCCTATATATCTATTTATCTCAATAAAAAAACCACTTCTGTATATAAGAAGTGGTTACAACAAATAAAATTATAATTTATTCGTTGTTCCACTTCCCTTCGCTAGTATTACCTAGATCAGGTCTGTAAGGGTTAAGGATTAGTCCTCTCTCAGCACATCAAGCACCCCTAGTGGTTTCAATATGAAATTTTCAAATAAAAAAGCCCCGTTTCTATACGCAAAGAAACGGGGACTCATTATTAGTGTCCGAATTGCTTCCCTACGCTAGCATAATCTAGATCAGGTAATGAAAAGGATCAAAGACTTAAGGTCTTACTCTCAGCTGGCAACACCAGCTCTCCTAGCAAACTATAAAATTATCACTGTCAGTATAACATTGTCATAAGTCATCATCAACTATTTTAATTTTCTCAATTGCCCATTAAATATTAGCATGTTAAACAAATATAAATGCAACTCCACAAATGATATATACAATATTTATATACGAATCTCTCTTCTAACATTATTTTTATTGATTTCATATTACATTTATGTGAATACGACCACTATATTATATCTTTATACTATAATAAAATTACAACTATACAACTAGAGGAGGTCTTTATTACATGAATATGAAAGCTACAGCTTTAACAGCAACTACTATCGCAATTGCTTCGGTACTTCCTTCTATGGGAGAATCCGATATACAAACAGCTGCTGCTAAGCAATCATCTAAAGTAAAAACTGGATATGTAAAAATTGACAACGTTGCATTACATCAAAATAACCATGCAGATAGTGCAATAATTGATAACATTCGATTTAATAGCCCGGTTACTATTCTTGAGACAACTCAAGATTGGTATAAAGTATCTGTTAACAACAAAACAGGCTATATGAAAAAAGATGCAATTCTATTCAAAAAAAATGTTCGTCCTAGTAATCAGTATATCGTAAATGCGAACGCATTAAACGTTCGTTCTGAACCTAATACAGAGTCTTCTATTCTAGATATATTACCAAATGGTCAATTCATTACCATCCAAGGTGAACAAGGGGATTGGTACAAAATATTACATAACGGTCAAATTGGATACGTACAAAAAACATTTGTATCTAATGGATCCACACCTCTAGTAAAAGGTGTAACTGTACAAGGTTCTCCTTCTTATACTGTTGCAACACCAAAATTAAATGTACGTAGCAATGCTAGTACAAGTAGCACTCTACTTGGCTCATTACAAAATGGTACACAAGTACAAGTAGTAGAAACGGTAGGTACTTGGTATAAAATTCGTTTTGGCACAGGATACGGATATGTAGCAAAACACTATGTAGTGCAAAATCAAAATCAAGCACAAGCTAAAACAGCTCAACCTGCATCAATTCCAGCAGTTTTCAAATTCCCTACTCAAGGGAAAATCAGCTCCACTTTTGATATGCGCTGGGAGCAAATGCATTATGGTATAGCAGCACAAGGAAATGTCTCTATTCAAGCTGCTGCTGCAGGTAAAGTTGTGAAATCTTATTATTCGGCTAGCTACGGCAATGTCGTGTTCATCGCCCATCAAATAAATGGGAAATTATATACAACAGTTTATGCTCATATGAAGGATCGCACTGTACAAGCTGGTGATCAAGTACAAACTGGACAATTAGTAGGTCATATGGGAAACACAGGTCATTCATACGGGCAACATCTCCATTTCGAATTACATAATGGAGAATGGAATTTTGAAAAAACAAATGCAGTAAACCCACTGCCATATTTAGTTAGGTAAATTATATGCCACGCAATATACCTCTATTTATTGAATACCTGGCCTTTTTAGGTTTAATCTGTTGTTTAATCATTTATAATACGAACATTGTATTTTTATCTATTATTATTGCTTTTGTTGCTTTAGAAATCATTATGGAAGCATTACAAATGCGGCTAAAACAAAGAATTGCCCATATTTATAATGCAATTTTTCTTTTGAGTGCTCTTATAACAAATATAATTAGTAATGGTTTTTATTTATCTACCGTACTTCCTGTATTCCTTATAGGTGTTTTATTATTCATAGCTAGATACATTCATGTTCCTAATAACCAAAAACATGAACAAGAAGCTTAGAAAGAGGAGACACTGTGTACCAATCTTTCAAAGATAATCCAATGAAATATATATTGAATTTATATGAAAAAATGAATACTTTTTTTGGTATACAAGGAAGTTATACTGCACAATTTCTCCTTTATGGAATGTTATTTCTTATCTTAGTTACTTTCTCCTTGTTTTACTAACAAAAAAGGATCTCACATAAACTTGAGATCCTTTTTAATTTATATTAATTTTTAATATGTAAAATACGGTTTATCCACAAGCATATTTTTCATAAATAAAACTAAGATTATATTTTTTCTCTAGGCTCATTCTTTGTTCATCGTCGCACCAATAGAAAAGAATATCATGAATCGTTGCATAACGCTTATTTTTAAGAAATAGTTTAAAGAATGATGGTAAACAATCATGTAATTGTATAAATATATAATTGCGTAGTATTTCTTCTTTGTATTCAATTCCCTTACAAATATACAGTAATTCTTCACAATAATATGCATGCTGTGGAACTTGGATCATTTCGAAAAATGGTACATATGATAGTAACTTTCCAATAAAATGACCATACCGATCCATTACCCCTATCGTCATATGCTCCATCATTTCTTTCATCACATATAAATAATCATCTACATGAGTTGTCTTTAAAGGGTCTAATCGATCGGAAATTTGTGAAAGTACAGCTCTTTGACAAGCTAAAACTGCTTGACTAGGTCCATAATATGATAGGAAGTCTGTACACTTACGATACTTTCGTAATAAGTCATGTGTATATAAATCATACACAAAAGTATTACAATACATTGCCAGACTCATCATATCACTATTTAATTGCTCTTTTGATAGTGTTTTCGCTCGCTTACATATATAAAAGAATGTAAATTCCAATACTTCTTTATGAGATAATAGATGTTTGCAATCTGTTATACATTTCTCATTAAATTTAACTCGATTCCAAATTTCTACATCCTCAGCTGTTAATTCACCAATACGATATTTAATAATTAAATAGTTTAAAGCAACTGCTTTCGTCAAAAGATCCCATGTTTCATACTCCAATGAAGTTTGGACAAATTCATCTAGCCCTTGGGTTATCATAAAAGCATTTGCCTCTTCATACCAACCAATCTCTTGACATAAACGAAGAATACGTACTAGAGTTGGAATTCCATCTTTATGAAACTGCGGTAAATTCTTTACTTTATTCATGCCATATACGATAAATGCCGCTAAATTTTCTTCTTTATAAAATTCTTTTTCTTTCCATACTAATATAGTTCGCTCTTTCCCTTCACCTTTTGGATGACAAGGTACAAGCAAAGAAAATAACTCAGCGAAATTATTTGGTTCTATATATGTATCTGTAACCAAATTCCAATTTGGATCGCCCTGTACAGCCCTCATATAATTCCCCTTCCCTTTTTATCCCGCATTAACGGGCAGTAAGACTCCCACCTCAAAATTCAGTGAATGCGAGGAAGTTAGGTGGGAGATAAAATTGCCCGTAAAAGCCCGATTGGTTCAACTAATAATCATTGGGGGATGGACAAAACCCCCAATAATTAAAGTTTCACTTTATCTACGTAGGAAATATTAATTCATTATTACAACACTAAAAATAAATATTGTTATATTCAAAACCTATCATAATACTTATATCTCTCAGTATATCATTTTTTCTCTTATTAAAAATTAGGAATGACAAATTTGAAAAAACTGTCAAAAATATTGACTCTATACTTATTATATAATGTCTCAGATACATCACGCTAACATATTAGTTTAATCCGTATATACTAGAATAATGTATCTGATCTTTATACATAATTTATTCCGTATGCTCTGAGATTTCACTTAAAGCAAACCCTGCTTGATCATCTGCTGATTTTCTTATAGCTAAATCACCTAGTGCTAGCATCCCAACAAGTTGACCGCTCTCAACTACCGGTAACCGTCTAATTTGATATTGTGCCATTAATTCTGTAGCTTTTTCAATAGAATCATTTGGAGAAACTGAAACAATGTTTGTTGTCATTACATTTGTAATTTGATTAGATCCAGGATGTTTTTCAGCAATCCCACGAACAACTAAGTCTCGATCAGTAACAAGCCCCACAACTTGTTTATTTTCAATAACAGGAATCAATCCAACCGATTCTTCCTTCATTTTTAAAGCTGCCTCATATACATTGTCTAATGGTGTACAATGTACGATATGAGTACTCATAAGTTCTCTAACTTGTGTCATTTTTCATCTCCTCCTTTTAATACATACCATAGCTTTTCCTAAATCCCTTTATTTATTTCAGGAAAATAAGGTGATAAAAAGAGGCTTATACATAATAAAAAAGAGTCAGCAATATGCTGACTCTTTTTTTATGACCCGTACGGGATTCGAACCCGTGTTACCGCCGTGAAAGGGCGGTGTCTTAACCACTTGACCAACGGGCCATGGCTCCGCAGGTAGGACTCGAACCTACGACCGATCGGTTAACAGCCGATAGCTCTACCACTGAGCTACTGCGGAATAATTATGGTGGGCCTAAATGGACTCGAACCATCGACCTCACGCTTATCAGGCGTGCGC
>NZ_PCNZ01000007.1 GCF_002975175.1 Bacillus sp. MYb209
GCGCACGCCTGATAAGCGTGAGGTCGATGGTTCGAGTCCATTTAGGCCCACCATAATTATTCCGCAGTAGCTCAGTGGTAGAGCTATCGGCTGTTAACCGATCGGTCGTAGGTTCGAGTCCTACCTGCGGAGCCATATTATAGAGAAGTACCCAAGTGGCTCAAGGGGCTCCCCTGCTAAGGGAGTAGATCGCGAACGCGGTGCGAGGGTTCGAATCCCTTCTTCTCTGCCAGATTTGGCCCGTTGGTCAAGTGGTTAAGACACCGCCCTTTCACGGCGGTAACACGGGTTCGAATCCCGTACGGGTCATACTAAAAGAGATAGCATAAACTGCTATCTCTTTTTTGTTGTGTAAAAGTGGACTTTGAGTAGTCTGCTTTTTTTTATAGATTTTTGTATACTTTTTTCTATTCTAATCGTCTAACTAATAGAAAGGAGCGAGCGATGGAGTATGAAAAGATCATTATAGAAACCTCTAAAAGCATTTATAGGTATTTTCTTAAAATAGGGCTAACATCAGCAGATTTACAAAAATTAAACGGTCAAAATTATGTAAAGGCTGCTGTATTAGGGGCTACTGTGGAAAATAAATAATATATAGAAGAAGCTGTCTTTCAATAGGTAATCTATTTGGGGCAGCTTTTTTATGATGTTATCATTATCGATAAGGCGATATATTGCAAAAATCGCTGATATAATGTGAGTTGCGGTCGATATATTCAGAAAATCGCCTATATAATTTCATTTATCGGGATACTTCTAAGAAAAAAGCTTTCACAATCTAAAGAAAACGCCTCCATTGAGATGGATTTCACCCGCACTCTAATAACTTTACACTCTATGTGAAAAAGTTCACAAATAGGTCATAATTTGTGAAGTAATTCACAATGAATCGTGCTACAATATGAATGTAAAGAAGTTAAACAACATTAAATTAGTATTTTAATTAATTACTTAAACAATAATATAAAATATATGTGAACAATAGAGAGGGGAAATTAACATGAAAAAAGGTATCAATCGTGTAGTATTAGTAGGAACAGGAGCTGTAGGTTGTAGTTACGCTTACTCAATGATTAACCAAGGTGTAGCTGAAGAATTCGTACTTGTAGATGTAAATGAAGCAAAAGCAGAAGGGGAAGCAATGGACTTAAGCCATGCGGTACCATTCTCTCCAGCACCAACAAAAGTTTGGAGCGGTAGCTATGCAGATTGTAAAGATGCAGATCTAGTTGTTATCACTGCTGGATTACCACAAAAGCCAGGCGAAACTCGTTTAGACTTAGTTGAGAAAAATACAAAGATCTTTAAACAAATCGTTCGCGGTATTATGGATAGCGGATTCGATGGAATCTTCTTAATCGCAACTAACCCAGTTGATATTTTAACTTACGTAACTTGGAAAGAATCTGGCTTGCCAAAAGAGCGCGTAATCGGCTCTGGTACTACTTTAGACTCTGCTCGTTTCCGCTACATGTTAGGTGACTACTTAGATGTAGATCCACGTAACGTTCATGCTTATATCGTTGGTGAGCACGGTGACACTGAACTTCCAGTATGGAGCCACGCTACTGTAGGTGTACAAAAACTAGAAACAATCTTAGCGAACAACGAACAGTACAACCAAGAAGATTTAGATAAAATCTTTGAAAATGTACGCGATGCAGCTTACCACATTATCGAGCGTAAAGGCGCAACTTACTACGGAATCGGTATGTCACTACTTCGTGTAACTAAAGCGATCTTAAGTAACGAGAACAGCGTGTTAACTGTATCTGCATACCTTGAAGGCCAATATGGTGAGAAAGATGCTTACGTAGGTGTTCCAGCTGTTATTAACCGCGAAGGTGTACGTGAAATCGTAGAGCTTGAATTAAACGAAGAAGAAAAAGTGAAATTCGCTCATTCTGTAAAAGTATTAAAAGAAACAATGGCACCAGTACTTTAATAATTGATAAATAATTCAGAGGTGGGAAACTGCTTCCTCCTTCTGGACTTATATATAATTGAATATAAATTCCTTTTCCGGTTTCCCTTGTATATCCCCAATATACCCCTTTTGCTGGAGAAGGGTCGTTTATAGAAAAAGCACTCTATTTTTGAATAGAGTGCTTTTGTGCGTTATCCCACTATTTGCGAGCAGAGTTTCACTTTATTCTTTAGGAGTTAACCTTGTGGCAATTTTTCCTAACCGCCATTCATCTCACGCATACTCATTGGACCATGTCCTACCTATTCCTTGAGGTGGGAGTTTTCCGTCGGGAAATGATAAAATTTGTGACAAAAAATGTTGAGAAATATTTTTAAACAATAGATTATTTCACTTGTATTTTACGTGAGAAATAGCGTAAAAAATGGAGAGAAACCAATAAAATAAATATTGAGCAACAATGAAAGGCGAGAAATAGTAAGGAAAATGAAGCGTTTGCAATGAATATTCGTCAAAATTCGATATTTTATATGGAAATTCGAAAAAAATTAAACATTTTCAAGGAAAAAACGTATATTTTTAAAAAATAACAAGGGTATTTCAGTTTTTTGCAGAAATAGTTAAAGTGTTAAAAATTTCTGTCATCTTAGTGAGGTGAACATATTGGATGTAATAAATTGTGAAGAAGTGAAACGAGATGAGTTTCATACAGAAAAGTACTATGACAGTTATAACATCTTTGGGGCACATATTGTGACGGAAGATGGGATGCGAGGTGTACGATTCACAGTATGGGCTCCTCATGCGAAAGCAATGAGTGTTGTTGGGGATTTTAATGAATGGGATTATGAGCAACATAAGATGCTACAAGTGACAGAAGAGGGGATTTGGTCCTTGTTTGCACCGCATATTGAAGAGAACGAGATATATAAGTATGCGATTGAAACGATGGACGGTGACGTTATTTTAAAAGCGGATCCTTATGCAGTATATGCAGAAGTAAGACCAAATACGGCATCTGTAGTTTTTGATATAGAGGGATATGAATGGAATGATAAAAACTGGATTCGTAAGAGAAAGAAAAAATCGATTTATAAAGAAGCGATGGCAGTTTATGAATTACATTTCGGTTCTTGGAAAAAGAAAGAAGATGGCGCTCTGTATTCTTACAGAGAAATGGCCGAGGAGCTCATTCCGTATGTGGTGGAACATCAATTTACACATATTGAAATTATGCCGCTTGTTGAGCATCCATATGATCGTTCTTGGGGATATCAAGGAACAGGATATTATGCAGCGACAAGTAGATTCGGCACGCCACATGATTTGATGTATTTTGTCGATGAATGTCATAAATGTGGAATCGGTGTCATTTTAGATTGGGTGCCGGGGCATTTTTGTAAAGATGCTCACGGTTTATATTTGTTTGATGGGACACCGACCTATGAATATAAAGATAGAGACGTACAAGAAAACCTGGTATGGGGAACTGTTAATTTTGATTTAGGGAAGAGAGAAGTACGTAATTTCTTAATTTCAAATGCGTTATTTTGGATGAGGCATTTCCATATTGATGGTTTCAGGGTAGATGCGGTTGCGAATATGCTGTACTGGAATAAAGAAGGAAAAGAGCAAAGCAATGAACACGCTGTTTCTTTCTTACGAGAGTTAAATGAAGCTGTGTTTGCAGAAGATGAAGAGTTTCTTATGACAGCGGAGGATTCAACAGCTTGGCCACTTGTAACAGCTCCAACATACGAGGGTGGACTTGGATTCAATTATAAATGGAATATGGGTTGGATGAATGACGTGCTGAAATATATGGAATGTGCGCCAGAGTACCGGAAATACATTCATGAGAAAATGACATTCTCTTTAATATATGCTCACTCTGAAAACTTCATATTGCCGCTTTCTCATGATGAAGTCGTTCATGGGAAAAAGTCGTTATTAAATAAAATGCCGGGAGATTACTGGGATAAGTTCGCCCAACTTCGTTTATTATATGGATATTTCTTTACTCATCCAGGTAAGAAATTACTCTTTATGGGTGGAGAATTCGGGCAATTTGATGAGTGGAAAGATCTTGAAGATTTAGATTGGAATTTACATGATTTTGAAATGCATCGTTACATGCATGATTACTTTAAAGAGCTCATAGCATTGTATAAGCGCTCAAAACCACTTTGGCAGTTAGATCACTCGCCTGAAGGATTTCAGTGGATTGATGCTAATAATAATGAGCAAAGTATTTTCTCGTTTATCCGCCAAGGTGATAAGCAGGAAGATGCGTTAGTTGTCGTATGTAATTTTACGAAAGCTACATATGAAAACTATAAAGTAGGTGTACCAGATTTCGAGTATTATAACGAAATTTTAAACAGTGACGCTATGCAATATGGCGGATCGGGGCAAGTTAATAAGAAACGTCTCAAGACGATTCTAGAGCCATATCATAATCAAGCGGCACATGTAGAAATTACAATTCCACCATTTGGCGTATCCATATTACGACCAGTGAAGACGAGAAAGGGGAGCAAAAAACAAGATGGCTCAAAAACAAAAGTGCGTAGCAATGTTACTAGCAGGGGGAAAAGGTAGTCGTTTAAGTGCATTAACAAAAAATTTAGCCAAGCCAGCTGTTCCATTTGGTGGTAAATATCGCATTATTGATTTTACGTTAAGTAACTGTGCAAACTCCGGTATTGAAACGGTGGGGATTTTAACACAATATCAACCGTTAGAACTTCATAATTATATTGGAATCGGAAATGCTTGGGATCTTGATCGTGTAAACGGTGGAGTCACTGTGTTACCTCCTTATGCGGAGTCTTCAGGTGTGAAGTGGTATACAGGTACGGCAAGTGCTATTTATCAAAACTTAAATTATTTAAGTCAGTACGAACCAGAATATGTCCTTATTTTATCAGGTGACCATATTTATAAAATGGATTACAGTAAAATGCTAGATTACCATATTGAGAAAGAAGCAGATGTTTCGATTTCTGTTATTGAAGTGCCGTGGGATGAAGCAAGTCGCTTTGGCATCATGAATACAAATGAAGAGATGGAAGTTGTTGAATTTGAGGAGAAACCGCAATTTCCAAGAAGTAATCTTGCATCAATGGGAATTTATATTTTTAACTGGGCTATTTTAAAAGAATATTTAGAGATGGATGCAAGAAACCCTGAATCTAGTAATGACTTCGGAAAAGATGTACTTCCGCTTTTATTAGATGAAGGGAAGAAGCTGATGGCGTATCCGTTTGAAGGATATTGGAAAGATGTTGGAACGGTGAAAAGCTTATGGGAAGCGAATATGGATTTACTTCGCGATGAAACATCGTTGAACTTGAACGATCGTGATTGGCGCATTTATTCTGTGAACCCAAATGAGCCACCACAATATATTGCAGAACAGGCAAAAGTAGAAGAGTCACTTATTAATGAAGGGTGCGTCATTGAAGGGGACGTGAAGCATTCTGTTTTATTCCAAGGAGTGACGGTGGAAGAAGGTAGTATGGTAATCGATTCTGTCGTTATGCCGGGGGCAAAGATTGGTAAAAACGTTGTGATTGAAAGAGCGATCGTTGGATCGGAAATGGTTATTGAAGATGGGACAATAATTCGCCCAGAAAAAAATGTTGATGACGTAGTACTAATTGCTGAAGGGAAATAGAAAAGGGGGATGAAATGAATGGGAGAAAAAATGTTAGGAATTATTAATGCAACGGGAAGTTTTCCTTCCTTAAAGAAAGTAACAGGGCATCGTTCATTAGCGGCGTTACCGTTTGGGGGCCGTTACCGACTCATTGATTTCATGCTTTCAAATATGGTGAATTCTAACATTCATAGCGTGGCGGTTTTTACAAGTCATAAAAATCGTTCTTTAATGGATCATGTCGGTTCAGGACAACAGTGGGATTTAGATAGAAAGCGTGATGGACTGTTTTTATTCCCACCGAACTGCCAATGTGATCATGACGAATTTGGATCTTTTGCACATTTTAGAAGACATATTGATTATTTTCTAAGAAGCAGAGAAGAGTATGTTGTTATTACGAATAGCCATCTTGTAACAGCATTAAACTTTCAAGCGGTGTTAGAGCGACATATACATACGTCTGCAGATATTACTGAAGTTTGTCATGAAGGGGTTTCGCTTCAAACATATGTGTTAAAGAAACAATTATTGCTAGACTTATTTGAGACATATAAAGATGTGGAGCAATACAGTTTATTTGATGTAGTGAGAGCAAAGAGCGGGAAATCACTGCATATTGCTACGTATGAACATACAGGATATGTAGCTATTATTGATTCGATTGAAAGTTACTATAAACATAGTCTAGAAATTTTGCAGCCTTCTATTTGGAAGCAATTATTTAAGAAAGAAGCACCAATCTTTACGAAAGTAAAAGATGAGCCGCCAACTCGTTATATGAAGGGTGCAGCCGTGAAAAATACAATGATTGCAAACGGCAGTATTATTGAAGGGGAAGTAGAAAATAGTGTTGTCTCCCGTTCTGTTAAAATTGGAAAAGGTTCAATTGTTCGTAATAGTATTATTATGCAAAAGAGCCAAATTGGAGATAACTGTATAATAGATGGTGTTATTATCGATAAAGATGTGAAACTTGGTGATGGTGTAGTGTTAAAAGGAAGTGCTGATGAGCCATATGTTGTAGAAAAAGGTAGTGTACAAAATAGTACAATCAACAGTTATTCGTAAATAGCAGGTGCATAATTAGTGGGGGATTTAGAAAACCCCCACTAATTAAGGTTTTACTCTATATGAAAACTTGAAGGGAGGAAGCTGTAAGAAGAGCGATTTATGATGTATACGCTTTTCGTGCAGTGGGACAACAGGTGAATATTTTATTTGCAGTATCAGAATGTGTACCGTTTGTGAAATCTGGAGGTTTAGCTGATGTAGCGGGAGCGCTCCCGAAAGAATTAAAAAAATTAGGAGTGAATGTTCGCATTATACTTCCAAACTACAGTCTTATCCCGAAAGAGTTAAGAGAAGGATGTACGCTTCATAAAGTAATTAACGTTCCTCTTGGATGGAGAAACCAATATTGCGGGATTTTAAAAGGTGAGCAGGATGGGATTACGTATTACTTAATAGATAATGAATATTATTTTAAGAGAGATTCTCTATATGGCCATTATGATGATGGGGAGCGTTTTTCTTATTTTTCAAAAGCAGTTTTAGAGTGTATTCCGCATCTTGATTTCGAAGTAGATGTTCTTCATAGCCATGATTGGCATACAGCTATGGTTAATTTCTTACTTCGTGAAAAGTATCAAGATAACCCGTTATATGAGCATATTAAAACGGTATATACGATTCATAACTTGCAGTTCCAAGGTGTATTTCCTCCTGAAGTGATGTACGACTTACTGGAGCTTGGTCATGAATATTTTCATAGTGAACAGCTTGAGTTTTATGGAAACGTGAACTTTATGAAAGGCGGTATTATCGCATCTGACCAAATTACAGCGGTTAGCCCGACATATAAAGAAGAGATTCAATATGAGTTTTTCGGTGAGAAGTTAGATGGATTGCTACGAAAATATAATGATAAGCTTAGTGGCATTGTAAATGGAATTGATACGAGCGTATATAATCCAGAAACAGATCCATATATTACGGCTCAGTATAGTGCAGAGTCGCTAGATGAAAAGAATGAAAATAAACGCGCATTGCAGCGTTATTTTGGTTTACCAGAAAAAGAAGATACACCAGTTATTTCGATGGTAACACGATTAACGAAGCAAAAGGGGCTTGATCTAGTACGTACTGTATTCCGTGAAATAATGGAAGAAGATGTACAATGTATTATTTTGGGGTCAGGCGATTCTGAATACGAGCAGTTCTTTGAATGGATGGCATACGAGTATCCAGAAAAGGTAAAAGTATATATTGGGTTTAATGAAGCGTTAGCGCACCAAGTGTACGCGGGAAGCGATTTGTTTTTAATGCCATCGCTGTTTGAACCGTGTGGACTTGGACAACTTATTGCGCTAGCATATGGCACGATTCCAATTGTAAGAGAAACAGGCGGATTAAATGATACTGTACATTCTTACGATGAGGACACTGGAATTGGGAATGGCTTTAGCTTTACGAATTTTAATGCGCATGACATGTTACATACGATTCTTCGTGCAATTGAGTTTTATCAAGATAAACCGGTATGGGATAAGCTTGTAAAGCAAGCGATGACTGAAGATTACAGCTGGGGGAAATCTGCTCTTGCATACAAGAAATTGTATAAAAGTCTCATGGAATAACATTGAGGTGGTGAAAAAATGTTTACTCATGTTGAAAGCTTCAAATCCGCTTTTCTAGAAAAATTAGAAACGATGTATGGGAAAAGTTTCAAAGATTCTACAACTCGTGATCAGTATAATACGCTTGGTCATATGGTACGTGAGTATATGAATAGTCAATGGATTGCAACGAATGAAAGTTATCGTTCTGGAGATCAAAAACAAATGTATTATTTATCCATTGAGTTTTTACTTGGGCGTTTGCTAGGCAGTAACATATTAAATTTAGGCATTCGAGATGTATGTGAAAAAGGACTTTTTGAACTTGGAATTTCTTTGCACGAGTTAGAAGAGATTGAAGCAGATGCTGGCCTTGGTAACGGTGGACTTGGACGTTTAGCAGCCTGTTTCCTCGATTCACTCGCTTCTTTAAACTTACCAGGACATGGCTGTGGTATTCGTTATAAGCATGGTCTGTTTGATCAAAAAATTGTTGATGGCTATCAAGTAGAATTTCCAGAACAATGGCTTCTTCATGAAAACGTTTGGGAAGTAAGAAGGTATGACCAAGCCGTAGAAGTAAGTTATTTTGGAAACGTTGAACCACTAGAAATTGATGGACGTTTAGAGTTCAGGCATACAAATGCAGAAGTTATTATGGCAGTACCATATGACGTTCCAGTTGTAGGGTATGAAACAAGTACTGTAAATACGCTTCGGCTTTGGAATGCGGAGCCAGTTCCTTTCCCGCAAAATTGTAAAGATATTTTGAAATATAAGCGTGAAACAGAGGCCGTATCGGAGTTTTTATATCCAGATGATACGCATGATGAGGGGAAAATACTTCGTTTAAAACAACAGTATTTCCTCGTATCAGCAAGTTTGCAAAATATCGTTCGTATGCATAGGGAGAGACACGGTAGTCTTCGTCAGTTACATGAAAAAATCGCGATTCATATAAACGATACACATCCGGTTCTGGCAATTCCAGAACTTATGCGTATTTTATTAGACGAAGAAAAATTGACATGGGAAGAAGCTTGGCACATAACAACGCAGACGATTTCCTATACGAATCATACGACGTTATCAGAAGCGCTTGAGAAATGGCCAATTCACATTTTTAAACCGTTATTACCGAGAATTTATATGATTATTGAAGAAATTAATGAACGTTTCTGTCATGAGCTTTGGGACCGTTATTCGTACGATTGGAAGCGTATTGAGGACATGGCCATTATTGCGCATGACCTTGTGAAAATGGCTCATTTAGCGATTGTTGGTAGCCATAGCGTTAACGGTGTGGCGAAAATTCATACAGAAATTTTAAAGCAGCGTGAAATGCGATTGTTCTATGAATTTTATCCAGATAAATTTAATAATAAAACGAATGGAATCGCTCATAGACGCTGGCTTATGAAAGCAAATCCGCAGCTGACCAATCTCATTTCAGAGGCGATTGGAACAGAGTGGAAGAAAGAACCAATTAAACTGCAAGCATTGCAAACATTCCAACACGATGCTAGTTTCCAAGAGAAGGTTGCAGGAGTAAAACAAGAGCGTAAAGAGATTTTAGCGGAGCGTATTCATAATAAAATGGGGATTACAATTGACCCAAATTCTATTTTTGATGTGCAAGTAAAAAGACTGCATGCTTACAAACGACAATTATTAAATGTTCTTCATATTTTATACTTGTATAACCGTTTAAAAGAGGATAATAGTTTTTCATTTTACCCGCGCACTTTTATTTTTGGAGCGAAAGCATCACCTGGCTATTATTATGCGAAGAAAATTATTAAATTAATAAATGAACTTGCAAGAAAAGTAAATAATGATCCGTACGTAAGTCAATATATGAAAGTTATCTTTCTGGAAAACTACCGAGTTTCTTTAGCGGAAGATATATTCCCAGCAGCGGATGTAAGTGAACAAATTTCAACTGCGAGTAAAGAAGCATCGGGAACAGGTAACATGAAATTCATGATGAATGGTGCAATTACACTCGGAACGCTAGACGGAGCTAATATTGAAATAAAAGACCGGGTCGGTGATGATGCCTGCTTCATTTTTGGCTTAACAGCGGATGAGGTTCTTCATTATTACCAAAATGGTGGATATCGTGCAAGTGACTATTATCACCACAATATGCACATTAAAAAAGTAGTAGATCAGTTAACGAATGGTTTCTTTGCACAGTCGGGAGCTGAATTTGAAGCGATTTATGATTCTCTCGTTATTCAAAATGATGAATACTTCGTTCTTCGAGATTTTAACCCATATGCTGAAAGACAAGAAGCTGTCGGAAGGGCCTATGAAAATAGGACGAAATGGCTAGAAATGTCGATTTTGAACATTGCACAATCTGGGCATTTTGCGAGTGATCGAACAATTTTGCAGTACAGTAATGAAATTTGGGGTATTGGTAATACTGTTAAACTTTTTTAGATGAAAGCCCCTTTTGAAGGGGCTTTTATTTATTCACTTTTAAAGCAGGGATACGCTTGCTTAGAAAAATAAAACGAGCTTAAGGATATTAAGCTCGTTTTACTTATGTTGCTTAAGAAAGGTAAGGCAAGAATGTATATATTATACCTGTTCCGCCATACTCCCCTGTCGCAAAGTATGAAAATGTAAAGAAACCTGTAAACGAAAAAATTATTATAAGAAAAAGTGCAAAGAAAAATTTTAGCATGTAAGGTCCCCTCATCCGAAAGTAATTTCATAGATTATTATAGTATACAAATATTTAATTTCCAATTGTTTACTGGTTAAAAATGAGAGGTCAGACATGTTTTGTATGTTGTAATGGAATGATTATTCGTAATGGATTTTGTATTTTTCGTAAATGTCATGTTGTGATGGACGTGTGCATATTCCCAGTCTTTCTCATTAAAATGGACATTTCTTGGAGGGAGAAGAGGAACGACATCGAATAAATTGACAAAACGAAAGCTACTAGCTACTTGCAGTTTATAATAATTTCGAAAGGCGATATCTCCAACTTTTGGAGAGGCAAAGGTATAAAGACCGTACTGTGCGAAGGCAGTATTTATACGTGCATCTAGTATGTGTAGTGTAGCGAGTGCACCGCCTAAGCTATGGCCTGTTGCAAGAAGTTTCTTATGGGCTGGTAATGACACGAGCATATCCATAATAGAATCCCGGCAAGATTCATAAATTGAAAGAAAGCCGTTATGAACATTTCCGCTATTTAAAGCGTATGGGTATGGTCTTTGGTTGACGAGTGAATCGATAATCCAATCTGTATCTGTTTGTGTGCCCCTAAAAGCTACAATAATCGTATCTTCAGATTCTAATATGAACCCAAACCATTCCATCGTTTGAATCGCTTTTCCTTGAAAGCCTTGTACATATTGGAATCCATCAGGTATTTCAAAAATCCCATTTTGTTTATATTGTTCATACGTTAGATCGCAGCAAGAAGCTAACAATATGGCAGTATCTTTATCAAAGGATAAAGGAGTACGCATCAAGAAAGCCCTCCTTAAGAAAAGGTATAGTTCAATATATGCAGTGAGGGACTTGATTCATTCTTTTTGAAAAAAGGCTTGAACCTACTGTTACGTGAGGGAGTATGATTTTTGTAAACATAGTGTTAGGAGGAGTGTAGGATGAGCAAAAAGGAAGGCTATTCAATTGGTGAGTTTTCAAAGAGAACAGGCACATCAATACGGACACTACAGTATTACGAGGAACAATGAAGTGATGGAATATTATATGATTAAAAATAGTTTATATAGTCCAAAAGAAACAGATAGTTCCCTATGAAGGGGACTATCTGTTTTTAGTGTTTTACTCTTTCCCATCTAAAAGGCGACCAAGTCCGCCTAAAACGCTGCCTTCACCGCTATTTTGAGCTGCTGGGCTTGTAAGACGTGCTGCTAAGCGGCTAAGTGTTAAGGACTGAATCCAAACCGTTCCAGGACCTTCTAACGTTGCGAAGAATAAACCTTCACCGCCAAATAGAGCTGTTTTTACTTTTCCAACGAATTGAATATCGTAGTTAACATCTTTTGTCATTGCAACGAGACAACCTGTATCAATGCGAAGTTTCTCGCCAGGTTTTAATTCGCGCTTATATACAGTTCCGCCTGCATGCATGAAAGCTAGACCATCACCTTCAAGTTTCTGCATGATGAAACCTTCACCACCGAAGAAACCAGTTCCTATTTTTTTAGTAAACTCAATTCCGATAGAAACACCTTTTGCGGCACAAAGAAATGCATCTTTTTGGCAGACTACTTTTCCTTGATATTCTGTTAAATCAACAGGAATAATTTTTCCAGGATAAGGAGCGGCGAATGATACGTGTCGTTTGCCATGACCTGTATTTGTAAATACAGTCATAAACATACTTTCACCTGTAACGAGACGTTTACCTGCGCCCATTAATTTACCGAATAGACCACTAGATGGTCCAGAACCATCACCGAAAATCGTTTCCATTTCGATATGATCTTCCATCATCATCATTGCGCCAGCCTCTGCGATAACGCTTTCTTCTGGATCCAATTCAATTTCAACAAACTGCATATCATCGCCATATAATTTATACTCGATTTCATGTGCTTGCATTTTTCACCTCATCATATGTAGTAATTATATTGTACAGAAATCAAAGGAATTAGAATACTGTAGTTTTGTTAATTTTTGAATAAAAGTAGAATGGAAATTTAAGGTTATACTAGGATTATAAAAAATGATGGGACGAAAGTGTTCTCATTTGACGTTTTTGATATAGCATGATATAGTGAAAACACTATTGAGCTACATAATGTGGTACGGAAATAAAGCACGTTGTATTAAAGGCTGTAAGCTTGTTATACATTCATGTCCTTTATATCCACCTTTTCATGTGGATTCATAGTTTCATTTTTATTTAGGAGGTACATGACATGCAAACAGGTAAAGTAAAATGGTTTAACGGCGAAAAAGGTTTTGGCTTCATCGAAGTTGAAGGCGGAGAAGACGTATTCGTACATTTCTCAGCTATTCAAGGCGACGGCTTCAAAACTTTAGAAGAAGGTCAAGAAGTTTCTTTCGAAATCGTTGATGGAAACCGCGGACCACAAGCAGCTAACGTTACAAAAAACTAATTAGCTAGCGAAAAAAAAAGCATTCCGAATTTCGGAATGCTTTTTTTATGCTTTAGAACCAGACTCATCTGAAGATAATTCACCTTTAAAGGTGCGCTCTTCAAAGTCATCAAGCAATTGTTCATATTCTTCATGTTCTTCTGTTGCGAAAACTTGTAGGTTTTTTCCATACATATCTGTTCCAATAAAATTTTCGAAATCCTCTACATACCCAACATTTTCTTCACTATTTACGTACATGCCATTATAGTTTTTTGAATCCTGTCTTTCTAAATCGGATGGTGTTTCTGATGTTCCGTAATTTGCGACGTCTTGCCAAGCATCTTCAGCATCGTACTCTACAGAATGATCTTCGTCGTGCTTGTGAAACGAAGGAGCCAACACTTCTTCTTCAACTGGGCGCGCCTTCATATCTAATTTATTTGTAGTGTGCTGAATACACGTTGTAGCAGTTGGCATTGCTTCTAATCTTTCAAATGGAATTTCCTCACCAGACACTTCGCAAATTCCGTACGTACCCGCTTCAATTTTTTGCAGGGCATGTTTCGTATCTTCTAGCTGTTTATGCCAGAATTCGATGAGTCCGAAATCTTTCTCACGTTCGTACAATTCTGTTGCCATATCACCTGGGTGGTTGTCATAGCTAGATAATTCTCCTACTGAATCACGTTCAGATGCACGGTCTTCATTTTCATGAGTTTGTATCGTTTGTTCAATTTCTTGTTTTTGCTTTTCTAAACTCGATTTAAATTGATTTATTTGTTGTGGAGTTAACATAGTAGTCCACCTTCCTACAATTCAGTTTCTTTACATAGTATGAGCGTTGAGAGTAGGAATTATGAGATGAATTTCAGCCGGGAAGTCGGTATATTCGGTATATGAAAAAAGGAGCCGCATAAGCAGCTCCTTTCTATAGGAAGTATCCAAGCAATAATCCGATTCCCATTAGGAAACCGAAAATTGTATTTGTTTTTGCTGTTGAAATCATCGCAGGTACCATTTCCATTGGAATACTTTTGCCGATAAAGCCTTTCGTCGCTTTAAATGCTTTCGGTGCACTTAAGAATACGATAAGCATCCATGGTGATACGATGTTAACGATGATTAAAGCGATTGTCCAAATGTAGGCAACGATAAACATAGAAGCAAGTACACCAACGGCTCTTTCGCGTCCAACGAGAATCGCTAACGTTTTACGACCATTTTCTTTATCACCATCTAAATCACGAATATTGTTAGATAGTAAAATTGCACCAATTAAAATGGAGCTTGGAATAGATAATAAAATCACTTCTGATGTTACTGCCCCTGTTTGGATAAAGAATGAAATACCAATAATAATGACACCCATAAATAATCCTGCTGTTAGCTCTCCAAATGGTGTGTACGCAATTGGAATGGGGCCGCCGGTGTAAAGGTAAGCAACGGCCATACAAACAAGACCGATTGCAGCAAGCCACCAGCTAGAGTTCATACAAATATAAACACCTAATAGCGTTGCGATACCTAAAAATCCGAATGCTAAGTTAAGCACGGTTTTTGGTTTAATGCCATCGCGGACGATAGCACCGCCGATTCCAACCGAACCTTCATGATCGAGTCCTCTTTTATAATCAAAATATTCATTAAACATGTTCGTTGCTGCTTGAATGAGAAGGCAAGCAAGAAGCATCATAAAGAAAAGAGGAAGATGTATTTGATTTATACCTCCGACCTGCATTGCAAAAGCTGTTCCGATGAAAACAGGAACGAAAGCTGCTGTTAATGTATGGGGACGTAATAAACTCCACCAAATGCGCCAGCCTGTTTGCTTACTTGGCTTTTGCGCCGTAGGAGAGGAATTCGTTTCGACGTTCATTTCCATGTTGAATCCTCCTTGGTCACATATTGTACACAATTAAGTGTAGAAAAAGCATCATTTAGTGTCAACGTTTATTTTCTAGGAAGAGAAGGTGAATTTCTCAGAAATGCTAAACGTTGACAGGCCTTTCCTTTGAGGTGTATCTTAAAATCAAGCGTAATTATGACTATTTTTCGCCCATAGGGGGGAGACAATTGTGATTCAAACGAAACAAAAAGGCTTACAAGAAGTTCTTGTTACAGCTATTAAGCGTGTGACTGATGAAAAAACATTAGTTAGTTTTGTAAAACAAATAGATTGGGTGGATCCACTTCTGTTTTATGCAGCAGGAAAAAGGATCGCATTCGAAAATAGATGTTATTTTGCAGACCCAGCTCAGCATGTAATATTTGCTGGAATCGGCTCTGTTTTCACTATAGCAAATTCTTCTCACAAACGCTTTCAAACTGCTCGTGACGAGTGGGATAAAGTAAAAGAAAAAGCATTTGTACAAAGAGAAGGATACGAATTTGGAACAGGTCCTCTTTTATTTGGTGGATTTTCATTTGATCAAGAAAAAGAAAAAACGAATCTTTGGAAAGAATTTGATGATACCACATTTTCACTACCAGCATTTTTATTAACTGTAAAAAATGAAAAAGTGTGGTTAACGATTAATAAGTTCGTTTCAGCTGAAGATTGTGCAGAAACTCTTTATAACGAAATTATTTCTGTAGAAGAGAGAATTTTACAAGAGAGTAAATGTGAACTAGAAGGATCAAAATTAACAGTTACTTCTAAAGTAGAAGTTGATCCGAATGGCTGGATGAATGCGATTGGAAAAGTGCAAGATGAAATGAAGCAAGGGAACGTGCAGAAGGTTGTATTAGCAAGGGAGCTAAAATTAACGATGGATCAACATATTGATTCCGTTCTTGTTTTAGAAGCGCTTCGCATTGGGCAACCGGATTGTTACGTATTTTCTTTTGATTATAAAGGAGCATGCTTCTTAGGGGCGACACCTGAGCGATTGATTCGAAAAGAAGGCGAGAAGTTCACATCGATGTGCCTTGCTGGTTCAATTGGTCATGGCAATTCTATAGAAGAAAGTAAACAAAATGGTGAGACGCTTCTTCATGATGAAAAGAATTTGGCTGAACACGGTTATGTAGTTAACATGATTCGAGGTGTGCTAAGTGAGCATTGCGAATCTGTTAATATTCCGGAGAGCCCAGGCTTATTAACGACGAAAAATTTAATCCATTTATATACGCCAGTAGAAGCAAAAGGTGATGCAAGTCTTTTAACGATGGTAGAAGAATTACATCCAACACCAGCTCTTGGTGGTACACCTCGTCATGAGGCGTTGAAATTAATCCGTGATGTAGAGCTTTTAGATAGAGGATTATATGGCGCACCAATTGGCTTTATAGATGATGAAGGAAATGGTGAATTTGCGGTTGCACTTCGCTGCGGATTATTAAATGGCGAGAAAGCATCCTTATTTGCCGGCTGTGGTATCGTAATTGATTCAGTAGCTCAGCTTGAATATGAAGAAACAAGTTTGAAGTTTAGACCGATGCTTGGTGCTTTGGAGGAATTAATGAAATGAACAAACATATAGAAGCATTATCATATTATTTAGGCGCGTTCGTAGACGAACTGACGCGTCTAAATGTATGTGATGTTGTCATTAGTCCTGGCTCACGGTCAACGCCGATTGCCTTACTAATGGAACAACATGAAGGAATGAAAACATATTTACATGTAGACGAAAGATCAGCAGGATTTTTTGCGCTCGGTATTGCGAAAGCAAAAAAACGTCCTGTTGCGCTATTATGTACGTCAGGGACGGCAGCAGCGAACTATTATCCAGCTGTATGTGAAGCGTTTCATTCACGAGTGCCGCTCATCGTATTAACAGCGGATAGACCGCATGAATTAAGAGATGTGGGTGCACCACAGGCGATGAATCAATTTAATTTATACGGTACTTTTGTGAAGCAATTTACAGAGATGGCACTTCCTGAAGCGAGTGAAGCAATGTATCATTACGCTCGAATGACAACGCAGCGTACGATAGCAAGTGCCTGTTTAGCGCCGCAAGGACCTGTTCATCTTAATTTTCCAGTTCGCGAGCCGCTTATACCGGATTTCTCATTAGAAAGTTTATGGGATAAAGGGCGTGGTGAATATACAGGAGTAGTTCAGCAAGGGAACGTGACGATGCCGAGTGAATATGTAGATTCTCTTGTAGGGCGCCTTTCACATATGGAAAAGGGGCTTATTATTTGTGGAGACGGCAGTCATCCAGAAATCATAGAAGTTGTTATGAAAGTAGCTGAGAAAACAGGGTATCCAATTTTAGCAGATCCACTTTCTAACCTCCGTAGTGGTAATCATGATAAAACGATGGTTATAGATTGTTACGATACATTTTTACGAAATGAATTGTTAAAAGAAACGTGGAAGCCGAATGTTTTAATTCGTTTCGGCGGAATGCCTGTCTCTAAAGCATTAACGCAGTTCATCAAAAAACAAACGAAAGCTGTTCATATCGTTGTTGATGAATCTGGACAATGGAGAGATCCAGCTCTAGTTGCGACAGAAGTTGTACAAGCTAGTGACATTGAATTTTGCAGAGCATTATTAGAGAAAATGCCAGTTATGAAAAAGAATGATTGGTTTGGAATGTGGAAACATATAAACGAGAAAACGAGAGAAACACTTCGTGAGATGGAAACATATGAAACGGCATTTGAAGGAAAAGTAATTACGGATATTGTACGTGTATTACCAGAAGGGGCAACGTTATTTGCGAGTAATAGTATGCCAATTCGCGATACCGATTCATTTTTCTTCACATCGGATAAAAACATTCAAGTAATGGCGAACCGCGGTGTAAATGGTATTGATGGAATCATTTCAACAGCTTTAGGAGCGAGTATTATTTGTGATCCGCTCGTATTAGTAATCGGTGATTTATCATTTTATCACGATTTAAACGGATTATTAGCTGCAAAATTACATGAATTAAATATAACGATTGTTGTTGTGAATAATGATGGTGGAGGTATTTTCTCATTCTTACCACAATATGAGAAAAAGGAACATTTCGAATCATTATTTGGAACACCAATTGGGCTTGATTACGAGCATGTTGTCAAAATGTATGGTGGTTCATTTAGCCGTGTGAATGGATGGGAAAACTTCCGAGAAGAAGTACAAACTGGAACGAAAACGAATGGATTACACGTTGTGGAAATTTGTACGAATCGCGAAGAAAACTTGAAATTACATCGTGAACTATGGGCAAAAACAATGGATGTTATTACTACATCATTGCAAGGTGAATCAAAATGAGAGTAACATTGCAAGATGTATCGTATGAATATGAAGTAGCCGGAAGCGGGGAACCACTTCTACTTCTTCATGGTTTTACGGGAAGCATGGAAACGTGGCGTCCCTTTATTCCTTCTTGGAGCGAGCAGTTTCAAGTCATTCTAGTAGACATTGTTGGACACGGGAAAACGGAAAGTCCTGAAGATGTGACGCATTATGATATTCAAAATGTGGCGCTGCAAATGAAAGAACTACTGGATCATCTTCATATTGAAAATGCACATGTACTTGGCTATTCAATGGGGGGGAGACTTGCGATTACGATGGCATGCTTATATCCAGAATATGTGCGTTCGCTTCTTTTAGAAAACTGTACAGCTGGACTTGAGAGTGAGGAAGAGCGAAAAGAACGCAGGGAAAAAGATGAACGACTTGCCGATAAGATTGAGCAAGAAGGTATCCGAATTTTTGTATCAATGTGGGAAAATATTCCGCTATTTGAAACGCAAAAACGTTTAGCGCAAAACGTAAAAGAAGCGGTGCGAAGAGAACGACTTGCTAATAATCCAAAAGGACTTGCAAATAGTCTTCGCGGCATGGGAACAGGGGCTCAGCCTTCATGGTGGAAAGATCTGCAAAACCTAAAAATGCCTGTCCTTTTACTGAATGGAGAAAGCGATGAAAAGTTCTTTCGCCTATTAAAAAACATAGAAAAATGCATCCCACACGCGAATTTTGTCAAAATTGATGGTGCTGGCCATGCAATTCATGTGGAACAACCGGAAAAGTTTGATACAATAGTAAAGGGATTTCTAAAAACTATGCAGTGATGCTTTTTTCCTTGTGAAGGAAGTTGAGCTTATAGAGAAATTAATGAGAGATCATTAAGAGTATAAAAAGGAGGTAATAGTAATGACTATTGAATGGGTAAAAGAAGGAAATTACGAAGATATTATTTATTCAACATACAATGGCATCGCAAAGATTTCGATTAACCGTCCTGAAGTACATAACGCATTCCGTCCTAAAACGGTAATGGAGTTAATCAATGCTTTTGCGCACGCTCGTGATGATGCAAATGTTGGCGTTATCATTTTAACAGGTGAAGGTGGACGTGCATTCTGTTCTGGCGGCGACCAAAAAGTTCGCGGTCATGGTGGATATGTAGGCGACGACCAAATCCCACGTTTAAACGTATTAGACTTACAACGTCTAATTCGCGCAATCCCTAAACCAGTTATCGCAATGGTAGCAGGTTATGCAATCGGTGGTGGACACGTACTTCATATCGTATGTGACTTAACAATCGCTGCAGACAACGCTGTATTCGGACAAACAGGTCCTAAAGTAGGAAGCTTTGACGGCGGATATGGAGCTGGTTATTTAGCTCGTATGGTAGGCCATAAGAAAGCTCGTGAAATTTGGTACCTATGCCGTCAATATAGTGCACAAGAAGCGCTTGATATGGGCTTAGTAAACACAGTTGTACCATTAGAAGAGCTTGAAGCAGAAACAGTACAATGGGCACAAGAAATTTTAGCAAACAGCCCAATGGCACTTCGTTTCCTAAAAGCTGCATTCAACGCAGACACAGACGGTTTAGCTGGTATTCAACAACTAGCTGGAGACGCAACGTTATTGTACTACACAACTGACGAAGCAAAAGAAGGCCGCGACGCGTTCAAAGAAAAACGCAGTCCCGACTTCGGTCAATTCCCTCGTTTCCCTTGATCAAAAGCGGAAGCGGCTCGTTTAGAATGTGAGGGGGATGGAGCTTCTGACAAAGAGGCGCTTTTTGCCTCGTAGGAAGAAGCGAAGCCACCGAACATTCTAGCCGCTGTAGCTGGATGAGATCAAAAGCGAAAGCGGCTCGTTCAGAACAAGAGGGCGTTGGAACTCCTGACGAAGAGGCGCTTTTTGCCTCGCAGGAAGGCGTGAAACGACCGACTGTTCTAGCCGCTGTAGCTGGATGAAACCAAAAGCGGAAGCATCTCGCACAGAATGTGAGACGCAACCGAAGATCAAACCAGAAACAAAACAACTAAGAGACTTGATTTCATATCAAGTCTCTTTCTTTCATGAAAGGAGAATGGATGATGGAGACGATGCCTAATTGGTTAATGCAACGTGCATTTTTAACACCTGATCGCACTGCAATTGAAATAGAGGACGAGAAGATTACTTTCGTGCAGTTACATGAAAAAGTAGTATCTGTTTGTGAACACCTTTCGCATGTAGGAGTGAAGCGGGCGCAAAAGGTGGCTGTTCTGATGAAAAATGGTATGGAGATGATTACAGTTATTCACGCCTTATCTTACGTAGGGGCAGTAGCTGTGCTTTTAAATATGCGTCTTTCAAGAGAAGAGCTACTTTGGCAAATGGATGATGCTGAAGTTGTTTGTTTAGTGACGGATCAAGAGTTTGAGACGAAAAATGTTCCGGTATATTCATTTGCTGAAGTGATGCAAGGACCGAAGGCGGAAGCATCTATACAAGAAGAATTCTCTTTAGAAGAAGCGATGACAATTATTTATACGTCAGGGACGACAGGGAAACCGAAAGGCGTTATTTTAACGTACGGTAATCACTGGGCAAGCGCAGTTGGTTCCGCGCTTAATTTAGGACTTCGCGAAGATGATTGTTGGTTAGCCTGTATGCCAATGTTCCATGTTGGTGGGTTATCTCTTTTAATGAAAAATATTATGTATGGTATGCGCATTTTACTCGTTCCAAAGTATGATGCTGATTTTATTCATAAAGCACTTCAAACGAGGGGCGTTACGATTATTTCTGTCGTTTCTAAAATGCTAACAGATTTATTAGAACGACTTGGAGCGGAAACATATCCAACTACTTTACGATGCATGTTACTTGGGGGAGGACCAGCACCGAAACCGTTATTAGAAACGTGTGTAGAAAAAGGAATTCCTGTTTATCAAACGTACGGTATGACAGAAACGTCTTCGCAAATTTGTACGTTATCAGCAGATTATATGTTAACGAAAGTAGGATCAGCTGGAAAACCACTATTTCAGTGTCAGCTACGTATTGAAAACGATGGTGTAGTTGTGCCGCCCCGTGCTGAAGGAGAAATTGTTGTAAAAGGACCGAACGTAACAGGTGGCTATTTTAATCGTGAAGATGCGACGCGAGAGACAATTCAAAATGGCTGGCTTCATACGGGTGACCTCGGTTATTTAGATGAAGAAGGATTTTTATACGTGTTAGATCGCCGCAGTGATTTAATTATTTCTGGCGGGGAAAATATATATCCAGCTCAAATTGAAGAAGTATTACTTTCTCATCAGGCGGTAGTGGAAGCGGGTGTTGTCGGTATGAAGGATGAAAGTTGGGGACAAGTACCAGCTGCTTTTGTTGTAAAAAGTGGAGAGGTAACAGAAGAAGAAATTCTTCGTTTTTGCGAAGAGAAATTAGCGAAATATAAAGTGCCGAAGAAAGTATGTTTCTTAGAGGAATTACCACGAAATGCTTCAAAGAAATTGTTAAGACGAGAGTTAAGACAATTAGTGGAGGAGATGTAGGTGGAAATAAAAAAAGCGACACTTTATATAACGGAAATGCCACTTGTCATTCCGTTTGCCGCAAGCTACGGGACTTACGAAAAACGTGAAAGTATCGTCATTGAATTAGAAGACACGGATGGATACATTGGTTTTGGTGAAGTCGTTGCATTTTCCGAGCCTTGGTATACGGAAGAAACGGTGAAGACAGCGCTACATGTACTTCAGGATTTTTTATTACCAGATTTATTGAAAGCTGAAATCCCTCATCCGAATGAAGTACCGTCTTTGTTCAAACATATAAAGAGAAACCGAATGGCAAAGGCCGGAATTGAAGGTGCCGTTTGGGATTTATATGCGAAGCGTCAAAAGAGGTCATTAGCGACATTACTTGGCGGAACGAAGTCTGAAATTGAAGTCGGCGTTGTGATTGGGATCAATACGATTCAGACGATACTTAAACAAATCGAGAAGTACGCGGAAGAAGGATACGAGCGTTTTAAAGTGAAAATAAAGCCAGAGCATGATTACGAATTGCTGAAAGAAATTCGAAAAGAGTTTCCGAATATACCATTAATGGCTGATGCAAATTCAGCTTACACATTAGCGGATACAGAGAAATTGAAACGACTAGATGAATTCCAATTGATGATGATTGAACAACCATTAGCGGATTATGATTTTCTTGATCATGCACAGTTGCAAAAGAAAATCGAAACACCGATTTGTCTAGATGAAAGTATCCATAGTTTAGAAGACGCGCGTGTTGCCATTACGCTTGGCAGTTGCCGCATCGTTAATATTAAACCAGGGCGAGTGGGCGGATTAACAGAATCCATTCAAATCCATAATTATTGTATGGAGTATAACATACCAGTTTGGTGCGGCGGTATGGTGGAGATGGGGATTTCGCGAGCGCAAAATGTTGCTCTCGCTTCGCTGCCGAACTTTACGATTCCAGGAGATATATCTGCTTCTAGTAGACATTGGGAGAAGGATATTATTTCACCGGAAGTGACGCTAGAGGGCGGGAAAGTGATTGTACCGCAAAGTATTGAACGTGAGTATGAAGTTGACCGCGGAAGATTGGAAGAAATAACGAAGCAGCGGATTGTGTTTGAAAGATGAAATAACAAAGGTTACTCTTATGAGTAGCCTTTTCTTATTGTACAAATTGGATAGACTAGTTTACAATCGAGCGTATGAAAACGGAATGAAGTAGGGGGATTAAAATGAAGCATATTTCAATTTTAATAGCTGATGATGAGGCGGAAATTGCTGATTTAATTGCGATACATTTAGAAAAAGAAGGTTACCACGTCGTTAAAGCAGTTGATGGAGAAGAGGCAGTTCATGTTATTGAAACTCAGCCAATCGATTTAGTGGTTTTAGATATTATGATGCCGAAAATGGATGGTTATGAAGTGACGCGCCAAATTCGCGCCAAGCATCATATGCCGATTATTTTCTTAAGTGCGAAAACATCTGATTTTGATAAAGTAACAGGTCTTGTGCTTGGTGCGGATGATTATATGACGAAGCCTTTCACACCGATTGAATTAGTCGCGCGTGTAAATGCACAATTACGCCGTTTTCTTACGTTAAATCAACCGAAAGTAGTGGAGAATAAATCTGCTTTAGAAGTAGGCGGAGTTGTTATTGATCCTGAACAAAGAACGGTAAATGTGTACGGAGAGCCAATTGAGTTAACACCGAAAGAATTTGATATTTTATATTTATTAGCAAGTCATCCGAAGAAAGTGTACAGTGTGGAAAATATTTTTCAGCAAGTATGGGCTGAAGGGTATTACGAAAGTGGAAATACAGTTATGGTACATATCCGTACTTTGCGTAAAAAACTTGGAGAAGATAAAAGAAAGAATAAGTTAATAAAAACAGTGTGGGGAGTAGGTTATACTTTCAATGGCTAAAAAGATGAGAAGCTTTCGCTCGAAGATGGTTATGCTATTTGCGTTAAGTATGATATTAGCTGGTGGCGTAACGTATATGATTTATGAAGGATTACGGCTTTACTATAAATCAGTAGTCCGTTATGAGGATCCTTTAGCTCAATTTCGTTCAATGGTAAGACAAATTGGGGACATTAATTTCTTTTTAATTATATTTATTCCTCTGTCCATTATGTTTTTCTTCTTCCTTACTAGACCGTATTTAAAATATTTTGATGAGATTTCTAATGGGATTCATCATCTTGCGAACGGAGATTTTACAAATCAAGTTCGGGTTTCATCAAATGATGAGTTTGGATATATCGCCCGCGAAATGAATGTAGCGAGTGAGAAATTAAAAGAAGCAGTTGAACGAGGAGATTTTGCGGAAAGTAGTAAGGATCAGCTCATTGTTAACTTAGCTCACGATTTAAGAACGCCATTAACATCTGTTTTAGGTTATTTAGATTTAATTCTTAAAGATGAAAATTTGACGAAGGAACAAATCAAACATTTTTCCACAATTGCTTTTACGAAATCCGAAAGACTGGAAAGTTTAATTGATGAATTATTTGAAATAACGAGAATGAATTATGGCATGTTGCAAATTGAAAAAAGACCAATTGATATAAGTGAATTACTTATACAGTTAGATGAAGAGTTATATCCGTTATTAGAAAAAAAGGATTTAGAAGCGAGATTGAATATTGCTCCTCATTTACCTATTAATGGTGATGGAAAATTATTAGCACGAGTATTTGAAAATCTTTTAACGAATGCAATTCGCTATGGGTATGATGGAAAGTTTGTTGATGTGAACGGATATATTGATCTTGAAGAGGTAGTTGTACAAATTATAAATTACGGAGATAGCATTCCAGAAGAAGATTTACCGTATCTTTTTGATATGTTTTATACAGGTGATAAAGCAAGATCGGAGCAGCAGGGCGGAACAGGTCTTGGACTATTTATCGCTAAAAATATTGTCGAGCAGCATAATGGGACAATCACTGCTGAAAGTAATGTAATTCGAACTGTATTTGAAGTGAGATTACCGAAAGAAGAGACTGCGGAAATTTAATAAAAATTTAAACTTTGCCCCACTTTTTATTTTAATAGTTTTTTCTATTCTATACGTAAGTTACGTTAAGGAGGAACTAGAAATGAAAAAGTGGGTATTTATTTCTCTTTTTATATTATGTACAGTCTGTGTAGGCTTTTATATATCACCATTATTTCAAAAGGATATCGATGTTAAAATTGCAGAAAAAGCTAATAAGGTAAAATCGGCGAATATTGAAAAGATAGAGGTTACAAAAGAAGAGATTTATAAGGGAAATCTATTATTAGTTAACAAAGATTACCCAGTAAAAAAAGATAGTATTAGGTCTGATATTATAAATGTAAATCACAATAGTGAATTAGTAAGAGGTTATGTGATATTCGATAGAAATCTGCGTTTATCAAAGGAAGTTGTGAAAAAGTTTTTAAACGTTGTTGATGCAGCTGGAAAAGAAAGTGTTAATCATTTTTTGATTAGTAGTGGCTATCGAGATTTCCAAGAGCAAAGACAGCTATATGAAAAAATGGGATCCGATTATGCACTTCCACCAGGATATAGTGAGCATAATTTAGGATTATCGCTGGACGTTGGATCAACTCAAAAGAAAATGGAGAAAGCTCCTGAAGGAAAATGGATTGAAGATAACGTATGGAAATACGGATTTGTTTTACGTTATCCGAAAAATAAAAGTAACATTACGGGCATTCAATATGAGCCGTGGCATATACGTTATGTCGGCCTACCTCATAGCGCAATTATGCAAAAAAAGAAAATTACATTAGAGGAATATTTGGACTTCTTAAAAGAGGAAAAAGAAATTTCGACTGATGTTGAAGGGAAGAAATACACGGTTTCTTATTATAAAGTTTCAAATCGCATGAGCGTAAATATTCCGGTGAATAAGCAGTATGAGATTTCGGGGAATAATATGGACGGGGTTATTGTGACGGTTCAAGAATAGATGTTCCTTTGAAATAAAGTGAAACTTTAATCAGTGGGGGTTTTGTCCATCCCCCACTGATTATTAGCCTTCACCAATCGGGCTTTTACGGGCAGCCCGACTCCCACCTCGCATTCGCCGAATTTTGAGGTGGGAGTCTTACTACCCGCAAATAGCGGGATAAAGTTTGATTTTCCCATAATAGGAGAATCAAAATAGAGGAACAGGTACAATTCTTAATAATAGAAAAAGCAATCTTCATAGGAAGAAGATTGTAATTAAAATATTCTCAACGGCTTTCATTCAGAGTGAAAAAAATTGGAGCCTCATCAACATTCTTCAGCCATATATACTCTTGACCATTTAAACCATTCTTCACCCAAACATCACCTTTATATACATTTGTCTTCTTGCGAAACCAAGTAAGATAAGATTCAACAACTTGAGGATCTTCATCAAGTTCATTCTTTTTGGGGAACGAGATTTGTCTTTGTTCTTTTGTTTTTATATTGATAATATAAAGCGTTGTGACCATCGTCGGAACAGGACCTTCCTTCCATTCCTTGTTCTCTTTTGCACGAGCCACAATCACTTTGTCTGGTGAGAACCATTCCAAATCAAGGTCTACATAACCTACAGGTGTGTATTCCTTTTGTTGCGTTAATGTTATTATGTCTGCAACTGTGAATTTTTTGTTTTCTACAAAAAATCTTCCTTCTCCTGAAATATAGGCCAGTTGATTGGCTGATGGAGCCCACTTCATCCAGTCTTTGAACCCTAGCATTTTACCAATCGCTTGAAAGTGCTCTCCTTTTGATGAGATTGCACATAACGTATTGCTATCCATTGACAAGGAAGCGGTAGGGGTGGCTAAAAAACTAATCCACTTTCCATCAGAACTCCACTTAAAATAGTTAGCATTAATCGAAAATAAATCATTTTCATTTGTTTGAATCGTATAAAAAGGTTTCACTTTATTTGTAGCAAGACTTGCATCTACTGGAATTCTATAAAGTGGGATTGGTCCCCATCCAGTAGGACGCAAGCAGGATTGTGAGGAAACGATAAATTCCTTCCCATTCGGGAACCATTCGAAATCACTAACCCCAAGTGATACATTTTCAAAACCTTGCGGGCGACCATTCTTTGTTTTTGTAATGTTTAATAAACCTTGATCGGTGTAGGCTAATTGATTTTTGTTTGGTGACCACTTAAAGTCAGATGTTACGACCCTCACATAAGGCTGATAGCTTATTTTCTCCTTAGTATCATAAATGAATAGATTAGATTTTTCCGCCTGTTCATCACTATCAATATAACCAATAAACCTACCATCATAAGACCATTTCGGAGAATACACATATTGATTCTTTGTGATTTGTATTTCTTGATTACCCTTTTTAATCCATAGCCGTGAGTGGTGGGGTCTCTGCGCTAACCATCGTTGATAAATGAAAACTGATTAAGATTATAAATAATAAAATCCGAAATCCCAAGAACATCCCTCCTACATATAGGCTGTCCGGATATTTAATGAAAATTCTCCAAGATGCTCATTTCAATTTATAATATTCTAAGTGTTCTTCCACAAAATTGTCCTTTAGTGGAACGACTTTATTTCAAATTCACATTAGAGGAGGAAGTAACGTACAATTAAACATTATAACGTTATATTTACTTCTCCCTTTTTTTGTGTTACGCTAAACGTGTAAAAGAGATATAAAATGAAACTTTAATGTAAGCGTATTCTTATGGCTTCTTATAGAAAAGGGTGGAAATACAATGACAGAACGATTCGTGCTACGTAATGTGAAGCGTGTGAACGGGGAAGAGGTTGACATTGTAGTTGAAAATAATAAAATCGCTGAGGTGACGAAAGCTGGTGCTGGCGTGGGTGGAGAGGTTCTTGATTACTCAGGTACTTACGTATCGAGTGGCTGGATTGATTTGCACGTTCATGCTTTTCCAGAGTTTGATCCGTATGGCGATGAGGTGGATGAAATTGGCGTTAAGCAAGGGGTAACGACAATTGTTGATGCGGGTAGCTGCGGGGCTGATCGTATTACAGATTTAGTATTAAGTAGAGAGCAGGCAAAAACGAATTTATTTGCCTTTTTAAATATTTCTCGCATCGGTTTGAAACGAATTGATGAATTATCCAATATGGAATGGATAGATAAAGAGAAAGTGATAGAAGCAGTAGAAAAGTATAAAGATGTAATCGTTGGATTAAAAGCGAGAATGAGTAAAAGTGTCGTTTGTGATAGTGGAATTGAACCGCTTCATGTTGCACGCTCTTTATCTCGCGAAACATCATTACCGATTATGGTACATATCGGATCAGCACCTCCGCGTATAGAGGAAGTTGTACCACTTTTAGAAAAAGGTGATGTGATTACACATTACTTAAACGGGAAAGAAAATAATTTATTTGATGAAGAAGGAAAACCGCTACCTGTATTACTAGATGCAGTGAAACGCGGTGTGCATTTAGATGTTGGTCACGGTAATGCTAGTTTTTCTTTTAAAGTAGCAGAGGCAGCGAAGCGTCACGGCATTGCCTTTAATACAATTAGTACAGATATTTACCGGAAGAATCGTATACATGGTCCAGTTTACAGTATGGCTAACGTTCTTTCGAAATTCCTTTACTTAGGTTACACACTTGAAGAAGTGATTGATGCGGTTACGAAAAATGCAGCAGAATGGATAAAAAAACCAGAGCTTGGCCGCATTCAAGAAGGGGATATTGCAAACTTAACTTTGTTTACGGTTAAAGATGAACCGATTACGTTAATTGATTCAGAAGGGGATCAGCGCATTGCTGAAAGAAGAATTGATACGAAAGGGGTTGTAATTAATGGGTCATTCATTGAATGCTAAGTACGGATTAAAAAGAGTTATTAATGCGAGCGGTAGAATGAGTATTTTAGGTGTATCGGCTCCTACAGATACAGTCATGGATGCGATGAAGCATGGTGGACAAAATTATGTGGAAATTGCCGATTTAGTAGATAAAGCGGGGGACCATATTGCGAGAATTCTAGATTCAGAGGCGGCAGTTGTTGTGAATTCAGCATCGAGCGGAATTGCGCTTTCTATCGCAGCACTTGTGACAGAAGGAAATCGCCGCAAAAGTGAAAGACTTCATCAAGAAGTCATCGCGAAAAATGAAGTGATTATGTTAAAAGGTCATAACGTTCAATACGGTGCTCCTGTTGAAACGATGATTTATTTAGGCGGAGGTAAGCTCGTTGAAGTAGGTTACGCAAATGAAGGGAAAGCAGAACATATTGAAGATGCGATTGGTGAAAATACAGCTGCGATTCTTTATGTAAAATCACATCATGCAGTGCAAAAAAATATGATTTCTGTTGAAGAAGCATGGGAAGTAGCGCAGCGAAATAATGTGCCACTTATCGTCGATGCGGCAGCTGAAGAAGATATTCAAAAATATGTGAAGTATTCAGACCTTGCAATTTATAGCGGTTCAAAGGCAATTGAAGGACCTACTTCTGGTATCGTTGGCGGTAAACGAAAATATATTGAATGGCTGAAAGTGCAATTACATTGCATCGGAAGAAGTATGAAAGTTGGGAAAGAGACGACTTTTGGCTTACTTCAAGCGCTTGATGAATACGGAGTAAAAGAAGATAAGAGCCAGCAAGAAAAAGAGTTGTTACAAGTACTTATGCCGCTGAAGGAATTAAACGGTGTAAATGTAACGATCGTTCAAGATGAAGCAGGAAGAGCGATCTTTAGAGCACGTATTCAAATTAACGAGAAAGAGTTAAATAAAACAGCAAAAGATGTTGTGACCGCGTTACGCGAAGGGGACATCGCAATTTACACACGTGATTATGGAGTAAGACAAGGATTCTTTGATATTGATCCACGTCCACTTCAAGGTGATGATATACATGTTATTGAAGAAAAAATGAGAGAAATTGTAGGGGGAAACTAAAATGACAAACATTCAAAAACGTTTTTATAAAGGCCGCGTAGCATTAAATGTATTAGCGAACAATATCGAGAATGCGAAAGACATTTTCGAAGCAGCAGAAGGTTATGTAGTAGTCGGTGTGTTATCAAAAGATTATCCGACAGTAGAAGAAGCAGTTACAGCGATGAAAGCATACGGAAAAGAAATTGATGACGCTGTATCAATCGGACTAGGTGCTGGAGATAATCGTCAAGCGGCGGTTGTAGCTGAAATTGCGAAGCATTATCCTGGTAGTCATATTAGCCAAGTGTTCCCTTCAGTTGGAGCAACGCGCGCAAATCTTGGCGGGAAAGATAGCTGGATTAATAGTTTAGTATCCCCTACAGGAAAAGTAGGTTACGTAAATATTTCTACTGGCCCAATTAGTGCGGCTGGGGAAGAACAAGCAATCGTTCCAATTAAAACAGCGATCGCACTTGTACGTGATATGGGCGGAAATTCATTGAAATACTTCCCGATGAAAGGTTTAGCTCATGAAGAAGAGTATCGCGTGGTTGCGAAAGCTTGTGCTGAAGAAGGATTCGCACTAGAGCCAACAGGCGGAATTGATAAAGAGAACTTTGAAACAATTGTACGTATTGCGTTAGAGGCAAATGTAGAACAAGTTATCCCGCACGTATACTCTTCTATTATTGATAAAGAAACTGGTAATACGAAAGTAGAAGATGTTCGTGAATTATTAGCAGTAGTGAAGAACTTAGTTGATCAATATGCGTAAGAAAATTGCAGCGTTCGGCGAAGTAATGATGCGCCTGCAAGTGCCGGGATATGAATTGCTATCGCAAGCAAACACATTAAATTACTCATTTTCTAGTACAGGTGTGAATGTTGCAGCAGCACTTTCACATCTAGGGCATGAAGGATTTCTTATTTCAACTTTACCGGAAAATTCAGTTGGAGATGCTGCGGTATCGCATATTCAAAAATTAGGCATTCAGGCACCGTTTATTTCAAGAGGCGGTAAATATGTTGGCATGTACTTTTTAGAAAATGGATTTGGGGCACGTGCAAGCCGCGTTACATATTCGAATCGACTAGAAAGTAGTTTCAATACGGCATCTGAAGAGATGTATCAATTTGAAGAAATCGCAAAGGAAATTGATATCGTTCATTTTTGCGGTATTACACTTGCGATGAATGATACTGTTCGTCATCATATGAAATCTTTAGCGAAAGCGGTAAAGGAAAACGGAGGTACTGTTGTTTTTGATTGCAACTATCGTCCATCGCTTTGGGGAGAAGAGGGGTATGAACAGGCGAAACCGCATTATGAAGAAATGCTGGGGCTAGCCGATATTGTAATGATGAATGAAAAAGATGCGATGTTTGTTCTTGGAATGAAAACAGAAGAGACTGAGCGGGAAGCACAGCTTGTCGATCTTATTCCAAAAGTCGCTGAAATATATAATATTGCTACAATTGCTGGTACACATCGTTCTATTAACGGTGATAATACACATTCGCTTCGCGGATTCATATGTAAAGATGGAACGTTCACTTTTGCAAAAACACTTACGTTTTCTGTATATGATAGAATAGGTGCTGGAGATGCTTATACGAGCGGAATTATTCATGGCGAGATAGAAGAGTTTGCACCAGAGAAAGCTGTTTCATTTGCGTCAGCAGCTGGAATGCTTGCGCATACAATCGTCGGTGATACGCCAATGTCATCAGAGAAAGATATACTTCGGGCAATGACGGCATCAGTAGGTGATGTAGAAAGGTAGAGGGTGTAACGGTGAACGTAACGAGAAAAAGAGGTCCATTATATTTACAAATTAAAAATATTATTCGTGATCGAATATTACATGGTGTTTATGCCATTCATACAAATATTCCTTCTGAACCACAATTAGAAGAAGAGTTCAAAGTGAGTAAAATTACAGTGCGAAACGCAATTAAAGAACTCGTTCAAGAAGGATATTTAGAAAAGAAAAGTGGTAAAGGAACGAGGGTCATCCGTAATACTTCTGCCACAAAGCTTTCAAAAGGGAAGAAATTTACAGAAGTGTTAGTGGAAGAAGGATATAAAGTACAAAAGAAATTGTTAAAGGCAGAAGTAGTTCATAATGAAGAAGGAACAGTGCCATTTCGATTATTCGGTAAAGAGAGTTTTCGTATTGAGCGTCTATATGCTTTAAATGATACTCCGTACATTCATTATACGCACTATTTCTCAGCACAAATGGCAAGTACAGACTTATCGGACTTTGACTTACAATCGCTTTATGATCTAGTCGAGGACCGTGGTATACATTTAGAAAACTTCAGAGATGAATTCGCTGTTGGATTTGCGCCTAATTTCGTTGCAGAAGCATTAGGAGAAAAAGAGGGAACAGCATTATTAAAACGTATGCGTTATTCTTACGATGAAGTAGGCGAAGTAATTGAATATAGTGAAGGCTACTACAATACGGAAATGCAGCATTATGTAGTTAATTATGACGTATAAAAAAGAGGGGATATTCCCTCTTTTTTTATAAAAGTAAGGGGAATGAGATATGGATATATACTTATTAATCGTCACGTTAATTGCAATCGCAATTGTTATTTTAGGAGTATCGTGGTGGAAATGGCATGCGTTTATTAGTTTAACGGTTGCTAGTCTATTTTTAGCTATCATGTCTGGATTGAACTTGGCCAAAATTGTTACTGCCTATGAAACTGGTGTTGGAAGTGTACTAGGGCATTTAGTTGGTATTTTAGCTCTCGGTACGATTTTGGGTAAAATGATGTCTGATTCAGGGGCTGGCATGCAAGTAGCAGATTTCTTCATTCGATTCTTCGGGGTGAAAAAATTACCTTGGGCAATGTTATTTGCTGGATTTGTAATCGGGATTCCAGTGTTTTTTGAAGTAGGGATCGTCATCTTATTACCACTCGTTATTTCTATTCGAAAAACAACGAAGCAAAATATATTATTAATTGCTTTGCCTGTTATTGCGGGATTATCCATAGTACATGGACTTGTGCCGCCGCATCCAGGTGCGATGACAGCAATCGGTATTTATAATGCGAATTTAGGGAAGGTACTATTGTATTCATTAATTATCGCGTTACCAACAGCAATTATCGCAGGGCCGGTATTTGCAAAGTGGGTACATAAGCGAGTTATACCTGAAAATGAACCAGAACTTGTTCGTGTTAGAACAGTATCTACCGATTTACCAAGTCGTAAAGCTTCATTCTTTATCATTTTATTACCAGTAGTCTTAATGATTTTATCAGTAGTCGCACCATATATTTCATTACCGAAAAAAATGACGGAATTTTTAATCTTTATTGGAAGCCCAGTGATTGCTTTACTTATTTCATGTTTCGCAGCATTTTATTTATTAGGTATACGACAAGGTATTGATAAAAAGATGATTAAAAAATTAACAGATGAAAGTTTATTACCGGTCGGTTCAATTATTTTAATTATCGGTGCAGGTGGTGGATTTAAACAAATATTAATTGAAAGCGGTGTCGGAACAGCAATCGCTCAAATGGCAGAGCATATTTCATTATCACCAATTGTATTAGCTTTCATGGTAGCTGGATTAATTAGAATTGCAACAGGATCAGCCACAGTAGCATTAACGACAGCAGCAGGAATTGTTTCACCGGTTATCCAGCACATGTCTGGTGTGAATTTAGAATTGCTCGTTATAGCGACGGGGGCTGGTTCATTAATGTTTTCTCACGTAAATGATGCAGGGTTCTGGCTTGTAAAAGAGTATTTAGGTTTGACGGTGAAGGAAACGTTTAAAACGTGGACGGTACTGGAGACATTGTTATCATTTATTGCATTCGGCTTTGCTCTTTTATTAAATATGTTTCTTTAGAAGATACCTTAACAGGTATCTTTTTTTTGCAGCCCTTTTCACGAAACAAGCCCGTTTTTAGGAATGCCAAGCTTCCTATTTGCCCTGAAAACATACTATAAATGGAATCCCCTCATTTAGAACAAGAAGAACTTGTTATGAATGATACTAAAGGAGGAATAGAATAATGGGCGAAAAGTGTGAACACAGACATGATGATTGCGACCGCAGACATGATGATTTCGATCGCAGACGTGGCTGCGGAGGCGGTTTTGCGCTTCTAATCGTATTGTTTATTTTATTAATCATTATCGGTGCTAGCTGCTTCGGCGGAGGCGGCGGTTGTGGCGGTTATGGTGGCGGTTATGGTGGTTATGGCGGCGGCTATGGTGGATACTGCTGCTAATTATTAAAAACTATTGAAAATGGCCTTGTGCGTATTGCACAAGGCCATTTTATTCATGTTCTAATATGCTGTGATAATTTATTAATGTACAGGGAGCGGATTAAGAAGAAGAAAATGATCTCGATAATCCCGAATAAAGTGAGGATGATTAATAACTCTTTTAGTAAAGAGAAAGCGAACATGCTTTGTAAAAACTTAACCGCAAATAATGTGTGAACACCAGCAACGATATAAGGAACGAAAAATAAAATTCCTAATTGAATCGTTGCAGAGCGAAACATTTCTGATTCTGTTAAACCGAGTTTTGTAATCGTAATGTACTTTTGTTTTTCAGAAGTTAAGTCGTTATACATACGGAAGTATAAAACACTAGCTGCACCAATGAAGAAAATAAAGCCGAGAAATGCCCAAATAAAGAATTGAGCAACCGCATTTTCTTTACTGTGAACGAGTTCATCTGTAGCTGTATGAATATAAAACGGTTTGATAAAACCTTCTTCATCCTTATGTGCTTCATACAAGTTGTTTGCATCATGATCTAAGCTTTTTAATATATTTTTTGTGGGGACAATTGCATTTTCCCAATTTTCCACGAAGTAGTTATAAACTGTAATTGTTTCAATATGAGGAATCATATTTTCAATCACACTATCTTGCATAACGATTAAATGAGGTAATGCAAAGGATGGTTCGATTCCTTTATTAATAAAGCCTTTAATATGAAATTTCTTTTTATTAGAGCCAAGTGTAATAGTGTCCTGCTTCGCAAATGGGTTTGACACGAGATTTAATAACTCTGGCGAATAGTGAGAAATAATATAAACTTGTGTAGAATCGAGAGTGATTTCTGCCCTATTTAATTGTTTAGCTAATGCGTTATAATCACTCATTTTCATAATGGCAATTGACTCTTTTAAAGCTGTATCTTTTAAAACGGTAAATTTATATTTGTTATATTGAAAATTAGCATTTGTAAGTTCAGTTTCAATAGTAGTAATATGTTTTTGTTCAAATGCATTATCACCTTCTGAAGTATAGGTGAATGGTATTGGATATCGTTCTAATATCGATGCTTTCGTATGGTTATTTGCAGCAAATAACCCGATAATGATTGTAAATGCAAGTGCAGATAGCATAGAAACGATAAAGAGTACATTAATATTACTACGGGTACGAGCAACTAAATCTGAAATCCATAACATATTTATTTGTTTCAGATAAAACTTTCTTCGCTGTTTTAAAATGTAGATAAAGAGAAGAAATGTTTGTGAAAAGAAAAAATATGTTCCGACTACTACGAGCGGTAAAATAGATAACATAATAAAGACTACAGAGCCATTTTGTACATTTTTTTCTGTTACGTAGCCTTGTGGATAACCGGCAATATAATAACATAGTCCTAAACAAGTTAAAGCGAATATCGAAATGAGTATAGATGGTTTTTTTTCGTTCTTTTCTTTTTTGGTCCCCTTAATGAGCTGCGTTGTTTTACGAGTACGAATAAATATGGGTGTAAACGTAGAAACAATTAAAAATAAAATGATAAAGGTAACGGTTGTAACGATAATCGCTTCTGTTGGCCAATATAAATAAAGGCCTTTCGCACTTGTCAATTTCGAAGTGACTAATAAGAAAAAATTAGAAAATACAAGCCCACCTTGAATACCGATAAAGATAGACAATATCCCGATTATCATGTTTTCGGTAAATAAAAGTCTTTTTAGTTGTCTCTGTGAGATACCAAGAATAGTGAGTATCCCGAATTGTTGCTTTCGTACATTTAAAAATGTTCCGATTGAATATAAGAGAAAGAAGAACGAGAACAGAACGATAACAAACTGTGCTGTACTAGCTAAATTCATTAGAGGATCCCGTTCTTGAAAGCTTTGTACATTGTGTAAGCGCGGGTGATATGCATATACAGTAAATGAAAAGAAAACCATAATGGAAAATGCACTGCTTACAAAATAAGCGAAATATGCTTTAGAATTACGCGTGACATTTTTAAATGCAAATTGCCAAAACGTCATCCACGTCTTCCTCCTAATAATGCTAAAACATCTAATATTTCTTGATAAAATTTCTCGCGATATAGTCCGCGGTGCAGTTCATTGTAAAGTCCACCATCTTTAATGAAGATGACGCGGTTACAATAACTAGCTGCAAACGGATCGTGAGTAACCATTAAAATCGTTGCATCCTCTTCTTTATTTAACTTCGTAAATAACTCCATTACATCAATTGCCGCTTTCGAATCTAAGTTTCCTGTCGGTTCATCCGCAAGTAGAAGTGACGGATTATGAATAACAGCACGTGCTACCGCGGTACGTTGTGCTTGTCCTCCAGAAACTTCAAAAATACGCTTGTCCAAAATATGATCAATTCCAAGTTTTGTTGAGATGTTATCGAGTTTTTCGTCCATTTCTTTCAAAGGGACATTATCTAACGTTAAAGGTAGTACGATATTTTCACCGATTGTCAGTGTATCTAGTAGGTTAAAGTTTTGGAAAACAAATCCTAACTCTTGGCGACGGAAAATAGCAAGCTTCTCTCTGCGGAACGTGTGCGGTTGTTTTCCGTTAATAATGACTTCACCAGAAGTAGGTGAATCAATTGTAGAGATAACGTTTAAAAATGTAGATTTTCCGCTTCCAGAAGGTCCCATAATCGCAACGAATTCACCTTTATCTACGTGTAAATTTATATTTTTTAAAGCAGTATGAGGGACTTTTCCTTCATACACTTTTGAGACGTTTTTTATGTGTAATACTTCTTCCATAATAATCACCTTTCTATTCGTTAAAACTTAATATGTTGTGATAATTTTTGCATATAAAAGGAACGAATTAAAAGGAAAAAGAGAATTTCAACCGTTCCAAAGATTACAAGTACAACTGTAATCTCAGCGAATAATGAGAGATTTAATATTTCTTGCAACATCTTTGTCGCAAACATCGTATGGATGGATGCCATAATGTAAGGAACAAAGAATAAGATAGCAAGTTGGATTGTAGCGGACTGTTTCATCTCAGTTTCTGTTAAACCGATTTTTGTAATCGTTATATACTTTTCCTGCTCATTTGTTAAATCTGTATACATACGGAAGTAAAGAACGCTGCCAGCACCGATAAAGAAAATGACACCTAGGAAAGTACCGATTAAGAAGAACGAAGCGACATTTAGTTTTGTTTTGTATAGAGAATCGCTCGCTTCACTTGCATGGAAAGGTGGGTGTTCTGCTTGGATAGCTTCATTATCTTTATTAATTTTTGTTGTAAATGCTGAACCAATGTCATGTGCTTTTTCCCAATCGTTCACTTTGAAACTATATACACTCATCTGTTTTGAAACGTTTGATAATGCTTCTACATTTTCATCAGATAATACGACTAACTGTGATATTAAGCTATTTGGGAACGGGTTATAACTTTTATATTCTTTTATTTGTAACTGTAAAGAATTTTGGTTCAGCGTAAGAGTATTTTTTGCTTTTTGATCATGAATGGTTCCAATAACTTGACTGTCTAAATCTTTAATAAGGATATAAGATTCATTATTTTTTACGTTGAGATGTTCCCAGTTTAATGCATTAGCCAGTATGTTGTAGTCAATTTGTTTAATTGCATAATAGAGCTGCGGGCTTTCTTCCGCCGAAGATACTTCATATATATCTGTTTTAAATTTCTTATAAGTAAACTGCTCTTCGTTAAATTTTTGTTCTAACCAATTTAAATGTTCATCGGCTAACGTATTTTCAGTATGTGATAAATAAGTAAAAGGGAAAGGGTTTTGCCTTATTTCATCAAACTTTGTGAATTTCCCAAACCCATATAAGAATGTAATCATTGTGAAAGCGAGCGTTGATAACATCGTCACAATGAAGAGCATGTTAATATTTGTCCGAATACGAGTTGCTAAATCAGAAATCCAAAGCATATTAATACGTTTCATATAAAACTTTCTTCGCGCTTTTAATATACGAATGAGTAAGAAGCTAATTTGTGAGAAGAAAAAATATGTCCCAGCTGCAGCAAGTGATGGAATGACAAATATACTGGCGGCGGCGTATAAAAGTCCAGCGATATCTCCTAGTGACATAAAATATAGCGGATTCGCTGATAAAGCATATCCCGATATTAAACATGTCGCGCCAAAGAGAGAGATGAGTACAGATGCTTTTCTTTCTTTTTGTTTTTCACCTTCTTGCAAAAGTCGTACAGCTTTTCTCGTACGGATTAGCATCGGTGTAAAGGAAGATACGAGAATAAAGAGTCCGAAAAAGATTATTATTGTTAAAATAATAGCACTTGTAGGCCAGTATAAATATAGACCAGGTACATGTGTGATTTTGGCGGTAACTAATAGAAAGAACTGTGAAAAGACAAGGCCAAATTGAATGCCAAAAAATATGGAAAGGACACCAATTAACATGTTTTCTAGAAATACAAGCCTCTTTAACTGCTTTTGAGATATGCCAAGTACTGTTAAAATCCCAAACTGTTTTTTTCGTACCTTTAAAAAGGTACCGATCGAATATAGTAAAAAGAAAAATGAAAAGAATACAATGACAACTTCTGAAATTGTCATTAATATGTTCAGAGCATAATTAACGTCTGTCATATGCAATTTAGGATGAAATAAATAAACTGCAAATGAGAAAAAAATTGCAATGGAAAACGCACTGCTTACAAAATAGGCGAAATAAGCTCTGGCGTTCCGCGTCACGTTTTTAAATGCAAACTGCCAAAATGTCATTCACCTAAACCTCCTAATAGAGTTAACGTGAAAGGAGTATGGGGAGAGGTTCCCTCATACTCTTTTCATCAAGTTTGTTTTAAATATTTTGCCCATTAGTATACTGTGATAATTTTTGCATATAAAGCGAACGAATGAATAAGAAAAATACGATTTCAACGACTCCAAAAATAATAAGAACAGTTGCAATTTCAGTAAACAATGATAAACCAATTACATCTTGTAGCATCTTTGTTGCAAACATTGTATGAATGGATGCCATAATGTACGGAACGAAAAATAAAATACTAAGTTGAATGGTTGCAGAGCGTCTCATTTCTGCATCTGTTACGCCAATTTTTGAAATCGTTATATACTTCTCTTGTTCGTTCGTTAAATCGGTATACATTCTAAAGTAAAGAACGCTACCAGCTCCAATGAAGAAGATAACCCCTAAGAATGTCCCAATTAGGAAGTATGCAGCACTTCCTGATGTGATTTTATATAATAAGCCTGCTGATTCATAGGAGCGTATAAGAGGCCCTTCGTACTGGAATTCTTGTCGATCCTTTTGTACTTTTCGTATAAACTCATCAGCAATTTCATACGTTTTTTCCCAGTTTTGTACTTTATAATTGTACGCTGATACATGCTTTATTGTACTTGGTAAGCTGTTTACAACAGCGTCCGGTAAAATTAAAGTTTGATATGAAAAGTCAGATGGAATGGCTCCTGCTTGTTCATAGCCCTTTACTTGTAATATCGTATTTGTGCTAGAAAGTGTAATGGATTTTCTATTGTAGCTTGGCTCAAACTCGCTGAATAAGGTGAAATAAGCGCTACCGCTTAAGACATATGCTTCGTTATCGCTCATGAATAGTTGTTTCATTCGCAGGGCAGCTGCAAGTTTATTATAGTCACTTTGTTTCATTGCATATATGTCATTATAAGCTGTTATACCTTCATCTTCTTTCAGTGGTGTTTCATATAAATCAGCCTTTATCTTTTTATAAGAGAAATTTTCCTTTTGTAACTGCTGTTCAAGCCAAGTTAAATGCTCGTTGACAAAAGGATTTGCGTCATATGAAAAATAAGAAAATGGAAAAGGTGAACTTCTCGTAACCTCTAGCTTTGTAAACTTTCCAAATCCATATAGAAATGTAATCATTGTGAAGGCGATTGTAGATAGCATCGCTACAATAAAAAGCATATTGATATTCGTTCGAATACGGCTTGCTAAATCCGAAATCCAAAGCATATTAATCTGTTTCATATAAAACGTTCTTCTTTTCTTTAAAATATAAATAAGTAAGAAACTAATTTGAGAAAAGAAAAAATATGTCCCAATTGTAACAAGTGTTGGAATCACGAAAATACTTGAAACCATATATATAACGCCTACTTGCGGGTTTATTGAGAAGAAATATTTAGGATTTGCAGCTAACGCATAACCACCTAATAAACAGATTGCACCAAATAAAGAGATAAATATGGATGGTTTTCTTTCTTTTTGTTTTCCGCCATTTGTTTTTAAAAGATGTACCGCTTTTTTTGTACGAATAAGCATTGGTGTGAATGCAGATACAATGATAAAAAGACTAAGAAAAACGATGGTCGTTAAAATGATCGCGTTAGTAGGCCCGTATAAATATATACCTGGTACGTGCGTAATTTTCGCTGTCACTAATAAGAAAAATTGCGAAAAAACAAACCCAAACTGCATGCCGAAAAAGATAGATAAAATACCAATTAACATATTTTCCGTAAAAACGAGACGATGTAATTGCTTTTTCGATATACCTAAAATGGCTAAAATCCCAAATTGTTTTTTTCGAACTTTTAAAAACGATCCGATTGAATATAGTAAAAAGAAGAAAGAGAACAGTACAATGACAACTTCTGAAAAAATCATTAATCCTGAAATTTCAGAGATCATACTGAAATTTTGTAATTTCGGATGAAATAAATAAACAGCAAACGAAAAGAAAACAGCAATGGAAAAGGCACTGCTTAAAAAATAGGCAAAATAAGCTCTTGAGTTGCGCGTTACATTTTTAAATGCAAATTGCCAAAATGTCATAATATGTACCTCCCGTTAGAAGGCCAATATGCAGTTTTATTGCAAAAAATGTATGAGAGTATATTCTCATACATTTTGCTAGCATATGTTATGGTCATGCTTTGGTCACCTTCTCTGTATTTTCTGCTTGATTATTTGCAGCGTTGTGGAAGATGATTTTAATCGTCGTTCCTTTACCAACTTCAGAGTCTAGTTTCACAGAATGACCTAAATAATCACAAATTTTACTTACGATATAAAGTCCCATACCAGTAGATTCTCCGAATGTACGACCATTTTTCCCAGTGTAAAATGGTTCAAATACTCTTCGAACATCTTCTTGCGGAATACCGACGCCTTCATCACGAACTTCTAAAATAATATCTTTTCCATTTCGATAAGCTGATAAGAAAACTTTCTTTCCGCGTTCACCAGAATACCGAACAGCATTTGTCATTAACTGATAAATGATGAACTTTAGCCATTTCGCATCAGAAGTAACTTTTAAATCTGAATGAACTTCTAAAACAGGGAAGACCCCGTTTCGAATGAATAGTTCTTTTAATCCGTTAATATTTTTTGTTACAGTATCTTTTAATGAAATCGTCTCAACATGGAAATCTTCATGGAAATTATTCAACCTTGCCATGTATAAAGCCATATCGAGTCCTTGATTTAGTCGCTCTAACTCTTTTTTAAATTGCGGGATTAAATGTTCATCTTCCATTTCAAGCACCATAAGTTGCATAACAGAAACGGGCGTTTTCATTTGATGTACCCAATGGTTAATAAATAATTGGTGTTCTTGTTGTTTTACTTCGAATGTTTGTAGGTCTTTTTGGAATAGACGATATTGCGTACGAACGAGCTCGTTTACACCGTGGGGCATAGGAGCAGTCGCTCTTTCAATAAACGCATCTTCCATTTTCTCTGGTGGTTCACTTAATCTGTGGTACATTCTACGATTACGAACGTAACGATAAGCGAGGAAACAGATGAATAAGTAAAGACTTAAAACGATGAAGTAAAATTTATTATTTTGAAATCCGTCTACTGCATCATAGAGAACGAAAATAATTCCGAAGTTTAATACATATAGTAGAAAAAATGCAAAATGATCACGTAAAAATAGCTTCATGCTTATTCACTCCAAGTTGCGTTAAAACGATACCCAAGTCCACGTACTGTTTCAATAGAGTTCTCAATACCAAGCTCATTAAACTTTTTACGAAGACGCGTGATGTTTACGTTTAATGTATTTTCTTCAACGAAGCTCTCATCATCCCAAAGGGCAGCTAATAAATCTTCACGGCTTGCTGTACGAGGGAATTTAGATAATAGCATTTCCGCTAAAATTGCCTCTTTCTTTGTTAAAAGAACTTGCTCAGATTCAAAATGAATTTCTGGACGCTCAGGGAATAATTTAAGCCCTTCTACTTCAACGATACGCTCAGAAATATTTGGTGCATAATCACCGTAAATACGGCGTAATTGACCTTTAATTTTTGCCATTACAACGTCGTAGTGGAACGGTTTCGTAATATAATCGTCCGCACCGCTTTCAATCGCCATAATTTGCTCCATTTCACCTGCACGTGCCGAAATGAAAATAATTGGACAAGTAGATTCATGGCGAATTTGACGGCACCAGTAGAATCCATCAAATTTCGGTAAGTTTACATCAAGTAAAACAAGGTGTGGTTTCACAGCGTTAAATGATTCCATAATATCATCAAAGTTTTCAGTAACAACAGCGTCGTAACCGTACTTTTGAATGTGAGATTGCAGTAATGATGAAATATTTGGATCGTCTTCAACGATTAAGATTTTGTACATATGTATATTCCTCCTCAAAAAAACAATTGTAGCTATAGTGTACCATGTGTTTCTCGTCTTTTCATTATGTTGAAATGAGAGCTATATAAATATAAAAATTTAAAAGACGACATAGAACTTGTCTTTTTAGGGGAGAGAGAGGATCCAGTCATGCATAGAAGCGGTCAGAGCCTTTTTCTGCCCAGTACGAAGTAAAAACAAAGAAATCAAATGAATAGGCTTTCCTTTTTTGTTATACATAGTATAGCTGTGGCGTATTTATATGACGAAAGATTAAACAGGATTTATATAGTAAACAGTATAGGTCAAAAGTGGAAAAAGTAAAAAGGGCCTCATAGATAATTGACAATTGACTGAAATCATTTTAACATTTAGATAAATATCTAAATGTCTAATTAGTGGAAGGAAGAAAGACATTGAATCAAGCATTTAAAGCATTAGCAGATCCAACAAGGCGAAAAATTTTAGATTTATTAAAAGAGGGTGATTTAACTGCCGGTGAAATTGCCGAACAATTCAATATGACGAAGCCAAGTATTTCACATCATTTAAGTGCGCTTAAAAATGCTGAACTTATTCAAGATGAAAAGAAAGGACAATTCGTTGTGTATTCTTTAAACACAACTGTCTTTCAAGATTTATTGACTTGGGTGTTTACGTTTACGAATAAGGGGGAAGAGGGGAAATGAGGAAGCATGTATTTCCGTTATTATTAATTGCTTTAACGATTATTGTATGGTGCATCGCATGGCCATATTTACCAGAAGAGGTTCCGAGTCATTGGAACGTTGCTGGTGAGGTAGATGGGCATATGTCAAAAATGGGAATGATGATTTTTGATATAGCAATTATGGTTTTCATATATGCATTATTGACTGTATTGCCTATGATAGATCCGAAGCATGGGAATTATGATAAGTTTTCTAAAGGATATAAGGTAATGAATTATAGCGTACTATTCGTATTATTTTTAGTAAATATCATTGGAATTGGAGCTGGATTAGGTTATCAAGTTCTGATGAATAGTACACCGTATATTATTGTTGGTCTTTTATTTATAGTCATTGGAAACTATTTACCACAGTGCAAACCAAATTACTTTGTAGGCATAAAAACCCCTTGGACGTTAAGTAACGAAGAAGTGTGGAGAAAGACACACCGTTTTAGCGGAAAAGTGTTTGTTGTATTAGGGGTTGTTATGATGTTAAGTAGTTTTGCACCGGTGGCATGGAAATCTTTCTTGGTGATTGGCATTATTATCGGTGCAGTAGGACTAACGATGGGTTATTCTTATGTTGCTTATAAGAAAGAGATAGGGTCTTAATAGAAAAATATAAAATTTATGGTGGGTGGAGTGATATTAATATATACCTTCATATCAGCAATAAAAGCATATGTTATTTATAACAAAGAACTAGCATAGAACGAGTGAATTAAAAACAGGGGAGTGCAGGAAAGATGAAGAAACATCTTTTTGCAATTATATTAATTGTTACAACTTGTGTAGCGTGGGCGTTTGCTTGGCCACATTTGCCAGATACAATCGCGACACATTGGAGTGGCGGTAAGGTAGATGGCTATTCTTCTAAATTTTACGGAATGATTTCTATGGTTGGAATTATGATTGTGCTATATATATTTCTAAATGTAATACCAAAGATTGATCCAAGGAAAGCAAATTACGAGAAATTTTCTAAAGCTTTTATGATGATGAATAACGGGATACTATTGCTACTATTTGTAGGGAATATAGATATTATTACAAGTGGATTAGGATATAACTTATTCATTAATCGGGTGCCAGAATTATTAGTTGGTATTTTATTTTTAGTAATGGGGAATTATTTACCGCAGTGTAAGCCTAACTTTTTCGTTGGGATGCGTAATCCGTGGACGTTAAGTAATGAAGAAGTATGGCGGAAAACGCATCGATTTAGCGGAAAAGTATTTGTGGCTTTAGGAATTATTATGATTATAAGTGTTTTCGCTCCAGCTGATTGGAGATCTTATATGATGCTTGGGATTATAGTAGTTGCTGTCCTCATAACGAATTTATATTCTTACATTTTATATAAAAAAGAAATGCAATTGTGAGCAATAAGGGATTGAACTACACTATTCAAATTTTATATTTATAGTTTCTATGTGTTAAGAGGTTCTAATACTCAGTGGGGATAACGAAAAAGCTCACTGAGTAAATTTTTTGTTATCAGGTCTGAAAATTCAGTCAAAAATATAGTTTGGGGGAAATAACATGTTAGAAATTATAAATTTTAGCAAGACATACAAAGGTGGAAAAAAAGCAGTAGATCATTTAAATATTACTGTTCAAGCAGGAGATATCTTTGGATTTATCGGGCACAACGGTGCGGGGAAAAGTACAACAATTAAGTCGTTAGTAGGAGTTATAGATTTTGAAGAGGGTGAAATTTTTGTTGATGGTCATTCAGTAAAAAAGGATCCGATTGCATGTAAGAGAGTAATGGCGTATATTCCCGATAATCCAGATTTGTATGAGCAATTAACAGGAATTCAATATTTGAACTTTGTTGCGGATGTTTTTAAGGTGTCTGCAAAAGATCGGGAAAAGGAGATACAAAAGTATGGAGATGCTTTTGAGATTACACCGCACTTGGGAGATTTAATATCTTCTTATTCACATGGTATGAAACAAAAAGTGGCGATTATATCAGCGGTTTTGCATAAACCGAAATTATTAGTTTTAGATGAACCTTTCGTTGGTCTTGATCCAAAGGCTGCTGTAGTATTGAAAGGGATTATGAAAGAGCTTTGTGAAAAGGGAAGTGCGATTTTCTTTTCTACTCATGTTTTAGATGTGGCGGAGAAGTTATGTAATAAAATAGCGATGATTAATAGAGGGAAATTAGCACTTTCAGGGGAAGTGAATTCTTTAATAAAGGAAGGCTCATTGGAAGAGCTCTTTATGAAGGAGCTTGCTAATGAATATTAGTAGTCTAGGTCTTTTAAAAATCCGCTTGATAACACAGCTTGGTTTAAATACTTTTAAATACGAAAAAGATAAAAAGAAGAAGCAGAATAAGATTTTGCTGTCAGTGTCTATTGCCTTGGTGGGTGTCATGTTAATGCTATATTGTGGTGCCTCAGCATATGGATTGGTGAAACTAGGAATAAGTGAAATTATCCCAGTTTATGCACTAGTTATTAGCAGTGTATTGACGTTGTTTTTCACTATATTTAAGGCAAATGGAGAAATTTTTGCTTTTAAGGACTACGATCTTTTAATGTCATTACCGATTCGTGTAAGTACTGTTATTACAAGCAGATTTTTGTATTTATATTTGCTGAATACGATATTTTCAATCATAATTATGCTACCAATGGGAGTTGTTTATGGCATACATGAGAAACCATCAATTTCTTTTTACTTTATGTGGTTCATCAGTATGTTTATAGCATCTTTAATTCCAACAACAATCGCAGCGATCTTTGGAGCTATGATTACGGCAATCGCTTCTAAATTTAAAAATACGAATAAAATAACTACGATTTTAAGTTTTATAGTAATTATTACATTCGGCTTCTTTATGCTAAAAAACGGAAATGCTCAATATAGCCTTAATGATATGAATGGGATTGGTGCAATTGTTTCAGAGCAACTAACTAAAGTGTATCCATTAGCTAACATGTTTCAAAAAGCAATTGTTAATGCTGATATTGTAGCTTTCATCCTATTCGTTGGGATATCGGTTATTTGGTATTATCTTTTTGTAAAAATACTTTCGTTCAAATATAAGCAAATAAACACAGAGATTACCGCTTATCATATGCTTTCAAATTATGAGATTAATAGTATGAGAAAAGAAAGTGTATTAGTCGCGTTGTATAAAAAAGAACTGAAACGTTTCTTTTCTTCTACAGTGTATGTCATAAATAGTGGAATGGGAGTTGTGATGGCAATAGCTTTCGCGCTAGCTATAGTTGTAGTAGGACCAAGTCAATTAATAGCGTATCCTGGAATTGAGACCCTGTTGCAAAAGATTGCACCATTTGCTATTGCAGCAGCGATTTCGATGACGTGTACAACATGTGTGTCATTGTCTTTAGAAGGAAAAAATGTATGGATTATTAAGTCATTGCCTATAGCGCCAAAGATGATTTATGACAGTAAAATTCTTATGAATCTTTCATTAAGTATACCTGCATCACTTATCAGTGCCGTATTACTCATAATAGGGTTAAAACTAGATGTTTGGAGTTCTCTTTTAATCGTCATAACACCGATAACATATTCATTATTTTCGGCAGTATGGGGGATATTTATTAATAATCGATTTGGTTATTATGATTGGGTATCAGAAACTCAAGTAGTAAAACAAAGTGTAGGATCGTTTGTTGGTATGTTTGGTGGCTTAATTATGGCTGTTATACCAGCCTTATTAATCGGTACTGCTACGATTTCGAGCTACAGAGCATTTACTTTTGGAGTTGTTATAGTGCTAGTGATTATTACTATTTTCTTGTATAAGAACGAGTCGAGAAGAAGTATAAAATAAAGTGAAACTTTAATCAGTGGGGGTTTTGTCCATCCCCCACTGATTATTAGCCCTCACCAATCGGGCGTTTACGGGCAGTTATCTCCCACCTAACTTCCTCGCATTTGCTGAATTTTGAGGTGGGAGTTTTACTGCCCACAAATAGCGGGATAAGAAGCTGCTTTTCTTGTAAAGAGGAAGAGCAGCTTCTTATTTTGAAACAGTTTAGACCCTTATATTACTTTTTCAAAACAGGTACCCATATCTCGCTTCTGAAATTCGGCGAGGATACGTCTTTACTTTCATTCCATAAAATTTCTGGTCCTTCTGCTAATTCATAGTTTGAAGAAGGAAACCATTCGGAATAAATACGTCCCCACACATTTTGTAATGCATCAGGAAATGGACCGACTGCTTCAAATATAGCCCACGTTGAAGCTGCGACTGCAAGTTGTTTGAATTGCTCCGGACAATCTTTCGTTGTGGCTACCCCAATATAGTGATCGAGTTCGCCTTTTTCCTCCATTCTTCCTTCAGAAAAATTAGTTGAAGCACTAATAATTCCTGTAGGTTCAATGTTTGAAAGGGACTTTAATGTTTCGATTGATTGGCTGTCTAAACCTTTCCACATAGAAGCAATTTCTTCATTTACACCAGTAAAAACAATCGGTACTCGTTTTTGTATACCAATGATTCGAAATGGATCTTTTTCTTCAATTCGATAGTTCATTTCAGTTCCTCCTTGAATGGATAGTTGGAAGGTCATCGGTGAATAAGCTTTCAAAGAATGACTACTATTCCGAGCTTCTGAAGGTGTTATGCCGTGCAAATTTTGAAATGCACGAGCAAATGAATCTGGTGAATTGTAGCCATATTTTATAGCGACATCAATGACTTTTATATTGCTGTTTTTTAGTTCAAAGGCAGCGAGAGTAAGGCGTCTACAGCGAATATATTCTGATAGTGATATGCCAGCTAAAAAAGAAAACATTCTTTTGAAATGATATTCGGAGCAGAAAGCTATTTTTGCGACTTCTTTAAAATTAATTTCGTGTGTAAGGTTGTCTTCAATATAGCGCATTGCCGCATTCATGTTTTTAAGTGAATCCATTATATGACCTCCTCTGTACATAGAATAGCAGGAATGAAATAGCTCCATCCGACATTTCATGCACAACTTTGTAGGGTGCATTTTTAACCTTACAAAAATGTAATGTTCCTGTAAGGAGAATGAATGGATGGTATGATATCCCAATGCTATAGTAACAAAGTACTTTCATTCATTAGGTTAAATTTTGATTCCTCTGCTTATGTGCCTTACGTAACTGTCATGTTTGTGTAAGAAACATCGATAGTGGCAAGAGTAGAGAGTGTATATAGTTGAAAATAGAGAATAGAAGAAATGAGGGATGTCGAGATGAAAACAGTGTTAGAAGCAAAAAATATAAAAAAAGTGTATGACACAGGTGGTAATAAATTTGAAGCGTTAAAAGGCATTAACTTACAAGTAAAAGAAGGTGAGTTCGTTGGAATTATGGGACCTTCTGGTTCTGGTAAGACGACTCTTTTAAATGTTCTTTCTACAATTGATAATGCGACGAACGGTGAAATTTTAATTGATGGAAAAGATATCGTGAAGATGAATGATGATAAGCTAGCTTTGTTCCGCCGCGATCATTTAGGTTTCATTTTCCAAGATTATAACTTATTAGATACGTTAACGGTGAAAGAAAATATTGCGCTACCTCTTGCGTTATCAAAGGTGAAAGCGAGTGAGATTGATCGCCGCGTTCTTGAAATATCAAAGAAATTCGGCATTGATCATATTTTAAGCCAGTTCCCATATCAAGTATCTGGTGGGCAGAAGCAGCGCTGCGCAGCATCGCGTGCGATTGTTACAAGTCCTAGTATGATATTTGGGGACGAGCCGACTGGAGCACTTGATTCTAAATCAGCGACAGATTTATTAGAAAGTATGAAGTCGTTAAATGAATATGATAACTCTACAATTTTAATGGTAACGCACGATGCATTTGCGGCGAGTTATTGTAAACGAGTTATTTTCATTAAAGATGGTGAGTTATATAAAGAATTGCACCGAGGTGAATTAACGCGTAAACAGTTCTTCCAAAAAGTCGTTGATGTGATGTCTTCCATTTCTGGAGGTATGGCTGATGACCTTATCTAGCATTGCCCTCCGCAACATACAGCGGAACTTTAAAGACTACTTTGTATATTTTGCATCTATGATATTTAGCATCGTCATTTATTTTACATTTAAGGCGTTGCAGTATAATTCACAAATGGAAAAAGCTGCGGAAGCTTCTAAAAAAATTAGCGGTGCATTTCAAGTTTCAAGTGTCATGCTAATTATCTTCGTAGCGGTGTTCATTATATATTCGAACGGTTTCTTTACAAGAAAACGTAAAAAAGAAGTTGGGCTATATTCGTTACTCGGTATTCGAAAAAGACAGATCGGTAAAATGCTCTTTTATGAAAATATGTTAATGGGATTAATGTCTTTAATTATTGGGATTGCGATTGGTAGCGTCCTTTCAAAACTATTCCTTGAACTACTAGTAAGTATGATGGGGTTAAATTTAAATGTTCATTTTGAAGTACCGATGGCTGCAATTGTTGATACAGCAATTATTTTCTTTGTGATTATATTGTATACATCACTTCAAGGATATCGTTTAATTTATCGCTTCAAGTTAATTGAGCTTTTCCGCGCAGAACGTGAAGGGGAAGCAATGCCAAAAGGATCTGTAATTATGGCGTTAATTTCAATTTTCTTAATTGGTTCAGGTTATTTCTTAGCGTTAATGTTTATGAAGGCAGTTAAGTATGCAGACTTTATGGCAGTTGCACTTTATATTTTACTTGCGACAGTATTAGGTACGTACTTACTATTTATGTTCTTTACAGTATTCGTATTAAAACGAGCAAGAAATAATAAATCATCGTTTTATAACGGTATGAATATGGTAACGACGTCACAGTTACTATATCGTATTAAAGGAAATGCAAAGTCACTTGCGACAATTTCTATTTTAAGTGCAGTAACATTAACAGCAGTTGGTACGTCAGTTACGATGTATTACAACACATTTACGCAATCAAAAGAAGTGGCGCCATACAGTTATTCTTATGAGAAAAAAGATGCAGAACTAGATAAGAAAGTAAATGCGATTTTTGCTGAAGAGAAAGAGAATCATCCTGTTAAAGATCAATTTGAAGTTGAGATGGTTCCTGTAAAAGGAAAGTTTGAAGGAGATAAAGTTGATTTCATCCTTAATATGAACTACAGTATCTCAGAGAAATATCAATTTATGTCTCAATCTGAATTTAATAAACTTGCTAAAAAAATCGATGCAGAAACAGTGAATGTAGCTGCTGGTGAAGCATTTATATATGATAGTTCTTATATTGAAGGGCATGAGTTTAGTCCTCAGTATAAAGGAAGTAAAGCGGTATTCCAAATTGGAAATGAAACGAAGAAATTAACGATTCAAGGTGCAAATAATAATGCAATTACGAACTTAGGTGAACTAGTTGTTGTCGTTCCAGATGAAATGTATGAACAAGCGAAGCAAGCATTTGGAACACGTATTGTAAAAAATATCGATGTAAAAGATGAAAGAAACAGTAAAGTGTTAACTGAAAAATTAACAAAAGTGATGCCAGCTGGTGAATCAGAAATGGTACCACCATTTAGAGACTTCTACACTGGTTTCCATATGGGGCTTGAAGGAACTGGACTAATGATGTTCATCGGAATGTTCTTAGGACTTGTATTCTTACTAGCAACAGGTTCTATCATTTACTTTAAACAATTAACAGAAGCAAATGCGGATCGTGAGCGTTATGTTGTACTTCACAAAGTAGGGGTCACAAAACAAGAAATGAAAAAAGCTATTGCAAAACAAGTAAGCTTTATCTTTGCGATTCCGTTAGTAATCGGAATTTTACACAGCTTGTTTGCATTAAAAGGTTTAGGGAACATACTACCATTTGAAATTATGATTCCGCTCCTAATTAGTATCGGGGTATACGGTGTCATTTATATCGGATATTACTTCTTAACAGTTCGCTCTTATTATAAGATTGTGAACGCGAAATAATAGGCAATAGCTGTAAGAGAATAGAAACTAGAAAAATAGCCATTTACCTGATTTTTTATGAGGTGGATGGCTATTTTTTATTTTGCAATATTAGTACTACTAAGAGGAGGACAGAATTAACGTGCATCTATTATGTCAATAAAATTAAAATTATGTTTACGGTCAAAGGTATCTATGCATATTATAGAGCGCTTCAAAGGGTTTATTTCAATTACAGCCATACAACTTGTAGGAAAATAATCATCTTTATAATAAGTAATCAATATTTCTTTTTCTGAAATGTATGAGCGTAATAGATGATCTTCAATCCGCTCTCTATCATCGTATGGTGATACTTTTCGGTCGGCAGGTTGTTTAGACATAATAGTCAGTTGCATCGATTTTGTAATATTAGTACTACTCATGCTTTCTATTCTCCTAACAATATGTTTTCTATATCTTTCTGACTTAGGAAGTTATTAGTTAATCACTATGGAAGTAGCTATTATCAATAATTCAAGCGCCACATTGTATAAACATCCTATTTTAGATTTAACATGCATATAGCGAAGAAATTATGGATTAGTTGAAAGACTAATTTGCTTAGTACTAAAAAATTACCAAATTCACTAACTTATTTATAGTAATTTATTTGTCATTTTTGTACTTTTTTGAATGTGGTTAAAAATTTATTAAAATCAATTTGGATGAAGGAGAATAAAGGTATGGAAAGATTAGAAGAGTATAAAATCGAGGTACATGTTTATTAAATTAAGAAGAAATAAATCGTGATGGTATTACTAATTGAATGGATGAAGGTGAGCTAGTATTCCATCTATCTCACCTCATGTTAAGAAGGTGTTGTTATATTACAGTATGATTTTCACGATATTGTCTAGGAGTCATACTAGTTATTTTTTTGAAAACCCTTGTGAAATAACTTTGATCATTAAAATTAAGCCAGGTACAAATATCTGATAATGGGTAGGTCGTTAATGTTAATAACTTTTTTGCTTCTTCTACTCGCTCTCTCTGAATATATTCACTTAAAGGAATTCCCACTTCTCTTTTAAACAATTTAGATAAATAGGTAGGAGAAATATGTAAAAGGTTAGCAAGGTCATTGAGAGATATATCGTCGTAAATATGTTTGTGAATATGATTTAGGCATGTAGTTATTGAATTAGAATATGCTTGATTACTATATTCTTTAACACGTTCTGCGAAAGTACATAATGCATCTTCAATTAATCTATTTACGGAGTACATGTTATCTAGTTTTTCAATGGTTTGGATATATAAAGTACCAAGTGAAAAAGCAATATCTGATGGAAGATTACCCTCTATCGCATATCGAATAGCTAGAGTAATTGCGATAATACCATTATTTTTTTGGTTTCTGAGTTGATCTCCTTTTGATGAAATTGCCGCGTCTTCTTGTGGGAATGAATACGCATATTGTATTACTTTTTCTTTATTTCCTTCTTTAATTGCTGAAAAAAATTTACGTTCTAATGACATGTTGTAATTTTTAGGGTCATTCCGCCGGCGTTTTGAAATATATAAATCGGGATTTACAATTTTATAAGAAACATCCTCTAGAACTTTGTTTTTTTCCCACACAATATCTATATCTAATTTTTCATTGAAAATTACGTAATGTAACCAAATGCTTATATCAATGAGAGTACTTTTTTTAATCTCAGGTAGAAACTGATAGTAGTCTATTCCTTGTTGCATTTTATTATTAATGTTGGAATACTCCATAAGTTTGATAGCCATTTCATCTGATACTTTTGGATAGGTAGTGGGTCCGATTATAATTGTTCCTTTTATATGTTCATGATTTGTTATATGAATGATAACGAAATTCTCAAGATACTTATTCCCTTTAAGAATTGGAAAGTTACAGGGAGCGTTTTCTTGATAAATCTCACCAAGATGTTCTTCTTTAGAAGAATAAAAAGGACTACAAATAGTATTAGAAGTAGATTCATATAAGATTTTTCTATTAGTAGATAAAAATTGAATAGGTACATGAAAGGTTCTATGTACAAGATCACATAAGTATTGTAGGTCGATGGGATTATTCATTATTTTCTATCTCCTCCTTTTAATTAGGTCGTAAAACACCACATATTAATACCTAGATTTATCTTTTCCTCTGCAAGATGTAAATTTCCTAGTATCTAATTGTTCAAGCGTATTTAGCTATTCTTATTTAGTTGAACAAAAAGGATTACATATATTTCTGTTTGTAGATAAAAAACGAATAGGAACTGAAAATGATTTATGTATTATTTCACATTAGACGTAGCCATGGTGTTTCTTCTTTTAAAAACTAAATTCATTAATGTACTATTAGTTAAAAGTTTATCCAGCAAAAACGATTGGTAAGGGCCAATAATTAGTAAGGGATGAGGAAAATCCTCACTAATTAAAGTTTTAACTTATTTAATATCCATTATATCAAATAAATAAATTTATTAAGGGTAGATATTTATAAAATTAGGAACACAAAATATTTCATGTATAAGAACAAACACACATTGAAAGTATTGTAGCAGTGGCGATAAAGTAGGGCGTGTATTTGTATAGGCAAAAAAGGAGTACAGTGATGAGTAAATATCCAGAATAAAGGCCTAAGTTTATTGAGAGTAGTGTAAAAGATTAGAACAAAAAGAAGGAGAGTTATTCTGTAGAATAACTCTCCTTCTTTTTAATGTAATGGTTTTTCCGTAGATAGATCAGGCTTTGTTTGAAAAACGATTATATAAATAGTTAATATAATTGTATTGATCAGATTGGCTAATATAGTCATTAAATCACTTGATGGAATGAGGAGAACAAAGATTGAAAGTACGGCAGAAGCAAGTGGAATGAACTTTTGTAGAGTAGTTAACTCTCCATCTTTATGAAGCTTCGAAGACTTAAAGAAGCTAATTAAGAAAATAAAGGATGTAAATAATAATCCTAAATAGCCCCAACCATCTTCAATATACCAAGGTAAAAAGCTCATTCGTGATGTGAAAATAAAAAGATTTAATATTAACATGCTAATCATTAACATATTTAATATAGTGATATTTGTCTGTTTTTTCACTTGAATTACACTCCGATGTTTATTTGTTTTTTATAGATTATAGTATCAATTAACGCTTAGTGAATTGATTTAATTCTTGTAATTCCTTTTCTTTAAAGGAATTAAAGTTGCTCTTTTCAACTTTATAAATCTCTTCTTTTATAAGATCTGCTTTATATTGAGCATCTAAAAATTGAATCTCTTTATCCCAAACTTTGATACTTAATTGAAGGCATTTTTCTCGCTGATTAGTTGGTAAATCCTCTAGATGTTTCGGTTCTTTATGTGGATCTTTTGTATTATCAACACGAATTCCATAACTTAGTTCTAATTCACTTAATTGGTTATATAATTCATCTAACTCTTCTCGTTGTTTCATTATTGAATTGACTTCTGAGCTTGTGATAGTAGGATTAGTTAATTTGAAATGAGCTAGTTCCGCTGCATAAGCCTCAGTTTTTGTACCTGTATTTGCAAACACAACAGTGGATACTCCCATTAGTAGGCCAAGGGATAACGTTGTAATAATTATTTTTTTCATATCATTTTATTCCTTTCATTGTTTAGTATAAATAAAATGTTTTTCGATCTCTTTATTGAGACGTTTTTGCCATTTCCATAAATTTTTCTTCAATTTCATCCAATTCGAATGAATGACATATTCTGTGGTCTTCTTTATCTAAAATTCTATAGTGTTGAGATAGAATATTTTGTTGTATTTTATAACCGTTTACTTCTTTTATTTGTCGCCACCATACCTTTCCTCCTAAAGTCTTCGGGAAGTTAGTGTTGTAATGTGTAAAAGCAATCGTTTTTATAATTTCATTCACATCATCTCCGAATGTCATCTGGACTGTATTGCTCTGTTCAAAGAGTGTTACGACGCAAACTGCGCCTGCCCATGTGAGGGTGCGTCTACCCTTTTCAATTTCTACTAACGTTTTCTTTGATAAACCAATAATCTCTGACATTTTATCCTGTGATAAATCGCTCTCAACACGAATGAGTTTTAATTTTGAATTGACGAGTTCAATAAATTCTTGCTTATCCATAATGTATCTCCTTCTTTCTTGTAGTGTAAATTTACACTAAACGTGTAAATTTGTCAATGATAGTGAAAATGAATTTTTCCAATCAGTAGCTGCTGCAATAGAGAAGAAAGATCCAAGTGTTATTGTGAATAAGGATTCTAATACACATTGAAAAATTGGATGGATTTTGAGTGTGAATGAAATTTAAAGGATAGGAGAACTCATAATAGATGAAAAGAAGAAGAAAGTCCGGAGAAAAGATACAAATGAGCCGCTTTACACTCCCTTTATGTTACGGAAGTGAAGCACCATATTATTATTACGAGGTAGAGCCTTATGAAAGAGAGGGACGCTTCCATTTAACATCAGATCTTTGCGTAATGGACGATGAAAATTACTTTATTAGGGGATGTTTAGAGCTTCCTATAATTGATTACCATGAAAGTTTTATCTGGACTGTGTGGGTATCACTTAGTAAAGAAAGTTATGATAAAGTACTAGAAAAGTGGGATGAAAGAGGACGAGAAAATAGTGATCCTTATTTTGGCTGGTTATCTGTAGAAATACCAGTTTATTCAGAAACACTAAATTTAAAGACAAATATACATATAAGAGAAGTTGGAATGGCTCCGTTCATCGAATTAGAACCGACTGATCATCCTCTTGCGCTGGAACAAAGAAATGGAATTACTTTAGAGAGAGTTAAAGAAATACAAGAAATTATACAACGACATAATTAGATTAGAAGAGAAAAAACGAGTGATATCACTCGTTTTTTTTTATTACACAACATTAGGATTATAAATCATTGTAAAGTGCCCTTGTAACAATTCAATATGACAAGGTGTATGAAGGGAACTTTCTCCATCTGTATCTACTTCTTTTTCTTCTTCTGTTTCAATATGAATGGATTTTGCTTTTACGTGGAAGATGTCATTTTCATTTGAGTCTTCAAATAATTTCTTTCCGATATAATCTTTAAACGCCTGGATGCCTGTTGATTTTACGACGAAAATATCAAGTGTTCCGTCATCACATTTTACGTTCGGAATAAAGGAAGGAATACCACCGAGATATTCACCGTTTCCAACCATAACAAGGACAGCTTCGTCTTCATATACTTGCCCGTCGTAAGTGATTTTTACTGGGAATGTTTCAGCATTTTTTACAGTTCGAATTGTGCTTAAATAGTAACCAATTTTACCAAGCTTTGCTTTCTCTTCTGCATCGATATTGTTTGATACTTCAGAGACGAGTCCAATACCCCAAAAGTTTAAGAAGTGTTGTCCATTTGCTTTTGCGACATCAATTGGTTTTACATGTCCTTTTGTAATGAGTTTTGCTGCTTCTGCAATATTTTGCGGAACACCAAGTGTGCGAGAGAAGTCGTTGCAAGTTCCGCCTGGAATGATTGCAAGTGTAGGTCTAGTTTCAAGAGGGGCTAAGCCATTTGTGCATTCAAATACAGTTCCGTCACCACCGAAGACGATAATTAAATCTACTTTACTAGCAAACTCCTGACAATATTTTGTTGCATCACCTTGTTGTTTCGTATGTAGGATGCGTAGATCAGGAAAGGCCGTAGCAAGAGGTGGTACGATTTTCGTTAAGTTCGTATGTAAATCGCCTTGTCCTGCTTTCGGATTTACGATGAGGAGTACTTTTTTAAATTTTGTCTTTGTCATTCTTCATCTCTCCCTTTGTTTTTATAAATTACGATAGAAATAAAACTTCCACCAATAATGCATGGAAGCTTATTTGATCCCGCTATTTGCGGGCCAATAATCATTGGGGATGGACAAAATCCAATGATTATTGTTTCACTTTATTGTAATTAGTCTGTTACAACTGAAGCGATAAATGGTAAGTTACGATATTTTTCTGCGCAGTCGATACCGTAGCCAACGATAAATTCGTCTGGAATTTGGAAGCCAACATATTCAGCTTTTAAGTCCACTTTACGACGCTCAGGTTTATCAAGTAACGTACAGAATTTCAATGCTTTTGGTTTATGCATAAAGAAGTGATCTTTTAAGAAGTGAAGTGTTAAACCAGAATCGATAATGTCTTCTACGACAATTACGTTTTTTCCAGTAATGTTTACATCGATATCTTTTAATAGTTTTACTTTTCCAGTTGTTTCTGTTTGATTTCCGTAGCTAGATGCAGCGATAAAGTCGATAGTTAATTCGTTTTTAATATGACGAATTAAATCAGCAGCGAATACGAAAGATCCTTTTAATACAGCGATTACAACGATTTCTTCTCCTTCAAAATCACGTTCGATTTGAAGCGCTAGTTCTTTTACTTTTTCTTGTAATTGTTCTTCAGAAATTAAAGTGTCTTTTATTTCAATATTCATTGGAGTCCTCCTACAGTGTAAAACTTGTGAACATTTCGACTGTAAAGGATAGAAAGAAAAAAGTCAAAGAAGATATAAGGTTTTTACAGAAATCCCCACAAAATAGTCATATGATATGATATACTGATTACATTGAGAAAACGCTTCCATAAAGGGTGATTATGATGAAAAAGAAACAGTATACAAGTGTAACATTTATAAAAGCATTGCTTTTAACAATTGTTCTTGGTATGTTGGCCTACATAATTGATGTACCTGCAATTCGCATTTCACTAATTGGAATGGCTTTAGTATTAGGTGCAATTTCCCATGGTATGATGTCGCAGCTGCAAGAGGCTGGACTTGATGATATGAAAGATCCTATAGATAAGAAATGAGAAACCTTCACGTATATAGAGTGAAGGTTTTTTCGTTTCTTACAAAAATGTAAGGTGATTTGTAAGACAAATCGATAGTTGCATAGTAGTGTTTTGGATAAAATATAAGTGTAAGGTAAAAGGCAAGCATATTTTAGGTAAATTAAGTTTTAGGCACTCTATATGTGAAAAAGGAGTAGGAAGGTATGGAGAAACATTGGACGACCTTTTCTTTTTTAGCAACTAGTAACACCGTAATGCTAGCTGGAGAAACGGATTTTTTGCAGATGTTTGATCGAGAAGACGATCATTCTTCTTCTAAATTTACAATGAAATGGAGTAAGTGGAGCGATAGTTGTAAATTGGAAGAAGAGGCCCCTAACGACAGGCAAAAAATTATTTTAACAAATCCTATTAAAGCATGGGTCGTTCAATGTCGTAAGTGTAACGTCAAAAATCACTTCAAGAAAACTGAGCCGAGACAATTAGTTATCACTCCGGCCCTTTCTACTTCTCACTCACGCGAAAGTAACAAATAAATATCGAGACACACACCCGAAAAAACATCGTATATATTACGGTGTTTTTTTATTTTTCTAAAATGAAATCTTTAAATGAAATATATTTCATCTGCATCTTATATTTACATCTGTTGTTTATTCTAGTAATACATCCGGTGCGATGTGATGTGAATAAAGTATAAAAGGAGAGAAATAAAATGAAAAAAAAACTATTACCAATTTGTGCAATGGCACTTTTAACAGTAGGATATTCTTCAGTAGCGAGCGCTTCTACTGGAACGTTAACAAAAGAAGAAGCGGCGCAAGTGCAGCAAGATGCAGCGAAAAAAGAAGAAGCAATTAAGGCCGGGCAAAAGAATGAAGTAGAGAAAAAGGAAGCAGCACAAGTACAAGAAAAAAGTGATATGGCTAAAAAAGAGGAAGCAATAAAAGCCGGGCAAAAGAATGATACAGCTAAAAAAGAAGTAGCGCCACAAGTGCAAGAAAAGGAAGCTCTTGCAAAAAAAGAAGCAGCAATTCAGGCCGGGCAAAAGAATGATGTAGCGAAAAAGGAAATAGCAAAACCAGCTGTAAAGGGAGAGAAATTACCAAATACAGCATCAAATAATGTAGCAATGATGGCATTAAGTGCATGTCTTGTAGCAATAGGCACATTATTTGGATTGAATCGTCGTAATAAAGTGAAGGCATAAAAATAAAATCTTTATTAGCCTATAAAGAATGGGATAATTTCATATATTAAAAATGGTAGGATGTCCCTACCATTTTTTGCATGGAGGGATTAACAGTGACGATTCTAAATCGTATTGGGTTTACGTTAATGATAGTAGGTCTATTAATGGGAGCTTATTATTCTTTTGAATGGTATAAAGGAAAAAGTTCTGCACAAGATTTGACGACGGAAGAGATTAAAAATTTTGAGCAGCAAACATCCAAGCAGCATTCTAGCGAAGTACCAGTAAACGCGCAAATACCTTCTTCTCAAATACAACATAAAGAAGGAGAAAAGGTAGCAATGTTAAATATACCGAAAATAAAGAAGAAGTTTTCTATATATTGGGGAGCGAATGATGCAACTTTGAAAAAAGGAGTTGGTATGTTCGTTAGTGATTTAACGACAACGCCATCTGGAGGAGGACATACTGTACTGAGTGGGCATCGAGATACTGTATTTACAGATTTAGGGGAGCTAAAAGAAAAGGATAACCTTATTTTGGAGTATGATAATAAAACTTACACATACGAAATTCAAAAGACATGGATTACACATGCGGATGATCGCACTGTTATTGTGAAAAAAGAAGAACCGACATTAACATTGACGACTTGCTATCCATTTGATTATATAGGGGATGCACCGGATCGATATATTATCGAGGCAAAGTTAATTACGAGCAATTCAAAATAAAATTATAAAATGCTATCTAATTAAAATGAGAGGGGGAGGCATAGAGTATGTCAAAAAACATTTTAATTGTTGAAGATGAAGATATTTTACGTGAAATATTAAAGGATTACTTTTTGAGTGAACAATATAAAGTACTTGAAGCGAGGGACGGGAAAGAGGCTTTAGTTTTATTTGAAGAAGAAGAGGTTGATTTAGTTATTCTTGATATTATGTTGCCAGAACTTGATGGTTGGTCTGTTTGCCGAAGGATTCGTAAGACGTCCCAAGTTCCAATTATTATGCTGACGGCACGTGTAGATGAAGATGATACGTTACTTGGGTTTGAGCTTGGGGCAGATGATTATGTTGCGAAACCATATAGTCCGCCTATTTTATTAGCGAGAGCGAAAAGGTTGTTAGAAAGTAGAAAAGCAAAAAAGAAACCTTTAGAGAATGAAGATGACACGTTATCAATTCATGGCATTCATGTCCATTTTCCGTCACGTACTGTTACTGTTGATGAGGCAGACATTAGTTTAACACATACAGAGTTTGAAATATTAGTGTATTTCATGAAAAACCAAGGAATTGTACTAACAAGAGAACAATTAATTTCAAGAATTTGGGGATATGAGTTTGCTGGTGATGATCGAACGGTTAATAGCCATATTCGTAATTTGCGAAATAAATTAGGAGAGAAAGCAAAGCACATTACAACTGTAGTGCGAACTGGTTATAAATTCGAGGGGAACATATGAGAAAAGGGATTGTACTTAAATTATTTACCCTTACAACAGCCTTATGTATGTTGATTTTAGCGACGATATTTATTGGACAAACGATATTTTTTAAACAATATTATGCAAATCGAAAAGTGGAAGATATTAAAGTGAATTTAGATTCCTTTGTAAAGAATTATTTAAATCATGCCGAAAGTGCAGAAGAAATTCAGAAACTGGAGCAAGATTTTTTAAGCGAAAATAATACATGGATTACGACATTAGATCAGAATGGGAATTTAAAACATGCGGATGATTTTTATTTTGAGGTAACGATAGACCGTAAGCAACAGAAGAGCTTTGGACAACAAATAATCATGATTCCCTTATACAATCTCATCAATATAGAAGAGATTGATAATAAACCGTCAAATCAGTTTTTAGACCAAGAAATTAATTTTTCTGGAGTGAAAAAAGAAGATAGTTTTATTCCATTTTCTTTCGCGTTAGGCAAGGGGAATTTAAGTGGATCTAATAAACCGTTAGAAAAAAAAATCAGTGAGATTCGAGAAGAGAAGGAAAAAAAGAAAGCGGACCAAGAACCACTTGTTAAGGAAAAGAAGCAAGTTACTCAAGAACAGGCTGCTCAAGAACGAGCTAATCAGGAACAGGGTGCTAAGATAGACGGGCGTGTTACGAAAGTACAGTTACCCGATGTAAAAGGTCCTGTGAATCCAATTTATAAAAATAGTTTATTCTTAGATAGCATAAAGGAATTTCAAACTGATTTATTATTAAAAGAGAGCAATCACATACAGTATTCAACACAAATAGTGGATTATGAAAAAAATGATATAAAATATAAATTATTAATTAAACCAATAAAAGAAAAAGACGGATCGATAGCATATATATATGCGATGGCTTCTTTGCAGCCTGTAGATGAGGCTGTACAAATGGTGCAAGATTATTACATCTATATTGTTGCGTTTGTAGTCGTTCTCATTTTTCTAGCTTCGTTCTATTACTCAAAACAAATCGCAAAACCGTTACTAAAAATAAATGATACAACAAAGAAAATAGCGCATTTAGATTTTACAGAAAAAATTCCGATTACTTCAAAAGATGAGATTGGTGATTTATCAAAAAATATTAATACACTATCTAATAAGCTACATTCACATATTGGACAGTTAGAACAAGATATTGAAAAAGAAAGAAAGTTAGAAAACACAAGGAAAGAATTTATTGCAGGTGTATCGCATGAACTAAAAACGCCGCTGAGTATTATGAAAAGCTGTATTTCCATTTTAAAAGATGGGGTAGCTGAACATAAGAAAGACTACTATTTTCAGGCGATGGAAAAAGAAGTAGACAAGATGGATATACTAATTTTGGATATGCTTGAATTAGCTAAATTTGAGTCTGGCACATATAACATGAAGATGGATTCGTTCTATATCGATGGAGTGATTGAAGAAATATGTGAACAGCTTTCATCGGAGATAGAGAAAAAAGAACTGAGTGTGCACAAACATATATGTCCAGCAGAAGTGATTGGAAATCAAAATAGAATTGAACAAGTAATTGTGAATTTTATTACGAATGCAATACGTTATACACCAGATAAAAAAGATATCATTATTTCCGCAATAGATGAGAAGAATCATATAAAAGTGTGTATTGAAAATAAGGGTGCCCACATTGAAGAAGAACAATTAGATAAAATTTGGGATCGTTTTTATCGAGTAGATGCGGCACGGAAACGTTCACAAGGTGGAACCGGGCTTGGCCTTGCGATTTCAAAAAACATTTTAGAGCTGCACAATGCTGAATATGGGGTCAAGAATACAGAAGATGGTGTGTTATTTTACTTCTACTTACCGAAAAAAGCGTAGACAATACATGTTACGCTTTTTTAATTTAATTTCATATTATCTTTACCTAATCTTTATTTTCAAACAGTATAATTTGGATAGAAAATGAGGTTATGTAAGGAGTAGATTAGCCGTGAATAGCAATTTACTAGGTGTGATGGTATTTATTTTCTTTTGTGCATTTATCGTATTTATTATTGATATTACTCATTGAGAGCTTTGATAAAAAAAAAGAGCGCTAATTAAGCGCCTTTTTTTTGTGAATTCATTTGATAAGCACCAATGCTTTTGAATAAGCGTGGTGAAGTTGTAAATAAAAGAATTAGTAATACAGTACATAATGTGAAAGAAGCGAGCATCGTACTACCGTTTACAATTAATGAATATAAGACGGCTGATTGCCCTTTTGGTGCATATTGGCCCCAAAAGATAATACCTGCAATAAAGTGCCAGAAATAACGTGCAAGGCTACCAATAAATGTAGCAAAGATAATATAAGCAATGGTTTTCTTTCTTTGATTATTCATTAATGTTTGCTGAATGGGCTTATAAAATAGTCCAGCAAATCCAATGAATGCGAAAGCAACGAAGTATTCAATTATTACTTGAATTGGTGTGACGATAATTGCATCTCCAACGACAATTTGCAATAATCCCCAAATTAAGCCGCCTAAGAAAGCCATTTTGAAACCCCAGCGGTATGCGATAATAAAAATAGGTATCATAGCAAATGAGATGGAACCGCCTGTTGGAAGTTTAAGTGATAATGGTAAAATATCGATAATCAAGGCGAAGGCTGCAAGAATAGCAGATTCGATCATCGCTTGTAAATTGGTGTTACGCATGTTGTCTCCCCCTAAATCCAAGTGACGCAAAAAAGAACATTATCATAGGAGGATACGAAATACGTAAATAAAAAAAGAGGTATGTATTTCGAACGTTTGCACAATCCCTGCGCTAGTATTAACTAACAGGTTCGAAGGGTCGGAACGAATTGTTCCCTCTCAGCGGTAAGGCTCCCCCTGTGATAACGAGATTCTTTATTTGCTATTGTTTATTGTAAGCGAAATGGATGAGAATGGCAAATGAACCTTGTATGACAATAAGTGAAATATAATTGTATTGAAATGTTAATAAATATGAAGCAAAAAGATATAGTCCAATTGAAATAGAGTATGATATAATTTGTTTGAAAATAATTATCATTCTCTTCTGAGGGGGAAGGTTATGAGCTTAGTAGATATTAAAATTGGTGAGAAAGTGTTAGTAAAAAGTATTCAGTCGTTAGATAATTTACTAAAGAGAAGACTGGCTGCTTTCGGTCTCGCGGAAGGAAGCGAACTTAGTCTGAAACAGAAAGCGATGTTTAAAGGTCCTTGTACATTGGAGTGTCGCGGACAGTTAATTAGTATTCGTCATTGTGACGCGAAAATGATAAAGGTGGAATTAGCGTGAATAAGGTAGCTTTGCTAGGGAATCCGAATACAGGGAAAACATCATTATTTAATGCACTTACTGGTTCTTATGAGTATGTAGGAAACTGGAGCGGTGTAACAGTAGAAAAAAAGGTTGGTAAATTAAAAGATAAGCAAGGAACATTAATTGATTTACCAGGCGTCTATGATTTGAATCCAGTTTCACGTGATGAAGGTGTCGTTACGAATTTTCTACTAACAGACGAATTTCATCATATGTTAAATATAGTGGATTCTTCACAATTTGAGCGAAATATGCATTTAACATTGCAATTACTTGAATTTGGTAAGCCAGTTTCAATTGGTTTAAATATGGTTGATGTGGCAAAGCAAAGAGGAATTGTGATTAATGTAAAAAGGTTATCAGAAATATTAGGTGTAACAGTCGTTCCTGTCATCGCAAGGACCGGAAAAGGCTGTGAAGAATTACTTACTACTCTTCATGAAGAGAAACAAAAAGAGAAAAAGCCATTCATTATTTCATATGGTGTACAAATGGATGAAGGAATCGGAGAGGTAATCGCTCTTTTAGAGACAGCGAATTATGAGCATCCGAGATGGTTAGCTCTTCAATTTCTAAGCAATAACGAAGTAGTAGAAAAAGAAATGAAAGCATTACCAATTTATAAGGAACTTATAGCCATTCGATCTCGTTTAGACGGAAAACTTGATTGTACGTTGGAGGAGCACATTTACAAAACTCGAGAAGCGTATATTGAAAAGTTAAAAACAAATGTCATGCAGCATGAGAAAGAAGGGAAAATTCCTTTTTCGGAAAAAATCGATAAGTTAATTACACATAAAATTTTAGGACTTCCAATCTTTTTAGCAGTTATGTTTTTTATTTTTCAGGTTACGTTTACGTGGATTGGTACGCCTTTATCTGATATGCTTGATGGATTTTTGGGCGGACAACTTACTGATTGGGTTACAGCTGGGCTCACAAGTGTTGGGGCTTCTGACTTTATTCAAGCACTCGTTACAGAAGGTATTATTGCGGGCGTTGGTGCAGTATTAGTATTCGTTCCACAAATCTTTGCACTATTCTTTTTCATCTCGCTATTAGAAGACTCGGGATATATGGCACGAATCGCAGTTGTTATGGATAGAATTATGGAGTTTTTCGGCTTAAACGGAAAAGCATTTATCCCAATGATTATCGGATTTGGATGTAACGTTCCAGGGATTATGGCAGCGAGAACGATTGAACAGGAAAAAGAACGTTTACTTACAATCCTTGTAACACCGTTTATGTCTTGTTCAGCACGTTTACCTGTATATGCATTATTTGCGGGAGTGTTCTTCCCTCATAGTCAGGCGACTGTTGTATTTTCTTTATATGTTGCAGGGATTGTTCTTGCATTACTCGTTACAAAAATTATGTCTCTTACTATTTTAAAAGCGGAAAAATCTATTTTCGTAATTGAATTACCTCCTTACCGTGTGCCGCAAGCGAAAACGTTATGGCTGAGCACGTGGGAGAAAGGTAAAGGATTTGTTCGTAAAGCAGGTACATTCATCTTCGGTGGTTCGGTTGTTATTTGGTTATTAAACTATGCAGGTCCATCAGGATTTGGTGTTGATATGGGAGATAGTTTCTTAGCGATGATTGGTGGATTTATCGCTCCACTATTCGCACCGCTCGGCTTTGGAACTTGGCAAGCTGGGGCATCCCTTTTAACAGGATTTTTGGCAAAAGAAGTTGTCGTTTCAACAATGGCGATTATTTATGCGGTTAAAGAAGATGTGCTAGGAAATGTAATGGGAGCACATTATACTGCTTTATCAGCGTACGCATTTATGTTCTTTGTTTTATTATATGTTCCGTGCTTAGCGACAGTAGCTGTCATTAAACGTGAAACTGGATCGGTGAAATGGACAATTTTCTCTGTCGTGTATCCATTAGTTGTTGCTTATGTATTAACGCTCATTATATACCAAGTTGGATCCTTACTCGGATTCTAGAAGGAGATGTATTGCAATGATGGTCAATATTATAATTGGAGCTATCATTTTTGGTTATGCAGCATATACGTTAGTTAATTTTGTAAAGAGAAGTAAAAAAGGAAAATGCGCAGCATGTTCTTTAAATAAATCATGTCAGTCGCAAACTTGTAGTCCGGATATGGAGCAAATTGCTCATAAATAGAAAAGAGCTTTGCGAATTTCGCAAAGCTCTTTTGTTTTACTTTTTAATTTTTACAAGTTGAGAAGCTTCTACTCCGTTGTAACCAGGGAATTCTTTACTAGGATCTTTATCGAATTTTAGTACACCTACAGATTTTTCTTCACCTTTTACATTTCCGTAAGTTGCATCGTCAACAATGGCGAACATGTCTGCATATGCACGGCCACTGCCGATAATTGTGTTTCCTTCATATTTTAATTTTGCACCATCAATTGTAGCGTTTTCTACTTTATCTTTTGCGAATAATACACCTTGCTCTGCTGTCACAGCTGGTAATTTATCAAGTGGTGTTGTGTCGTCCTTTTTATCAACTTTGCTAAGTAACTCTTTCTTCACCAGTTCTTCACCAGTTGTCTTATTCATTACAAGTACTTTTTTATCTTCTAATGTTGTAAGTTTCATTTTATAGAAGTCTTTTTCTTTCACTTCTTTTTTATTTTTATCTGTAATTTGTTGAACTTGGTCTTCTGTTCCGTACAGTACAAACCCGTTCGCTTTCTCTCCTAATAAAGAACAACCTGATAATGCTCCGAATGAAATTGCTGCTGCTAATCCGATTCCTACTAATTTTTTCATGATGTTGTCTCCTTTTTGTATGTTTTTTATAGTAAATACACTTTTTGTATTAGTCCTTAAATGATGAGAAGCATGTTTGTTATTTCGTTGCTTCTGGTATTAGTGTATAAGAAATATGGAGATGCAACTATCGAGTTAGCTTACAGTAACATTACAATTATGTAATTTAGTGAAAGTACGTAAAAATAAGTTAATTTTGAGAAAAGAAATAATAAGAATATAGTAGGAATACAATATTCTATCTAAAATGTCATATTATATTGTATGTATTTTGGAAATAACATGTAAGGACATCTTTGTTTTGCTATAATAAACACATAGGTTGTAAAAATGAATATTCTTACTGTAAAGGGAGATTTTTGAGTTTTCCAAGTAGCGAATTTGAAATATGAGGTATATCATAGGAGGAATTTGGATGTCTGTATTTAAGCGATTAAGAGATTTAACAATGTCGAATGTGTATTCATTAATTGAAAAAGCTGAAGATCCAGTTAAGATGACGGATCAATATTTACGCGATATGCAAGCGGATGTACAAGAAGCTGAGAAAAGTGTAGCAGCTCAAATCGCACTTGAGAAGAAGTTTAAATTATTATTTGAAGAGCAAGAAGCACTTGTGAAAAAACGCGAAGAGCAAGCTCATATGGCTGTTCAAGCTAGTAACTTAGATCTTGCGCGCCGTGCATTAGAAGAAAAACAAAATGCAGAGCAAAAGATGAATGAGTATAAAGCAAGCTATGAGCAAAACAAAGCAGCTGCTGATAATCTTCGTGCGAAGTTAGAAGAAATGCGTAAGCAATTAACAGAGCTGAAAAATAAACGTGAAACACTTGTTGCGCGTGTAAATGCAGCGAAAGCACAAAAGAATATTAATCAGGCGATGTCTGGATTCGATTCAAATTCAGCAAAAGCTGGTTTAAGCCGTATGGAAGAGAAAGCCCTTCAATTAGAGGCTGAAGCAGAAGCGAGCGGTGAAGTTTACAAAAAAGAAAAGTCATTAGATGATGAATTCGCAAGCTTAAACAAAAATTCTGCTGTTGACGATGAATTATCCCGTATTATGAAGCAGTATGAGAAATAATATAGAATAGACAAAGAAACCGACATGTCTGAAGAGAATTCATGTCGGTTTTCTATTACCTTTTAGAGGAGGTTTTGCAATGACGTGGACGAATGTTTTAGCCATGCTTGTATGGACTGGAGCGAGTGCGGTACTTTTATTTGCAATTATGTGGGTTGATTCGATTTTTACAAAATACAATGATTTAAAAGAGATAAAAAATGGAAACACAGCAGTGACAACGCGTTTCGTTATGAAATTATTCGCTCAAGGATACATTTTGTCACAATCGATTACGAAAGCGAATGATTTATGGCAAGCGCTTCTTGCCTCAGCAGTTTCTTTCGTTATTTTATTAGTTGTAGAAATGTTCATTGAATTTGTGTTAAAGAAAATGTCTGGTTTAGATTTAGAAGAAGGAACGAAAGAAGGCAGCGTAGCACATGCGTTGTTAGCTGGTTCATTACATATTGTTGGTGCACTAATTTTAGGTGCTTGTTTATAAAGAGAAAAGGAGGGGTAGATTGTGAGTTTATTTAAACGTATTAAAAATATAATGAAGAGCCCCGAGCCGCCGAAACCAGAAAAGAGCCTTTTAACGTTAGCTCCTGGCGATATGATTGAAGTTTCGTTAGTAATGTACGAATTAACTGGGAAAACGAGCATGCATTCTCGCAAGGAGATTGTTTTAACCTTACAGGACGGGAAAGATATTCGTTATTTGAAAATTGAAGACCGTGAAAATACGTATTACAAATTGTATACACCGATTGATGGTCGTTTAGATTCAATCGATGAAATTCCGACGACGATTGAAATGGATGATATAGAGTATCATATGGAAGAACAATATAATGGACGTGTTGTTGTTATGGGAAAAACACCATTCGCTGCTTCAGAAGAACAGTACGTATGGGAATTCCAATCTGATAACCGCAAATTATTACGTGTTGAATGGCAAAATGGTCGCACAATGATGTATGAGGGAGAAGCAATTATTCCTGCTGATGTACAAATCATAAGAGCAACATAAGGGGGGCGTAATCATGTCAAACCGATTGTTTACCATGATTAAATCGTTCGTGATCCCTATACTTGCTATCGTTACATTACTTGTTATTGCCGGCTATGCTTTATCGGGCTGTCAAAGTGGTCAGGCGAAGTCAATTCAAGACCGTTATCCGCTAGAGTCTGTCGCAAAGGATGGTAAACAAGAATCTTACGTGTATAGGGCTGCTAATCGGTCAGTTCCTGAAGTCGCAAAGGAACTTATAGCCGAAAGGAAACCGAAGCAAGCATCTAAAGAAGACGAAAATCAAATGTTCCTCGTTTATTCTGATAAAATGTATAATTTGCAAAAGGATAAAGAGAAACCATCTGATACGTTAATTGAAATAAGTAATGAAGAATTTGTCCGTCAAAATTACCAACCATCCTTCTTACAAGGATATATTATGGGGAGTATATTAAACGATATATTCGGTTCACGGAAATCATCATACGGTGATTATCGCGGATATAACGACAGACAAAATCATAAACCGGTTATCCCGGAAAGACCACCTACGAAAGAAGAAAAGAAAACCCCGCCTCCAATTACGAAGGAAGGGAAAGGATCTATTATTAAGCGAGGCGATAATGTAGATCCGAAATCATCTGTAGGTGATAAAGGAAATATTACGGAAAAAGGAAGTAAAACGACGCCTCCGCCTTCTACCGGAAGCAAAGGGAAAATTACGAAAACGCCAGGTGGATCGAGCGGATCTGATGTGAAGCCGAAATCATCTATTAAAACCCCGCCAAAGAATACGTCTCCCCCGAAAACGAGGGTTGGTGGTTCAGGGAAAATTACGAAGAGAAGATAGCATAGAGACCGAAAAGTGGAATTTACTTTTCGGTCTTTTTTTATGGTAATTAATTCCTTATAGCTGGTACACTTAATACATAAGGAGGGATTAGTATGACTATGTACAAAAGATTTAGTTTGATTATGTTCCTCGTCTTATTCTTGAGTTTGTTCATTAGTACAACGATGAAATTTCACTTTATAGTAGGTATTGTATGGATAATATGTACATGTACTCTCTTTCTGTATTTTCCGCTTCGCTTTCAACATGAAGTGAACGCCTTTCAAAAGTATGTAGATTGGATTAAGAGTGGGAGACGGTGGGGTGAGTGAAAATATATCAATAAAAAAGCCTTCTCATTAGAGAAGGCTTTTAACTATTAATGAATATCATGCTTCTTGAAATTACCGCCTTTTACTTCAGCTACGTCATAAACTGTAATAAAGGCATTAGGATCGATTTCATGAATAAGTTCTTTCATTTTACTTTCTTCTAAACGGTTAATTACACAAGAGATTTCTTTAAATTTCTCTCTTGAATAACCGCCGTAAACTTCATTGTATGTTGCGCTTCGGCCTAAACGATCACGAATTGTTTCTACTATTAATTCAGGCTCTTTTGTAATGATTTTAAACGTTTTAGAACCACTTAAACCTACTTCAACAATATGAATCACTTTAGAAGCGATAAAGTAAGCAATCGCCGAAAGGATAGCTCCTTGAAGACCAAATACTGTTGAGACAAAAATAAAGACAAACATATTTAAGAATAAAATAAGGTCACTTGTTCCAAATGGTAACTTTCGAGAAAGTAATACGGCTAGCATATCGATTCCATCTAATGCCCCGCCGTTACGTAATGCGAGTCCCATACCAAAACCGATAATAATACCACCAACAACAGTAATTAAAAGTGTATCGCCCTCAATAATTGTTGGTACTCCGTGCATGAGAACGGTACCTACTGCTAGCGAAGCAATCCCGATAATAGAATAAATTGCAAAGCTTTTACCGATTTGTTTATATCCTAACCAAACGAAAGGGATGTTAACGACTGCGATTAGAAGTCCTAATGGTAACCCGAATAATCTTGAACTAACGATACTTAAACCAGTTACACCACCGTCTGATACGTTGTTTGGAATTAATACGGCTTCTAATCCGTACGCTGTGATAAATGCCCCAATAATAATCATCAAAGCTTTTAAAGCGATTTTCAGCTTATTGGGCTTGTTTTTCATAATTTTCTCCATATAATTTCCTCGTTTCAAACTAGTTTCTTATTTGTTACATAATTCACATCTAAATTTCATTTTAACATTTTATTTGAAAAAATTCTCCTTTAATGGATGTATGCAGGAAATATTATCACCATATTACCATTAAAATATTTTTGGAATTCGTAAAAGAAATCCCATCCTTTCAAAGGATGGGAGGTTGTTAAGAAAATATAAAACTAACTACTGTTAGGAATAAAGAGAATCCTAAAATAGTTCCGCACACTTTCATATGTCGTTTACGTCCCATAACGACGATTGCAACATATTCGCGAATCATTGCGTTAGGCCAGTAATAAAATGCTGTTTTTGATCCGATTCCTTGGCTATTCAGACTGGCTTGTTTTGCATATATACCAGCTCGGAAAAGATGGAAATTATTCGTTGTAAAGATACTTTTATACTTACCTTCAGGCTTTAATGAATCCATAATTTCTTTAGAAAACAACATATTTTGATATGTGTTTACAGAGCGATTTTCTTGTAAGGTATGTTCAAAAGGAATTCCTTTTTCAACAGCATAATTTTGCATTGCTTCTGCTTCTGGAAGGTTTTCATCTGGACCTTGTCCACCAGAGAAAATGATTGTTGGCGGTGTAGTAACAGCTGCTTGTTTCCAATAGAAGTCGATTGCTTTATTAATACGACTTGCAAGTAACGGCGGTACTTTATCGTTAATTAAGCCGCTGCCAAGAACGATGATGAAATCTTGATTACGTCTTGGTCTATTGAATTGGTATAGAAAATAAGCACTTAAGAAGTTAGATAAATGTATAAAGAAATACATAGTTATAAGAGAAATGGCAGCAAAAATAAATTGAAAGTGTGTTGAGACTAAACTTGCTGGATTTATGATAGGGAGTAGCATAAAGAATAAAATCCCTAAAGCTGCAATTAAAGTTAAAGAGTTTGTAAAGCGTCTTCCTTCACGCTTCATCAAGATTCTCGCATTAAGAAATAGCCCAAACATTAAAGCGACTATAGCAAAAGGTATCATTAAAATTAGTGCTATCATAGGAATAATAACGATAAAATGTAAAGCGTTATTACCAGATGCAAACGAGACGATTGCACAAAATAATAGAAATGAACAGAAAAAGGCATTAAATAAAAAGCCATTTATTATTTTTCGTGGATCTTTTAAGTAAGAGATAAGAAAAATAATAAACAATATAAGAGGAATGATTCCGAAAAACATAAATGTTGTACACCTCAATTTTTATAATGTTTTGTAATACTTTCTATATTACATGATTTTATAATTGTTTAATTAAAAAATAAGGATTTGGAATTTTCTCAATAAATACTATAGATAAATATGGTAAAATATATTCAAGGCGAGATATTAAAAGTAAAATGGTTTAGAGGGCACTCTGTAGAGTGTCTTTTTCTTTGAAATATGTAATTTTGCATATTTTGTTCCTTTTTAATGAAAGAGGATTAAAATATAAATTGTGGGTACACTCTATAAAGCAGAATTGTATACAAACATTAGCCTCTACTCTTTTTGTATCTAACAATCTTGTAACGATTAATGATTCTGTTTTCTAGTGTGTGTTTACGAAAAGTGGGATGGGTTATATATAAATAGGGGAAAGGGTGTCTTCTTGAAAGGTACCTTTTTAATGTTTAGTATAGATAGTTTCCACTATTAAAGTAGTGGAAACTATCTATACTAAACATTAGCAATCTTCCGTATAAAGATTATCAATTTACTATATATTCCAGTGGTGATAAGCTACATATGAAAGGCTTTCTTTTTCAAAATATTACCCCTAATAAAATTTTGAAGAAGTCAACTGTCTCCAAACTTGCCATTCATGATATGAGAAAAAGCACTCTTCTGAGTGCTTTTTCTCATATAAATAAGCTATTTTTATAGGCATTTTTCATACACTGGAAGTAACGAAATGAAAGTAGGTGATAAAATGCCAGCTATTGTTGAAGGGGTTATTATTGAAAACTGTAACGGGACAATTAACTTAGGTGATAAATATAACGTACATCCAATTGAAAAAACGAAAGCTTATAACGGATCAGGATCTTCAAATACCGGACTAAATGTGAGGACATTCAGTGGTATTAGTACGGCAGATGTAAGCGATAGCGATGTGTATGACCAAGTAATTCAATCTACGTTATAATTTTTATATGTAAAATTGCATAAATTGATGTGTTTGCCCTGTGATACAATTGAGCTGTTAGTGATTCTTCTTTATCATAGTTGTTAGATTAGAAATGTAACATCTTATCGAAAATCATACGTATAAGTAAAAAAGACACTTCGCTCGAAGTGTCTTTTTCATTTTAGTGATACCCTTTAGCAGAGTCTTTATGAATTTTATTTTTAAATATGCTGTAGCTCCAAAGTTGGTAACCGATAACGATCGGTACCATGACTATTGCAACGAAGAACATAATTTTTAAGTTTAATTCACTACCGGCTGCGTTATATAACGTTGTACTGTATGCGTCGTTAATACGTGATGGTAGCATTCTAGGGAACATACCTGCAAAACCAGTTGTCATAAACATTGCGATTGTTAAGCAAACGAATGTGAATGCAAGGCCGATTTTATGTTTGTACACCATAATAAGTGCGAGTACACTCATTAACATTGCAAGTACTGGAAGAATGAATAGTACAGGATATTCCGTAAAGTTTTGGAATAAATTTGTACGATTTGCAGTTGCGACATAGAAGATAGCTAAAATGATAGCAGCTGCCATTGAAAATGGTCTTGCGATTTTATAAGCACGATCAGATACTTCGCCAGTTGTTTTAATCATAATCCAAAGGGCACCAGATACGACGAATATAGCAGTGAAGAAAAGACCACCTAAAATACCATAATGGTTTAGTAAGCTAAGTAAAGTTCCTTCATAACCATCTTTTCCGATTTGCAGTCCGTAATACAGGTTAGCGAATGTAACACCGAATAAGAAGGCGATTAGGAAACTACCACTTGTAAATGCCCATTTACAAGTTTTTTGCCAAATTGGTGAATCGTCTTTATGCATAAATTCAAGTCCAGCGGCACGAGCAAATAGTGCCAGTAATACTAAAAATAGTGGTGTATACAGGTAACTAAACATATTTGCATATGTGATTGGGAAGGCAGCGAATGTTGCGCCACCAGCTGTAATTAACCATACTTCATTACCACCCCAGAACGGACCAATAGCTTCTTGTAATTGATTTCGTTCTTGTCGGTCTTTCGCAACGAATGGGAAAATCATCCCGTTACCGAGTGCGTAGCCATCAAGAATGAAGTAAACTGTCCAAATTACGCCCCATAAACCGAACCAGATGACTGCAAGCATATCATGAGACATGAGCTGTACCTCCTTCAGTAGCAGGTTCTTCTAATGCAGCTGGTCCTTTTTTCGCGAACTTCAGCATTAAGTATACGTCTGCAATTAAGAGTAGAGTGTAGAACAATATTAAACTAATTAATGAGAACCAAATTTGTGGAACTGATATAGGTGATACAGATTCTGCTGTACGCATCAGTTTATATACTGTCCATGGTTGACGACCTACTTCAGCAACAATCCAACCAGCGTTAATTGCAATATAAGGAAGTAAGACAGACCACATTGTAATTTTTAAATAGCGTTTTGAGTTTTCTAGTTTTCCTTTTCGGTTTAAATAGAAACCGAACCAAGTTAATGCCATAAAGAACATGCCAAGTGCAACCATTAAGCGGAAGCTATAATACACGAGGTTAACGTTTGGACGATCTTCTTTCGGAATATCTTTTAAACCAACAATTTCTCCATCAAATGAATTTGTATAGAAGAAACTGCCGAGTTTTGGAATAGTAAGGAATTCAAAGTTCTTTTCATTTTTTACATCAGGAATTTGAATGATTGAGAAGCCTTGTCCTTTTCCAGTTTCCCAAACAGCTTCCATTGCAGCCCCTTTTGCTGGTTGATATTTAGCTGCTGATACACCAGATTGGTGTCCCATAAAAGGTGTAATAGTTGCTGCGAATAATCCTAACATTAAACCAAACTTAAATGACTTTTTGAAGAATTCTACTTCATTTTTACGTAGTAAATGATAGGCACTAATTGCCATAACGAAGAAAGCACCGACAATATAACAACCAATTACAGTATGGAAGAACATGTTCCAAGCATATGGATTTGTAACAAGTGCCCAGAAATCATTTAATTCAGCACGGCCGTTACGTACTACGTAGCCAACAGGATTTTGCATAAATCCGTTTGCTGTAATAATCCAAAGGGCAGAAATATTTGTTCCAAGTGCAACCATCCACATACAGAAAGCACGGAACTTTGGTGAGATTTTGTCTTTACCGAATAACCATATTCCCATGAAAGTAGATTCTAAGAAGAATGCAACGAGTGCTTCGATTGCGAGAGGTGATCCGAAAATATCTCCCATATATTTGGAGTACTCAGACCAGTTTGTTCCAAATTGGAATTCCATCGTAATCCCGGTTATAATCCCCATTACGAAGTTAATTGTAAATAATTTACCCCAGAAATTTGCCATTTTGCGGTATGTTGGATTCAATGTGCGGGCGTATTGAGTTTCCATACATGCTACTAAAATAACAAGTCCGATTGTCAAAGGTACAAATAAAAAGTGATAAAAAATAGTAATTGCAAATTGAAAACGGCTCAGTAACAGAACGTCGGACATAATAAATATTCACTCCTTTTTACATTATCTACAGTTAGTTTATAGTGAGAATAGGGGTAAAGTATGTGTGACTTGTTACAAAGCTGTGTGTATATTTTGAAAGAATTATGTCGGTTATCTGAAAATATATTGCTTTTATAATAAAACAATATCCTTTTTGAGTTTTTCATATTTTGGTACACTATCTATGTAGTGTAAATGAGAGAAAAGAGGGTTTTTACTATGAAGTCATTAGAAGAGATTTTACAATACAATGAAAAGTTCGTTGAAGAGAAAAAATACGAAGAGTATGAAACAGGAAAATTTCCAAATAAAAAAATGGTAATTATTTCTTGTATGGATACTCGTCTTGTTGAATTATTACCGAAAGCAATGAATATGCGTAACGGTGATGTGAAAATTATTAAAGTAGCAGGTGCTGTTATTTCACATCCATTTGGTAGTATTGTACGTAGTGTTTTAGTTGCTGTATATGAGCTTGGTGCTGATGAAGTATGTATCGTTGGTCATCATGATTGTGGGATGGCAAAAATTCAAGCGAGTAGTACAATTGAAAAAATGAAAGAACGTGGTGTAACAGGGGAGAAATTAGATACACTTCGCTATTCTGGAATCGATTTAGAAAAGTTTTTACGAGGATTCTCTAGCGTAGAAGAAAGTGTAGAACATAGTGTTTCGGTACTTCGCAACCATCCGTTACTTCCTGAAGAAGTACCTGTTCACGGTCTTGTTATAGACCCTGACACTGGAAAATTAGATCTAGTTGTGAATGGTTACGCCAATTAAGAATTTACTTTGTCATCCTTTTTATCTGGGACAGGATCAAATCCTCCTGGATGGAAAGGATGACATTTTAATATACGCTTACATGTAAGCCAAAAACCTTTGAGCGCACCATGTTTTTGAAATGATTCTAATCCATAATGAGAGCAAGTTGGATGAAAGCGACATGTTGGCGGTGTCATTGGAGAAATGAACTTTTGATAAAAGCGTATAATACCGATAAAAATCTGTTTCATAATGGTCTCCTTTTCAGCATAGTCTTAAAGTATTATAGCACGACCGTACATAATTCTTTACTAATACGAAATTCCGTTATATCATATTGGATATAACGGAATTAAATTAAAAGCGGGAGAGATGTTGTATGCCATCAGTAGAAAGCTTTGAATTAGACCATACGATTGTAAAGGCGCCTTATGTAAGACATTGCGGAGTTCACATTGTAGGTAGTGACGGTATTGTAAATAAATTTGATATTCGTTTTTGCCAACCGAACAAACAAACGATGAAACCAGATGTGATTCATACGTTAGAACATTTATTAGCATTTAATTTACGTAAATATATTGATCGTTATCCGCATTTTGATATTATCGATATTTCACCGATGGGTTGTCAAACAGGATATTATCTTGTTGTAAGCGGGACACCAACAGTTCGTGAAATCATTGATTTATTAGAACTAACATTAAAAGATGCGGTTCAAATTACAGAAATTCCAGCTGCAAATGAAACACAGTGTGGCCAAGCGAAGCTTCACGATTTAGAAGGAGCAAAACGCTTAATGAACTTCTGGTTAAGCCAAGATAAAGAAGAACTTGAGAAAGTGTTTGGATAGAAGGAAAAAACTGCCTGTGAAAGGGCAGTTTTTCTTTTTTATGCTTGATGTTTAAATGTAAATAATTCATTTTCTGATACGCTCGATGCAATATCAGTCTTACTTTCCACAGGTTCATCTTTCAATTTTGCTTTTTGTATCGCGGATTGAATACTATCGGTTATTTGGTCATGTAAATAGATTGTGTCCCAAAATAAATAAAATTAACGCAGAAACGAGGAAACAAAAGAATGCTTTCTGTTTTCTATTTTGCTGTATTTCATCGATACCTAAAAGAATAAGCGTTACACTTAAAAGAAGGAATACATAGGGGAAGAGCATAGAAAATTGTGCAAAAAGACTAAACAAAGCAAGGATACAAGCGATAGTAGATATTAAGATTCGAAGGTTTGTTAGCATGGTATCCTCCTTAGTAGAAGTGTTGTTATCGAGAGAAAATAATTACAATGGCAACGATTAAAGTGAATACACCAGAAAAGAAAGAGAGTGTACTATTTACTTTCTTTTGTTTCTTTTTTTCTTCTGCGCTCATGATGAAAGTCATAATAGATAAGGCAATAAGCATATAGGGCATAATAACAAGCGGATTTGTAAACATTCCGGATAGAGCGAGAGCGATGACGATAAGAGCGGATATAATGCGAAATGTTTTTAGCATACTATTCTCCACCTTTTTTGTTTTTTAGATTGTCCTCAAATTTATTACCTGTTCGAAAAAGCCAAATTGGTGAAAGATAATAGTCAGTAGGTGATTAAAAGTACATGTTACCTTTAGCGAAAGTAGATCGATATTAAAACGAAGAACATAAGAATAGAAACGAAAAAATACGGAATACTCATTGATTTTCGTCCGGATTTCAGTTCATTAATTCCTAGAAGAATAAAGAAACAACTGAGAGTAAATTGTATGTATGGGAGAAGTGTGAAATTATCAGTAATAAAAGAATAAGTGCAAAGAGAGAGTATGAGAAGCATAAAAAGCATGAGAAAAATCCTTAATCCTTTTAGCATGAAGTCACTCTCCTGCTATCTTATGTATGTAATGATAAGAACAATCCACAAGAAAGAACCAGCAACAATACAAATAAATCCGGTTCCTGAATCCTTCTTTTTTATTTGCTCAATTGAGATGAGAAACATTAAAGCTCCTAATAGAAATTGTGAAAGTGGTAGAAAGTTATTTTGACCTGTTAGTAAACCAATTGTGGATATGATTATTACAATGAACGCAATTAGTAAGCGTAGTATGCGAAGCATATTATGAATTCTCCTTACTGTTTTTTGTATAAGGGTTATCTTCTGGTTTATCAACGGAATGTTTATATGCATAGCCTTTATTAATTGTCATGACGGAGAGTACTAATATGATCAGTACGATTATAATGCCGATAATTAATATTTTGAGCATGAAATCCCTCCTTTTCTTTATTTTACATAATTTTGTAATTAATGAAAACAATAGAAATTAAAAGGATGAAAGAAGGGTGTTACATGGAGAATAAAAAAACATATTATATATCAGTTGGAAATGGTCAAATTTCACAAGTGAAGACGGCGGATACGTATAATTTTGAAATTTATGCAAATGACGAAGAGATTACGGAGTTAAGAGAGTATTTTGATCAAGCGTATGAAGAGGACTTAGGTTCGTATGTACGTTCCCACGTTCCATTCGTTGAGTATCATCACGATTCGAATAATGATCGATATGATGAACAACTACAAAAAGCATATAAAATGATTTATGATCTAGGGAATCATGAAACAAAAGAATTAGTCGCGCAAATGGGAATAATCAATGGATTGTAATTGGATAATATTATGCAGAAAAGCGAGAATATGCTACAATTTGTGGTAGGAAAAACTTGTAACCATCAATAGGGGAGTAATGGCATGTACAAATTTAAAGATTATTACCACAACACTGTACAATTATCGTTTGAACGTTATCCATTTTCTCCTGAGCCAAAGCATGTTTGGGTTGTATGCCGGTACGGGGATCAATGGTTATTAACGCATCATTTACGCCGCGGTCTTGAATTTCCAGGTGGTAAAGTAGAACTCGGGGAAACACCGGAAGAAGCGGCAGTTCGAGAAGTTCATGAGGAAACCGGCGGCATAGTTTCTGATTTAACTTACTTAGGACAATATAAAGTATCCGGAAAAGACAAAATAATCATTAAAAACATTTATTTTGCAACAATTAGTGGGGTAGAGCAGCATACGCATTACGAAGAAACGAAAGGGTCTGTTTTATTAAAAGACATTCCTGATAATATTAAAACTGATAGAAAATTTAGCTTTATTATGCGCGATGATGTATTAGCGCGTACAATGAAACATATAGAAGAAATCGGCTGTTTTACGAAGTAAAATGGCCGGTTTCTTTTTTGTTCCAAAAAATGGTGTGAATATATCTTTACATTATGGGCTATTCTCCACTTCTAAAAGCGAAAGAACTTCTAATAAATCATCCACCACACGTGAATGTTCAAAGTCACCCCAAAATAAATCTCTCGCCCAAACGCCAAGAATCCCTACTTGTTCAGAACCAAGCACATCGTTTTCAGGATGATCCCCAACGTACATACATTCTTCCGCGTTTACGTTTAGCTTTTGCAAAGCTCGTTCGAAAATTTCTCGGTGTGGTTTTTTAATTCCTTCTGCTTCTGAAATGAGAATTGTATTTGTATACGTATGTATGTTTAAGGCGCGAAGGTTGTTCATTTGAAAATCAGTAAAGCCGTTTGTAATAATACCGATTTTTATATTTTGCTGAGTTAGTCGTTGAAGTAATTCATGCATGTTTGGGAGAGGAATGCAGTGATGTTGAAAGTTTGTAATGTAGTCATGCAGCAGTTGCTCTGCTGTTAAAGTGTTAATGCCGTATTCAGAAAGAAGAGAATCGTATACTCTATCCTTCCACGTATATCCATTATTATCGAGTTCAAGAAAACGAGAACAATACTCGGCTTGTTCTATGTTTATAAAATGAAGAGAAAAGCGATTGTATTGGTCGTGAATAAATCGTACTAAAGATTGACGACGATCTAATAGTGTCCCATCTAAATCAAATAGCACCGCACGAATCATATGTAACCTCCTCAAAGTTTTTATAAATAATTATCGCATATTTGTGAAAAAATGATTATCATATTTTTGTAGACTGTAACGACGGAGGTTCAAATGAAAGAACTATATGGTGGGAAATTAGTTTGTTTTATACTTTCAATTGGCTTAGTAGCTGGATGTGATATGGCGGAAAAAACTTCGAAAAGAGAGAAAAAAGATGTGTGCGAAACGGCAGAAGAATGCACACAAATAGGTGATAAGACGCTTCAAAAAGTATATAAAAAGATAGATGGACTTTCAGAACTTGAAGTACTAGAGGATTATGATTTAGAAGGACATTCAAGTAATGATATGAAAGAAGCGGAAATGAAAAAAGAGGATGATGAAAATTATTTCTTTTTAGCTTCTTATTATATTGATGGTGATGAAATTGTAGATCCTTATTTCGATAAACTAGATCGCAAACGATTGAATAAGGTTTTTGCGGAGGATAAGGACGCGAAAGAAGAAGTATTAAAGCAACGTCAAGATAGGGATTATCATGAATCGTTATGGGAGATGTATAGCACGCTTATTCCAGCTAAATATCGCACTGACATAAAAGAGTTTGACATGGTAACAGATGGTTACGACGGAATTGTCGCCCACGTTATGCCGAGTAGGGAGTATCCGAAAGAGTGGACCATTAGTTTAGATACGCTTGATTCTGCAGTAAATGTCGATCAAGTGATGAAAACATTAATACATGAGACGGCTCACGTATTGACACTGGGACATAAACAAATACCAGTAAATGAAAAATACTTAAAGGCTTTTGAAGAAGATAAAGATATTTCATCATACCAAAATAAATGTAAATCTCTTTTCTTACAAGAAGGATGTGCGAAGGAGAGCTCTTATATAAATCAATTTTATAATTTGTTCTGGAAACCAATTGACCAGGAGTGGACAGAAAAGAAAGTGGAAGAAAGCGAAGAAACTCAAATTGAATTTTTTAAGGAAAAGCATGGTGAGTTTGTTTCACTGTATGGAACGACAAATGTAGCGGAAGATATCGCCGATACATTTACAGCGTTTATTTTACAAGATTCAAAAAAGGTGAAAGAAGGAACAGAATTAAAATATAAAAAAATTGCCTTCTTCTATCAATTCCCCGAGCTTGTAAAAATGAGAGCGGAAGTGTTAGCAGGATTATATGATATTTCAAGGGATATAGAGCAGTCATAGTTTAGTGGTAATTATTTGTTGGTAAGTCGATAAAATTGGATTTATGTTCGATATATTTTTGTTCGATCAAATGAAAACGTGAGGATGTTCTGTTCTTTGCGTTTCTTTATATTGATAAGATTGAAAATTCTGTCTTTTTTAAAAAGGAAGAAGGAACTGAATCATTAAAAGAGAATTAGTATAAAAACGTCACAAATTAGACACAATTATAATGCGTATATTGTAGGGACTATAAGTTTACTCTCAAGGAGGTAATGAAACGTATGAAAACGATTCTTGCTGTTGCTGGTCTCATTTGGGTAATGTCTCACGGTTTTCCGATTTTTGAAGGAGAGCAAATTCGTAGTGCATTAAATAAAGAGTTTAATGATTATCATATTATTGATCGAAAAGATAATGTCGTTACGGTGCGTGTGAAAGATTGTTTCCATACAGTTACGGTTGCTAATGGGAATGTTACAGATGATTCGAAAATGTGTGATAAAAAGTAAAAGAAAGAAGCTGACTCTAGCGTATCGCTCTAAGTCAGCTTTTTTTTCGTTTTCCAATAAGGAGTTTTTCAAATGCCTCGACAAATACATACATAAGAGTTGCGAGGACGCAAGTGAGCAATACACTGAGTAAGACGAGTGTGAAGTTAAAGACTTGGAATCCATAGCTAATTAAATAGCCAAGTCCTTGTTTAGAAACGAGGAGTTCCCCGAAAATAACACCGACCCATGATAAGCCAACATTCACTTTTAACGTTGAAATAATTGCAGGGAAAGATGAAGGGAGAATAACGTGCTTATAGCATTGCCATTTATTTGCGCCAAATGTGTCCATGACCTTAATATAGTTGGAATCGACTTCTTGAAATGCGCTGTAAATAACGAGAATAGTAATGATGATGGAGATGATTACCCCCATTGCGATAGAGGATGAAATATTTGGACCGAAAATAACAATGATGATTGGACCGAGTGCAACTTTTGGCATTGCATTTAGGACGACGAGATAAGGATCAAGTACGCGAGCTAAAAGTGGCATCCACCAAAGGAAAGTAGCAATAATAGCTCCGAGTACAGTTCCGAGAATAAAACCTACTCCGGTTTCAAGTAATGTCGTCCATATGTGAATCCAAAGTGAACCGTCAATCCATTTCGTTAAGAAGAGATCCCAAATACTTGAAGGAGAGCTAAAGAGTAAAGGATCAATCCATTCTTTTTTACTAGCTATTTCCCATAGTGCAAAGAAAAGAACAAGAAGTACAAGTTGTAAAGAGCGAGCTAACCATGCATGTTGTCTTTCTTTTTTCCGAAACTGTTCATGTAGTTGTTTTATATTATCCAAGTCGTTCCAACTCCTTCCATATTTCTTGGAAGAGGGATGGGAAGTCATGGTGGTGGCGTGCTTCTAACGGCGATAAGGAACGGATACTTTCTGGGACGATGAACGTTTTTGCAATTTTTCCAGGGTTCGCCTGCAGCAAATAAATACGATCACTCATCGCAATTGCTTCTTCAATATCATGTGTCACAAGTAGGGATGTTTTCTTATAGTTACGTAGTAATGTAAAGACGAGATCTTCTAGTTTTAATTTTGTTTGATAATCAAGAGCGGAAAATGGTTCATCTAGCAATAAAATTTTTGGATCGGTCGCTAATGTTCGAACGAGTGCAGCACGTTGGCGCATACCGCCGGATAGTTCACGAGGGTATTGCTGTTCTATATCATATAAGCCGACTTGTTTTAAAAGCTTTAATGTATGTTCTTTCGTATTTTCATCATAAATTTTTCGAATATGAAGTCCGAGCATAATATTTTCTTCAATTGTTTTCCACGGAAACAAGTAATCTTGCTGGAGCATATAGCCCATAGATGGGGTCTTAGTTGTAATCGGTTCACCATCTAAAAATACGATGCCTTCAATTGGATCAAGTAGCCCTGCGATGATGGAGAGGAGCGTTGTTTTCCCACAACCACTTGGACCAAGGATTGAAATAAATTCGCCTTCTTCTACTTGCAAACTCATATCTTCAAGAATAAGTTTGGCATTTTCTTTTGCAAAAAAGCAGTGAGAAACGTTACGTATTTGTAAAAAGCTCATACACTTCGCCTCTATTTCTTAATAACGCTTTCGGCAATTTTTGTATTGACGAGCGCTTCATGTGGAACTTCTTTTTGTAATTCACCAGCTTCTTTCATAATCGTTTGGAGCTGTTTCCATTCTGCATCATCTAATAATGGATTTGTCGCATATGAATGTTGTTTTTTGTAGCGCTCAATTACTTTCACTGAAATGTCTTTTGAAGTGTTTTTAAATAGTGGTGAAACGGCATCGGCAATCTCTTCTGGACTATGTGTATCAACCCATTGCTGCGCTTTATATAGTGCGCACGTGAATTTTTCTGCAGCAGCCTTATCTTTCTTTAAGAAACTTTCTTTTGCCATAAACGTTGTATAAGGAACAGTACCAGATTCAGCCCCGAAAGATGCGACGATATAACCTTTTCCTTCTTTTTCAAGTATACTTGCAGTCGGTTCAAAGAGCTGTACAAATTCTCCTGTACCAGATGCAAAGGCATTTGCAATGTTAGCAAACTCGATATTTTGAATTAAGTTCGTATCTTTGCGAGGGTCAATGCCATTTTTCTTTAAAACATATTCTCCAACCATTTGTGGCATACCGCCTTTACGCTGTCCTAAAAACGTAACACCTTTCACGTCATTCCAATTAAAAGAGTCTAATTTTTTACGTGAAACTAAAAATGTGCCATCTGTTTGTGTAAGCTGCGCAAAGTTAATGATAGGGTCTTTTGCTCCTTGTTGATGAACATAAATGGACGTTTCTGAACCAACGAGAGCAATATCAATTCCGCCGGATAAAAGGGTGGTCATCGTTTTATCTCCGCCAGCGGTTGTTTGTAAGTCAATATTTAAACCTTCATCTTTAAAAAATCCTTTTTCAATTCCAACATATAATGGTGCGTAGAAAAGAGAGTGGGTGACTTCGCCAACGCGAATTTTTTGAGCTTGTTCTTTCGTACTTTCCTTTGTACTACTACAAGCAACGAATGTGAAAACAGCTAGTAACATGATGCAAAAAACGGTTATTAATTTTTTCACTATATGACACCTCCTAGAAGTCAATCTACAAGCATAATATGTAGGTAAGTGCCCATATGTGAGTATATATAGCAGGAATTTTTTGGGTAGTAAAGAAGTAAAAATATAAGGGGTGATAAAATGGATTATGAATACGATGATAGTGTACATTTACATCTTGATTATTTCGGAACTGAATGTGATATGGAATCGATTGCTTATAAGAGGAAGCATGAAGACGTATGGGATGTGTATTTTAATTTTGGAGCATACGGTATTCAGAAAGATGGTGTAGAGGCGGGAATGTTTATGGACGAATATGCCGGTTATTATGTTTTTTCTGTACATGCTCGTGATTTGAGCTGGGAATTTGGAAGTGCTCAGTTTGAGGAGTGGGTGTTGAGGAACCATATCGTAGAAAAAACGCTGCAAAAATAGGGAGGAATTTCGTGATTGGATTTCTCATTTTATTATGTATTTGCGTAGCCGGATTTTTCATCATGCAAGTGCTCATTTACCGATTTGCAAAGAAAAATATTCATAAATACAAAGAAATGAAATGGATTCATATGTGGTTAGATATGAACATGAAAAAGGGTCCGAGATTAGATTTTTTTGATTTTGTACTTATACTAATCGTGAGCATCATATGGAAAATATGGATGCTTCCTCTTGTATAGTAAACATGCTAATCATTTCATCATTTTTTCCCTTTCAGAAATAAGTAACAAAAAGAACCTGTCGCATTGGCAGGTTCTTTTCTATAATAATAGTTTTCCGAAACGCGTGCCGACAAGTAAAACTGCACTTGCGAAAATTATTGTAAAGATCGTCTGCTTCTTTTTGTAATTTAAAATGGTAATTGCTAAAAAGGAAAAGAGGATAAGAATATGAGAAAACAATCCAAATTCTAACGGCTTGTGAGAAATAATTCGAATGAAGAATGGAATATATAGCATGAAATAAATAATGAGGAAAATGATTTTGGAAAATGAGAATGTAGGTGTATTCATATCGAAAACCTCCTTTTTCAAATTGTAGCATGTAGTGTTACATGGAAAATTCAATACATACGACAAATTGCGACAAGGGAGTTCATACATATTTGCTATTCTATTAAAGGTCATTATTTGTAATGTATATATAGGAGGATTTTTTAATGTTAAAGAAATTATTATTATTTTTACTTATGAGCTTATGTGTAGTTGTTTTAACAGCTTGTAAAGATGAAGAGGAAAAACTGAAAGCAGCGGAAGAACAGAAAATAGATGAGAAGAAAGTTGAAGAAGATAAGAAGGTAGAAGAAAAGCGTAAGCAAGAAGAACAGCAAAAAGTAGAGGAAGAAAAACGTAAGCAGGAAGAACAACAAAGAGTAGAGGAAGAAAAACGTAAGCAAGAAGAACAACAAAGAGTAGAGGAAGAGAAGCGTAAGCAAGAAGAGCAACAGAAGGCTCAGCAACAACAGTCTGCACAACAAGAGAGAACACAGAAACAAGAAAAAACAACACAAGCAACCGGTGGGAAGCCGACAAGATCACAAATTTCGGTCGGTTCCCATGTAGTTATCCAATTAGATAAAGATTATAGTAAAACTGTGAGCGGTGTTGTGAAGGATATTTTAACAAACACGGAAACACATACGTACGGAATTAAAGTTCGATTACAAGATGGACAAATTGGTCGCGTTCAAAGTGTTGGATAAATAAAAAAGAGGTCGTCCATCTTTGGACGACCTCTTTTTTGTTATGCTTGGCTAGTGCGGAAAAATGGAAGCTTCTGCACAGCGTAAACTAACCCATATGCAAGAATTAAGCACATAAGAGGGTTAATGAAAAATCCGTAGCGATTAATTGCTAAGAATAAGTTTGAGAAGATGATGTAAATAACAGAACTTGCTACTAGCATCATAACGCGTTTATGTTTAAATGAATTTAGCATGCAGCAGAAACTGCTCAAGAATGTGCCTATGATGAAGACTTTATGACACATTTGCATAAATTTATGAATATGGTATTGGTCTACAGCAGGAGCTGTTTTGAATAATTCAATTGTTTTACCAACAGTGAACCACGAGAACCAATATGTGAAGTCCGTTTTAAATCCATTTTTGATTAAATCTTTTGCGTATGCATTTTTATCCTCTAAGCCCTGGGCTTTCATTTGGTTAACTACATTTTCATAGCCAATTTTGTTAAATGGATCTGCACCGGCAATTAATGGGTCCGCACCTTGGGTTGAGAATAAGATAAATTGATTGAACGCTAAATAGTTACGAACAACCCAGGCACCGATAATAAAGAACGGGCCAATGAGCCATAATAATCCAATTCGAATTGAGTCTTTAAATCCATATGTGAACAAGACGACAAGAACAGGAATGAGCATCATTGGAGCTGGATTTGGACGGAACATAAGTAAAATGGAAACGACAATTCCGAACCATATATGGAATTTCACTTTATTATATTTCCATGCGAGAACAAATACATATACACTTAACGTTAATAAGAATATTGAAGGAACTTCGGTTAATAACGTACGGAAGTATGTATAGTTACTTGGATAAATAGCATATAAAATACTTGCGACAATTCCATAAATATTCTTTTCAAATAATTCTTTTCCAATTAAGAATACTAATAAAACCGTGCCGAGGTTCAGTATCATATTAATGACAGTTGCCACGTAATAGTAAGGAAGTGATGTAACATCAGAAATAATCATAGCGCCAGCTAATAATAGCGGCTGACCTGGTGTGATGTATGCATTTTTTCCAGGAACTTCACTAGGCTCCAAATAAACATATCCAAAGACACCGTGTTTTAATAGCTGTTCAGCTGTTAACGAATAGTTGAACGCATCATATGCACCATATGTTACTTTGACTACCTCTCCATTTAATCCTGGCTGTTTTACTAGACAAAAAACATGCAACAGGAAAGAAAGCGCCAAAATTACATATACCGCTTTAGGCAAATTTTTAAACTTATTTAACAAAAATGAGCAGCTCCTTTTTTATTAATTGTTTCTTATTTTCATGATAAAACCCTAATAGTATTAAGGTTTTCCAAAACATAGTTATTATATCATAAAGTGGAGCGTAGTAATTTGATTTTTCAATACTTCATAGTCTGAATTCCAAAATTTAACTGATAGTTAAGGGATAATTAAGAAAATATATTTATAGTAAAAGCAAGTTGGAAGACGAAATACACGTTATATGTTATTTTTATAGAAAGTATTTTTACGATGCGGGGTGAAATTAATAGATAGAAAAGAGGGAATGAAGTGAAGTATGGTTCCACACTTTATCATCTTCCGAGAAGAAATATATTAATTTCTACCATGTTAAGTGGCATGATGACCTTACTAGTAACAACTATGCTATTTATGATTTTAAAGATTTTTAATTTAGACATGATTAAAGACCGTTTAAATCAAAATCTTATTTTAAGCGTCATGATGATTTTAATATGTGGTACAACATTATATTTTACGCATTCCAATAAAAAAGAGACGTCTATACTTAGAGCGTCCTTTCGAGTGCATTTTATATTATTTTTAGTAGCTCATACAGTAGCTTTATTTTATATTGTGATACAAGTTAAAATGGACTTCTTAGGAGCGATGAATTGGATTTACTATTATAATATGCGGTTTATATTAAGCTGTGTAGTAATATATGCAATATATATTCTTGTGTATAACTTACTAGGAAAGATTTTTCTAAGTGTTATTTTAACGAGCTGCACGTTAATCATTTTAGGTATCGTAAACTATTTGAAGCTTATTTTTAGAGGAGATCCGCTATATCCTTCTGATTTCACACAAATTACACATATGAAATCTGTTATACCGATGGTGATGGACTATTTTAGTTGGAGTTATATTTTAGGCGTTATCGTAAGTATTGTAGCTTGTATTATAGCAGGGATGTATATTAGAAAATATATTCAAAATGTAAAGATTCATCCAGGAATAAGAGTTTTATTAGTAGTGGGATCTGTTTTCGTTTTATATGCGTACGGTAATTTTACGAATACGTTTATGAATAAAGTGTTTCAAAAATCGGGTGTAGATTTCATTTTGTGGAATCAAAATGAAAATTATTCCTCAAATGGTTTTGTGCTGGGGTTTATTAGTAATTTAGATACAACAGTTATTGAAAAACCAAAAGATTATTCAGAAGAAAATATGCTTCAAATAGCAAACGATATAAAGAAAAAATATAGTAGTAATATAGGAAAGCAGAAACAAAAAGAGAAACCGAATATTATTTTTGTAATGAGTGAATCGTTTTGGGATCCAACGAAGTTAACTGATCTTTCCTTTAGTGAAGACCCTTTACCTAATTTACATCATTATATAGAGAGTTTTCCAGGTGGACAAACTATTTCTCCTACATTTGGGGGAAATACAGCAAACGTTGAATTCGAGGCGTTAACGAGCTATTCAATGAGTTTGTTAAAGCCAGGTTCTATACCGTATCAGCAAGTTGTTACAAATAAGAAAGAAATTCCATCTATTACTCGAGAGTTAAAAAAAGAAGGGTATTACACAAGTGCAATTCATTCGTTCGGTCGCTCATTCTTTAAACGGGATGATGTATATAAAGTGTTAGGCTTTGACAAATTTAATGCGCAAGATACGATGGAAGATGTAGAAGTTGATGGAGATTATATTAGCGATTTATCTATGAGTAAAGAGATAATAGCTGAATTAGAGAAGCAAAAGAAACCTACGTTTGTTTATGCCGTTACGATGCAAAATCATTTTCCATTTACAGAGGGAAGATTTGGCGGAAATAAAATAGAAATTAGTGGATTAGAAAATGAAGAGTCGAAGGCTGAATTAGAGACATATACAGAAGGTTTAAGACGTTCAGATGAAGCACTTCAATATTTAATAGAGCAACTAGATAATTTAGATAGACCTACATTACTAGTATTCTTTGGCGATCATCTCCCATCGCTAGGAACAAATAAATCTCTTTATAAAGAGACTGGTTATATAACAAATGAAAAAACGCCAAGTGAACGATTAGCGATGGCACAAACGCCGTTATTAATGTATGCAAATTTTGATATACCAAATGACAATTTAGGTTTAGTAAGTCCAATCTATTTTTCAAATCTTGTCTTTGATTATGCTGGATTAAATAAGGTACCGTTCTATCAATTTTTATCGAAGTTATATGAGGAAATTCCCGTACTTCGTGATGAATTGAAGATAGGAAAAGACGGAGAAGCAATAAAAAGTTTGACAGAAAAACAAAAAGAAATGCTAAAGCAATATGAGTTTATTCAATATGACTTACTCATCGGAAAGCAATATAGTAAGGAAATATTATTTAAATAGGCGACAAAAAAGAACTTGTATACGATACAAGTTCTTTTTTTCATAATATTTAACGGGGTAACCAGACAAGCTGGGGTTAGGGAGTATTACTTGTATATTTAGTATAAATGATAATGTGATTGTTTTATTTATTGATTTGTGAGAATTGTGTGAATTTTTCATTCTCTTTGAAATTATATGAATAGAGCCCTCGGATTATTTTAGTGTGGCGGAATGTATACTTTATCTAGTATATAATTGGACAATTTGTTTAATACGTAAAAAACTCTTTTACATTGCTAAGAGAGTTTTTTATTTGGATATCTATTAAAAAAGTCAGAAAAATCAGTTATAATAAAAATGTGGTAATTTTAAAAAAAGAGGTGGGATATTGAAAAGTTTTTGGGGCGAGAAAATAACAGAATTTATCATTAGTATCGCAGTTATTCTTACTGTGAGTTACTTACCATTCTATTTGTTTCTAGGAAATAAGTTGGACTTTATTACATATTTACAAAAATTAGCTTCTCCAAAGGATATTATGCATATTAATGTAACCTCTATGCGATCGGTTCCTTTTTTTGAAGGTATTATTGAACCTTATACGTATTCTATGTCCATTCTTTTTATTGCTACTTGTTTAACAATTGTCCTTTCAATTGGGCTTTCATTCTTGTACTTATTAGTTTCTGCTAAAATTAAAAAGTGGATTGAGAGTTGTTTAATTTTAATAGAATCAGTTCCAGATTTATTATTAATTTTTAGTTTACAATTATTTGTTGTATGGATTTATAAACAGACAGGATATCGCTTCGTTACTATTTATGCGTTTAATGATGAACGTGCCTATTTCTTACCTATTCTTTGTATGACTATCGTTCCAACTCTTCATTTTTTCCGTATTATCGTTTTATTTTTAATGGAAGAGAAGAATAAGCCTTATGTGGAATTTGCTCGTGCAAAAGGGTTTAGTAATAAATATATACTGTATGTTCATTTATTACGTAATATTATGTACCATCTGTTAAATCACTTACAGCCGCTTTTTTTGTTCATGATTTCAAGCCTTTTAATGGTAGAGGCAGCTTTTAATATTCATGGGTATATGTCTTTCTTAGTAAAGGCAGGCGCTTTAAATCCTCTAACGATGGCATGGTGGATTCTTTTATTATTTGTTCCATTCTATATTCTATTTGCTATTATACATTACCGAGTGAATCGTATTACAGGAGGGGCTTCTCATGACATATAGAAACATTCGCTCCAAACGTTTTTTATGTGGTGTCCTTTATTTTGTAGGTATTGTTGTAATTAGTTATCTTATTACGTGGTTTGGTAAAGATTTATATACGAGTAAGACAATCTGGATGAAAGATGCGAATGGGGATGTGATTGCAGTAGCTCCGTTTAGTCCGCTTGTAATACCACCACTCGGTTCAGATCGTAACGGCTTTAATTTATTTTTTCAATTACTAGTAGGTGCAAAGTTTACGATTTTGTTCGTATTTGGCTTATGTGTTGTACAAGTTTTTCTAGGTACTATATTAGGTGTAGCATTGGCACATACACCATCTATAGTCCAAAGTTTCTTTCAAAAAGTATGTAAAGTGTATTTTTTTATTCCGACAGTGTTATGGGCAATTTTGTGGATGTTTCCAATCATGGTACACAGTGAACTAAATGGATTTAATATGGATATTATTATAAAGCAGTTTACTGTTCTTTGTTTTGCTCTGTTACCAGCTGTTATTCTTTACGTGAATCAAGAAATCAATTTATTTATGAAAAATGAGTTTGTTACAACTTCGAAAATATTAGGTGCTTCAAAGTTTCGTATTATTAGAAAGCATATATGGTTGTATTTAAAAGATATTCTTATTGTTCTTTTTTTACAGCAGTTTGTTCAATTATTTACGTTATTAATTCACTTAGCGTTTTTTGAAATTTTAATTGGCGGACGAGGTGTAGATTATGACACTAAGAAGGCATTCTCACTTACGAATGAATGGGCCGGTTTAATTGGGCTAAACAAAAATGAATTGTTAACAGCGCCATGGATTGTCATTGCGCCACTACTATTTTTTACGGTTTCTATATTCGTTTTACATATGATGATTAAAGGGATAAAGAAAGAGAACGGTAGCAGTCTATATTCTATGTATAAAAAGACAAAGAAAGAGCCATATGAACAAAGACAGGAAAAGAAGGAAATAGATAAATCATTGTTCATTCCGGTGTCTTCTAAATCGATAGAAAAAGGTAGTTAGAAAAAAAGAATTTGCCGTCAGGGCAAATTCTTTTTTTACTGTAAAGGAACTATGAATTTAAAAATTTTATTAGTTCCTTATTTAATTCATCCGCTTGATCGATTGGAGAGCCATGACCGCTATTTGTAAGAGGGTATATTTCGGAGCTTTTAATTCGCTCTTTTATTAGCTCAGCACTTTTGTAAGGGATGAGTTGATCGTGAACACGGTGGAATATTTTTGTTGGGACGTTAATTTTACTTAAGTCCTTCGTTTGCAGCAGCTTGCAAAATTTTGATGAGAGCATAAGAAGCGGACTGCATACCGAGATAAGAAAACCATTCTAACGTGGCAGCTCCTAAGTTTCTATTAAAAAATGATAAAGATACATCATTAAGAAATTTAGGTAAATTCGCATACATTTGAGCAATCAGGGCATCTGCTTGCTCTTTCGGTACGCCGTAAGGGGATTGTTGGTTTTTTACAAAAGAGGGGGAGACGGCATCAATTAATGCAAGTTTAGAAATACGGCGACCGTTATATCGTGACATGTATCGAATAGAAAGAGCACCGCCGACTGAGAAACCAACTAACGTAGCATTTTCTATTTGAAGTGCTTCTAATACAATTGCGATATCATCAGCTAAACGATCATAAGTGTAACCAGTCCATGGTTTATCAGACTGTCCGTTTCCTCGTATATCCATGGCGATGCAGCGGAAACCATGTTGTGGTAAGATATTAAATTGATATTGGTACATTTGATGATTTAAAGGCCAGCCATGAAAGAAGAAGACAGGTTTACTTCCAGGGCCTGGGTTAATATCCTCAACAAAAATGTGTACATCTTTTTCAACTGTAACGAACATGATGTATCCTCCTCATGCATTTTAATAGGCTCTTTCCCAAAATCGCTGTTTTGTCATTGCCTGAATAAATTCATTCGCAAGTAAGGTAGGGTTTTGTTCTGTTATAACGCCAGGTTTTCCTTCGATGTTTAAAGATTGAATAATAGTAGTTCCATTTTGGAAAGCGCCAATTGGCTTAAAGTGATTATACGATTCTACGACAAATGAACTTGCCTTGTTAAGAAAATGATCATTAATATTTCCGCCAATAAGAAGTAGCCCATCATAAAGAAGCGGTGATCCTGTTAAGAAAGTATCATTTACATCCCACTGTCCATTTTGAGAGCCTTGCACAAAACCTAATTGTTCGGAAATAATAACTGGCTGAAGGCCGGCTTGTTTGAATTGATTTATAATATATTGTGAGTTTTGACTGTCATATCCGTTTGCGACAATGACTCCTACTCGTAATGTATTTGGGCTGAATGTTGTATTTGCCATACTTAGTGCAGGTGAGGATTTTGTAACATTTGATTCTTGAACATTTGGTACTGTTGCTCCAACTGCTTCAGCTACTAAAGTAGCTAATTCTGTACTTATATGACCAATCATACCTACGACTTGTTGGCGAACTGATTTACTTTTTACTTTTCCTAATTCAAAGGAGAAGGCCTGCATAATATGGATTTTTTCGACGTGGCTCATACTATTCCAAAATAAACGGGCTTGTGAGAAATGGTCTTTAAAACTAGCGGCTGTTTCTCTTGTTTTATGTCCAGAAACAGTAGAAGGGTATGTAACGAAACCGCCTTTCGTACCAGGTACAGTAAAGGGAGAGTTATTTGCTAAAGAGTTATTATGGTAAGCGACTTTTCCTTTATCAATTATATATTTAGACGCACCATCTCTTTGGTTGTTATGAAAAGGACATACCGGGCGGTTAATCGGTAACTCTTGATAGTTTGTACCGACGCGGGCTAATTGCGTATCTGTATAAGAAAAGAGTCTACCTTGTAAGAGGGGAGCATTTGTAAAATCAATACCGCGGACGATACTTCCAGGGTGCAGTGCGACTTGTTCTGTTTCCGCAAATACGTTATCAACGTTCCGATTTAACGTCATTTTTCCGATGATTTTAACAGGGAAGTCTTCTTCCGGCCAAATTTTCGTTGCATCTAATATATCGAAATCGTATTTAAATTCGTCCTCTTCTTCTAAAATTTGAATACCAAGTTCATACTCAGGATAGTTTCCAGCATTAATATTTTCCCATAAATCACGGCGATGGTAATCTGGATCAGCGCCGCCAAGTTTTTGAGCTTCATCCCAAATTAACGAATGAACTCCGAGTTTTGGTTTCCAGTGGAATTTTATGAAACGAGATTTTCCATGTTTATTAACTAAGCGGAATGTATGAACACCAAATCCTTGCATCATTCGAAAACTTCTCGGAATTGTACGATCGGACATAATCCACATCATCATTGCAGCTGATTCTTGATTATTGGCGATAAAGTCCCAAAAAGTATCATGTGCTGTTTGCCCTTGCGGAATTTCATTATGTGGCTCTGGTTTAAGAGCATGAATAAGATCTGGAAATTTAATGCCATCTTGAATAAAAAATATCGGAATGTTATTGCCAACTAAATCGAAATTTCCTTCTTCTGTATAAAACTTAACAGCAAATCCTCTTACGTCTCGGTTCGTTTCATTCGCCCCTTTTGATCCGGCGACTTCAGAAAAACGAATAAAAATAGGCGTCTTTTTAGATGGGTCTTGTAAAAAGTGAGCCATTGTTAAGTCTTCTAAGGATTCATATAGTTCAAAGACACCATGTGCCCCGTAACCGCGGGCGTGCACGACTCTCTCAGGAATTCGTTCGCGGTCAAAATGAGCGAGTTTTTCTCGCATAAGGAAATCTTCTAAAAGTGTAGGACCACGATCGCCGGCGGTTAAAGAGTTTTCATCATTTGAAATTTTGACACCTGTATTTGTTGTCATCTTTTTTCCTTCATTGTCTTTTGTAAAGGATTGTAACTGTTCTATTTTTTTATTTTCACGACCGTCCATATAAAGCACCTCCCATATTATACGTATTATTGTTCATGATTTTTATGCTTACATATGGTCTGAAGAAGTATATTATCTATGGATTGATTTTCCTCATTTGTTCAATTTATCTTTGTTTGTCTATGAAAATCATTTATTATAATAAATGGTATTCTTTTGAAGGGGTGTTGAAGTGGGAGAGAGTTTTCTATCAGCTAAAGAAGAAAAGAAAAACGCTCAGATTTTCTTATGGGTAATGCATGTTATTTTAATTGTATACGAGGTTGCATACGCGATTATATTAGAAAATACAATGCCTTTAGGAAATTGGCATAAAGTGATATGGAAGCTTGCATATATTATGGCTATATTAGGTATTAGTGTTTACTTATTTGAGAGAGGAAAAGCATATTTAGTTAAACATACATGTTTATTTGCATATATGATCGCAGAGATTTTTAATATTGGATGGTATGCTTTTCATAATACAATAGCATTTGATGAAGGGAATGTAATTGAATATATTTTCATTTTCTTCGTACCGATATTTTTGAGTAAAAGATATTTATTTGTCTTAGCGCCATTTCTTATAGGGAAATATATGATATACCTATTTGTATTTGGAGAACTTAACTTGTTTATACCTCTTGTTATAAATATGGTGTTACTTTTCGTGTCATTTATTATTTTAAATCGATTTTTACAATATCTTTCAGCGGTAAAGGGACGTATTGCAGAGGCAAGTCAGTCACAAAAATTGGCGGTTATTGGAAAAATGGCAGCGACAGTCGGACATGAAATTAAAAATCCACTTGCTTCATTAAAAGGGTTTACGCAATTACAAAAAGAGAAACACGAAAAAGATGCAACATATGGACAAATGATTCTCGAAATAGAAAATATGAATAATATGATTAGTGAATTAATGGAGGTTGCTACATGTAAACCTTCTGTTTATGAAAAACACATTGTAAGTGATGTTTTAGTACAAGCGGTAGAAAACATGCGCGAAAAAATGGACGAGTTAAATATAAATTGCACCTTTAATGAAGAGCAAAATAGAAGTGAAATTGAATGTGATAAACGTAAATTAAAAGGAGTATTTTTGTATGTTATTAAAAATGCTTTAGAGGCAATGGAACATGGCGGAACATTAAAAATACAAGTTGAAAATAAAAAAAGAGATTACGTAATAGTAAGTATAGTAGATAGTGGTTTTGGGATAAAAAAGGATAATTTAGGAAGAGTTAAGGATGCTTTTTATACAACAAAGCAAGATAGAATTGGATTAGGTCTTACGGTAGCAGAGCGAATTATGACAGAGCATCTTGGAGAATTACACATTTCTAGTGAAGTAAAGAAAGGAACGAGAGTAGAAATACTGCTCCCGAAAAAATGTGAGCGCAATGTGACACAAGATTAAGAGGTGTTGTTAAAGGAGTTATCATATGGAAAAAGGCAATATATTTGAAAAAGAAGAGATAAAGGCATTAAAAATATTTTTAAGCTTATTCTTCGTTATATTTTTTGCGTATGATTTTACTGAAAAGGCTAGTGTCCTTTTATCAGATGAAAATCAAAAACTAGCAGATGTTTTTGGAGAAGGATTAGGTCTATGGCTATATAGTTTGATGATTGGATTATTCTTTATAGGACTTTATTTTATGAAATGGAAAAAGCCGTATATTGTGAAGTATATTATTTTAATTGGCTATAATATATTGGATTTTATTAATAACTTCACTATTTATTACGGAAGTGATACGGAATTTGATGGCGGGAATATAGTAGAAGGATTCTTTATTTTATTTGCACCGATATTTGTGAATAAGAGATACTTTTGGTTAGTTGCCGGAACTATTGTTGGAAAATATGCACTTATGGGATTCGTTGTTCAATCCTTTATTGTTCTTATCCCAATAGCATTATATAGCGTGTTTGTTATTATATGTTGGATTATATTTTTAAGATTCCAATCTTACGTTCGTACACTTGAAATGATGGACAAAGAAATACAAAAGGTAGAAAAATTAGCGATGGTTGGAAAAATGGCAACAGTAATTGGCGATAAGATTAGAAGACCGTTAGAAAAATTGAAAAAACTTGTGAATAAGCAAGCGAAAAAATATCCAGAAGATAAGATTTATAGTGAAATTATGAGACAGGAAGTAGAGCGAATTCATACAATTGCTACAGAACTAAATGGGTTTGAGAAATCTAAATCGGTAGAATCCGAAACGCATAATATTAAAGAAATCATCTCTTATGTTATCAGGGTTATGGAAAAACCAGCTTTAGAACAAGGGATAAAAATGCATGCTATTTATAGTAAAGATATACCTTTAATTACATGTGATGAAAAACGATTGAAACAAGTATTTTTTAATTTAATAAAAAATGCGATTGAAGCAATGTCAGTTGGCGGAACTATTACTGTAAAAGTTATAGTGGAAGATGTGATCATTGTTCAAATTATAGATGAGGGATGCGGCATTCCGAAAGATAAAATTCCGAAGCTAAATGAAGCTTTTTACACAACGAAAGAAACTGGAACAGGCTTAGGATTAGTAGTTACGGAAAAAATTATTAAAGATCACCACGGTAAATTGAACTTTGAAAGTGAAGTTGGAGTTGGAACGACTGTTGAGATTATGTTGCCGATTTAACGGTGGGATATTTTAAAAAGGGGAAATCACTTTCTTTAGAGTGATTTCCCTTTTCTTTTTGGATGGAAGTACGGAATCCAATAAAGGGGATGTTTACAATATTGACATAGTGTACCAATTTAAAAACCAAAATATGGATATATACAAGGTGAGGGTATATAATGAATTTGTCTGTTATTTGTTTTAATTTATTTGTGATTTTTTTGTAAAATGAACGATTTGTAAGTGTGGGCTATATATCAGTGATTAGAAAAATAGAATATACAGCACTTGCCGTAATCCCGGGGGTAATATAAAGAGATATCGAATCCCCCCTCGAAACCAGGTTTCCAGTTGTAATACTAGTCCAAGTTACAGTGGCAGGTCCAGGTACTGGAGTAGGGTTATACACTTGAGGTTGTCTAGAGCCAATATCCGTAGGTTTAATTGAAAATGTCATAGTCCCCGTAATTTTATCTGTAGTAGTTAAAGTGATAGTAGATAGGATGTAACTAGAGGTAGGGGCAGAGAGGTTTGTTGGGACATCCTTGCAAATATCAATCGTATAAACAGCAGCGGGTAAGTTATTAATATTTATAGATGCAGCAAAACCAACTATATTCCCATCTCCAGCAGTTACATACGGAATAACGTTAGAATCAATTCCTGGAGAACCTGCTATACGTTGAAAACCAGCATTCGTCCCTTGAAAAACAATACTTTTCGCTGATGAACTACCAGCAGGTCCAGTGATGCCAGTAGAACCAGTGATGCCAGTAGGTCCAATGATGCCGGTAGCACCAGTAGGCCCAGTGCTACCAGTAGGTCCACCTTCTACTAATACGATATAATCTGGGGACACATTCGGAAACCCTTGAGGTGCATCTTTTTTTACAACATAGCCGCTACTTGTGTAAGCCACAACTTGTCCCGTTTTATAGTTAGGAGCGGCTGCTAGACTAAAAGCGGTAGTGCTTTGTAAACCGGCCCCGGTAGGTCCGGCATTGCCAGTAGGACCCGTAGCGCCAGTAGGACCTGTAGCACCAGTAGGTCCAGTGATTCCGATAGAACCACTGTTGCGTCTACCGTCACAACTAAAGCAATTGCGTTGGTACATATATTTTCTCCTTTCTATAGTTTTGAAAATCTAGTTTTAAAAGTAGAACTACTATATATATATTGTAGATTCTATATTTTTGTGTGGTCGATCGTATTGTGTATATAGATTTCAAAAATAGGGGAGGTGTTATTAGTTTGATAACCACCATGTCTCCTGTGGAATCAAAGTAACGTCTACATCAAAATTCTCTTTAAACCAATCATACATCAATGTCTCTTTCACTAAATATTCAGAGGCAGAGTGTGACACACCGATGAGGGACATATTTGTTTCTTTCACATAATCCATAATGAGTGAGTATTTATGCTTGCCGTAATCATTGTCGATATGGCAATGGATTTCTCCTGTAATATATGCTTCAGCGCCTTTTTCTTCGGCTTCTTTCATTAAAGATACGACATCGCCACAGCCAGCGATAATTGCAATTTTCTTGATGGAATCATGTTGTTTACCTTCGAAGTCTGTATACGGAATGTTGAAGAGTTTTTTTAGGTATTTTTGGAGTTTTTCTGTTGTTGTTTCAGCTATTTCACAAATGAGACCGACCGGTTCGTTCTCTGGACCACCGTAAGCAAATCCGTCAATTGCATTGGCTTGTAGTGCTTTTGCGATTGAAATGCTAGTTCCATATGTTTGATGAAAATCCATTGGACCGTGACATGTATATATAGAAAGTTTCTTTTCTTTTATCGCCTGCAAATATTTTGATGGAATTGGAATAAATCCTCGCCCTGATTTTCCGAGTGGATCACCGCACTCCATCACAAGTGGATGGTGCATGAAGAGTAAATCACCTGGCACGGATTGTGAAATGAATTTTTCGAGAACATCATCAGTTGGGAACACAGCTAAAAAGATTGTGTTTACATTTTCAGCACCTCTTATCATAAGACCGTTAAATAGCTCAACAAAATTTGCTTCGAAAAATTGTTGCCATGGAAATTGGATTTGATCATATGTAGCTGGAATGAAGCGACTAAAGGCACTGTCTTTTCCGTATTTTTCAATTTGGAATAAATGATTAAGTGATTGTTCTATTTCTTTTAAGGCTGGCATGTTTGGTAATCCTCCTTAAGATAATTCTTACTTTGTTAGTTCTTTTTATTTTTCATAGCAAAATAAGAAGCGGATGTAAAACAAATAAAACCTAGAATCCAGCCAATAGAAGGAGAATAGGGAAGTATATGTTGTAATACCATTCCGCTAGAAATAAAAAAGCTACCTAATAGACTTAAGAAAATGGGATATCGCTGTAGTTTGAACATCAGTGATACAACCTCCTTTATCCCGCATTAACGGGCAGTAAGACTCCCACCTCAAAATTTGGCGAATGCGAGGGAGTTAGGTGGGAGGTCAACTACCCGTAGAAGCCCGATTGGTGAGGGCTAATAATCAGTGGTGGATGGGAACCCCACTGATTAAAGTTTCACTTTATCACATATATTTTATAGGAATCTAAAATTTCTGTATATAAGTTTTAAGAAAAATGGTGGTACAATATATAAATGATACGAGAAGAGAGGGTGTAGATTCACGCATGTACGTTACTGTAACAGAAGCAGCATATAAAAAGATTATGGATACGATTCCAAGTGAAGCGAAATATATAAAGTTATTTTATGATAATGAAGGTTGCGGTTGTGTCATGAGCGGGATTATTGATTTAGTAGCCGTTTCAGAGAAAGATGAGCGTGATGTAGATATTGAATCAAGCGTACTGAACTTTATCGCAGATCGAACAAAGCTTGTATTTATGGATGATAAGTTAACAGTTGATTGGCATGAAGTTGGAGGGACTTTTCAGCTGAAGAGCCCAAGCCAGTTTTATAATCCGAATATGAAGTTACATGTTCGAGTATAGTAAAGAGAGAAGGAGTATATAATATGCTCCTTTTTCTTATGGATTTTTTCACATAATGAAATGTACATCTGATTTAATTTTCTGTATAATTCTCTTTGCGGAGGGGATTGCGCATGAAAAGATGGGGAATTGAGTTATTAATTTTAAGTGTCGTTATTATTTGGGGGATTAACTATACGATTGCGAAATATGGACTTTTAGAATTTACAGCGATTGAGTTTACTGCAGTTCGAATGATGGTAGCAGCACCACTATTATTATTACTTACGTTCTTTATTGAAAAGTCACTTTATATGGAGCGAAAAGATATACCAAGATTAATCATTGTTAGCACGGTAGGTATTGTACTGTATCAAACGCTATTCATGGAAACGGTACAATATACATCGGCTACAAATGCCTCTTTACTCATTTCTATTTCACCTATTTTTACAACTCTATTTTCGATTTTCTTGAAACAAGAAAAATTTTCTTCTCGAAAGTTAGTTGGTTCCATGATTGCCTTTGTTGGTGCTACATTAGTTTTAGTAGCGGGGCATTCACTCGCTAGTTCTTTCTACGGAAATGGGATTGGACTGATTACATCAATATGTTGGGGACTTTATCCTGTATTAGCAGGGCCGCTTATTAAAAAATACTCAGCATTACGTGTTACTGCATGGTCGACATTAGTTGGAGCGGTTCCGCTCTTATTGTTAAGTGGTCCACATGTATTTGTAATGCCATTTCACATTACACACGGGATGACATGGTTTGCCTTGCTGTATTCTATTTTCTTCGTGACTGTATTCGGTTTAGTGATGTGGTATATTGGTGTTCAAAAAATTGGAGCATCACATACGATGGTATATATGTATATTACGCCGCTCGTTGCTGTCTTATTTGCTGCAGTATGGGCAAATGAATATGTATCGTTACAACAAATTATCGGTGGAATTATCATTTTCTTCGGTCTATGGTTTGTGAAATCAGAGAAAGTAGAAGCTCATTCTATCGTGCAAGAACCTATATCAAAATAGGAAAACAGATCACCTATGATCTGCTTTCCTATTTTTTTATTTTTGGTAAGAAGATGAGAAACAAGATAGCAGTAATAAGTGGAATTAAATTAAGAAAAGGAATGCGGAAGAGTGTAATTAGAATAATTCCTGGAAGAAGAACACCGAGGACAGCATAGAAAATACTATGTTTTTTCGTGTACCAATATAATGAAAGTCCAATAAGTGCAGGAACAATGAGATGAATGAGAGCCATTAAAAAATAAATCATTAGACGCCCCCTTTATTTATGTGCTTATTACATCATATCCGTATGTTCATAGATTGATATCACTTTTTTCATAATTGGACGAAAATGTTTTGAAAAACGTCACATTTATGAGGGATTCTATATTAGAAATCTTGTATAATATTATTTTCTAAAAGCATTTTAACAACATAAACATACAGTTTATGTTGTTTTTAATTTGAATGAAATGGATTCATAAATGAATTTGTAAGTAGTATGGACTCGTTGTTCATTAATGAACAACGAGTTATATAGCTTTTGTTGGATAAATAAAAACCATTGAAGAGGAGTACAGCATGATTAGTATGTCACTGAGGTCGTTTAAAATTCAAATGTATTATTTGCTAGGCGCAATGTTAATAGGCTGGGCAATGACACCTTTTTCAGCACATTTTTTAGGTGCAGGCATTGGACTTATTGTAAGTATGTATTGCGTTTGGATTTTAGGAAGGCGTATCGAAAAGCTTGGAGATAGTATTGTAAAGAAAACGAAGGCACCGACACTTGGTATGTTTAATCGCTACGCAGCGGCGATCCTTGGTGCAATTATTATGTACGAAATTGAGCACCATATGGTTATGTGGGCATTTGCAGTTGGGATTATGGGTGGTTATTTCTTAATTGTTATTAATTTAGGTTACTATAGTATGAAGGATGAAGAGGAATTAACAAAAAGCTAAAAAAGATAAAAAGCCCCTTTTTAGATGGAATAGAGGATCCGGCGGTGGATAGAAGCGGTCAGAGCTTTTTTTGCCCCCATGCGGTGTGAAACCAGAAGGAGTAAGTGAGCCGGAAATCTATCTATATTTTCAAATCCTTGATTTGTATGTGTGAAAATCCGAGTATATCAATTGAAAATTAGGTTAGGAACTTTTTCAGATGGAATAGAGGATTTGGCGACGGATAGAAGCGGTCAGAGCCTTTTTTAATCCCATACGATGTGAAACCAGAAGGATGTAGTGAGTGGGAAAATAGTTTATATGTTCGAAGCTGTGGTTTGTATGTGGGTAAATTAAAGAATATATAGAAAGAAGCTTACGTTTTTCACGTAAGCTTCTTTTTTATGTAAGTATGTGTAACCGTTAAGCCGCATTGGGTTTTGTCGGTGAGTACGCGAAACTTTTGGCTACACGATACTTATTCATATGAGTAAAGGGTTATTGCAACAGAAAGTTTATATATTAAGCGATTGGACCGCCTAAGTTAATAATATTTTCAGAAACGCTATCGAATTTTGTGAAGTTTTCTTTAAATTCGTTTGCAAGCTCAATTGCCTTCGCTTTGTAAGCATCTTTATCAGCCCAAGTTTGTTCAGGCATTAATACTTCGTCAGGTACACCTGGAACGTGACGAGGTACTTCAAGGCCAAAGATGTCGTGTTTTGTAGTTTCAGCTTTAGCAAGTTCACCGCTTAGTGCTGCTTGAATCATTGCACGAGTGTAACCTAAGTTCATACGTTTACCAACGCCATATTCGCCACCAGTCCAGCCAGTGTTTACTAAGAATACTTTTGCATCATGCTTCTCGATTTTCTCACCAAGCATTTCAGCATAACGAGATGCATCAAGCGGTAAGAATGGTGAACCGAAGCAAGTAGAGAATGTAGCTTGCGGAGATGTAACACCGCGCTCAGTTCCTGCTAGTTTACTAGTGTAACCGCTTAAGAAATGGTACATAGCTTGCTCTTTTGATAGCTTACTGATTGGAGGCAATACGCCAGATGCATCAGCAGTTAAGAAAATAATTGTATTTGGATGTCCTGCAACACTTGGCAGTACGATATTGTCAATCGCATGCATAGGGTATGCGGCACGTGTATTTTCTGTTAAAGTAGTATCGTTATAGTCAGCGATGCGTGTTTGACCATCAATGACAACGTTTTCTAAAACTGAACCAAATTTGATTGCATCGAAGATTTGTGGTTCTTTCTCATGAGAAAGATTTACACATTTAGCATAGCAACCGCCTTCAATATTGAATACACCGTTATCAGACCAACCGTGCTCATCGTCACCGATTAATTTACGGTTTGGATCAGCAGATAATGTTGTTTTGCCTGTTCCAGATAAACCGAAGAATAGTGCTACGTCGCCTTCTTCGCCTACGTTTGAAGAGCAGTGCATAGAAAGAATGTCTTGTTCAGGTAGTAAGAAGTTCATAATAGAGAAGATTGATTTTTTCATTTCTCCAGCGTATTCTGTACCACCGATTAGTACGATACGTTTTTCGAATGAAACCATAATGAACGCTTCAGAATTTGTACCGTCAATTGCTGGATCTGCTTTGAAGTTTGGTGCAGAAACAATTGTGAATTCTGATTCGTGAGTTGTTAATTCTTCTTCAGTTGGACGAATAAATAATTGATGTACGAACAAATTATGCCATGCATATTCGTTAACAACTTGAATTGGTAGGCGATAGTTGCGATCAGCGCCAGCAAATCCTTTGAAGATGAATAACTCTTCTTTTTCTTTTAAGTATTCTAAAACTTTTGTATATAATTTATTAAAATGTTCTTCAGAGATCGGTTGGTTCACGGCTCCCCAAGCAATTTTGTCAGCAACCGATGCTTCCTTCACAATAAATTTATCTTTAGGAGAACGTCCTGTGTATTTTCCTGTTGAAGCAGAAACGGCACCAGTAGAAGTTAATTTTCCTTCGTTTCGCATTAATACTTTTTCCACTAATTGCGGAACACTTAATTGAATCTGTGCATTGCTTCCGTTCAATAATTCATGTAAACCAATTTGGACATTCACAGTACTCATATTTATATACCATCCTTTTCATTTAATGAAATATTTCTCGTAATCCCCATCAAGAGTATAACACAATTATATAAATAATGTATACTATTTATTTATTTTTGTTTGTGTGAATGTATCATTTCCTTATTAATATTTCATTCTATGCGTATTGAGAAAAACTTTCAGGAAAATGTGAATATTAATTGACAAATGAATATCATTTCTTTAGTATAGGTTGGGACGGATACTCTCTTATCCCGAGCTGGCGGAGGGACAGGCCCGATGAAGCCCAGCAACCTCACTTGTAGTGGTAAATACAGGTGAATAGGTGCTAAAACCTGTGCGAGGCTAATGGTCTCGAACGATAAGAGCAAAGGGCAAAAAGCAGTATGCAAGTAGCAAATTAAACCTTTCCTCTATGTTAAGTAGGAAAGGTTTTTCTGTATGCTTGTGTGGGAGAATAAATGTATGTCGCAGTTTGTGGCAAATTAAGGATGAGTTCCGTACAATATATACAATTACTGTAGGGAGGTTTACCACATGACAAAAAAACGTCATCTGTTCACATCTGAGTCTGTAACTGAAGGACATCCAGATAAAATTTGTGACCAAATTTCTGATTCAATTTTAGATGCGATCTTAGCAAAGGACGCAAATGCACGTGTAGCTTGTGAAACAACTGTAACAACTGGTTTAGTATTGGTAGCGGGGGAAATTACGACTTCTACTTACGTAGATATTCCAAAAATCGTTCGTGAAACAATTCAAGGCATTGGTTACACACGCGCAAAATACGGATTCGATGCAGAAACTTGTGCAGTTTTAACATCTATCGATGAGCAATCTGCTGACATCGCTATGGGTGTTGACCAAGCACTAGAAGCACGCGAAGGTCAAATGACTGACGCTGAGATTGAGGCAATTGGTGCGGGAGACCAAGGTTTAATGTTTGGGTTCGCATGTAATGAAACACAAGAATTAATGCCACTTCCAATCTCGCTTGCTCACAAATTAGCTCGCCGTTTAACTGAAGTACGTAAAGATGACACATTATCATACTTACGTCCGGATGGAAAAACGCAAGTTACAGTTGAGTATGATGAAAATGGTAAACCTGTACGTGTGGATACAATTGTAATTTCTACACAGCATCATCCAGATGTTACGTGGGAAGAAATCGATCGCGATTTAAAAGAGCACGTAATTAAAGCTGTAGTTCCAGCAGAATTAATGGATGGAGAAACGAAATTCTTCATTAACCCAACTGGCCGCTTCGTAATTGGTGGACCACAAGGTGATGCTGGTTTAACAGGACGTAAAATCATCGTTGATACTTACGGTGGATATGCTCGCCATGGCGGTGGTGCATTCTCTGGTAAAGATGCAACGAAAGTTGACCGTTCTGCAGCATATGCAGCTCGTTATGTTGCGAAAAACATCGTAGCAGCCGGTCTTGCTGACAAAGCAGAAGTACAACTTGCATACGCAATCGGCGTAGCGCAACCAGTATCAATTTCAGTTGATACATTAGGCACTGGTAAAGTATCTGAAGACGTATTAGTAGAACTAGTTCGTAACAACTTCGATCTTCGCCCAGCTGGTATTATTAAAATGCTAGACTTACGTCGCCCAATTTACAAACAAACAGCAGCTTACGGCCACTTCGGACGTACTGATGTAGATCTTGCATGGGAACGTACAGACAAAGCAGCTACTTTAAAAGAGCAAGCTGGTCTATAATATATGAAAAAAAGCTTTGCGCAGTGAGCGCAAAGCTTTTTTTATTTGGTTTTATTTACGATTTGAATGCATGAACTACAATACACTTCGCCATCTAGCTCAATATACTTTTTCATATTTGTCATACCGCTCGCCGGAAATGGCATATGAATCCACGCTTTTTCATACGTTTGTATTTCCTTTTTACATGATTTGCAAATTATCGGCTTCTTTTGGAACATGTGAAATCACCCTTTCAGTTGACGTGCTTTTCCTGCACAAAATGCACTGCACAGTAAAAAGAGCGTTGCGAATATAATGCTTATTAATGTAGCGTATGGGATTGCGCCTTTTAAGGAAAAACCGACAGTGATTGAAGCGATAAAGTGAAACTTTAATCAGTGGGGGGGCATCCCCCACTGATTATTAGCCCTCACCAATCGGGCGTTTACGGGTAGCCCGACTCCCGCCTAACTTCTTTGCTCCAGCCGAATTTTGAGGTGGGAGTTTTACTGCCCGCAAATAGCGGGACAAATAAGAGGATGAATGTCGGTGTTAATTTTTTGTAAAATTCCATAGTGTGTGGACCTCCGAATTATTTTGTAATGCAAGTTTTAAAATAAAATCTATTATGTAGAAAATATAAGGAGAGTTAAATAGTAGCTAATTATGTGAAAGAAGTATAAGACATGGAATAGACAGTATAATCTTTTTCCCTTTTTATGGGCGTGCATACTTATATCGTATCATGACGTATCATTAGCTTCATACAAAATTGTGTAAAGGTATGTATGATAAAATGAAGAAAAGTCTGTAAGAAAGGAAAGATAAAAAATGAGCGTAATCGAACATAAAAAACAAGCTCCAAAAGAAGTGCGTTGTAAAATCGTTACGATCTCTGATACACGTACGAAAGAGACGGACAAGAGTGGTCAACTACTACATGAATTGTTAAAAGAAGCAGGGCATACAGTGACTGCTTATGAAATTGTAAAAGATGATAAAGAAAGTATTCAGCAGGCTGTGTTAGCTGGTTATCATAAGGAAGATGTGGATGTCGTGTTAACGAATGGCGGAACTGGTATTACGAAACGTGATGTAACAATAGAGGCAGTGTCGGCGTTATTAGATAAAGAAATTGTTGGATTTGGTGAATTGTTCCGCATGATTAGTTACTTAGAAGATATCGGAAGTAGTGCGATTTTAAGTAGAGCAATCGGCGGTACAATTGGACGCAAAGTAGTCTTCTCGATGCCAGGGTCTAGCGGAGCAGTTCGTCTTGCGATGAATAAATTAATTTTACCGGAATTAGGTCATATTACATTCGAGCTGCATCGCCAATGAAAATTGCAGGAATTGTATTAGCTGGCGGACAGTCTAGTCGTTTTGGAGAGCCGAAAGCATTAGCAACTTGGCGCGGGAAAACATTTATTGAGCATAGTATAGAGGCATTGAAAGAAGTTGTTACAGACATTGTTGTAATCAGCCATCCAGCGATTACTAATAATCTCTCGCATATACTGCATGTACCAGTTGTAGAAGATATTGCGCTGTATAAAGGAAACGGTCCGCTTGCTGGTTTGTTAACAGGCATGGAATTCGTAGATGCAGATTGGTATATCGTTGCACCGTGCGACACACCAAATGTTTCGAAAGAGTGGGCGATGACATTTATAGAACGAGTAGATGAAGCGTATGAAGCAATTGTTCCATTGGTGGAGGGGCGGAAACAACCACTTTTAGCATTGTATCATCACCGAGCAAAAGAAAAAATAGAGAAGTTATTAAAAGAAGATAAGAGAAGTATGCAGGGGCTATTATCTCATTGTAATACTCAGTATGTTACGGCAGAAGAAACACAGCTGTCGAATGGGTTATTTCTTAATGTGAATACAAAAGAAGAATATAGCCAATTACAGAATAAAAAATGAATGGGGAAGAAGGAAATATATAATGGAGAGTGAATTGCTGAAAATATATGAATAACTTGGATTCAAAGTATTATCTTCTACTGGTAAAAAACAATTATGAAATTGATTCATGTACATCTTTAGTTCTATACGATAGACATAGAATATATTTACAATTATAACATTTGATGGGTGGCGGAATGGAGAGGCCTGTTTTATACTAATATTGTGTCACCCCTTCTAAGGGACAGTGCACAGCCGGTGATTGGCTAATGGGAACCTTCTCATTTTGCCAGTGCCGGTTTTTTAGTAGATAATGATGATAATTAAGTGAAACTATAATCAGTGGGGGTTTTGTTCATCCCCTACTGATTATTAGCCTTCACCAATCGGGCGTTTACGGGCAGCAGGGCTCCCACCTAACTTCTTTGCTCCAGCTGAATTTTGAGGTGGGAGTCTTACTGCCCGCAAATAGCGGGATAAATTTTTTGAGGGAGGGATCGTTTTGAAAAAGATAGATTTTACTTCTATGAGAGAGCAAGTAGCTAGTTTTTATATTTATTCTATCTCTTTTCTTGGTTTAATTGCTGTTATCATTTCCTTATTTTTAAGTGAAATGCCTTCTCATCTTATACTGCTTTTGTTGTTAATTATGTTTATGGGAATTACTGAGTATTTTCCTATCCGCATTTGGAGAGGGGGAATCACACTCAGTCTTACGCTTATTTATACAATGAATTGGCAGTTTGGAATACATATAACTGTTGTTTCGTGTGTGTGTGTGATGTTAAGTATCCAGTTGCTTCGCCGCTTACCTATGCAAAGGACAGTATTTAATTGTGCGCAACTTGCTCTTAGTATCGTATTAGCAGAATGGCTTTCCAGTGAATGTTTCTCTCTTTTTATTTCTGGAATGAATCTTTCAGTTTTATATGAAAAATTCATAATTTTGTTTTTATTCAGCGCGTTTCTTTGCCTTTTTAACAGTTTATTTTACGATCTTTTAATCATACTTCTTCCTCAGCCCTATCCGCTAGAAGAGTGGCGTAAAAAAAATATATTAGTACTCTGGAGTTTGAGTTTTTGTTTATTTTATTCTTCACTTATACATATTTTAGATTACCGATATCGCGGAGTGATGGATGAAATCATGGTTCTGTTCTTCTTTTTCCCACTTGTAGCAATCTGTATCATTAGCTCTTTCGTTAGACAAATACGGGTGGAAAAAGAACGATTATATAAGCTTTTTTCCATTACGACGGAATTAAGTCATGGATTATCTGCCGGAAACTTACAGCAGATGAAACAATCACTGAAAGGATTCCTAGGAATACAGGCATATGTTTTATGGGCAAAAGATGAAGAGAACTGGACACTTTTATTAAAGGATGGAAAAGTACGTCATGATATTTCTAATTATTCTGACCTGTATAAGGAGTTTGAAGAGATATCAGAAACTGTTGTTGTTACTGATTGGAAAACAGGTATGGCTCCAGGAGATGAAGTGTTTGAAAATACTATGCGCTCTCTTGTATATTTACCTCTTAAGGTAAATCATGAATTAGTTGGAATGTTTGTGGCAGGGAAAAGCAGGAGTGCGAGTTTTATTACTGAAGATGTACAAACTTTAGCTACGTTTGCCAATCAATTAGGCAGCTTGCTTAAAACGCGGACACTCGTCTCTGAACAGGAAAAAAGAACGATTTTAGAAGAAAGAAATCGAATTGCTCGTGAAATCCACGATGGAATCGCACAAGCATTGGCCGGAGTGATATTTCAGATGGAGTCAGCTCAGAGAAAATATGCAGATCGACCAAAGGACATGCAGCAAGTGGTAGATACAAGCATAAAAAAATTAAGGAAGAGTTTAAGTGAAGTTCGTTATTCTATTTATGCTTTAAAGCCATATCCAACACAAAGATTAGGACTAAAACAAGCAATTATAAATAAAGTTCAATCCTTAAAACAAGAATATGGTCTAGCCATTACATATCATGAAAGAGGCCGTTCTCGAAAACTTAGTTTTACGAAAGAACGAGTCATCTTCGATACTTTGCAGGAGAGCTTGCAGAACATTATAAAGCATGCAAAGGCAGACAAAGTTGACGTTTTACTAAGCTATCAACGGGAGCATGTACTTTTAAAGGTAAAGGATAACGGAATTGGCTTTTCTCTTTTTGAATCTATGATTAAAGCAAAGCATGAGCCGCATTATGGTATATTACATATGAATGAACAGGCTGAACAGCTTGGGGCTGCCCTTCAGATTGATAGTTCAGCAGGAAAAGGTACAGAAATCACATTGTTAATTCCAGATTCAGAAATGGGGGAGGAGTATCATGATTCGAATATTAGTAGTGGATGATCATACTGTTTTGCGTGATGGAATTCGAAGTATATTGGAACTCGAATCTGATATGCGAGTAGTTGGAGAAGCTGTTTCTGGGGATGAGGTAGTAAAGAAAGTGGAAGAGTGTAGGCCTGATTGTATCTTAATGGATATTAATTTACCAGGGAAAAATGGCATTGAGGCTACATCACTCGTGAAAGATCAGTATCCGAACTGCCGCGTTCTCGTATTAACAATGTATGAACATGATGAATACTTGATGGCTGCTCTTCGGGCAGGTGCAGATGGTTATTTACTGAAGGATTCATCATCCGAGCAGGTAGTGGCGGCAATCCGAATGGTATTACAAGGAGATTCTGTGATTCATCCGCGTATGACTAAAAAGTTGATTACATATCATCAGCAAACGAAATCAGAATCAAATGAAAATGAACTAACAGAGCGTGAAAAAGAAATACTGTTTGAATTGGTCAAAGGTTTTAGCAATAAGGAAATTGCTGAAGCTCTATATATCAGTGACAAGACAGTTAAAATCCATATTAATAAGATTTTCAGAAAACTAAATGTGAAAAGCCGTTCACAAGCAGTCATATATGCTGTTCGAAATCAGCTTGTTCCATTTTCTTAAATGAAAATCATTTAAAAGAACTACCCTGTGTTTTATTATTTTACTCAAAATAATAAAACACAGGGTAGTTCTTTTGTACTATACGGTATAGAACTAATAACTAAAAAAATATTACTTTTTGATAATTTTCAGAAAAGTTTAAATTTAATAAGATAAGAAAGTAGAGTCGTAGTCTAAAAGCCTCGGAAATTTATGTTATGCAATGACTACAGATACAAATAAATTTAGATGGGGGAACTTGTATGAAGAGAGGGAAATTTGGAAGGGTTCTTACAGGAACTTTAGTTACTGGTATGCTATTGTCACAAGGTATTCCGTATAATGTATTGGCAGAAAGCGCGGTTGAACTGAAGCCAGTTGATAATGCGGAACAGGTACTAATGAATCTGTCTCCAGAACAAAGAAAGGCGTTGGAACAGTTAGATGTAAGTCCTAATTTTACGATTTCACCTGATATTGATTCTAATAGTCCTGAATTAGTTAACGTTATCGTGGAATTCAATCAAGCTCCAGCAAAAATTGAAGTGATGAAACAAGCGGCGAAAGGGAAGAAAATAGCTACTACTACTGCGCAAGCAAAAGTAGATGAAGAGCATAAAGTGTTCAAACAACATGTCGAATCCTTAAAATCGAAGAAGGATGCCGGCACTTACGATACAAAAAAAGTGAAAGTTACACGCGAATATAAGAATGCGATCAACGGTGTAGCTATGACTTTACCTGGTGTGGCAGTGCAGGAGTTAATCCAATCCGGAGTCGTAAAACGTATTTTTAAAGATTACGAAGTAAAAGTGGAACCTCCGGTAGAAATGAAGGAAACAAAAGAAACAATTCAGCCAAAAATGGCGGACAGTATTCCGCAAATTGGCGTGGACAAGCTTCATGCAGAAAACATTACGGGTAAAGAGATTAAAGTCGGCGTTCTTGATACAGGTGTTGACTATAATCATCCTGACTTAAAAGGTGCTTATAAAGGCGGGTATGATTTTGTAGATAACGATGCAGATCCGATGGAAACGACATACGAGGACTGGATAAAAGCAGGTAAGCCAACATCTCCTGGTTATGTGTATTATACAAACCATGGTACACATGTAGCAGGAACGATTGCAGCTCAAAAGAAAAACAATGCGGATTATGCTGTGAAAGGTGTAGCACCTGATGTAGATTTATATGCTTATAGAGTATTAGGTCCTTGGGGCGGAGGTAATACAGCAGGAATTCTTGCTGGAATAGATAAAGCGATTGCAGATGGTATGGACGTTATCAATATGTCACTTGGTGCGCAGACTAACGATCCGTTATATGCTACTTCTGTCGCGACAAATAACGCTATGCTTTCAGGTGTGGTAACAGTTGTTGCCGCAGGTAACGCCGGACCGAACGAAAAAACTCTCGGTTCCCCGGGAACGGCAGCTCTTGGCATTTCAGTAGGAGCAAGTGATGTTTCTATGTCCATTCCTACATTCAGTGCAAGTGCAGCGAGCGAAAAGTTTGAAAACATGCAGTTATTAGGTAAAGATTTTCCTGATAAGTTAGAAGATTTGCAAGGACAATCCTTACCGATTGTATTCGCGGGATTGGGTAAACCAGCTGATTTTACGGGGAAAGATTTGAACGGAAAAATTGCGCTGATTCAACGCGGGGAAATTACGTTTGATGAAAAAATAAAAAATGCTAAAAAAGCCGGGGCGAAAGCGGCTATTGTGTATAACAATGCCGATGGACAAATAACCACCTACTTAGGTGAGGGGGTAGATTTTATTCCATCTTTCCGCCTATCAAAAGCGGATGGCGAGCGATTAAAGTCACTAGGTGAAGTATCTTTCAAATTCGAAACGCTGAGCAATACAAAAACGGAAGGCGATCACTTAGCTGATTTCAGCTCCCGTGGACCGGTAAATGGAAATTATGATATTAAGCCGGATGTAGTCGCTCCGGGTGTGTCAATTTTCTCTACCGCACCGGAATATATTAACGATCCGCAGGACGGTACTAATTATAGCAATGCATATGTACGCTTGTCTGGTACATCTATGGCTACTCCTCACGTGACAGGTACAGCAGCATTGATTTTGCAGGAGCATCCAAAATATACTCCTTTCGATGTGAAAGCGGCTCTTATGAATACATCCGATGATTTGAATGGCAAGAATTCTGTATACGAAGTGGGTGCGGGGCGTATCGACGCGTATCAAGCTGTTCATACGGACACATCCATCAAAGTATTGGACAAAACAAAAAATATTGAGAATGGAAATATTGTTGAAATTGATGAACAAACAGGATCTATTATGTTCGGCAGACATTTTAAGCAAGGTGATAAACCAATTGAAGCGAGTAAAAAAGTGACGGTCCAAAACAACGGCAAAGAAGAAAAATCCTTTAAAGTAGAAGTGGAGTATCACGATGAACGTACAGGTATTCAAGATGCAGTGAAGAATGGTGTACAAGTTGAGGTACCGGCATCCATTACAGTAGCAAGCGGACAATCACAGGATCTGGAGCCGAAAATTACGATTCCTGCTAGCGCTAAGACAGGCAGATACGAAGGGTATATCCATGTGACTAATGCGAACAATCCGGCCGAAACGTATCAAATTCCATTCGCTGTCATGGTGACGGAAAAAGGATTTGAATATATAAAAACGACTAAACCATCCGTAACAAATATGACACCTTTCTGGCAATATTTAGAACCTATGGTTCACGGAGTAATGAAGTTGAATAGCCCGATGAAAACAATCGATGTGCTTGTTAAGGACAGTAAAACAGGAAAAGCTGTAGGTTTTATAGGAACAGCGAATACTAGTAAATTACAGACAGACGTAGAAACTTTTCTTCTAGGAGTATTCAGTGGTACTGTCTATCCATTTACAAATGATCCTTCCAAACCGATTGGCGATCTTCCTGTGAAGCTTCCGGCAGGCGATTATACACTAGAAATGGTTGCGCACGATGAAGAAGGGAAATCGTATGTTGTAGACAATCCGCTTATCGTGGATAATACAGCACCGGAAGTAAATATGGACAAAAAACCGGGTGTAATCGAGGTCAATGACTCCATGTTTACAGTAGAGGATGGACAAAAAGCGGTATGGCTGCATGGAACAGCTAAAGATTCGACGGTAGATGTATTAAAATCAAAAGGCTTAAACTATGATCAATCATCCAACACAATGGGTTACTCTGCAAATTCTGGATTCATAGATGGATTCTTCCCAGTCCAAGCGAACGGAGATGTGAAATTTGGAATTGAGGAAAGTGATATTGCAACAAATCCTTTACGTTTGACTTTGACTACGTTTGATATTGCAACGGCAATGGAGAAACAAAACTATGTTTTCGTAAAAGAAGGTACGGAATATACGACTTCTAGTTACGATAAGAAAGATGTGAAAGTTGACGATAACGTTACGATGACACTGAGTCTCAATAATGTGAAGCAGCTTGCATCTGGAGAATTTAATGTCGAATTCATAAAAGACTTGTTTAAGTTTGAGAATGTGAAATTGAACAATGCGGCAAGCGAGTATGCGAAGGACAAGGGCTTGGAAGTATCGCTGCAAGAACCTATGGTGACAGAAGGAACTCACACTAATACAGTGAAGGTCGGCGCATCTATGAAAGGGAATTCATTCAGCGGTATGGATGGAGATATGCCTTTTCTTGATGTAACGTTTAAATTAGTAAGTGATGCATATTTCGATAATGTTATCGGATTTAATGTACAACAGGCGTCTTATATGAAAGCTGGACAAACAGCAGCTACTGCCATTCCTTATTTCAGAACAGAAAATTTTAATATCATTCCAACGCATTCGAGAGTGCAGGGTTCCATCTCCCCAGAAGGATTTTTGATTGAGGTGGATGGGCAAAGTTCGTATTTGAGAAAAGAGGATTATACAAAAATCGGTGCCCAAGTATATGTGCTGTCCCCAAGCGGTAAAAAATATAAGGGAACAATTGATAATAAAGGATCCTACACCATTCATGGTATCCCAGCTTCTACTGAAGCATACACATTTGTTTTGGATATTCCGGGACATCTCAAAGTGATGAGGAAATTCATTCCAGGATATTCTGTAAACGGTGAAATGCGCGGGCAACATGTTAGATTAGGTGCTAAAAGTCTTGCAGGGGACGTGAATGGTGATAGATTGATTGATATTCGCGATATGAAAAGTGTAGTAGATGTATACGGTAAGAAGGATGCATCCATCGTGCCGCAAGACATCAACCAAGATGGTGTAGTGGACGAAAAAGATGTCCGCTTCATTGAGAAAAACTTCTTGCAAAAAGAAGTCGGTGTTCCAGAAGTAGTTAAGCCAAAAGAAACAATTGGTAAAAAAGGACTGGCAGATTTCCTACGTCAGATCGGTCTAGAACCGAAGAAATAAAGTGAAACTATAATCAGTGGGGGTTTTGTTCATCCCCCACTGATTATTAGCCTTCACCAATCGGGCGTTTACGGGCAGCAGGGCTTCCACCTAACTTCTTTGCTCCAGCCGAATTTTGAGGTGGGAGTTTTACTGCCCACAAATAGCGGGATAAAAGAAGGTGTCTTAGGAGCGGCTGCTGATAAAAGAGGGAGAAATATCATCTTCTGTAAATATCGATAGTCGCTCTTAAATAAAACGAGAAGTTCTTTATTAAGAATTTAGTGACTATCTTAGAGGTAAATCTAAAAGACATCAGATAAGGAAACAATTCGTTTTTACCTCATAAGGACTTATCAGCTGTTTAATAGTTTAGATATTATAAAAATAGGGGGATTGTTAAAATGAGTCTTAAGAAAAAGGTTGGTATGGGTGTTGCATCCGCAGTTCTTGGTTTATCTTTAATCGGAGGCGGAGCGTTTGCGTACTTCAGTGATAAAGAAGTATCAGAAAACACGTTTGCGGCTGGTACGTTAGATTTGAGCATTGATCCACAAGTTATCATCGATGTTGACAAAATCAAACCAGGTGATCAAATAGAACGCGATTTCCACTTAATCAACAGCGGCACTTTGAAAATTAAGGACGTTCATCTTCTTACTGACTACACTGTAACAGATGCAAAAGGTGATAACGGAGATGCTGATTTCGGTGATCACATCAAAGTGGAGTTCTTATGGAACATAGACAAAAACACAGTTCCTGTATGGGAAACTACTTTGTCTGAATTGAAACAGGCTACTGCTGATGGTAACATCCCTGATCTTGTACAAAAAGGTGTCGTAAACTGGGAAGGAAACGGACTTGCTCCAGGCAAGGATGACACTTTCTATGTGAAATTCATATTTGTAGATAATGGAGAAGAGCAAAACGTATTCCAAGGAGATACATTGAAATTGAACTGGACATTCGATGCGGCTCAGACAAAAGGGGAAGAAAAATAAGTTCAAATTTTATTCATTATATCTATGTGACAACTGAACTGCTAAATAAAAGTGCAAGATAAAGAGAGGTCATACTACGAAGTGTGACCTCTTTTCCTGTATTTTGTAAAATATAGGAGTTTCACTTGTAAATTGATGATACATAAGCTGAGCTTAAGCCAGCATTTCCGCTTTTCGACTTTGAATAACATCATCATAATGCATGAGTAAATCACTGGAAATTTCATCCCAGCTTTCTGTAGCAGCATAAGAGTGAGCATCTTGGCTCATTTGTTTACGCATTTCTTCATTATTTAACAATTCATAAATAGATGACAAAAATGAGTCCGCGTTTTTGGGTTCACGAAGAAAACCTGTTTTTCCATCTGTAATAATATTTTTAACCCCGCCACTATTCGCACCAATAACAGGTGTACCACATGCGAGTGATTCCAGTACGACGTTCCCAAATGTTTCAGTGGTAGATGGAAATACCATTAGATCGGAGGAAGCGTAGACTTCAGCTAAATCCTCACCTTGTAAATATCCAGTAAAGGTTACATTTGCTTTTGGAACATTTTCATGCAGGATTTTTGCAAGAGGGCCATCTCCAGCGATGAGCCAATGAATATCGTCACGTTCTTTGTTTGTCGTTTGAATAAGTGTTTGAAGAGTGTCGATATCTTTTTCAGGAGCAAGGCGTCCGACGTAGGAAAGAATATATTTCGCTGTAATATTATATTTTTTTCGAAATAGGTCTTTATTGTAAGTTGGATGAAAGAGAGTACAATCTACACCACGTCCCCAAATATAGAGCTGTTGAAATCCTTTTTTCTTTAATTGATGTAATGTTTCAGGGGAAGGAACAAAGTTTTTTTGCATATGACTATGAAACCACTTTAAATAGTTCCATAACATACTGGAGAGAAACTCAATTTTGTAATAGTGTAAATAGGCGTCAAAATCAGTATGATAAGAACCAACGACTGGGATGTTCAACTTTTTTGCGTAATACAACCCACAAAGTCCCATGTTGAAAGGTGTGGCAATATGAATAATATCCGGTTTAAAAGCAAGAAGTTCCCGCTTAATGCGCGGAGTAGGAAAGGCAAAGCGACATTCTGGATATAATATTGTTAACGGGATACTTCTCATTTTGTTCACATTCGCTACGAAATTATCTTCTGCCGTATGCTGAGGGGCGAAAACAGAATAGGCGATATTTTCTTTTTGAAAATATTTAGTTAAACGTTCCAAAGTTTTCGCCACACCGTTGACTTGTGGTGTAAATGTATCGGTAAATATGGCGACTCTCATCATATCGCTCCTTTACATGAGTGGAATGAGTTGATAAAAAGAGATGATGCCAGAGCAAGTGCCAAGGCACATGCCTACAAATACATCTGACGGATAATGAAGCCCTAAATAAATACGGGAAATACCGACGCATAATGCTAACGGTAATAGAAAAGCAAGCAAGTTTGGATTATAACAAATAAATGGAATGAGGACAGAGAAAACAGCCGTTGTATGTCCGGATGGAAAAGAATGATCTTTTAAAGGCTGTACTGGATATTTCGCATCTTGAATTGTTAAATAAGGGCGTTTTCGTGGATACCATCTTTTTAATATTTGCACAGGAATATGGCTAATTGTTAAAGAAATAGCAGTTGCAATTGCAGCTTGATGCAAATTCCCTGTTGCGAAAATTAAAAAGAATAGGGTAAGTGCAATGGAAAAACTTGCACCACCGATATGGGTAATATTGCTGAAAAAGATGTTTAATGTTTTTTGATCAAAGTAGCGATTAATTCCTTTGAAAATGTAACATTCTATTTTATATAGTCCACTGACCTTCATGAGATTTTTCCTCCCTCATTTACATATATATGGAGTTATTAACTTCTATTTTAATAAGATTTTATTGAGGGAATAATAATGTTTTGTAAAGAAAAAGTTAGCTTTTTTCATAAAAAAAGCTGCCATAAGACTGGCAGCGATAAAATCACTTTTGTAACGATTTATAATATTGTCCTTTTTCAACGTATTGTGTGCGAATACGTTCCATATCTTTACGGTCCTCTTCTGTTAATTCGCGAATGACCTTCGCAGGACGACCGAAAGCTAACGTATTAGGAGGGATTTTCTTTCCTTGTGAAACGAGACTACCAGCACCGATGAAAGCTCCTTCGCCAATTTCAGCGCCATCTAATATGATAGAGCCCATTCCAACTAAAGCATCTTTTTTTATGTGACAGCTATGTAAAATAACTTGATGCCCAACGGTAACGTCATCTTCTAAAATAAGAGGATACTGGGGGCTTTGGTGAAGTGTACATTGATCTTGTACATTTACTCTATTTCCAATTATCGTTGGTGATACATCACCGCGGATGACTGTATTAAACCAAATACTTGATTCCTCGCCAATTGTCACATCGCCTGTAATGGTAACGTAGTCAGCGATAAAAGCACTACTCGCAATTTTCGGATTTTTTTCTTTGTAAGGATATATCATGTAAAGCCTTCCTTTCCTAGAGACTAGTTTTAGTGTATCAAATTATGAAAAAGAGTGAAATGGAGGAGTTTCGTATGTGGAACTATGAAGCGGAAGAAGCGAAAGCCGTCATTATTATCGTACATGGTGCTATGGAATATCACGGGCGTTATGAAGGAGTTGCAGAAATGTGGAATCATAGCGGTTATCACGTCGTTATGGGGGATCTTCCAGCACACGGAACAACTTCAAGAAATAGAGGACATATCGATTCATTTGATGAATACATAGAGGAAATAAAGTTATGGGTGAAGGAAGCAAGAAAATATAGGTTGCCTATTTTTTTATTTGGTCATAGTATGGGAGGACTTATTGTTATTCGTATGATGCAAGAAACGAAAAGAGAGGACATAGATGGGATGGTACTAAGCTCGCCTTGTTTAGGAGTATTAGCTTCACCTTCCGCTCCGCTTCGTGCTGCTTCAAAAATATTAAATGTCGTTGCTCCAAAATTGCAATTTGCAACAAATCTCACTGTAGAAATGTCAACTCGTAACCATGAAGTGAGGGATGCGATGGAGAATGATTCATTGTTCTTGCGCAAAGTATCAGTACGTTGGTATAGTGAATTGATTAAGTCTATCGAGATTGCTCATGAGAAAATAGATGATTTTCCAGATGTTCCACTCTTGCTAATGCAGGCGTGTGAGGATAAACTTGTAGATAAAACACGTGTCCGTACATGGTTTGATAATGTTAAAATTAGTGATAAGGCATATAAAGAATGGCCTAATTGTTATCATGAGTTATTAAATGAGTATGAGCGTGATGAAATTTTGAATTATATTCAGTCATTTACTGAAATGCATAGCAATAATATAGTAAAAACAAACAAATAAATCATTATTTGTACATTTAATAGAGGAGATGAAGGAAGAAGTGAACGTACCGAGTAATCCCATAACGCTCATGGCGAAAGTATACCGTGATGTGTTTCCGGTTGTACACCATGAGCTAGCGATGTGGAAAGAGCGTGCCTACCATATTCCGAATGATGAGCTTCATAGTCAGGCAATCGCAAGTATTGAGAATAAAACGTTTCATTGCGAGGGCGGTGGCATTTTAGCGTTGCTAGCAAATGAACATCGAGAGGAATGTATTCGTTTTATTGTAGCGTATCAAACGATTAGCGACTACTTAGATAATTTATGTGATCGCAGTACATCACTTGATCCGAAAGACTTTGCAGCTCTTCATGAGTCGATGGTAATGGCATTAAGTCCTGAAGTTGAAGGAGGCGGTAATTATTATCGTTATCGTGATGATCAAGATGATGGTGGTTATTTAGATGAGCTCGTTGAAACATGCCAAGATGTTTTAAAGAAAACGAAGCATTATGATAAAATTGCTCCAATTCTTCATGAGCTTGCTTGTTATTATTGTGATTTGCAAATTCATAAACACGTGAAATTAGAAGAAAGAGAACCGCGTCTAAAAACATGGTTTGAAGCTCATAAAGAAAACTTGCCGCCGATGAGCTGGTTTGAATTTTCGGCTTGTGCAGGATCAACTTTAGGAATCTTTTGTCTTGTGGCATATGCATTTCATGATGAATTACATGATGAGGATATTGAGAAAATTAGACAAGGATATTTTCCTTACGTACAAGGACTTCACATTTTACTTGATTATTTCATCGATCAAGAAGAAGATCGCATAGGCGGGGATTTGAATTTCTGTAGTTATTACGAAAATGAGCAAGCCATATTAGATCGTATGAAACATTTTGTAGAAGAAGCAGAGAAGAGCATTGGTAATTTGCCTCATGCGAAGTTTCATCGTCTCATAAGCCGAGGATTACTTGGTATTTACTTATCAGACCAAAAAGTATCGGCGCAAAAGAATATGCACAAAATGGCACGGCGTATTGTAAAATACGGAGGGCTCACTTCACGATTCTTCTATTGGAACGGGAAGCTGTACCGAAAGAAAATGGCGCAGTGATGAAGAAAACCACTCATATGGAGTGGTTTTCTTTTTATTATGATCGTATTTTTGAAAATACGTATATGAGAAGTTCAATTGTGAAGATAACTAAAACAGATAGTCCGAATAAAGGCATTACAGTGCCCAGTATAACCATCATGATAAAGAAAACGAATATGCTTTTCTTATCTTTTTGCTTCGGAGGTGCTGCTAATTTGCCTTTCGGTTTTCTTGCTAACCACATTTTCACTCCGAAATACATAAGAAGTAATAATGATAATGTTGTTAGTAAGCATAATATTTTATTAGGCCATCCAAATAAATGTCCTTCGTGAAGCGGGATACCGTAAGAGAACCACTTTGCAAATAATCCGTAGTCACGATAGTCTGTTTTAGAAATAAGCTCTCCGCTATATTGATCAAAGTACGCTGTAATTTCTTCATTAGGTGCTACGTGCATGCCTGTAATACCAGAGCCGCTTGATTTTGAAATAATGAATACACCTTTTGGATCAGCTGGCAGTGAGATAACATATGGCTTCTTTATTTGAACTTCTTTTTGTAATTCATCAACTGAGATTGCTTTTGGCTCATTTGAGTTAGATTCAGGAGGATTTTCTTGCCTTGTTGCCCACGGTAATTCCTTAAATTTTGACTCAGGTGCTGACATATACAATTTCGGATATCCAAGTGATTCATTTGACGTTGCGATATTATAAATTTGTTTCCCCATAAAAGCTGACCAAGGTAATCCAGTAACGACTAAAAGAACGAGAGGAATTGTAAATATAATACCGATGATAGAATGACGTCGTTTTGCTTTTTCTCGCTTATTGGATGATGGTGTGTTTTTAAATTGGCGTATACTCATATATAAACCAGTTACGATTAAGAAAATGGTCCAGCACGCAGCAAGTTCTACTAAATAGTTGACGACAGTACCGCCTACTAAAAGGGAACTATGTAATTCCCGCATAATATTTGCGAACGTTTCATCTGCATTTTGATCCCCAACAATTTGGTTGTTGCTGTCTAAATAAACATATTTCTGCGTTCCTGTATATTCATTTGCGATTGTAAGCCTCGTATTATAATCTCCATTAAACTCACTAATTTTCGCCACACTATAATGTGGATATTTTGTCTCTGTTAATGAAATAGAATCAGCCATCGAAATAGATTCTGTTTGGGCGCTCTTCCCAAAATATAAATCTTTATAGACGAAATCTTCAACTTCTTCCCGAAATAAATACCCAATGCCGCTCAGTGACAAAGTAATAAGAAGCGGCGTAATAAAAAGTCCAGCATAAAAATGCCAACGCCAAAAAATGTAATGAAGTGAACGATTTTGTTTCATACTTCAGTTCCCCTAACCTTCCCTATATGAATAAACTACTTATTTAATATAGCGAGATTAAGTGTGGATACTTTGAAAGAATTGTGAAAAAAGTTAAAAGTCTTGGGGATTTTCATCAAACATAACACACATTTCAAAAGGGATGTGTTTTATGCTTATGAAGATCTCTTTGTATTTGATAAATACATTTTAACAACTGCCTCAGCAAGACATTGAGAGGAGTCGACAAAGTCCTCACTTGCCACCACATTCAAATCGGTACATGCGATAATAGAGGTATCTACTTCATCTTTCAACTGTAAAATGAGCACACTCCATAATTTGCGAGCTTCTTCAATTTCTCCAGATTTAATACAAGTAATAATTTGATTAATCATTTCCTGCCATTTTTCATTATGAATGTGCTCTATATTACGTTTTGCAATCCCGTCTTGGTAAATACCCGCTTGAACAGTTGCTTCTGTTGCGAGAAGAGCGACTCTTTTTGCATTTTCAGGAATTGCTTTTAACGTCTCATCGACTATATTTAAAATCGGAATGGAAAGAGAATGCTGTAATTCTTCAAAATAAAGATGCGCCGTATTGCAAGGCAAAGCTATAAAGTCTACGCCAGTACTTTCAAGTTTTTGTCCCCCTTCAATAATCGCTTTTTTCATCGCCGCATGATCAATGGGGCGATCCATATAAAACGGTGTTGGGCACGAATAAATCATCATATGAGGAAAGTCCATATCATGCTTTGCTCCATATATTTGTTGGCATTGTGCTACAACTGTATCGACGAATGGTCCAGTTGATTTTGGACCCATTCCTGCTAGTATTCCGATCATTGTTTAGTCCCCTTTAATATGTAATCAAAAACGTTTGCTGCGAACGAGAAAAAGAAATAAAGTAAGTAATAAAAATGAATAGACGATAGCCCAAGCTGTGAGCCATAGAGTGTGAGTAAGTATATTATATTTGTATTGTCCAAGCATTATAAAGCTTTCGACAGGTGGTAAAAACCACAGTAGCTCTTTTTTAAACCGGATTGAGGCGATCGTTATAAGTAATATAAATGTAAGACTAAGCCAAGCAGTGCTTGCTTTTTGAATAATATTTCTTGTAAATAATGTTGCGATTGAAATCCCCAGTATAGATAAAGACATATGAGCCAGAAATCCGACTAGAAATAAAGAAGCTGTCATTTTTTCATTGAACATTTGTAAGACAATTGGGTAGCTGATGGATATGACAGATAAAACAGTACAAATAAGAAGGGCTGTAATATATTTACCGAAGTATAATGCTGAAATATTATTCGTATGTGAAATAGTAATTTGTTCTTGTACAGGGTCTTCTGTATGAAAAATTGTAACTGTAATCCAGGCAGACAGTAAATAAAGTGCGAGTGCCGTTTCTAAATATGTCGGTACAATGGGAGTCGGTTTATACGCGTATACAAAAAGTAAGCTCACGAAGTACATCACAATAGGAGGGACGTACTTATACGATTTTGTGTAGTCGAGAAAATGGTAACGAATAAGCGCAAACATAATAAACCTTCTTTCGATTTAAAAATTAGGTTGTAGCAGTGTAATAGATGCTTTTTTATGTAATAAAAACTGGAGTATTTCGTTTGTACAATCTTTCTCGATTTGTAACTGAATGAGGTTTTGATTTGAATTGTGAGTAACATGTATAATCCCTGATTGTTGTTGTAGTTCTATCGCTGAAAATGTTTCATGGACGATTGCCTCAATATAGACTTGTTCTATTGATTTTTGCACAGAGGTATCTTCTACGATCGTATAATTTGCTAACGTCACAATTCTCTGGGCGAAGTTTTCTAGTAGTTGTTTTTCGTGACATGTGAAGAGTACAGATATGCCTTGTTGTTTTAATGAAAGTAAAATGTGTTCTAGTTCTTGCTGAGAGTTAGGATCGAGTCCAGAAAGCGGCTCGTCTAAAATTAATAAATGGACGTCTGTAAGTAATGCTTGCATGATGCCTGTTTTTTGTTTCATACCTTTTGAAAAGTTTCGTACAATGGAATGCCTTGCATGATGTAAATGAAAAGATTCAAGGAGCATCGGAATTTTATTTCTTAAATATTTTGTTGGTAAACCGTGAATGTGGCCAAGATGATATAAATAATCCTCTAATGTAAACCGAATTCCTTCAGGAAAATGTTCAGGTACATAGCCGATTTGCATATGTTCTTTTCTTTGAAGTGTCCCCGCCGTAGGTGAAATAAAGCCTGCAATTATTTTGAGTAAAGTACTTTTTCCAGTCCCGTTCCCACCAATAATAGCGATTGCTTCGCCTTCTGGAATGGATAAATCGATGTTGTCTAGTATAAGTGATTTGCCGTACTTCTTTTGAATTCCCTTTAGTTCTACTAGCAAAGTTCTATCCTTCTTTCTTCAAATATTGTATATATCCATTATATAGGAGAATAAAAAAAGACGTGCAGTGAGTGCACGTCTTTTTTTGTTATGTTTTGTCGAATCGTCGATATATTATCCCGCATTAACGGGCAGTAACACTCCCACCTCAAAATTCGGTTGGAGCAAAGAAGTTAGGTGGGAGATAAACTGTCCGTAAACGCCCGATTGGTTCAACTAATAATCAGTGGGGGATGAACCTCCCCACTGATTAAAGTTTCACTTTATCGCTTCTCAATCGCCACAATAAATGGCGGGTTGTTTTGCTGGTTAATGAAGCCGTATCTTAGTACGTGAGCTTGCTTTTGGTCTAGTTCTTCGGCGAATTTGAGAACCGCATCACGTTCTACTTGTCCTTCTGGATGACCGTGGTAAATGACAAGGACGATGATACCTTCTGGTGCCATTACGTCTAATAATTGTTCGATAGCCGAGATTGTTGAGTTCGGTTTTGTGACGATATGTTTGTCACCGCCAGGAAGGTAACCTAAGTTGAAGATTGCTCCTGTTACTTTTCCTTTTGCTTCTTCTGGTAGTACGGATAAAAGTGTATCGTGACTATCATGAACTAAAACAGTACGTTCGAAAAGTTCTTTTTCTTTTAGGCGGATAGTAGAACTTTCGATTGCTTCCTTTTGAATATCAAATCCAAATACTTTTCCGTTATCTCCAACGATTTCGGCTAGAAAACATGTGTCATGACCATTGCCAAGTGTTGCATCTACAGCATAATCGCCTTCTTTAACTGCCGTTTGCAAGAGTGCGCACGCAAACGGTAATACACGTTCTAATTTCATGCTTGTTTCTCCTCATTTGCATATTTTCCTTGCCAGCTTCCGCGGCGTACGAATTCTCCATCGATGGAATTTAATACTTCCCATTTATTTAAGCTCCACATTGGGCCGATCATTAAATCAGGTGGACCGTCACCTGTGATGCGGTGCACAATTACGTCTTCTGGAATCATTTCAAGTTGGTCGACAACGAGACTTACGTAATCTTCAAGAGATAAGAATTCTAGTTGTCCTTTTTCATATTGCTTCACCATTGGCGTTCCTTTTAATAAATGAAGTAAATGAATTTTAATTCCTTGTATGTCAAGCTTTGCTACTTCACGAGTTGTTTCCATCATCATGTCGTAATTTTCAAGTGGAAGTCCGTTAATAATATGAGAGCAAACTCTAATGCCGTACTTGCGTAATTTATTTACGCCTTCAACGTACGATGGATAATCGTGAGCACGATTAATAAGATTTGCAGTACGTTCATGAACAGTTTGTAGTCCGAGTTCAACCCAAAGATACGTGCGTTTATTTAAGTCCGCTAAATATTCAACGACATCGTTCGGTAAGCAATCTGGACGAGTTGCGATAGAAAGACCGACAACGTCTTTTTCTGCTAGAAGCGGTTCGAATTTTTCTTTTAACACTTCAAGTGGAGCATGTGTATTTGTGTACGCTTGGAAATAAGCAATACATTTTCCGTCTTTCCACTTTGAGTGCATTTTTTCTTTCATTTCATGATATTGCGTGATTACATCATCACGGCGATCACCTGCAAAGTCACCAGATCCAGCGGCACTGCAAAATGTGCAGCCGCCGTAAGCGACTGTACCGTCGCGGTTCGGGCAATCGAAGCCAGCATCTAATGAAACTTTAAAGATTTTTTCACCAAATTCATTTCGTAAGTGGTAATTCCATGTATGATAACGCTTATTGTCATTTGTATATGGAAAAGGGTTTTGAACCTTCATTATTTTCCCTCCTAAGACGAGTCAAAATAAAGTGAAACTTTAATCAGTGGCTGCTTTGTCCATTCCCACTGATTATTAGCCCTCACCAATCGGGCGTTTACGGGATGAAACAAAATCCATTATAACATACTCATAAGGTTCATATGGAAGGGACACACTAAAGGGGAATTGAAGCAAGGAGGGACAATTATGGCAGAGCGTCAATCACTTGAAGAGTATATTACACAGGCAGAACAAGCGGTGGAATATGCGAAAGAACAATTAGATCAAGGCATGAGACAAGAACATTACAATACGATGGAGTATTCGGATGCTCAGTTGCAATTAGAACAAGCATATAATGACTTACAAACGATGCAGCAACATGCGAATGATGAGCAGCGTGAGCAGTTAAATAGAGCACGTATGGCAATTCGCCAATTGCAACATCAAATGATTATTACACCGCACTAATAAGGAGTGAATGTAATGGCGAAACGTTCAAATCAAAATAATCCAGAGCAAAAAACACAAAATGGACATAACGCTGAATTTTCAAATGAACTTGATCCAGTGGTTCAAGTGAAACAGCGTAACAGTAAAAAAGGACAACCTCAAAAATCGAAGCAATCAGAGTAACCCAGGTCGCAATATGACCTGGGTTTTTTTTATTACAAAAGTGTAAGGTAATTGTAATGTTAATAAATAGCAGTTCACCTCCAAAAGGCGCAAAATAGGTAATGGAAAAACAAGCGTAGGAGGATATATATGACGAAACCAGTTGTAGACGTGAAAAACGTTCAAAAAGTGTACGGTAAAAAAGGTGAGAACCAATCACATGCTTTAAAAGGCGTATCATTCTCAATTCAAGAGGGTGAGTTTGTTGGTATTATGGGACCTTCTGGTTCTGGTAAAACGACATTATTAAATGTAATTTCAACGCTTGATAAAGCAACGGGCGGCGTTGTTGAAATTGCGGGTACGGACATTACGAAAATGAAGCAAGGTGAGCTATCTGATTTCCGCTCACAAAAATTAGGATTCATCTTCCAAGATTTTAACTTATTAGAGAACTTATCTATTTATGAGAACATTGCACTTCCCCTTTCCCTTCAAGGTGTTCCATCACGTAATATTGGCCCGAAAGTAGAGAAGGTAGCGGATATGTTAGGGATTTCAGAGATACTTCAAAAGTATCCAACTGAAGTATCCGGTGGACAGAAACAGCGTTCAGCAGCAGCGCGTGCACTAGTACATGAACCAGCAATTATTTTAGGGGACGAGCCAACAGGAGCTCTTGATTCTAAAAATGCAGCAAGTTTACTTGATGCGATGACAAACTTAAATGAAGAACAAGGCGTATCTATTATGATGGTTACGCATGATCCGTACAGTGCAAGTTACTGTCAACGTATTTTATTCATTCAAGATGGTGAGCTGTATAAAGAAATTCACCGCGGTGGTACGCGTGAAGAGTTTTATAAAGAAATTTTAGATGTGCTTGCAGATTTAGGTACACAAAAAGCATAAGAAAGGAGGTTCAGGCATGTTATTTAAACTTTCCATGTCAGGGCTGAAAAGTAAGCTAAAGGATTATATCGTCTTACTTGTCGGTCTTGTTATGTCTATTTCAATTTTTTATATGTTTCAAACGTTAGCGCTGAATAAAGCGTTTATTGAATCCAATTCTGTCATTAAGTCTATTGGCTTCGTATTCCAAGCAGGTTCATTTTTATTAGCAATTATAACGTTCTTCTACATTTTATATGCAAACTCTTTCTTACTATCTCTTCGCCAAAAAGAGTTTGGTATGTACATGATGTTAGGTGCGAAAAAGCATAAAGTTACATTACTTATGTTCATTGAAACAATCGTATTAGGTGCTGCGTCTCTTGTGATTGGAATTGCAGTTGGTGTAGGACTTGCCGGGGGGATTGGGCAATTATTAATGAAGCAGCTTGAATTTGCTGGTGATGGCTATAAAGCATTTTATATCCCCTCAATGACTATTACATGTATTTTCTTCTTCGCACTATTTGTATTATCGGCAATTATGAACAGTATTAAGTTATCACGTATTTCTGTACTGCAGCTTGTACATGCAGATGCACAAACAGAGCGTGTGGCAGTAAAAGGAAAAATGACAGGTGTAGTTGCATTCTTTGCCGTTATTTTAGTAGGAATTGGCTATGCATCTATGATTTATATGGATAAACTGAAAGAAATGGGAATTATAATTGCATTAATTACAACAACAGCTGGTACTTATATGTTATTTGGATCACTTCTCCCAGTTATTATTAAAAAGTTAAAGAGCAATAAAAAACGTAGTGAAAAAGGACTTAACGCTTTTACTTTCGCGCAGTTAAACTTCCGTATTAATAGTTTAACAAAGGTACTTGCAACAGTAGCGATGTTAGTTGCGCTTGGAGCTGGTGCAATTTCAGGTGGTATGGCGTTTAAAAATAACGTTATAAAAATGGTTGATGGTTTAGTAATATACGATTCAGTTGTTCATAATCCTACGGCTGAAGAAAAGAAGATTTTAGATGGTATTACATTTAAAGAGAAAAGTGAATACCGTTACAAAATGGATAATAAATACGTTTATTATGTAAAAGAAGATTTAGAGAAAAATCGTCCTTTCGTAAAAGATATGGCAAATATGAAGTCGATGAAGGATTTAGTGAATACGAAGAAAGTTTCAGAGGAACTACCAGTAGGTGCAGTTTCTAGAGAAATGAATGAAAAAGATGCGAATGCTAAAGAACTTTCAGAAGAATGGGTTGATGCTTTTAGTACAATCCATCCATATTATATATACGAAGATCATGCAATTAAAATTGTAGATCAAAAAATGTACGATGGGATAAATGGTAAAGAAGGTATAGCATTTATCGGAAAAACAGATGATTTTGTAGCATATACAAAAGAATGGAAAAAACTTGACGAGTTGCAGCTAGTTAAATATAAAAATGTAAAAGCTGAGCAAATGAGCAGTAAATATCAGGCGTACGATATGTTCTATGGTGTTGCGAGTGGAACAGTGTTTATGGGCTTCTTCCTTGGAATTGCTTTCTTAGCAATGATGGCAAGTTGCTTAATGTTTAAAATTCTTTCTGGTGCATCAAAAGATATTACGCGCTATCAAATGCTTCGTAAAATCGGTGTGCGCCGTGAGTTATTAACGAAATCGATTTATAAAGAGTTATTCTTAGTATTCTTATTCCCAGCTATTGTAGGTATCGCTCACGTATTAGTTGGTATGAATATTTTTGGATTTATTTTAATGGATCCGTACTTCCGTATTTGGTTACCGATAATAATTTTCGTAGTCATTTACGCGATTTATTACTTCATTACAGTTCAATTGTATAAAGGAATTGTTCTTCCGAAAGAAGATTAATAAAAAACCGAGCGAAACTGCTCGGTTTTTATTATTTTCAGATAAAATACTTTTATGTTACTAAAATATATAATATAATGTAAGTAAGTAACATAATATAAAGGTGTCAGCAGCTGGAAAATGAAAGGAGGAATCCAATCTGTAGAAAGAAGCTGAATCTTTATCCCCCATTTCTTTTCTAACCACAACGTATTTGTACAATTGTAAATTTCCAATTTAAAAATTGTCGGAACCATAAGAGCATATTATAAAAATAATGGATAATACATGGAAATCCTATAGCGTGATAAGGTAAAATGGACAGGATAATGAGAAAATTACTGTTCATAAGATGAGGAGAATACATGTATGGAAGTTGTAGAGGCATTAAAAGATATAAATCAAATTGAGGCTATGAAAAAATATTTAAAAGAGCACTCGCAGCGAGATTATCTTTTATTCGTTATTGGAATTAACACTGGATTAAAAATTACAGAACTACTGAACATTAAATTTGAAGATGTATTAAATGAAGATGGAACTGTTAAAGAATTTTATTCTCTTCCTGTGAAAGATGAAAAATTTAAACAAGATATTTATTTAAATACAAAAGTAAAAGAAGCGCTTTCGAATTATGTGCAATCTTTTACTATTCAAAGAGATAACTACGTATTTCAATCTAATAAAACAACAAATTCAATTTCGCGCCAACAAGCTTATCGTGTTATTCATAGTGCGGCTGAAGCGGTTGGGATACTTGGTAAGATTGGAACGAATTCAATGCGAAAAACATTTGGATTTCATGCATATAAAAGAGGAATAGCAATCGCGCTGTTGCAAAAACATTTTCATCACGCGACTCCGTCAGAGACGCTCAAGTATTTAGGGATATCAAAAGATGAAAAGTTTAAAACAGAGATTGATGTAGATTTGTAAAAGGAAAGAGCCGTAACTAAAAAATTTTAGGAGGCGGGAATATGAATATTAGAGAGAGTGAACTACCGGGCATTGGATGTAAATTTGAAGTGATAACAAAGGGTAATGAAAAAATGGTTATTGTTATTCATGATGATGGAAGAAGGGAAATGTATCATTTTGATGCGGATCATGATGAGAGTATTTCAAGCATTTCTCTTCGCGATTCTGAAGCAAGACAAATTGCGGCTATATTAGGCGGGATGGTATATAGGCCACAAGCTTTAGACACGATTGAGATGGCTTTTGAAGGATTATCAATTGAATGGTTTAAAGTAGAAAATCAGGCACCAGTGATACAAAAAACAATTGGTAGCTTACACGTTAGAAAAACATATAACGTAACAATCATTGCTATTTTGAAAAAGAATATGAAGAAGTTCTTTAATCCAGGCCCAGATTCTATCATTGAAGCTGGCGATATGCTCGTATTATCGGGTGAAAGACATGAAGTGAAAAGAATCATTAAGGAATTACTTTCAGCAGGAGGTGACTCATAATCGATGGATACTTTAGTCTTTGAAGTTGGAACTGCGTTAGTATTAGTAGCTTTTGCAGCTATCCTCGCTGCAAAGTTAAAGTTCTCGATTATTCCGTTTCTCATTATACTCGGTATGCTAGTGGGGCCTCATGCCCCAGATTTAGGGCTTATCGATTTAAGGTTTATTGAAAGCGGAGAAGTTATTTCCTTCCTCGGCCGTGTTGGCGTCATATTCCTCCTATTCTACTTAGGCTTAGAATTCTCGATAAAAAAATTAATTAAATCAGGAAAGTCCATTGCTTTTGGGGGTAGTGTTCATATATCGCTTAATTTCATATTAGGTTTACTTTATGGGTATATAATGGGCTTCCCCTTACTAGAAACATTAATTATTGCTGGAATTATTACAATCTCATCGAGTGCAATTGTAGCGAAAGTAATCGTTGATTTAAGAAGAACGGGTAATAAAGAGACAGAACTAATTTTAGGAATCATTATGTTTGATGATATCTTTTTAGCTGTATATTTATCAGTTGTTTCAGGATTAGTACTCGGAGGTGCAACGTCATTTGTAGGTGCTCTTACATCCGTGTTAATCGCAGTAGGATATATGTTACTATTCTTTGTAATCGCTAGAAAAGCTACGCCGTTCCTAAATAAAGTATTAGATATTTCGTCCAATGAAATTTTTATTATCGTAATATTCGCTATTTTATTCTTTGTAGCAGGATTTTCAGAAACAATTCATGTTGCGGAAGCGATTGGGGCTTTATTGTTAGGACTCGTCTTTTCAGAAACAGAGCATAGTGATCGAATTGAGCATCTCGTCGTCCCGTTTCGTGATTTCTTTGGAGCTATATTTTTCTTCAGCTTCGGTTTAAGTATAGATCCGTTTTCGCTTGGAGGAGCAGTGTGGTTGGCATTAGGAGCAGTTTTCATTACTCTCATCGGTAATTTTACAGCTGGAATGATTGCAGGGCGTAAAGCCGGGTTATCGCATAAGGCTTCTACGAATATCGGTTTAACACTTATATCACGTGGGGAATTCTCCATTATTGTCGCGAATCTCGGAATAGCGGGTGGCTTAATGGTAACGATTAAACCATTCTCAGCTTTATATGTTTTAATATTGGCATCGTTAGGTCCTTTATTAACGAAGGAGTCTGGGAGAATATACTCTCTACTAGACAAAATATTTAAATGGAGTGCTAAAGAAAGTGCAAAACGTAAAAAGGAAGTTGGATAACCTTTCGCGAGGGAACGATTCCATTATTTATAGATTAATATTTTACAAAGACGATTAGAATACATTCTAATCGTCTTTGTGCTATTATCTGAATTTCATCAACTATTAATCAGTTGCCTTCCTATTTAAAAACGACTACAATTTTACTGTTATATATATGAACGAAAAAAAGAGAATAGGAGGGGAGACTATGCCAAGGAAAGTATGGCTATTAGTAGCTGGGATGATTATTAATGTCACGGGTGCTTCTTTTTTATGGCCTTTTAATACAATTTACTTACATGATAGTTTAGGGAAATCTTTATCAGTAGCCGGAATGGTATTAATGATCAACTCGCTTACTGGTGTAATCGGAAACTTGCTCGGCGGTGTTTTATTTGATAAATGGGGCGGTTATAAATCAATTTTAGTAGGGATTGTCATTACACTCGTATCGATTTTAGGTCTTGTATTTTTCCATGGTTGGCCGTTATATGTTGTGTGGCTAGCATTAATCGGCTTCGGTTCTGGAATGGTCTTCCCATCGATGTATGCGATGGTTGGTACGGTTTGGCCAGAAGGCGGAAGACGAGCGTTCAATGCAATGTATGTTGGACAAAACGTTGGGATTGCAATTGGAACGGCATGTGGTGGTTTAGTTGCATCATATCGTTTTGATTATATTTTCTTAGCGAACTTTATTTTATACTTTGTTTTCTTCTTAATTGCTTTTATTGGATTCCGTGGTATGGAAGACAAAAAAGAGCCAGGAGTGCAAAAGGAAATCGAAACGAAAAAAGGATGGACGCTTACACCTGGATTCAAAGCACTTCTTATTGTGTGTGTAGCATATGCTTTATGCTGGGTTACATACGTACAGTGGCAAGGTGCAATTGCAACGCATATGCAAGAGTTAAATATTAGCCTTCGTCACTATAGTTTATTATGGACGATAAACGGAGCGATGATTGTTTGTGCGCAGCCGCTCGTTAGTATGCTAATTCGCTGGATGAAGCGTTCTTTAAAGCAACAAATTATGATTGGAATTGTCATTTTTGCGGCGTCATTCATTGTGTTAAGCCAAGCACAGCAATTTACGATGTTCCTCGTTGCGATGGTAACATTGACAATTGGTGAATTGTTCGTATGGCCGGCAGTTCCGACCATTGCAAATATACTTGCACCAAAAGATAAATTAGGATTTTATCAAGGGGTCGTAAATAGCGCGGCGACTGTAGGTAAAATGTTCGGACCGGTCGTTGGCGGAGCAATTGTTGATATATACAATATGGAAGTATTGTTTATAGCGATCATGGTAATGCTTGTAGTAGCGCTTATTGCAACGAGTATTTATGATAGACGAGTAAAAGTAGAAGAAGCAGTTGAAGAAAAAATTGCAGTTTAGTTTGACGGAACATGTAACATGTTTTAGAATATATTTAAATTAACTCATATTTGTAATAACAGTGAGAAGGAGTAGTAGTAATAGAAGCTGGTTTAGAGAGTTGACGGTCGGTGCAAGTCAATCCACGTTTCGTTATGAACTCGCCTTTGAGTTGCAGTTGTGAAATCATTAGTAGCAATTGCCGTTAATCCACGTTACGGATCTAAGCGAATGTATATATTACATTAATTTAGGGTGGTACCGCGGGAATCTATAACCTCTCGTCCCTTTCTAGGGATGAGAGGTTTTTTGTATTTTGGGCGGTGAAAATAAATGGAATTTCAAGGAGGGTATCTCATGAGCTTTAATCATCAAGAAATTGAGAAGAAGTGGCAAGGTCATTGGGAAGAGAATAAAACATTCCGTACGCCAGATGAGACGGAAAAACCAAAATTTTATGCACTAGATATGTTCCCATATCCATCAGGTGCAGGCTTACACGTAGGGCATCCAGAAGGATATACAGCGACAGATATTTTATCTCGTATGAAGCGTATGCAAGGGTATAACGTTCTTCATCCAATGGGATGGGATGCATTCGGTCTTCCAGCAGAGCAATATGCACTAGATACTGGAAACAGCCCGGCAGAATTTACAGAGCTTAATATTAATACGTTCCGTAATCAAATTAAAGCATTAGGCTTCTCTTACGATTGGGATCGTGAAGTAAATACAACAGATCCAACCTACTACAAGTGGACACAATGGATCTTCCTGAAACTATTTGAAAAAGGTTTAGCTTACGTTGATGAAGTACCTGTAAACTGGTGCCCAGCACTTGGTACAGTACTTGCGAATGAAGAAATAATTGACGGTAAGAGTGAGCGTGGTGGACATCCAGTTGAGCGTCGTCCGATGAGACAGTGGATGTTAAAAATTACAGCTTACGGAGATCGTCTATTAGAAGATCTAGATGATCTTGATTGGCCAGAAAGCTTAAAAGATATGCAACGTAACTGGATCGGTCGTTCTGAAGGTGCAGAAGTGAACTTCAACATCGATGGTGCAGATGAGAAGTTCACAGTTTTTACAACGCGTCCTGATACACTATTTGGTGCAAGCTACTGTGTACTTGCTCCAGAGCATGCACTTGTTGCTGACATTACAACAACAGAGCAAAAAGAAGCTGTAGAAGCTTACATTGATTCTGTAAAAATGAAGAGTGACCTAGAGCGTACAGAACTTGCGAAAGAGAAAACTGGTGTATTCACTGGTGCTTACGCAGTTAACCCAGTAAATGGTGAGAAATTACCAATCTGGATCGCTGACTATGTTCTTGCAACTTACGGAACAGGTGCTGTAATGGCAGTTCCAGCTCACGATGAGCGTGACTATGAATTCGCATCAACGTTCAATCTTCCAATGAAGGAAGTTGTAAAAGGCGGAGACATTTCGAAAGAAGCGTATACAGGTGATGGTGCGCACGTAAACTCAGCATTCCTTGATGGTTTAAATAAAGAAGAAGCAATTGTAAAAATGATTGAGTGGCTTGAAGTAACAAGCGCAGGAAATCAAAAAGTAACGTACCGTCTACGTGACTGGTTATTTAGCCGCCAACGTTACTGGGGTGAGCCAATTCCAGTAATCCATTGGGAAGATGGCACAATGACAGCTGTGAAAGAAGAAGAATTACCATTAGTTCTTCCGAAAACAGAAAACATTCGTCCTTCAGGTACAGGTGAGTCACCACTTGCAAACATTGAAGAGTGGGTAAATGTTGTTGATCCTGAAACTGGTAAAAAAGGTCGTCGTGAAACAAATACAATGCCACAATGGGCTGGTAGCTGCTGGTACTACCTACGCTATATCGATCCAAACAACAGCGAAGCACTTGTAGATCCTGAAAAAGTAAAACAATGGCTTCCAGTTGATATTTATATCGGCGGAGCAGAGCACGCTGTACTTCACTTACTATATGCTCGTTTCTGGCATAAAGTATTATATGATATCGGTGTAGTTCCAACGAAAGAGCCGTTCCAACAATTATTCAACCAAGGTATGATTCTAGGTGAAAACAACGAGAAAATGAGTAAATCAAAAGGTAACGTTGTAAACCCAGATGATATCGTAGCAAGCCACGGTGCAGATACACTTCGTCTATACGAAATGTTCATGGGACCATTAGATGCTTCAATCGCTTGGTCTGAAAATGGTCTTGACGGAGCTCGTCGTTTCCTAGACCGTGTATGGCGCCTATTCATTCAAGATAACGGTGAATTAAGTGAGAAAATTACTGATGCACCAAATAAAGAGCTTGAAAAAGCTTACCACCAAACAGTGAAGAAAGTAACAGAAGACTATGCAGAGCTTCGCTTCAACACAGCGATTTCTCAAATGATGGTATTCATCAACGATGCATACAAAGCTGAAACACTTCCGAAAGAATATGTAGAAGGTTTCGTGAAAATGATTGCACCAGTTGCACCTCATATCGGGGAAGAACTTTGGAGCAAACTTGGATACAATGAAACAATCACATATGCAAGCTGGCCAACATTTGATGAGTCTAAACTTGTAGAAGATGAAGTTGAAATCGTTGTTCAAATTATGGGAAAAGTTCGCGCGAAACTAACAATGAGTAAAGACGCATCAAAAGAAGAAATGGAACAACTTGCACTTGAGGAAATCAAAGAACAAATTGAAGGGAAAACAGTTCGTAAAGTAATTGTTGTTCCTGGAAAACTTGTTAACGTTGTTGCAAACTAATTAATTATTAATAAAAGCTCAGAGCGTTTATGCTCTGAGCTTTTTTGCGTGAAAAATAAGCTCTGGATCATCTTCATCTAAGTTTTCGATCATTCCACTACGCATAAATCCATTCGCTTTAAAAACTTTTTGCATATTTGTATTCGATTCGTTCGTTGAAGAAAATATTTTTTGAGTAGGAGAATGCCTTAACATATATGAGATTAATGAGCTTGCATGACCTTGTCTTCTTTTCGTTGGCGAAACAATGATTAATGAGAGGAAAGTATAGCCAAAGAAATTTGTATCGTATGTTAGAAAACCAGAAATGGAATTGTCCTCTTTTGCAATTATGCAGTTTCCTTCATCAATAGCGTGTTTAATATAATTTCGTCTACTATCGTCTCCGATTACAGCGACATCTATATGTAAGATTGAATCTAAATCATCAATTGAAGCTTTTGCTACGCTCTCCAACGAAAACGCCTCCTTTGATAAAATAATCAGTTAATTTAGTTTATCATGAATGGAGAACGAAGAAAAAGGTGCGGAATTCCCATATAGACAAACACCTATTCTTCTATAGGAAATATGATAAAAAAGGTAGGTTAAATTGAGCAGAAGAGGTGAAAGGAATGAAAGGGATGGACAATAATGCACCACATGGCTTCTTCGGGGGCGGATCGGATAGTTATGGACAAATGATGTTCATGGGAGGAGATGGGCAACACGGGTATGGTGGAATCCCAAGTTGGATGGGAGGAGCACAAGGAGGAATTCCAACATCAGTAGCTGGAGCACAAACAGGGATTCCGACATTGGTAGGAGGAGCACAGGGAGGAGTGCCTGTAGGTATGCCAACTACATTTCCATCTTTCGCAGGAGGAGCACAAGGAGGAGTACCTGTAGGTATGCCAACTACATTTCCATCCTTCTTGGGAGGAGTACAAACAGGATTTCCTGTACCTGGCGTCGGTGTTGTAGCTGGTGGAATCGGTGGCTTCCCTCAAGGTGTTCATGGTCATCATGTGCACCATGAGCATCATGGCCATCAACAGCATCACGGTCATCAACATCATGGCCATCAACAGCATCACGGTCATCAACATCATGGCCATCAACAGCACCATGGTCATCAACAACAAGTACATCACCAAGGCCACCACCAAATTCATCCGCAGGCTGTTCTTTATCAAACTCATCAAACTCATCATGGTCACCACGGTCAACATCATCACCACGGTCAACATCATCACCAAGGCCACCATCAGCAACAAGTACATCACCAAGGCCATCACCAAGTTCATCCGCAGGCTGTCCTTTATCAAACTCATCAAAGTCAACATCATGGTCACCACGGTCATCATCAAGGTCAACAGCACCACCAAGGTCAACAGCAACAACAATACCAACAATATCAGCAGCAACAACAGCCTTGGACTGGTGGAGTTGGAGCAGGGACGACAGCAGGAACAGCTGGTATTGCAGGAGCAGCAGGACACGCGGGACATGTGGGTCATTAATGAATTGCGTGAAAAATATATCGGTGAAAAAAGACATAATAAAAAACTGCTAGGGGATCCTAGCAGTTTTTTTCCGCCTCTTGACGCTGGCGTTCGATTTCAGCACGAAGTTGTGGTTCAGGTGCTTGCCATCCTTCTGGTTTTAAAATTTTGCCATCGCCTTCACGGAAGCGAGGTTTCCCATCAGGGAATAGTTTTGCCATGTTAGCGTTGTTTACAATTTCGAATCCTTTATCTGGACGTACACCCATTTCTGCAAACGTTCCGAATGCAAAGTAAATAAGGTCAATAAGTGCATCATATTGATCTTCAACAGTTGTTGCTTCTAGAAATTCTTCTAACTCTTCTTGCATAAAGCTAGCACGAATTTTTGCACGCTCTTCTGTTAGTTTTGTTGGAGTGTTTGTCACAGGATGTCCGAATACTTCGTGCATTTTCGCAACAAGTTCGTACCCTTTATCTAAACCTTTTTCGTTTGTCATGTTGTTTCATCCTTTCTCACTTTGTGCCGAAGTTTATTGTAACATAAGGTGATTGTTTAATAAAAAGAACATCTTATAGAAATAAGATGTTCGCTCGTTATTCTTCTTTCTTAATTAAAATGGATAAAATAAGATCGATGCCAAACATTCCGATGAGTAGCATTGGTATAACGACAAGTAAATAACGTGTGAAAGAAACATTTTTTAAGTATGTATGAGCAAATAAAAAGACGCCGAGAAATAAAATACCATTTAAAATAGGTTTTACTAATTTTTTAGACATAAGCTCCCCCGTAAATATCCCTTTTCTCTATTTAAAAATAAAAACTCCCCTCTCCGTTGTACCATGCCAGAGAGGGGAGTTCAATCATTAACTTATTCAATTACACCAGAATTTGTAATATTGACAGTGTATTTCACCTTAATAGGAACATCTTTATACATTCTTCGCCACTCTTCTAATTTGAATGGACGGTAATGTTCTTTATACCTTGCACCGAGACCGAGTGGATCCACATTTAAAGATTTAAACTGTTTAATTAATTTGTTAGCCGTTGCACCTAATTGTTTTTCAACTGATTTTTCTATTTTTTTTGTGTTCTTTTTATTTTCTAAGTTGAACTGTTTAGATAGTTCTTGAATACGTGCTTCTAGTTTGACGTGTATGAAAAATGATGGTTTACCATCTTTAATACTTACTTGGTAAGTTGGGACGGATCGAATATTATTAATGATTGTGTATCCTGAGTTTGCTTTAAATTCATGTGAATCTAATCGGTGTTTTTCCAATAAGCCTTTAAAGGCAAACATATCATGATAACTAATTTTTCCAATATATTTATCTCCTTTTAAAAGGCCGATGCCAGTAATTTTTATTTTATCTTTATCTTTTTTGAGAATTGGTAAATAGGAATCTTGGCCTTCACGATAATATCGATAAGCTCCTAAATGTAGATTGTCAGTAGGTAAAGGGCCTGTTTGCATATTATGGTCTAACATTTTCTTTATATAAATGGCAACGTTAGATGATGTTGTATATTTACCTTTTAGTAAGTCTAGCCCTGTTCCCTCTAATAAACCGACATACATAGAGTTCCCGATATTCACATCACGAATTAACGTGTCAAAGGAAGTTGATAATCCTTTTTTTGCGATTTTTGTAGTAAATAAAGCAAAACGCATTTGTCCACTTGCAAACGGCTGAGAGGATTCTAAAGAAGTATCCGCTTTTACTTGTTTTACTGCGTTTCCTACTCCTTCGAAGACTTGAACTTTATTACCTTTTTTCTGTATAGGACAAACGAATGTGACTTTTACTTTATTATCTTTTGCTGTATCAAAAACAGTCCCTTGAATGAGATTGACATCATCGATAATATTTTTTTGTAAGCAGCCAGTTAGACTAAGGATGCTGATACAAGAAAGAAGCATTAATTTTCTTTTGATTTTTTCCATTTTCTTTTCACCCACACAATAATAAATAGAATTGGGATGTATATGTATATAAGCCAAAAACTAATTCTTGACGCATTACTAATAAAGTCATTAATATCATGTCTGTTTGTTAAAAGTTGTGAAACAATGAGGGTAATAAGCAAAAAAGTAATTAAAACACCTCTTTGTTTTACACGAAATATTTCGTGTGTTCCTCTTGTTGCTGCCCATAAAGGAAGAATGAAGCTCGTAACAATAACGAGAGTATAAGCTGAGATTGCAATGTACTCTAGCCGTTCTATGAAAGGAAGTTGGACAACTTGAGTCATAGAGAGCTGGGCCCAAATTGTTTTGGATAATTGTTTTTCGCTAAAGAAGGTAAAAGCTAAGAGGGTGCTAAATAAATATAAAAGATTAGAGAATAGCGCACCGTATTGTGCAAATTTATGAGATTTCTTAGACTCTTTTACAAATGGATAAATCATAAGAAAAATTTCAAATCCGCTCATAGTATAGATTGATAATTGAGCTGCCTTTAAAATGTCTGAAAATGAATGTGAAAATACAGGGAGTAAATTAGACCAGTGAGTGTATTTTAAGATAAAAAGGCTAAGGAAAAGATATCCGAGTGTCCCGCCGATAGAAATGACACAGATACCAGTAATAACACGAAAACCAGATGAGATAATATAGTAACCGACTAAGCATAGAAAAGTTGTTAGCATCCAAATCGAAGCAGAAGGAAACATCCATACTTGAATAATTTCTACATATGTTCGTACAACGGAAATACTAACGGTTAAAAAATACGCTATAAAAATGAGGTTAATGCCGTTTCCTAGCCATTTTCCAAATGTTTGTCTTTGTAAATCAATTAAATTTCCGTTTGTTTCTTTTAACAAGAAATACATCATCCATAGGAGAATATGAATGATGATTCCTGTGAGAAGGACACTTATCCAGCCATCGTATCCAGCTGCTTTCGCAATAATGCGGGCAAATCCGAGAACACCAGCACCAAATTGTGCACCGTGAATTAAGAAGAAAACGAAGATAGGTGATATTTGGTGTTCTGCTTTAATTTTACTCATCGATGCACCTCATTTCTTAATCATCAAAATCAGATGTATGTTTTGTTGAAATTCCTTTTGCTGATTTCTTAACATGCTGTGGTCTAGCTTGTACATCCCTTGTATCAATCATCGTTAATGGAAAACGAATCCAAGAGTCCTTTGCTGATTGTTGGCGTGTTGGATAAAACAGTGCGTACGGCTTACGTAAAGAAGTTAGTCTAAAAAGATGGGTAAATAAAAAGATAAATCCAAGAGAAATACCAAATAGACCACCTATTTCTGCAAATGCGAGAAATGGGAAACGTAGTAAACGAACGGCGTTACCCATTTTGTAAATAGGTGTAATAAAGGAAGCTAACGCTGATAAGGCAACGATAATTAATAAAATGTTACTCGTTAACCCAGCTTGAACAGATGCTTGTCCAATTACGATACCACCTACAATACCGAGTGTTTGTCCTACTTTCATCGGTAACCTAGCCCCAGCTTCTCTTAATAAATCAATAACTAATTCCAAAAAGAGTGCTTCGATTAAAGGTGGGAATGGTACTTGTGCTCTTGATAAAATCAATGTTTCAAGCAAATCACTTGGAATGAGTTCGTAATGATAATTTAAAACGGCAACATATAATGGGGCTGCACAAATTGAGAAAAGAACCGCGATAAGTCGTAAAATCCTTGAAAATGTAGCATACAGCCAAGAGACGTTATAGTCTTCTGGTGAAATAAAGAAATCGAAATATGATACAGGAGTTAGTAGAACATTTGGTGAACCGTCAACAAAAATTGCAATTTTGCCATCAATGAGTGCCTTTGTCACTCTATCAGTTCGTTCTGTATTTATATATAATGGAAAAATTGACTTTTCTCCCATTAATTCTTGAAGATAAGCACTATCATTAATTTGATCGTATTCAAGAGCTCGCAATGACTCTTCGAGAAAATCCACATTATCCTTTTCTGCAAGGTTGTCTAAATACATTATTACAACCTTTGTTTTCGAAAAGGAGCCAATTATCATTTCTTTTGTTTGCAGTTCTAATACTGGAAGGCGTTTACGGACTAAATTAATATTTGTATCAATAGCTTCTACAAAACCTTCTTGCGGACCAATAACTGTTGATTCATTTAATGGAGGGCTTGGTGCCCGGTAAGTATCAATTGCAATGTTTGCAAGCATACATTTTTGATCTTGCTGGTGCAATTGAATAATCGCATGTCCCTTTAAAACCATGTCCTCAATTTTTTGTAAGTCGTTTGTAATCGTTATACCACTCATTGGAATATGTTCTTTTAGCTCTTCGAGTGAAGAGCAGGATCGTTCCAAAAGAGTAGGCATTAAATACTTTTGTAGTTTTTCCCCATCAAGTGATGGACGATAGTAAGAAATCCAATAAGGCATCGTTTCATCATCAGATGTATGATAATTAACAAAATCACTAGACTGCTTTAGTTTTGCTATTAAGTCTTGTAGAGAGTGAATATGGTCCTTTTCTGGTTTGCTAAAGTCATAAATGCTGTTACTTTCAGCGCTTTGCTGCTTATCTTGAGAAGAATTGTCTTGCTTAGCATCTTGCTGTTTGTTTTGAGAAGCCCCCTCTTGTTTAGCACCTTGCTGTTTGTTTTGAGAAGAATCCTCTTGCTTAGAATTTTGCTGTTTGTCTTGAGAAGAATCCTGTTGCTTAGAATTTTGCTGTTTGTCTTGAGAAGAATCCTCTTGTTTAGAATTTTGCTGTTTGTTTTGAGAAGAATCCTGTTGCTTAGAATTTTGCTGCTTGTCTTGAGAAGAAGCATCAGTTTGTTCCTTACTTTTTGGCTCGTCATTCTTATCTTTGTTATGTTCTTTTTGATCATCAGACTGTTGTTTCGAATCAGCTGTCTCTTTTGTATTTGATTTTTTTTTCTTACGTAACCAATTCCAAATCATATATATTCCCTCTTTGATTTTGTAATATAGTGCTATTTTGTGGCTAATTTTGTATATTATTCATTTGTTTATGAAAAGAAGAAGGAGATTGGCTTGCATAGAAAAAATCCTTTAGTAAGCAGTTCATAAAATGACGGGAAGAAGGCGAGTCTGTGCAAATTGTAAAAAAGGAGAAGTTTGTTTTAAAAGAATTTGTGTTTGAAAATGGTAGGGAGATTCCTGTTCAAATGGGGTATGAGACGTATGGTGCTTTAAATAGAGAAAAATCAAATGGGATTTTGGTTTGTCACTATTTTAGTGCAACAAGTCATGCGGCAGGAAAATATACAGAGCATGATGAGGAAGCTGGTTGGTGGGATGGATTAATTGGACCTGGGAAAGCAATTGATACAAATAAATATTTCGTTATATGTACTGATAACCTTTGTAATGTACAGGTGAAGAACCCTTACGTGATTACAACGGGACCAAAATCGATAAATCCGGTGACTGGTTTTGAGTATGCGATGGATTTTCCAGTTTTCACATTTTTAGATGTAGCACGTATGCAATATGAGTTAATAAAAGATATGGGCATTTCTAGATTACATGCTGTAATGGGACCTTCGGCAGGTGGGATGATTGCGCAGCAATGGGCTGTCCACTATCCTCATATGGTAGAACGAATGATTGGAGTTATTACGAATCCACAAAATCCAATTATAACGTCGGGAAATGTAGCGCAAAATGCGATTGAAGCAATTCAGCTTGATCCAAATTGGAAAGGTGGAAAGTACGGAGAGGAGCAACCAACGAAGGGGCTTCATTTAGCGAATAAAATGATGTTTATGAACGCATTTGATGAACATTTTTATGAAAAGGCATTCCCGCGGAACAGTATAGAAATGGTACCTTATCAACAATTTTCTGCATTAACATCATTTGAGAAAGAAATAAATAAAGTGACATGTAAAAGTATAGATTTAGTAGATGCAAATTCATGGATGTATACTACAAAAGCGGTCTTATTACATGATATTGCACATGGATTTTCTTCCTTAGAAGAGGCTCTTTCTAAGATTGAAGCGAATGTACTCATGATTCCATGCAAACAAGATTTACTTCAGCCGCCTCGTTACAATTATAAAATGGTAGAAATTTTGCAAAAGCAAGGGAAGTACGCAGAAGTATATGAGATAGAAAGTATAAATGGGCATATGGCAGGAGCGTTAGATGTTCATTTATTTGAAAAGAAAGTTTATGAGTTTTTAAATCGGAAAGTATCTAGTTTTGTGTAGGAAATAATTAATGTGGAAAGGTGCATGATTTATAGTAGGCACCTTTTTTTACATGATTTGCAGACGGAAAATATATGAAGCGATTGATAAACCGAAGAAAGCTATACTAATTAATAGAAATAAGAATGACATTTCTTGAGGGGATTTTATCTTTTTATTATTTTTCATACTAAGAGCAATAACTGCAAAAACTAAGAAAATGATGCCCATAATGAAAAGAAAAAGTGTCATTTTAACTGGCTCCTTTCATCAAACAAGTATATTGAGGATACAATGCGCCAGTTATGTTTGTAAAGAATAAGTTTTGCGGGAAAATTGAGAAATAAATGTTCCATTCTTTGCGTTCCTTCCTTCGCGTGCTAAAATTGATGAGAAATGTTTGTTTAAAGAAGAAACTGAAGGTTTTATTGTATATAAGGAGGAACTACATATGACAGAAGTAAAAACAATTACTACAGAAGAAGTGCAAGAGCGTTTAGAAAATGGAGAAACATTATTTTTAGTAGATGTAAGGGAAGATGAAGAAGTAGCGGCAGGGAAAATTCCGGAAGCTGTACATATTAAAATGGGCGATATTCCAAATAAAGTAGATTTCTTTGAGAAAGAGAATGAATATATCTTTATTTGCCGTTCGGGAATGCGCAGTGAAAATGTATGCCATTATTTAAATGAACAAGGATTTAAAACAGTGAATATGGTTGGCGGTATGCTTCAGTATGAAGGCGAAACTAAATAAGTAGCTGCAAAAACTTGAAACGTGTTTGTTTCAAGTTTTTTTCTTTTGCATACAGTGTATAAAAGGGGGAGAGGTAAATGGGGATTAACATGCGTAAAGTAAAAATCATAAATAATACAGGAGCTGTTAATGTTGGTGACTGTTATAATATCTCACCTTTAGCTGTGGCAAAAATATATGCCGGTGCTGGAGGGTCAAGTGCGGCAGTTTTTTTAAATGGAAAACGTATACCTGAACCTACAATTAGAACATCAGTATTTTTACCGCCATTAGCAACAAGTACACGTACATTAGGTGCATAAAGGAAAGGTAGAGTGTAAGTATGCCTGCGCATATAAAAGAGTTTATTATTGTTAATAATACTGGGAATATATTTACCGGTGATAATTTGAGTGATACATCGTTTACTGCTTCGAAATCGTATAGTGGTTCAACGGGTTGCACTTGGATTGATGTTGTTACAGTAATAGGGACGGAGACGAAGCTTTGTTTACAGCCGGGAGATAGTGTGACGACAACGTATACGAGAGGTACTCCTGCTGGCACTGTAACGGGAACAAATATGGGGCAAGGTGCAAATGTGTCGAGTATATCGCAAGCTGTCCCTAATACAGATAATATGGATTCAACAGCTGGACTCCCCTAGGAAATTAGGGGAGTTTTTATTAATTTAATTAAAAAATTCACTTCATAAAATAAATTAGAGTCTAATAAAAGTAGTCTTGGAGATTGTTTTTGTAAATAGATTAAAAAGAAGAGTTTTGTTTCATGTAAAAAGATGGTTTGTAGGTGGTGAAAGTGTGAAAGAGCGCGATAATAAAAATAAACAAAATTCATTAAACTCTAATTTCAGAATTTCACCAAATCTTATTGGTCCTACTTTCCCTCCTGTTCCAACAGGATTTACTGGCATTGGGATTACTGGACCAACAGGACCGCAAGGAGTGCAAGGGATTCAAGGACCAGCTGGACAAATAGGAGCAACAGGACCAGAAGGACAACAAGGACCCCAAGGAGTGAGGGGATCGGCAGGAGATACAGGAGCGACAGGTGCACAAGGTGTCCAAGGAATACAAGGTCCGATTGGTCCAACTGGCGCAACTGGAGTACAAGGTATACAGGGAATACAAGGAGTACAAGGAGCGATAGGAGCAACTGGACCTGAGGGTCCTCAAGGTGTTCAAGGAGTGCAAGGAGTGCAGGGAGTAACTGGTCCACAAGGGATACAAAGAGCCTAAGGATTTATTGGCCCACAAGGGCCGAGTGGAAGTACGGGGGGAACTGGAGCAACTGGTCAGGGGGTTACAGGACCGACAGGAATTACAGGTTCAACAGGGGTAACCGGTCCGTCAGGGGGACCTCCTGGCCCAACAGGGCCAGGAGGCGGACCGAGTGGAAGTACAGGAGCAACTGGATCGACAGGAAATACTGGGGCGACAGGAAGTACAGGAGCAACAGGAAATACAGGTCCGACGGGAAGTACAGGAGTAACTGGGATACAGGGCTCACAAGGAATACAAGGGATCCAAGGGCCACTTGGCCCAACAGGCCCAGAAGGTCCGCAGGGGATTCAAGGTATTCCTGGTCCGATAGGAATAACGGGAGAACAAGGAATACAAGGAGTACAAGGGATTCAAGGGATAACGGGAGCGACGGGAGATCAAGGAACACAAGGTATACAGGGGGCTATAGGACCTCAAGGAGTGACAGGAGCAACAGGAGATCAAGGGCCTCAAGGAATACAAGGAGTACAAGGGCCAATAGGAGCAACAGGCCCACAAGGAATACAAGGAATTCAAGGGCCGATGGGTGAATTGGGGCCAACAGGTCCAGAAGGACTGCAAGGCCCGCAAGGAATACAAGGAGTACAGGGCCCAATTGGTCCAACAGGGCCAGAGGGACAGCAAGGAATACAAGGACCAGTGGGGCCAGTAGGTGCAACGGGTCCAGAAGGTCAGCAAGGTATACAGGGAGTGCAAGGTATACAGGGGCCGACGGGGGCGACAGGATCACAAGGGATTCAAGGAATGCAAGGGATACAAGGACAAATTGGTCCAACAGGGCCAGAGGGCCCACAAGGAGTGCAAGGAATACAAGGAGAAATAGGTGCGACGGGAGCGCAAGGTGTTCAAGGTCCACAAGGAATACAAGGAATACAAGGTCCGACGGGAGTAACTGGAGATACAGGAGCAACGGGAGCGACTGGTGAGGGAACTACAGGCCCAACGGGCGTAACAGGATCAACAGGGGTAACAGGCCCTTCCGGAGGGCCAGCAGGGCCGAGTGGTCCAACAGGCCCGTCGGGACCAACAGGAGTAACAGGTCCATCGGGTGGACCACCTGGACCACCTGGACCGACAGGAGCAACAGGAGCGATAGGTGGGACGGGAGCAACAGGGGCAACAGGAGCGACAGGTGTAACCGGAGCAATGGGAGATCAAGGACCACAAGGAAATCAAGGTCCACAAGGAATACAAGGAGCAACGGGAGCGACCGGATCACAAGGTCCCCAAGGTGTTCAAGGTCCTCAAGGCCCAATAGGAGCAGCAGGCCCGCAAGGTGTTCAAGGAATTCAAGGTCAACAAGGTCCAACCGGAGACACGGGTGCAACGGGTTCGCAAGGGATTCAAGGTCCAACCGGCCCAACCGGAGCAGGGGTAACTGGAGCAACAGGCGGGACGGGGGCGACTGGAGTTAGTACAACTGCGACGTATTCATTTGCGAATAATACTTCAGGAAGCGCTATTTCCGTTTTATTAGGTGGTACGAATATCCCATTACCAAACAATCAAAATATTGGACCAGGAATAACGGTTAGTGGTGGAAATACGGTGTTTACCGTTGCGAATGCAGGGAACTATTATATAGCTTATACAATTAATATAACAGCAGCTTTACTTGTAAGTTCGCGTATAACTGTAAATGGCAGTCCGCTTGCAGGAACGATAAATTCTCCAGCGGTAGCTACAGGTTCATTTAATGCGACAATAATTGCTAACTTGCCTGCTGGAGCCGCTATTAGCCTGCAATTATTTGGATTAGTTGCGGTGGCTACATTATCTACGACAACGCCAGGAGCTACTCTAACTATTATTAGATTAAGTTAATAAGCAAAAAAACCTTGGAACTTTTATGTTTCAAGGTTTTTTATCCCTCTATTTGTGGGCTAATAATCAGTGGGGATGGACAAAACCCCGACTGATTAAAGTTTCACTTTATTCACTTGAGCAAAAACATCGCGGTTCGAAAATATATTATAATAGAATGAAGAGAGGTAAAAATTTGGCAGAAAGGGAGAGTGGCGATGCAGGAGAAGGTTAAAGATTTTTTCGGACGCCCCCTTCAAGATTTGCGCATCTCTGTCATTGATCGTTGTAATTTACGGTGTACGTATTGTATGCCAGCGGAAGTGTTTGGTCCTGATTATGCTTTTTTGAAAGATGAGTTTTTACTGACATTTGATGAAATCGAGCGATTAGCAAAAGTATTTGTTAGCATCGGTGTACGGAAAATTAGACTAACTGGTGGCGAGCCATTGCTCCGTAAGGATTTAACAAAACTTATCGCACGTCTCGTGAAAATTGATGGTTTAGTAGATATAGGATTAACGACAAATGCGATTCATTTAACGAAACAAGCGAAGGCGTTAAAAGAAGCTGGATTACACCGAGTAAATGTTAGTTTGGATGCGATAGATGATAATGTGTTCCGCGCAATTAATGGCCGGAATATGAATACGAAGCCAGTGTTAAAAGGAATTATGGCAGCGAAAGAAGTAGGCCTTGAAGTGAAGGTAAATATGGTTGTGAAAAAAGGGATGAACGATCATCAAGTACTTCCGGTGGCTACATATTTTAAAGAACAAGGAATTCCACTTAGATTTATTGAGTTTATGGATGTTGGCAGTACGAATGGATGGAATTTTGATCAAGTTATTACGAAACGAGAATTAATTGATATGATTCATGGGGTGTATCCAATTGAGCCAGCTGAAGCTCATTATTTTGGGGAGGTTGCGAAACGGTATCGATACGTTGGAACGAATGTAGAGGTTGGTTTTATTACCTCTGTTTCTGAGTCATTTTGTTCTTCTTGTACGAGAGCAAGAATTTCAGCAGATGGAAAGTTTTATACTTGCTTGTTTGCGACAGAAGGAATGGATTTAAGGAAACTTCTCAGGGAAAACCTTTCGGATAATGATTTATTAAAAGCCATACAAGGTGTATGGAAGGATAGAAAAGATCGATATTCAGATGAACGGACGGAAGAAAGTGCGAAAAATCGTCCGAAAATTGAAATGTCTTATATAGGAGGATAAGAAAGGGGGATGTCGTATGCAAGATCGATATTCAAGACAAATGTTATTTTCTGGTGTTGGGGAAGAAGGGCAACGGAAAATAAGAGGGAAGCACGTGCTCGTCATCGGTGCTGGTGCACTCGGAGCAGCGAATGCAGAAGCAATTGTTAGAGCAGGTGTTGGAAAAATAACAATTGCTGATCGTGATTATGTAGAATGGAGTAATTTACAAAGGCAACAATTATATACAGAGGAAGATGCGAAGCATTATAAGCCGAAAGCGATAGCGGCAGCAGAACATTTAAAGGCAATTAATTCCGAAGTAGAAATTGTACCGGTTGTGACTGATGTAACGGTGCAAGAAATGGAAGAATTAATTAAAGGTGTAGATTTAATATTAGATGCGACAGATAATTTTGAAACGCGCCTTCTTATTAATGATATATCCCAGATGTATAACGTTCCGTGGATATACGGAGGATGCGTTGGAAGCTACGGAGTAACTTATACAATCTTGCCAGGAAAAACGCCGTGTTTTCGATGTTTAATGGAACATCCAGCGAGCGGAGCGACATGTGATACAGCCGGTATTATACAGCCAGCAGTGCAATTAGTAGTTGCACATCAAATAACGGAAGCCTTGAAAATATTAGTAGAAGATTTTGAGGCACTTCGTGAAACGATGCTATCATTTGATCTTTGGAATAATCAACAGATGGCATTTAAAGTGAATAGGCAGAAAAAGGATACATGTTTATCTTGTGGAAAGTTACGTACATATCCGAGTTTAACATTTGAAGCACAAACGAAAACAGAAGTATTATGTGGACGAAATACAGTTCAAATCCGTCCAGGTGTGCGTCAGGGGATTAATTTAGAAGAAATTAAAAAGCGCTTACAAAAAAGTGTGGATGTAAAGGCAACGCCGTATTTATTATCATTTCCGGTGGAAGAATATCGTTTTGTTTTATTTACAGATGGCAGAGCGTTTATTCATGGTACGAATGATATGAATGTTGCGAAACGACTATATGCAAGATATATAGGTTGAACCTAAAGGGGAATCCTTTAGGTTCAAAAGGGAAATGTAGGATTAAGAATTTCTAATATAATCTCCATTTTTTCCGCCCGTTTTTTCAAGTAAGTACGTTTCGCCAATAATCATACCCTTATCAACCGCTTTACACATATCGTATACAGTAAGAGCAGTAGCGGAAGCAGCTGTTAAAGCTTCCATCTCAACGCCGGTACTACCTTCTGTTTTAACTTTTACTTCAATAAGTAGTCGATATTGTTCTTCTGACTGTTTCCAATCGAAAGAGACATCAACACCTTTTAATAATAAAGGATGGCACATTGGGATAATATCAGAAGTGCGTTTTGCAGCCATAATACCTGCGATTTGTGCGACGGCTAATACGTCACCTTTACCAATTTCATTGTGAGAGATTTTATCAAAAATTTCTTTCGTAACGAGAATGCTAGAGCATGCTATTGCTGTTCGAACGGTTATTTTTTTGTCACTTATATCAACCATTTTAGCGCGTCCTTGGTCATTGAAATGTGTAAATGAAGACATGGAATTCCTCCTTGAAGTAATTGCTATTTAATATATAAAGTGTAATCGAGATTAGATATTTTGCAAATATGAGGTGAGAAACAATGGTAGAAAAACGAATCCCGATTCAAGTTGCTGAGGCAGTAGAGCGGGTTATGAAATATGCTAAGCATGGTGAAGTAGAAGAAGTTTCTATTACAGAAAGTTATGGGAGGATTCTTGGGGAGGATGTTGTCTCAGATCACGACGTTCCTCACTTTGATCGTTCTCCTTACGATGGTTTCGCAATTCGAGCAGAAGATACGAAAGACGCAAGTCAAGAGCAGCCGGTTGAATTTGAAGTAATAGGAGAGATCGGAGCAGGATCTGTTTTTTTAGAAGAAGTAGGGGCTTTTAAGGCGGTTCGTATTATGACAGGAGCAGCTATTCCAGAAGATTGCAATGCAGTCGTAATGCTAGAATTGACGGAAGGATTCGAGAGGAATGAAAGTACATATATGAAGTTAAAACGTCCTTTCCAAAACGGTGACAATGTGTCATTTAAAGGAGAAGATATAAAACAAAATCAAGTCCTCGTTAAGAAAGGTGTTGCAATCAATCCAGGTGTTGCCGCATTATTAGCGACGTTTGGATATAGCACTGTGAAAGTTGTAAAACAGCCTGTTGTCGGTATTGTAACGACAGGAAGCGAATTACTAGAAGTGCATGAGGCGTTAGAGCCAGGGAAAATTAGAAATAGTAACTCTTACATGATTGCCGCTCAAATTATGAAGGCTGGCGGAAAAGTGCGTTACTATGGACAACTTGCAGATGAGTTAGATGCATGTTTTACAGCCGTTAAATCAGCGATGGATGAGGTTGATATTTTAATTACAACGGGCGGTGTTTCAGTAGGAGATTATGACTATTTACCAGCTATTTATGAAAGGTTACAGGCGAATGTACTCTTTAATAAAATAGCGATGAGGCCGGGGAGTGTAACGACAGTAGCTGAAGTTGATGGAAAGCTACTCTTCGGTTTATCAGGTAATCCGTCAGCTTGTTATGTAGGTTTCGAATTATTTGTGCATCCAATTATGAAAACGTATTTGCATGCGAAGGAGCCTCACGTATATAGAGCAGACGCTGTTTTACAAAAAGATTTTCCGAAACCAAATCCGTTTACTCGTTTCGTGAGAGCAAAAGTGACGATCGTTAATGGGGCATTGCAAGTGATGCCAGTCGGTTTAGATAAATCGAGTGCGGTATCTTCACTTGCTGATGCAAATGCTTTTATCGTGTTGCCTGGAGGAACGAGAGGATTTGAAGCGGGAATGAAAGTATCCGTAGTATTGTTAGAATACTCGGAGGGAAGTGATTGGCCGTGGGCAAAGCCTCTTCAATCTTACAAATAGTAGGGTATCAAAATAGTGGGAAAACAACACTTGTAGAGAAAATGGTACATGCATTGGCTGAAAGAGAAATGAAGGTTGCTACAATTAAGCATCATGGTCATGGAGGTTTTCCCGAAGTAGCGCAAAAAGATAGTGAAAGGCACCGAAAAGCTGGTGCTGTAGTAAGTAGTGTAGAAGGAGCTGGATTACTATCTCTGTCCTCTTTGCGAGATGAATGGTCCTTGCAAGAAATTATCCGCTTGTACGAATTTTTTGAAGTGGATATGATTTTAATAGAGGGCTATAAAACGGAGAAATATCCAAAAGTAGTGTTACTTCGTTCTGCGGAAGACGCTGAACTTTTACATAAAGTAGAAAATGTAGTAGCAGTTATTACGTGGCATGATGCTCCGGTAAATTTACGAGAAGAATACAAAGTATTTCATATAACAGAAGAAAAATTGTATATAGACTGGTTTTTACAAACGGCTAGGGGTGCAAAATGATAAATACGTATTATGAAGTAATTGATACAGAAATCTCGATTGAAGAGGTGGCAAAGAAAGTAGTTCGCCGTGAATGTGGTGCTGTCACAACATTTATCGGAACAGTTAGGGAGTTTACGAAAGGGCGTCGTACGCTATACTTAGAGTATGTAGCTTATAAGACGATGGCAGAAAAGATGCTACAGAAAATCGGGACAGAGGTGAAGGAGAAGTGGCCTGGTACACATGTTGCGATTACACATCGCATCGGTACGCTGCAAATTTCTGATATCGCGGTTGTTGTTGCTGTATCAACGCCTCATCGCAAAGAGGCTTATGAAGCGAATGAATATATTATGGAACGCATTAAGCAAATTGTCCCGATTTGGAAAAAGGAGTTTTGGGAAGATGGTGACTCATGGATTGGTGATCAATTAGAGAAGACGCCATATCCAGCAGGAGAGCCTGGGAAGGAGTTATAAATATGATTCGAGTATTGTTATTTGCGAACTTGCAAGAAGAAGCAGGAGCAAGTGAATTACAAATAGAGAAAGAAAATATTACTGTTGCAGAGTTAAAAGATATTGTTGCGAAAGAATATAATGTACCAGTGTCAGCGCCAATTATGGTTGCAATTAATGAAGAGTACGCCAATGAAGATGATACGATACAATCTGGTGATGTAGTTGCACTAATACCACCAGTGAGCGGTGGCTAATATTGGATTTGTGCTATGAAAAACGACTTTCTTAAATAGGGAAAGTCGTTTTTTTATGGCATTTTGGAGAACACTATCTTATAGGAAAAGGAGGAAGTTATGAAAAAGATATGTGTAATGATTGCAATGATCTGTTCTGTTTTCTTCTCTTCTCCAAGCTCTTCTTGGGCAAAAGAATCGAAGGAACAGCTTTTAGAAAGTGCGTTACTGAATCGGTATTACTCAGTTATAAGGCAAGTGACAGAAGATCAATATGAATGTGACTCAGTTACAAATATAAAGCGTCTAGGCAAGAAAGATGAGTTTGTTCCTAGGTTTGAAGTTAAGATACAATTTCTTACATTTCAAGGGGCACATAATCCGCCGAATGACAAAGTTACACTTACTTTGGAAGACAATTTAGATCACATAAAGATAAAGAAGGTGGAACGAGAAAAGAATGTTTCTGGTGCTATTGTAGAAAAGATTTGTGCACGAAAAAACGAAAAAATAAAAGCTCACTCTAATGATTTAGAGCGGTAACCTATGACATTTTGTAGAGAAAGGTAATGAGCGATGGATATACTTTTAGCGATTTTACCAGCTATATTTTGGGGGAGTATTGTGCTATTTAACGTGAAACTGGGCGGGGGACCGTATAGTCAAACGCTCGGTACAACGTTCGGTGCACTTATCTTCTCAATTGTTGTTTATATTTTTATGAAGCCGGTATTAACTCCGACCGTTATTGGAGTTGGAATTGTATCCGGCTTATTTTGGGCACTTGGTCAAGCGAATCAATTAAAAAGTATTGATTTAATGGGTGTTTCCAGAACGATGCCGATTTCAACAGGGCTTCAATTAGTCGCGACAACATTATTTGGGGTTATCGTGTTTCATGAATGGTCAACGACGATATCGGTCGTCCTTGGAGTTTTGGCGCTCGTTTGTATTATTATCGGTGTTATTTTAACATCACTTCAAAATGAAGAAGAAAAAAATGCAGAGCAAGCAGCAAGTTTTAAAAGGGGCATCATAATTTTATTAATTTCAACAGTCGGTTATTTAGTTTACGTAGTAGTTATTAGGCTATTTAACGTAGATGGTTGGTCGGCTTTATTACCACAAGCAGTTGGTATGGTATTAGGCGGGATTTTACTCACATTTAAACATCATCCATTCAATAAATATGCGATTCGAAATATTCTTCCAGGATTGATTTGGGCAGCTGGAAATATGTTTTTATTCATTTCGCAGCCAAGAGTTGGGGTCGCAACAAGCTTTTCCCTTTCACAAATGGGAATTATTATTTCGACGCTTGGCGGGATTCTTATATTAGGTGAAAAGAAAACGAAACGTCAATTAACAGGTATTGTTGTTGGTATCGTTTTTATTATCGCAGCCGGAATTATGTTAGGGATTGCAAAAGGATAAGGAGGTATTAAAATGTATAGTGATTTAGAAGGAAAAGTCGTCGTTATTACAGGATCAGCAACTGGTCTCGGAAGAGCGATGGGAGTAAGGTTTGCTAAGGAGAAAGCAAAAGTTGTTATTAACTATCGCTCACGAGAGTCAGAAGCAAATGATGTGCTAGAAGAAATTAAAAAAGTAGGCGGAGAAGCGATTGCTGTAAAAGGTGATGTCACGGCCGAGGCAGATGTTGTGAATCTCATTCAATCTGCTGTTAAAGAATTTGGTACGCTCGACGTTATGATTAATAATGCAGGGATAGAAAATGCGGTACCATCGCATGAAATGCCGTTAGAGGATTGGAATAAAGTAATTCATACAAATTTAACAGGTGCTTTTTTAGGAAGTCGAGAAGCGATTAAATATTTTGTGGAACACAATATTAAAGGATCTGTCATTAATATGTCTAGTGTTCATGAGAAAATTCCGTGGCCATTATTCGTGCACTATGCAGCAAGTAAAGGCGGTATTAAACTTATGACAGAAACGTTAGCGTTAGAATATGCGCCAAAAGGTATTCGAGTAAATAATATTGGACCAGGTGCAATTAATACGCCAATTAATGCTGAAAAGTTTGCTGATCCAAAACAGCGGGCTGACGTAGAAAGTATGATTCCGATGGGGTACATTGGGAAGCCCGAAGAAATCGCAGCAGTAGCAACGTGGCTCGCTTCAGCAGAGGCAAGTTACGTAACCGGAATTACGTTATTTGCAGATGGTGGAATGACTTTATACCCATCGTTTCAAGCGGGGCGTGGGTAATATGAAAGGCCAAAGAGATTTAACTCTTTGGCCTTTTTTACGCAAAAAAAATAGCGGTCGGCTATTTTTAAAATTAATGATTGATTGTATCTTGAAGAAATTCTGTTGCTTGATGTTCTGAAACATTCTGTACAAGTGCAACTTCACTAATAACCATTTTACGCGCATTATCTAGCATTTGTTTTTCGCTCGCATTTAATGCTCTTTCTTTATTGCGACGAAGTAAATCACGAACAACTTCTGCACTATCTTGAAGATTGCCGTTCTTCATTTTTTCCATATTCATTGTATATCTTTGTTTCCAAGAGAGTGAGGGGTCTGATTCCCCATGATGAAATTCAAGAAGTATACCATCTAACGTACCTTTATCGACGATATAACGTATACCTGATTTTTGTAATTGATTCATCGGAAGCATTACTTGCATATCTTTACTAATTATGCGTATAACACAATATTGACGCGTAGTGCCTAATATTTCTTTCTCTTCAATTGCTTCGATGATTCCTGCACCGTGCATTGGATAAACGATTTTATCACCAATTTGAAACAAATCATCCACCTCCATATGTGGTAACCACTTTTAATGATAACATACGAGGATAAAAATGTCAAATTTTATATAATATCACATCTGATATGATGTAGTCAATATATAAAAGTCGTTTTTTTATTTGTTTTTTGCTCTTATAAGTTGAATAAATAGGGGGGATTTTTTTAGAAAAATAGTACAGGCGCAGAAAGAAGGCATATCCACTTATTTTTAAGCATAAAATATAAAATCGCTAATACAATATACCTAAATCCGTTCTTTGCAAGGGAGGGAGAGAAGGTGGGGCGCACAATTAGAATTGATATTACAAATAAAGTTGTAGCTAAATTTAGGCAAGATTATTTAGAATTATATACGAGTAAGTTTATGATAGGTAAGTTTTATGTCTATACTGAAGATAAACAATATGTGTTAGAAGACGGATATATATATGAAGATGGAAAGTTTTATCGCATCATAGATACGCACCGTGGCAATAAACAAGCGGCGGAGGGCTGCGATCTAGGATGGTGTTAACATGATTCGTGTGAAAGTGTTTGATGAAAGTCATGAAAAAGACTTAGAAGACGCTGTAAATGTATTTTTGAAAAAAATTGATGATGGAAATTTTGTAGATATAAAGTATCAAGTTGGTGTTTCAATTAACGATGATGAAAATCAAATTTATTGTTTTTCAGCAATGATTGTTTATAAAGCATAAAAAAGAGCTGGGTGAGCCAGCTCTTTTTTATGCTTTATGTTGGGACAACATGAGTCGGTAAAATATTCATAATAGATTGTGTTGCGCCTGTTTTCTTTTCCGTTAAAAGAACTTCTCCTGTTTCATGCTCCTGAGCATCAGTGCACATACCGAGGTGATAACGATCACCTAAAAATGGATCAATATAAAAACCATTTTTGAATACTTTATCATTCGGATGTTTTTCATGGTGAATTTCAGAACAGTTAATGCAATAGAACATAGCGTTCATCCCCTTTTCATTGTTGTTTAAAAAAGTGAGTGGGTAGTCATTTCACTTCTAAGGAAATATTGAGGAGAAGAGAAATAACTACCACCCAAATGGTGGGCACACTCCTTCTGATCTTTACATATCTCGCGTATTGTCCCCGAGGGAAGGAGGAGAGACGAAGTACAGATGAGATAAGTTAGGCGCTTCTCTCAATATGATTGATGGAGTTTCGTGTTGAGAGAATTTTCTGTTTTTCATTGCCTTTGTGAGTATATTATGAAGGAATGCTGAAAGGGTGTTTGTCCTGTTGAAAAAATGTTGAGAATTTCTCAACAGTGAAAAAGAGCCTTTCTTGACATGAAACCAAAAGGTGTTATATTGTTAATGTGAAACTAAAAGGTGTTATATTTTGATGCCGAATAAAGGAGATATAAAATGGAACAACAAAATACATTAAATGATATTAAACAAACAATCGTTTTTAACGCGTCTATTCAAAAAGTATGGAATGTAGTATCAACTGCAGAAGGAATTGCGTCATGGTTTATGCCAAATGATTTCGAATTAGAGGTAGAACATGAGTTTCATGTGCAATCACCATTTGGGCCATCACCATGTAAGGTGTTAGAGATTGATGAGCCAAATCATTTATCTTTCTCATGGGATACAGATGGTTGGATTGTTTCATTTGATTTGAAAGACTTAGGAGATAATAAAACAGAATTTACGTTAATTCACGGCGGCTGGAAACATCCTGATGAAATTCTTCCGAAAGCGAATGCGAAGAGCTCTATTATTCGCGATAGAATGAATGGCGGCTGGGTAGCGATTGTAAATGAAAAACTGAAAAAGGTTGTCGAAGGCTAAGTGTCCTCGTCAGCAGCGAAATATGATGTATTTCAAGCAATTGCTGATCCAACCCGCCGAGAAGTGTTACGGTTATTAAGTGATAAAGAGTTACCAATTTCAAAAATAACGGATCATTTTCCGATGAGCCGTACTGCAGTTGTAAAGCATCTTCATATTCTTTCAGAAGCGAATTTAGTGAGTGGAAGAAAGAGCGGAAGAGAGAAGATATATCGTTTGCATCCAGAACCATTAGAGGAATTACAGCAGTGGCTCTCGTACTATGAACGATTTTGGGATAATAAATTGTCCGTGCTTAAACATATTGTGGAGAATGAAGAGTAGATTTTATGCAAAGAGGATGACCAAAATGGTCATCCTCTTTTTATTGTTCACTTGTTTGTTTAGCTGGCTTTAATAAGAGCCAAGCAATAATTAATGTGAATACCGCTAATCCGAAAGTGCTCATATAAATGACGTGTACACTTGATGCTAATGCGTCTTGAGACTCGGTTGCTACGTTTGCTGTAGCTCCTCCATGTCCGCCAGAAGAAACAAGATCAAGGTTTTTAATGCCACGTGCATGAATCATCGTATTGAAGATCGTTCCGAAGATTGCAGCTCCTAGTGTTTGACTAAATGTATTAATAAATGTGTTTAAACCAACTGCCGTTCCGCGCGTATGGGCCGGTACAGCTGCTTGAATTGTTACCATGTAAATTGGTGTAATAAGCCCCATTCCTAAGCCGAATAATCCGACTGCAACATAAATAAGGAATGATGGTGAATCTGTTGATAATGTAAATAATAAGAAAGTAGCAACTGATAAAATGCTAGCTCCAAGTAAAATAATTTGTTTCGTTTGTAACTTGCCAACTAAGTTACCGGAGAACATAGCACCGAATGTCCACATAACAGGAATCGGCATTAAAATGAGTCCAGCCTCTGTCGCATTTTTTCCTAAAACACCTTGGCTCCAAATTGGAAGATACACTGTAATACTAATAATCATTGCGCCAGCAATAAGTGTTAGTATGTTTATTGTAGATAATGTACGGTTAGAGAAAAGTGCTAGCGGAATTAATGGTTCCGGAGATTTTTTCTCGATGTATAAGAAAATAATGAATGAAACAGCGGCAAAGATTAATAGGCCGATAATTGAAATGTCTCCCCAGTTTTGCTTACTGCTACCTGTTAATAATGCGTATAGTAAAGCAATTGTACTTAATGAGAAGACTGTCGCACCAAGATAGTCGATATGTTGCTTAGCGGCGGACTTAACAGATTCCTTATAAGAAGTGGCAAACATTAAGCAAGCGATAATTCCAAAAGGAACGTTTAAGAAGAAAATATAGCGCCAAGAAAGGGAATCAACTAAAAATCCACCAACTAACGGCCCTATAACACCAGATACACCCCAAACGGCACTCATCCAGCCTTGTGCTTTCGCACGGTCTTTCGCTTCGCTATATAGGTCTCCAATAATCGTCATTGTGATCGGCATAACAGCACCAGCCCCTATACCTTGAAGAGCACGGAAGAAGATTAATTGTTCCATTGATGTAACGACTCCGCAAAGTGCAGAACCGATTAAGAAGATTGTTGCTCCGATGAGCAGAACTTTTTTACGGCCGAATAAATCAGCTAGCTTTCCGTATATTGGAGTCGAAACAGCTGTTGCAAGCATATAGATTGCATATACCCAACTAACAAGTTCGACGCCTGACAAATCACTCGTTATACGAGGGATCGCTGTACTAACAATCGTTCCTTCTACCGCAGAAAGAAACGTCATTAGCATTAAAGAAATCATGACTTTTTTTCTCATTTGTTTTCCCCTTACCCTTTTTCGAATATTCAACAATATAAAATATAAAGGTACTAAGGTATATAAAGCAACAAAAAAGCAATGGGAAGTTAGGAGGAAGGGATATTTTTGAAGAAACGGTCGATATATTTAAAGTATCGCCGATATAATTTCGTGTACTGCTTTGCTATTCCAACATACTAAAAAAAGAAACAGGAGTCCCTGTTTCTTCTTTAATATTGCATTTTCGCATTTTGTCCAGCTGTTGTTCCGGCAATTCGGCCAGTAACAAGGGCAGATGTAATGTTATAGCCGCCAGTATAACCGTGAATATCAAGAACTTCTCCGCAGAAGTATAAACCATTCGTGAATTTCGAAGCCATTTCTTTCGGATTAATTTCTTTAACGGATACGCCTCCGCCAGTAACGAATGCTTTTTCAAGTGACTGCGTACCATTTACATGAACGGTAAATTCTTTAAAGTCTTTCACAAGTGCACGAATCTTCTCATGAGAAACTTGTCCAGCTTGTTCGCTACCGTCAATTTCATTTTTTTCTAATAAGAATAGGAAGTAACGTTCAGGAACATAGCCTTTTAAAACGTTTTTAATTCCTTTTTTCGGATCTTCTTTCATTTGTTTCAGCATGCGCTGGAACAGTTGCTCACTATTTTCTTTTGGCAATGTATCGATACTCATGTGCACTGTGTTCGTTTTAAACTTTTTCATCGCTTTCACAACGAATTGGCTACAGCGAAGAGCAGCAGGACCAGATAGGCCGAAGTGAGTGAAGAGCATGTCCATTTTATGAGAAATGATAACTTTTCCTTTCGGGTTTAATACACTTAAGTTTACATCTCGTAAAGCAAGACCTTGTAATGTGCGGTCACGAATAAACGGTTCGTTTGAAAGAATTGGTACTTCTGTTGGGAAAAGTTCTGTAATTGTATGCCCAGCTTTTTCAGCCCAAGCGTATCCGTCTCCAGTAGAACCAGTTTGAGGAACAGATTTTCCGCCAACAGCGATAACGACGTGATTCGTTTCTAACACTTCACCTGTTTGCAGAATAACAGCCTTCGTTTGACCGTTTTCATATTCAATCGTTTCAACAGGCGTATTCGTACGTATTTTCACACCTAAGTCTTTTAATCGTGTTAACAGTGCATCTACAACAGATTGCGCTTTATTTGATACTGGGAACATGCGGCCATGATCCTCTTCTTTCAGTTTTACACCGAGATTTTCGAAGAATGTAATAATATCTTCATTACTGAAAATAGAAAAAGCACTGTATAAGAAACGACCATTTCCAGGTATATGTTTAACGATTTCATCAAGTGGTAGACGGTTCGTTACGTTACAACGACCACCACCAGAAATCGCAAGTTTACGTCCTAGTTTATTTCCTTTATCAAGAAGTAAGACGCTTGCGCCTTCTTCAGCAGCACCGATTGCAGCCATTAGCCCTGAAGGACCGCCGCCGATGACAATAACATCATAATGCATAATATATCGACCTCATTTTCTACATTTCCTGCCTAAAAGAATAGCATGTTTTCCCTTAAAAGAAAAATAGAGTGAAGTACTGCTTAAGAGGAGAATTGTGGTACAATACAAAAGTTAGAGTTCAGTACTATCCTGCTATTTGTGGGCAATAAGACTACGATCTCCAGCTTTAGCAGAAGGGGAGAGGGGTCACTTGCTCGTAAATGCTCGAATGGTTCAACTAATAATCAGTAGGAGTGAAATCTCCCGCTAGTTATAGTTTCACTTTATGTAAATGTAGGAGGATTTTTGTATGTCCGATTCAAAATTTCTGCGCGGAACGCTTATTGTGACGTTAGGGACATTTTTAGTAAAGTTCTTAGGCATGATTTACGTCTTTCCGTTTCATGCATTAGTAGGCACAGAAGGCGGAACGCTCTATACATATGGATACATTCCATATACGATATTTTTAAGTATCGCAACGGCAGGAGTGCCGCTTGCTGTTTCGAAGTTTGTTTCCAAATATAATGCACTTGGAGATTATAAAACGAGCCGGAGAATGTTCCGCTCGGGAATGGTTATGATGATAGTAACGGGAGTTCTTTCCTTCTTAGTACTATACATGACCGCACCATTATTTGCAGAAGCAATGCTTGGTAAACAAAGTTTACAAAATAAGATAGAAGAAGTTACGATGATTATTCGCCTCGTAAGTTTTGCGCTTATTGTTGTGCCGGCAGCAAGTTTGATTCGTGGTTATTTCCAAGGCCACCAATCGATGGGACCGACTACGGTTTCACAAATTATTGAGCAAATTATTCGTATCGTCTTTTTATTAGCGGGTAGTTTCATCGTTATTAAAGTACTTGGCGGTACAGTAGCAACGGCAGTTGGGGTTGCTACATTTGCTGCGTTCGTTTCAGCAGTTGGAGCACTTGGCGTATTAATTTGGTACTGGTTAAAACGTAAAAAATATTTGGATCAATATTTAATTGAGCAAACTGTACCAGAATCGACGGTAAGTACCGTTCAATTGTTTAAAGAGTTGTTTGCATATGCAATTCCTTACGTTGTAATTGGATTAACAATTCCTTTATATCAACAAATTGATACGTTGACATTTAACTCTATTATGCAGGCGATTGGTCAAGGAGATATCGCAGAGCGAGCACTCGGTATTTTCACGATGTGGACGCATAAATTAATTATGATTCCGGTATCACTTGCAACAGCGTTTAGTTTAACGCTCGTGCCAGCGATTACAAAGTCGTTTACTGAAAAGCAATACCGTTATTTGAAATTACAAATTACACAAACATTCCAGGCGAATATGTTTTTAACATTGCCAGCAGTTATCGGTATTTCTACACTTGCATATCCAATTTACACTGCTTTCTACGATTCAGATCCACTAGGTGGACAAGTACTAATGTGGTATGCGCCAGTTGCATTGTTATTCGCTTTATTCACAGTAACAGCAGCAATTCTGCAAGGGATTAACCAGCAGAAACATGCGGTTATTGCGCTTGTGATGGGTATTATTTTGAAATTTATATGTAACGTAATCTTTATTCGTTATTTCGGTACAGTTGGGGCAATTTTGGCTACTGCAGTCGGCTTCTTGGCTTCCGTATGGTATACGAATAGACAAATCAAAAAACACGCACACTATTCATTTGGTGTTGTATATAAGAGAACATTCCAAATTGCAGTCTTAACACTTGTAATGGTTATTGCTGTAAAACTATCACAATGGCTTCTATCCTTCATGATTTCGCCTGATGGCCGTATTGGTGCTCTTATTACAGTTGCGATTTGTGCAGGTATTGGTGGTCTTGTTTACGGATTGTTAGCGATTCGCACGGGAGTACTAGAAAGAGTATTTGGCGGAGAAGCTTTAGAGAAAATCCAGCGTAAACTTGGTAGTAGATTCAAAATAAAGTTGAAATCAAAAGGGGCGTAAATACGTCCCCTTTTCTATGATAAATAAAGAAGGTGAAGAACATGAGATTAGATAAATTATTAGCGAATATGGGACACGGAAGTAGAAAAGAAGTAAAGAAATTATTGAAAGATGGCGTTGTGAAAATTGATGGAACGCCAGTGAAAGATGCGAAGTTTCATGTGAATGTAGAAGAGCAAGAGGTTATGATTCACGGTGAAGTTGTGGAATATAAAGAGTTTGTTTATTTAATGATGCATAAACCACAAGGTGTTATTTCAGCGACAGAAGATGATAACCACGAAACAGTAATAGATTTATTAGAATTAGAAGATGCGATTTTCGATCCATTCCCTGTTGGAAGGCTCGATATTGATACAGAAGGTTTCTTATTAATCACAAATGATGGGAAGTTAACGCATCAACTATTATCTCCGAAAAAGCATGTGCCGAAAAAATATTATGCACACATTTCAGGCGTTGTAACGGAAGAGGATGTAATAGAATTCGCTAAAGGTGTTATTTTAGAAGATGGCTATGAAACGAAGCCAGGCGAACTTACAATTTTAAAAAGTGATGATATTTCCGAAATTGAGCTTGTTATTACAGAAGGAAAATTCCATCAAGTGAAGCGTATGTTTGAAGCGGTAGGGAAAAAAGTAGTATATTTAAAGAGAACAGAGATGGGACCTTTAGTGTTAGATGAAGAGTTAGAACTTGGGCAATATCGTGAATTAACAGATGAAGAAGTAGAAATGTTAAAGACGTATCAAGTAGATAACGAAAAGTAACGCCAATTTCAAAGTATAGAAAAGACCCCTTTCTAATGAGTTAGAAAGGGGTATGTATTTATTTACATACAATTATTTTTTTGTTATGAGGTCATTCTCACTTTCTTTCCTGTTGTTGTCCACTTACCGCGGCAGGGGCTATACACGAGTTCATTAAACTGCAACACATTTAGATCACGTTGTATCGTTCGCGGTGTGATCCCGAACTCATCTACAAGGTCTTTCGTCGTTACCGTTCCGTTTTCATTGATGTACATATAAATTGATTTAATGCGTGTTAGCATACGAGTAGTTGTAGGTTTCAAGAGAAAACCACTCCTCTACTAGTTTTTTTGACCCCATTCAGGAAAGAAGGTCGTTACTACCATTGTACTCTACATGATAAAATTCATGCTTTAATCTACTTAAATTTTACAAAAGTTTAACAAATATTCATATAGAAAAATATTGGTAGTTGACATTGTATATTTGGTCAGTCAACTAACTCATAAATTTCTACGTAAAACGCCAAATTCCTGCAAATTTTTTTGAGAAAATAAAAGAAAAACTAATAAGAAATATCTGAAATATTACAATTGTTTGTTATTGGGTTTTCATGTATGGCATAAGATATTTTCGTTTGCTATGATGAAAGAGAGAATATAAAAGAAGGATGGATGCGTGATGTCAACGATTAATTGGACAGAAGAAGTTACAAAACGAAAAGATGATTTAATTCGTGATACACAACAATTTTTACAAATTAAAAGTGTATGGGAAGAAGAATCTGAGAAAGAGGGCGCACCATTCGGTGAAGGTGTAGAAAAAGCCTTATCTTTCATGTTACATAAAGGAGAAACAGAAGGTTTCGCTTCTAAAAATTTAGAAGGATATGCAGGTCATCTTGAAATGGGACAAGGAGAAGAATTAGTAGGTATTCTTTGTCACGTTGATGTTGTACCAGAAGGAGATGGCTGGACAACTCCTGCGTATAGTGCGGATATTCGCGACGGGAAGATTTTTGCACGCGGTGCAATTGATGATAAAGGGCCGACGATGGCAGCTTATTATGCGATGAAAATCGTTAAAGAATTAGGCTTACCTCTTTCAAAACGTGTTCGTATGATTTTAGGAACAGATGAGGAAAGTAATTGGAAGTGTGTAGATCATTATTTTAAAAATGAAGAAATGCCAACAATCGGTTTTGCGCCGGATGCAGATTTTCCAATTATTAATGCGGAAAAAGGAATTTCTGACATACAAGTTGTGCAAAGTGGTGGCGAAGAGAAAGAAGGTACATTTAAGCTTATTTCATTTGAGTCAGGTCGTCGTTTAAATATGGTTCCTGATTTTGCAGAAGCGGTTATTACAGGAGAAGATGTAAATGCACTTACAGTAGCATATGAAGAGTATTTACAAACTGCTAAAAAAATAGGTAAAGCAATTGTAGAAGGAAATACGTTGACGTTGCAAATCAAAGGGATTTCAGCTCACGGATCTACCCCAGAAAAGGGAGAAAATGCAGGTTTATTATTGGCAAACTGCTTAACGAAAGTTTCTCTTGATGGAAAAGGGGCTTCATTTGCATCGTTTGTAACAGAAACATTTACAGGAGATATTTTAGGAGAAAAAGCTGGTATTTCTTATAAAGACGATATTAGCGGCCCGTTAACAGTGAATCTTGGTCGCCTGTCTTATTCGCAAGAAAACGGTGGTAATTTAGGATTAAATGTGCGCTATCCAGTTACGACTAACTTTGAAGAAACGATTGCAAAGTTAAAAGAATATGTTGGTACTCACGGATTTGAAGTAGCGGATTATTCTAACTCCCGCCCGCATCATGTTGATAAAGATCATACGTTAATTCGTACTTTGCAACGCGTATATGAAGAACAAACAGGTGAAAAAGCTGAATTGTTAGCAATCGGCGGTGGTACTTATGCTCGTTCATTGAAAGCTGGCGTTGCATTTGGCCCGTTATTCCCAGGAAAAGAAGAACTTGCGCATCAAAAAGACGAGTACATTGAAATTGAAGATTTATTAAAAGCAACAGCGATTTATGCGCAAGCAATTCATGAATTAGCGAAATAATGAGAGGCCGTCCCAAAAGATATTTTGGGACGGTTTTCTGTTAGGAATAGGTTGCTTTTATTGTCGTATTTTGTTGTTAAGTCGATATATTTCAATTTGCGTCGATATAATTTCATTTACTATTGCGATCTTAACTTAATAAGAAAATAAATCTATTCAAAGGTTAGACTTTTTGGACGGTTCGCTTCTTTTTAGCTGAATGAGATAAGAAAGAAAAGCAACAATAACATAAAGGGGACGATGTAGATGGTGCCGCATTATTTTGTCGCAATTACTTTACCAAATCATATAAAAGAAGTGCTCTTTAATTATAAAGAGGACATGAAGGATGAATTACCATTTCGCTCGTGGGTACATGAAGAAGACTATCATATTACACTTTCATTTTTAGGAAGTGCGACAGAGGAACAATTAGAAGGAATAAAGAATGGATTACAAACACTTACAGAAACAAAAGAACTATCTTTCACGTTACAAGGATTTTCAACGTTTGGTAGGGAAGACGAGCCGCGTATTTTTTGGGCGAAGGTAAGTGAGAATCACGATTTGTTTCAGTTACAAAAGCAAGTGCATACTATTTGTGAAGAAAATGAATTTTCCCTAGAAACACGCCCGTATCATCCACATATTACCGTTGCACGTAAATGGGTAGGAGAAGAAAAGTTTGATTTGGAAAATATAAAAGAAGTGCCTGAAATATCATTTCAAGCGGATACGATTACTTTATACGAATCTCAAATGAAGGAAACGCCGAAATATAAATCGATTGCTGAAATAAAATTACAAAAATAGAATGTATGAAAACGTTTTTTATACAGGTGAATATACTATAGAGAATAATGGAGTTACTGTATAGAGTCTTGCTGATAAGAAAAGCCTTATTATTTGCAGCTCGTTTTATCCCATAAAAGCCCGATTGGTGGGGGCTAATAATCAGTGGGGATGACCTCCACTGATTAAGGATTCACTTTATTTTAACTTTGAGAATGATGGTGATTTTTTTATGTTGAAAGTAAAACGTCCATTTGATGCTTATTTAGATGAAATGAATAAAATTACAATTTTGCTCCCACATGCGTATGGAACAAGTCGGAAATTTCGTTTACAAGAAGGAAACAATGTGAAAGATTTACCGATTGCTCATACTATCGCGCTTCCGGATGCAACGAAGTATGAGTGCTTTATAGAAGAGCCGCTAGATGTGGGGAAGTATTATACAGTACGAGATGAACGGAACGAAGAAACAGATTTACAAATAGGTGCTGTGATTCGAACAACAACCTTCGATGAGAAGTATTATTACGAAGGTACAGATTTAGGTGCTGTGTATCAAAAAGAAGCAACAACATTTAAAGTGTGGGCTCCAACTGCGAGGCTTGCGAAAGTAAGAATTTATAAAAGTGATAAAGAATATATCGATCATGAAATGTACAGGGAAGAAAATGGAGTTTGGATTCATATATTACAAGGTAATTTAGACGGAGCACACTATACATTTCTTGTTTGTATTAATTTAATATGGAATGAAGCGGTGGATCCATACGCAAAGTCAGTGACTGTAAATGGGAAATACGGCGTTGTTATCGATTTGGAAAAGACGAATGTAACAAAACGAAAGCAATTACCACCATTACAGTCAATGACAGATGCCATATTGTATGAACTGCATATTCGTGATGCTACTATTCACCCAAACAGTGGAGTGAATAAAAAGGGAACATATAAAGGATTGATGGAAGAGGAGACAACGGGACGAAATGGGACGTTAACGGGATTGTCTCATATAAAAGATTTAGGTGTTACACATGTTGAACTATTGCCTTTATTTTGTTTCGGTGGCATAGATGAGGCGAACCCTTCCTCCGCATATAATTGGGGTTACAATCCATTATATTACAATGCGCCAACAGGATTTTATGCTACAAACCTTTCTGACCCGTATAACAGAATATCAGAGTGTAAACAGGTTATTGAAACATTTCATACGCACGGCATCCGAGTTGTGGTAGATGTTGTATATAACCACGTATTTGAAAGAGAAACATCTTCATTTGAAAAATTGGTGCCTGGGTATTATTTCCGTCACGGTAAAGATGGCATGCCTTCTAATGGGACGGGAGTTGGAAATGATATAGCATCTGAACGGAAAATGATGAGGAAATTTATTATAGAATCTGTTGTATATTGGCTTACTGAATACAATGTTGATGGATTCCGATTTGATTTAATGGGCATTTTAGATGTTGAAACGATGAACGAGGTAGAAATGGAAGTACGAAAAATAAAGCAGGATGCGCTGTTATTAGGTGAAGGATGGGATTTGCAAACACCGCTTCCTCTTGAAGAGAAAGCGACGTTAAATAATGCGAATAAAATGCCATGTATCGCACAGTTTAATGATCAATTTCGTGATGGAATAAAAGGAAGTACTTTTAATATAAATAAACGTGGCTTTGCATTTGGTGGGCATGTAGACTGTAATCATTTGCAGTATATAGTAGCTGGTAGCCTTTTAAGTATGAAAGAAACAGGATTGTTCCTAGAGCCAGTACAAAGCATCAACTATGTAGAATGTCATGACAATATGACGATGTGGGATAAACTAGTGCAAAGTAATCCAGAATCAGAAGAAATTTTGAAAAGGCGTCATCGTTTAGCAACTGCAATGGTTATTCTTTCACAAGGGATTCCTTTCTTACATGCGGGGCAAGAGTTTTATCGTACGAAGCAAGGAAATGAAAATAGCTATAATGCAAATGATGAAATTAATCAATTAGATTGGGATCAAAAAGAGAAAGAGATGGAGACTGTTAACTATATAAAAGGGTTAATTGCGATTCGCAAAGGGCATGGGGCATTCCGATTACAAAATGCAGACCTTATAAAAAAGCATATGACTTTTTTGCAAACATCTACAGAAGTACTGGCATATCACCTGCAACATGTAGAATTATTTGGGCCGTGGAAAGAGATTGTAGTTTTATTTAATAGCGGTTTGGAAGCTAAAACGGTGCAGCTGCCAAAAGAAGAAACGTGGCATGTGTTAGTAAACGAAAAGCAAGCGAAAATAGAGCCAATTTCTTCATTTAGAGGAAAGGAACTTCAATTGGCTCCAATTAGCACGTATATATTGACGATAATGTGACAAATCGCTACTTGACGATGAGAATGTAATAAATGTAGAATTGACAAAGGTGACGATTTTGATAAGTTGTCATTATATGAGTGATTTTGTAAAATAAACTAGAAGAACAGGTGATTTATCCTGTTTTCGGCTTATGCCAAGTTTTTTTCATTCAAATACAGTAAAATATATGAATCCACAACATGTGTAGAAATGTTGCGGTTTTTCTTTTCATACTATAAAAGATAAGGATTTGTTAACGGGTAATGAATATGGAATGGTTGGAACAATTATTAGGAAAAGAGTGGAGTCTTATACCAGCTGGTGGAGTAACGGGCGATGCATATATTGCGCAAAACGGACAACAAAAGTTATTTTTAAAGCGGAATACATCGCCCTTTTTAGCGGTATTGTCAGCAGAAGGAATTGTTCCAAAATTACTTTGGACAAGAAGGGTAACGAACGGTGATGTAATTTCTGCTCAAAAATGGCTTCCGGGACAGAAGTTAGAGCCAGAGGATATGAAACTAGAACGTGTTGCGAAACTTTTGAAGAAAATACACTCCTCTAAAGCGCTTGTGCAGATGATTCAAAGGCTAGGAAAGCAGCCGCTTCATGGGCAAGAGCTATTACAACAATTACAGCTCGTTTTAAGAGGAGATATAAGAGTTGATGAAACAATTCAGCAAGGTCTTCAATATTTAACTGAGTCATTAAAAGATATTGAGTACAATGAATTCGTTGTATGCCATTGTGATGTAAACCATAACAATTGGATATTGTCGGATGAAGATGAATTGTTTTTAATTGATTGGGATGGAGCTGTTATTGCTGACCCAGCTCTGGATCTTGGTATGTTATTATATTGGTATGTTCCGCGCCATGAATGGAGTGAGTGGCTCGGATATTATGAGGTTGAACTAGATGAATCATTGCTTAGGCGTATGAGATGGTATGTGATAGCACAAACGATTTTATCTATTCAATGGCACACAACAAAAAAGCAGCAAGCAGAAGCTAAATATTGGCACCAATATTTACAGCAACTACTTGCTTCAGAATAATACTTAAGAAAAATTGTCCATTCCAGCAATCCACTGAGTAAGTTGTTCTTGATTATTGGAAATATGGTTGTCCAAATTAGAGGAATATTTACCCGATTGACTATAAGAATATACATCGTTTAGCATTGCTTTAGTGTCACTACTTATACTATCGTTTGCGAGTAACGATTGAATGAGTCGCTCTAATTGCTCGCATTCAGAAACTGTCCCGCAGCAATCACTTTGATGATTGATTAAAATATCTTTTAACACTTCTAATTGATGCTGTTGATTAATTGGCATGAACGGATCATCCTTTCGATTGTTGTTCTCTTTGGAACATGTAAGAGAAGAAGCTGCTCGTCATGGAGTAGTTAATCATTGGCTAACGAAACATCGGAGTTTCGTTTAATGCTTTATGTAGTTTTTATCAAAATGGTACATCTTATACTTGAAAGAAACGGACCGAGTGCTCGTACGTACTTGGTTTTTTGCTTGATAGATTGATTAAAACAGAAAGAAGGAATTTTTCCTTTGAAATAGTTTTGTAAAGAGAGGGAGACATCTATGCGTTTAAGACATAAGCCTTATGCAATGGATCGAATTAATGAGTATTCACATATCGTAATTGGGAGCCCAGAGGAGCGCGCTGGTAACTGGAAAGAAGTATTTGGAAATGAACAGCCAATTCATATTGAAGTAGGTACAGGACGTGGCCGCTTTATGTATGATATGGCAAAAGCAAATCCGCATATAAACTATATTGGAATTGAAAAATTCACAAGTGTTGTTGTAGATGCACTTGATAAATTAATTGAAGAAGAAGTACCAAACTTAAAGTTAATTAATAAAGATGCTGAAGATTTAACAGTTTTCTTTGCGAAAGGTGAAATTGACCGCGTTTATTTAAACTTCTCAGATCCATGGCCGAAGAATCGTCATACGAAGCGTCGTTTAACGTATAAAACATTTTTACGCAATTATGAAGAAGTGTTAGTAGATGGCGGAGAAATTCATTTCAAAACTGATAACCAAGGATTATTTGAATATTCTCTTATGAGTATGGCTGAGTATGGTATGTTATTAACTTACCTTAGCCTAGATCTTCATAATAGTGATTATGAAGGAAACATTATGACAGAATACGAAGAGAAATTCTCTAGTAAAGGTCATCGTATTTACCGAGTTGAAGCAAAATATCGTACGGAGCCTATGCAGTAATGCATAGGTTTTTTATATGAAAAATAATCGGAATATTATGTTAAAATTAAATAGAAAAGGGGGATGGGATATGGAACAGTTACAAATTGGAAATATAAAAGTGACGTGGCTAAAAGGTGGGAATACACATTTAGATGGAGGCGCGATGTTTGGAGTTGTGCCAAAAGTACTTTGGTCACGCAAATATAAACATAATGATACAAATCATATTTATTTACGAACAGATCCGTTACTCTTACAAACGAAAGAAGGAAACATGCTTATTGATTCAGGGATAGGGAACGGTAAATTGAATGAGAAAATGAAGCGGAATCAAGGTGTAACAGAAGAATCATCAGTTAAGGAATCTTTAGAAAAGCTGGGACTGCATGCTGAAGATATTCATTACGTCTTAATGACGCATCTTCATTTTGACCATGCATCTGGTTTAACAAAATGGGAGGGAAATCACCTTGTTCCGGCGTTTCCGAACGCAACGATTTATGTAAGTGAGACTGAATGGAATGAAATGAAAAATCCGAATGTTAGATCGCGTAATACATATTGGAAGGAAAATTGGGAGCCAATCGTTGATAAGATTGTTACTTTTCAGCAGGAAATAGAAATTACGGATGAAATAAAGATGGTGCATACGGGTGGTCATAGCGATGGACATGCCGTTGTCAGTCTTGAAAGTCAGGGTGAAACGATGCTTCATTTAGCGGATATTTTACCGACGCATGCACATCAAAATGTATTATGGGTAATGGCATACGATGATTATCCGATGACATCGATTGAACATAAACAAAAGTGGATGAAGTATGGTGCTGAAAAAGAGGCGTGGTTTACTTTTTATCATGATGCATATTACCGTGCAGTAAAGTGGAATGAGGAAGGGCATATAGTGGAAAAGATAGAGAGAAAAACAAATATAGAAGCTTAATATTAATAAGAGGAGGGTGTCCAAAAATATTTATTGGAACAATCTCCACTTATTATGTATTGCTGTTATTATCAGCTTTTGTTGGTAATTCTCAAAAAGAAAAGAGGTTCACCTAATGGGAAACCTCTTTTTATGCTGCAATAACCTCTAAAACAGTACCTGTTTTAGCATCAACTAAAAATTCAAATCGTTCTTGTATTTCATCTAACATCGTTGTAAGACCGCCGCGATAAACTTCGTACGCGACATCATATTTTTCAAATGTCTCTGGAACCATATGTACCCAAGAGCCAGTAATTTCACCTTTATGACTTAATGCTTGTTTCACCATTTTTAATGCTTTTTCTGAAGAAATATGGGATTGTTCTTGTACTTTGTTTGCAACGAAATAACCAGCTGCGAATCCAACGCCAAGACCTGTGACTAAACCTTTCCAGCTCATATATTCACCTCAATTCTGTAAAATAAAAATAGTGTACCAATAATAATTATAATGCAAATGCTACTAAAAAAGAAGAAACTAGAAACATTTCGAAAATTTCGTTACAATAAAAGAGGTATTCTACTAAGGTTTGAAAGAAGGGGACTTCGTGAATAAAGAGACATTACAATTATTTCGTACGTTAACAGAATTACAAGGTGCATCAGGTTTTGAACATGATGTGCGCCGTTTTATGAAGCAAGAATTAAGCAAATATGCTGATGAGATTGTGCAAGACGGTTTAGGGAGCGTATTTGGCCTGAAAAAAGGGGACGAAACTGGCCCGCGCGTTCTTGTAGCAGGTCATATGGATGAAGTAGGTTTCATGGTTACGCAAATTACGAAAAATGGGATGCTTCGTTTTCAAACGTTAGGTGGCTGGTGGAGCCAAGTGCTATTAGCTCAGCGTGTACAAGTTATGACGAAGAATGGTCCTGTTATTGGGGTTGTTGGTTCAATTCCTCCGCATTTATTAAGTGATGCGCAGCGTGCAAAACCGATGGATATAAAAAATATGTTAATTGATATAGGTGCAGATAGCTATGAAGATGCGATTGAAATTGGCATAAAGCCAGGGCAACAAATCGTTCCAATCTGCCCATTCACGCCAATGGCAAATGAAAAGAAAATTATGGCGAAAGCTTGGGACAACCGTTACGGATGTGGCCTTGCTATCGAATTGCTAAAAGAATTAAAAGATGAAACATTACCAAACACATTATACTCTGGTGCGACTGTACAAGAAGAAGTAGGTCTTCGCGGAGCACAAACTGCTGCAAATATGATTCAACCAGATATTTTCTATGCGCTTGATGCAAGTCCAGCAAATGATGCATCTGGTGATAAGACGCAGTTCGGTCAATTAGGAAAAGGAGCGCTTCTTCGTATTTATGACCGTACAATGGTAACACATAGAGGAATGCGTGAATTTATTTTAGATACAGCAGAAACACATAACATTCCGTACCAATACTTTATTTCACAAGGTGGTACAGATGCGGGCCGTGTGCATACAAGTAACTCTGGTATCCCATCAGCAGTAATTGGTGTTTGTGCACGCTACATTCATACACATGCTTCTATTTTACATGTTGATGATTATGCGGCAGCGAAGGAATTAATTACGAAGCTTGTGAGAGCAACGGATAAGACGACGTTAGAGACGATTAAGAATAACGCGTAAAGAGGAGGGGTGAAAAACCCTTCTTTTTTTAGGTTGAATAGATGACCCAGTGATATGTGGTGGCGGTTAGTGCCTAAATGGTGCTCGAGCGATGTATTTAAACCCCGGATAGGAAGCGAGAGGAAGGCTGTTTTTGTGTTCGAGGCCGGGAATGATTTTAGAAAAGCTCTTTTTTTGTTGAATAGATGACCCAGCGATATGTGGTAGCGGTCAGTGCTTAATTGTTGCTCGAGCGGTGTATAAACCTCGGGGGAGAAAGATAGATGAAGGCTGCTCTTATGTTCGAGGCCGGACATATTGTGGAAAGTCACTTTCTTTTTTTTGTTGAATAGATGACTCAGTGATATGTGGTAGCGGTTAGTGCTTAATTGTTGCTCACTCCGAATAGATAGTGAGTACGATCTATTTTAACGTTCGAGGCCCAAAGTTGTGAAAGTGAAAAGTTTGAATGTAGAAGGAATTTGAGTGTGAATTTTTGTAGAGGTGAATGAAATGAAGGTAGTAGTTGGATCGAGGAATAAGACGAAGGTTGGGGCTGTGGAGAAGGTTTGGAAAGATGTTACGGTTATGTCTCTTTCTGTTCCGTCGGGAGTATCGGCACAACCATTTTCAGATGAAGAGACGATGCAAGGAGCGATTAATAGGGCGAAGCGAGCATTACAAGAAGGAGAAGCGCAAATTGGCATTGGACTTGAAGGCGGCGTGATGAAAACGGAGCATGGGTTATTTATGTGTAACTGGGGTGCTTTAGCGACGATTGACGGTAAAACATTTGTTGCGGGCGGGGCACGTATTAAGTTACCAGACGATTTTTTAGCACCGCTTGAAGAAGGAAAAGAGCTAAGTGAAGTGATGGAAGAGTTTGTAGAGCGAAAAGATATTCGTAGTCACGAAGGTGCTATCGGTATTTTTACAGATGATTATGTCGACCGAACGGAATTATTTGTACACGTTGTTAAGTTACTTGTTGGGCAATATAAGTATGATGAAAAGCAAGCATAAACCTTGCACCATGCGCGATGTATGGTAGTATAAAGAAAAGATTATAGTGTGAAAAGGTGCACTCGTTAGAGGAGGAAATATAGATGAAATCATTAGAAAGCATGGAACAATTCCAAGAATTAAAAAATGAAGAGAATGTAGTCTTCATGTTCTCAGCAGAATGGTGCCCAGATTGCCGTTTCGTTGATCCATTTATGCCAGAAGTAGAAGAGAAGTATAGTGATTTCTCATTTTACTATGTAGATCGTGATGAGTTTATTGATCTATGCGTGAAGGTAGACGTATTTGGCATTCCAAGCTTTGTAGCGTACAATAAAGGTGAAGAAACTGGACGCTATGTAAATAAAGATCGTAAAACACAAGAGCAAATCGAAGAGTTTATTGAAGGTTTAAAATAAGACAATTAGCCAATTGAATTGTAAAAACAACCTCTACCTTCGCGGGGGAGGTTATTTTTTTGGAAGGGAGGAAAAAGAGATGAAAATGACAAGTAAAAAGATGAAAGACGAGTTAATGAAGAAATTATCTCGACCAGAATGGGGCTTTCATTATGATAGCGAGAAAGAAGTTCTTCGTATTGAACAAACAGACTCGAAAAAAGGTATTAACGTATCACTTCCAGGAGTAGTGGCAAAATGGGAAGTGAACAAAGAAAAAGCGATTGAAGAGGTCGCTTATTACGTACAAGAAGCGCTAATTGCAATGCATAAAGAAGAAAATAGCACGGCGAAAATTTTACCTGTTATTCGCTCTACTTCTTTCCCGAAACAATCAGAAGAAGGAAATCCGTTTATTATGACGGACCATACGGCGGAAACACGTATTTATTATGCGCTCGATTCTAATAAAACGTATCGACTAATTGATGAGCGTCTATTACAAAAATTAGAACTTACAGAGCAGCAAGTGCGTGAAATGGCATTATTCAACGCTCGCTCATTAGGTTATGAATTTAAACAAGAAACAGTAGCTGGTAATACATTCTACTTTTTAAACACAAATGATGGGTATGATGCGACTCGTATTTTAAACGAATCGTTACTACAATCGATGCGTGAAAAGATTTCTGGTGACATGGTTGTTGCTGTTCCTCACCAAGATGTATTAATTATTGCTGATATCGTCAACGAAATCGGTTATGATATTATTGCACAAATGACAATGAAATTTTTTGCCGAAGGGCATGTTCCGATTACATCACTTTCATTCGTATATGAAGATGGGGACTTCGAGCCAATCTTTATTTTAGCGAAGAATCGGAAGAAGACAGATGAAAAAGAGAAAGGATGAACGAAGTGAACGTTTTTTACAACCTTGAAGGAATTGGTGACACTTTAATTGTTACCTTACAAGATATTACTTTAGAAAACCGTACATTTGACCGTAAAGGAGATGTTGCTCGCGTTTATGATCGTGAAAGCAACGTAACAGGAGGATTCAACATCTTTAATGCGTCTTCTTATGTAGAAGTAACAGACAACGGAAACGTTACATTAACGAAAGAGTTTGTTGAAAAAATTAACGACATTTTAGCGAAGAATGGCTTTGAAGAAAAAGTAGAAGCTGATTTCACGCCGAAATTTGTTGTAGGCTATGTAGCTGAAAAAGAGAAGCATCCAAACGCTGATAAATTAAACATTTGTACAGTAGAAATCGGTACAGAAACATTACAAATCGTATGTGGTGCACCGAACGTTGATGCAGGACAAAAAGTTGTCGTTGCGAAAATTGGTGCTGTAATGCCAAGCGGTATGTTAATTAAACCTGCTGAGCTTCGCGGTGTTCCTTCTTCTGGAATGATCTGCTCTGCACGTGAATTAGAGCTTCCAGATGCTCCACAAGAAAAAGGTATTCTTGTATTAGAAGATAGCTTTGAAGTTGGACAAGAATTTAAATTTTAATTGATATTAGAAAAGTAGTCTCGCATACGTGAGGCTATTTTTTTGTGCGAAATTCCTAGCATTGTAACGTTTTCTCTCAAAATCTATATTGTATTTTTAAAATAGATTAGGTAAAATTTAGAAAAAAGAAGGGGATAGACGTATGAAACAACAACCAAAAATTGCAGAACTTCTGAAACGAATTGAAACTTCAAAACAGCAAGATATCGAGTTAGGTTCCTATGAAATATATGTGTTTAGTGAAATTGAATTAGAAAAAGGGCAAATCGGTTACCGATATGATAAACATAAAAATTCATTAATAAGCAATGAAAGCGGAAAATGGCAAGAAGGATGGATTGTTATCGGATATGAAACGGATATGGGAGATCCTGTTTTCGTTAATGTAGATGAAGATACTTACCCTGTTTATACAGCTGAGCGCGGTACGGAAACGTGGCAACCGATTTATATCGGGAATATGGATGATATTATAAAAATACTGTAAGAAAATGTTTTGAGCCCGGTGCAAAGTGATAGGAGAGAAAAATGAAGTATATAAAAATAATGTGTGCTATTGCAGTCATTGGAATATATATGGGAGGTTGTTCACAAGAACAACCGAAAAAAGAAACAACATCTTCTGTACAAGAAAAAAACAACGATAAAAAAGAAGACGCACCGGTAGAAAAGCAGCAAGAAGAACAAGAAAAGAAAGAAGAACCGCAAGCAATTCAAACGAGTGAGCAAGCCGAACTTAAGCAGGAGGAAGTGTCGGCCAAAGAAAAGACAGAGGAAATCCCGCCGGCGCAGACAACTGAACAGCCCGTACAAAATAATGAACAAAAAGTAGAGAGTAAGGAGAAACAAGAAAAGTTTCTCGTCGTTATTGATCCAGGGCATCAACAAAAAGCGAATTTAAATTTAGAGCCAATTGGTCCAGGAGCAACTACGCAAAAATATAAAGTAACAGACGGAACAGCGGGAGTTGTAACGAAAAAGAGGGAATCAGTTCTTGTATTAGAGATGGCTTTTATATTGAAAGAAAAACTGGAAGCAAAAGGTATACAAGTATTGATGACGAGAACGTCACATGAGGTTGATATAAGTAATAAGGAACGAGCGACATTCGCGAATGATCATAAGGCGAATTTATTTTTACGTCTTCACGCGGACGGTTCTGAAAATCCAAACCAAAGTGGGTTCGCTGTATTGACGCCAGCAGAAGGAAATCAATATACGAAAGAAATCTATGCTGAAAGTCTTCAAGTCTCCCAAACAATTGTAAACAAAATGAGGGGAAATCATCAGGTGAAAGTAAATGGAATTAAATTTCGAGATGACCTTTCTGGATTTAATTGGTCGAAAGTACCTGGAGTACTATTAGAACTCGGATTTATGTCAAACCCAGAAGAAGACAAAAAATTATCTGACCCACAGTATGTAAATTCTTTATTACAAAGCGTGACGGATAGTGTAGATGAATATCGGAAAAATAAAGCTTAAACTGCAGTCTTATATGGAAGGCTGCTTTTTTCTATATACAAAATACTCGTAAATTAGAATATTATGGATAAAGTTAATATGCTTAATTTTACCTGCACTTTTTGCTGAATGCTGATACAATAAAGGATGTTACTATTTAGTAGAAAGAGTGGTAAGCATGTTAGATTGGATGAAAAAGCTGTTTAACAAAGAGGAAGAAAAAACAGCGATAAATAAAGAAGTACCAAAGCAAATTGAAAGTCAGCCGAAAATTCTTCGTGTAAACCACTACACTGAAGCAAGAGAAGCACAAATGGCAAGTCGGAATGCAGGGAAATGCCGTTTTCCATTAATACCAGATAATGGCTTCGATGAGGAGAATGTAAGAGAACTACCTAACTTTGAAGAACAACCTATTCAAAGAGGAGCATATGAAGAACAGCCTACTCAAAGAGGAATAAAAGTGGAAAGAAGCAGACGACCGTATGTGGAAACAGAAGCACCTACATATGAGGAACCGGAATTGCAATATGAACCGGAACCAGAGCCTGTCGTAAAAAAAGCATTCGTACCGTCGCAAGAAAGTAACCGTAGACCATTTCGTCCAACAGAAATGATTTCTCCGATTTATGGATATAACCGTCCTTCAGTAGAAACGAAGGTTGTGCAGGAGGAAGAAAAAGAAAGAGAAGATCTTGAAATATCCGTTGAAGGAAAAGCAGTTGTTGACGCATGGTTAGAGAAAAAGGGATATACATTATCCGACTTTTCGGGAGTTCTACAAGGGAGTTCATCTGTTAAGAATGAAGTGAACGAACGAAGTAATAAAGTAGAAGAAAAATCGGTTGTGGATGCATGGTTAGAGAAAAACGGTTACGAAGTTGAACGTCAAGCCCCTTCATTAGAAGAAAGCCAGAGTGATGAATTGCTTCATAAAACAGTAGGACAGCATGTGGAAGAAGAGGCTACAATTGTACAAGCCTTGAAGCAGGAGCAAGATGTAGTGGCGTTATCATCTACAGAAGATAACGAAGAAACTTTACAAGAAGAGTCAATAGATTCTAAAGTAGAGCATGTGTATTCGATATTAACAGAAGAAAATGAATGTAATACAGAAATAGAAGAAAATGTTGCTGAAGTTGCAGCAAATCAAGTCGAAGAAGGATCCTTAGAAGATGTAGTGATTGTAAAAGCAGATGAAAAGCTTGAAGAAACAATTACTATAGAAATACCAGATGCTTTTGAAGAAGAATCTAAGGAAGCAGAAGAAGTTGCGGAGTTAGAAGAACCTGAGGAAGCAGAAGAAGTTGCGGAGTTAGAAGAATCTGAGGAAGCAGAAGAAGTTGCGGAGTTAGAAGAATCTGAGGAAGCAGAAGAAGTTGCGGAGTTAGAAGAATCTGAGGAAGCAGAAGAAGTTGCGGAGTTAGAAGAATCTGAGGAAGCAGAAGAAGTTGCGGAGTTAGAAGAATCTGAGGAAGCAGCAGAGGT
>NZ_PCNZ01000008.1 GCF_002975175.1 Bacillus sp. MYb209
TCGTTGGGAATTCACTTACTTCTGTAATTTTACCTGTCCACTTCTTCTTATTATTTGCTTTCGCAGTTACAGTAAACGTTTGATCCTTTTGAATTTGTGACTTTTGAAGTTCTGTTAAAGTCCCTTGAACTTGGAACGGATCTTTAGAAGCTACTTGTAAGAATGCTTTTCCTTGACCACCTAAAGCTTGGGATGAACTTTGCGCTGCATCTTTATCTAACTTCTGTACAACACCAGCAAAATTACTATAAATCGTAAGTTCTTTCTGTTTTTTATTTAACTCTTCTTTTTGTAACTTTCCTTTTTCCTTCTCAAGGTCAGTTGTTTTTTGTGTCATTTCTAATTCACTTACTTGCTCTTCCATTGGGTCTGTTACTTCTTTCCCAGCCCCGCTATCTTTCACCTTCTTAATTTCTTTCTTCAACGAATCAATCTTCTTTTTCCCTTGATCATAACGCATATCAGCCATCTTCTGATCAAGCTCAGCTTGCTTCATTTGCAGATTAATTTCTTCATTATCATAAGAGAATAATTTCGTTCCCTTTTCTACCTCTTGTCCTTCTTTCACTTCAATATCTTTCACTTTTCCTTTAGTCGGATCTGCATAGAAACTTTCAATATTCCCTGGCTTCACCTGACCAGAAATTAATTTCGTATTATTAAGCTTACGCTCTGTCACTTTCTCAAAACTTACAGCATCTGTCTTCGCTGTGCCTTTCTTCTTACCTTGCATAACAAAAATATTAACTGCTGCAACAATAACAATTAGTGCAATAACCCCGATAATAATCCATTTCTTCTTCTTATTTGGAGTACGAACCGTATTTGGTAACATATTCTCTCTCCTTTTATATCTTATAGTTTAATAGATATTTAATTGTATAAAACTTTCTGAAAATAAATATTCCACTTACATTGTTACACTCATTTTACAAAGTTTTACACAATCATTTATATTGTAACAAAAATTCCAATGATTAGAAATATGACATCTTATCTTTTAAGATAGTTTTAAGGAAAGATTATCCTATAAAAAAAGCGATCCAAAATAATGATTGGATCGCTTTTCCGAATAAACTATTATGCCACTTTAGGACCTTTTCTCTCATGTCCACGTTGAACGATGAATAAGAAGATTGTTGATAAAATACCGCCCGCTAGTAGTAAGATGAAACAGCCATCCCAGCCAGAACGATCAACAATAACACCAATTGCTGCGTTTGCTACAAGACTTCCTCCTACATAACCGAACAAACCACACATACCAACTGTTGTACCTACTGCAAACTTCGGCACTAATTCCATTGCACTTAAACCGATTAAGAATTGTGGTACGTAAATTAAACAACCGATAATAGAAACTGCAATACTTACAACAAGTACGCTAGATGCTTGCCAATATACAACCGTACCTATAACAACTCCGGCCATACTAATAATACATAATGGCATACGTTTCCCTTTAAATAATTTATCACTTAAAAGACCAACGATTAACGAACTTGGAATTGCCATACCTTCAAAGATCGCGTATGCAGCATGTGCTTCTGCTTTTGAAAAACCTTTAACTGTTGTTAAATAAAGTGGAACCCAGTTAATAACACCGAAACGAATTAAGTAAACAAATGCATTCGCAATACATAAATACCAAACGAACTTATTTTTCACTACATATTTCATTAAAATTTCTTTTGGTGACATCTTGTTAGCATTATCTGCTTTTTCAAGATTTTCATAGTCATTACGATACTCATCAATCGGAGGAAGACCTTCCGATTCTGGTGTATCCTTCGCATTAATCCAAACAAGAACTGAAATTACCATTGCGATAATAGCTGGGAAAATAAACACGCCGCCTTGCCAATGGTTTTCACCGAAAATACCTACACCGATTCCGACAAGTGGTGGTACAAGCATTCCGCCAACGTTATGTGAAATATTCCAAATACCTGTTTTCGTACCACGCTCTTTCTTCGAGAACCATTTTGTCATAACGATACTACAAGGTGGTGCTCCCATACCTTGTACAATACCGTTCAGGACAAGTAATGTAACAATCATTCCAAATGAATTTGCAAATCCGAAGCAGATATTTACAAGCCCTGATAAGAATAATCCGACTGCGATAAAGCGCTGGGCAAAAGCTTTATCTGATAAATTCCCCATAAAAAACTTACTAAATCCATAAACAATTGCCATTACTGAACCTAGTAGTCCAATTTGAGCTGTACTAAAACCATATTCTTGTACTAAATACGTACTTGATAACGTAAAGTTACTACGAACTAAATAATAAGCAGCATACCCAACTGAAATTCCAATTAGTACACGAATACGCAGTAATGTATATACTTTAGCAATCATATCCGCTGGTAATCTCTCAATTGCAGGTGCTGGCTTAAGCCATTTAAACATATTTTTTCGTCTCCTTTTCTCACTTTTGAGAGAGACGCTGTCTATTCCATATCTCGATTATTCCACTATTTGATATATTTTGGTTCGTCCTTCTAACTGGCTGGCCTTCTATTTCTTTCTCGTTCTTCGCAAACATCGTTGGTACACCAAACGACACTTTTTCTAGAATATGCCCCGCTTCTTCTGATAAACAATAATCAATAAATAAATCCGCAATAATACCACTCGGCGCACGTTTTAGTTTTGAAATCGCATTGACAGACAAACCTGTTTGCTCAGGTACGTTACTTAAAATCGGAAAGCCTTGTTTTTGAAGCATTCTCTGATCTCCCATGAAATTAATGCCTATCATATATTCACCGCTCGCTACAAGTTCCGCTGGCATATAACCATTCACCGTTACTTCACCAACTTGCCCTGCAAGATTCTTTACATACGCTTTTGCCTCTTCTTTACCTAAAGTATCAATAAGTGATTGAAACAGCGTATATGCTGTACCCGAAACGTTTGGATCTGGCATGACAATCTTTCCAGTGTACGCAGAATGTAATAAATCTTGCCACCTTGATGGATACGGCAGACCAAGCGGCGCTATTTCTTCGTTCCACCGCTCTTTATTAATTGCGATTGCCAATTTCTCCACTTCGTAACCGTACCAATAACCATCTTTATCTTTAACAGTTTTTGAAATACGATTCGCATGCTGACTTGTCACAGGAATAGAAAGATTCTTTTGCTTCATCATTTGATGTGCATCTACTGTGCCACCAATAATAATATCCGCTTTCGGATTTCCAGATTCTTCTTCCACTCTTCGAAGAAGTTCTTCTGTCGAAAGACGAATAAATTCATACGTACATCCACGCGGTTTACAAAATGATGAAAGCAAAGCCTCACCAACCTCCTCACGAGCTGCTACATACGCAACGAGATGACGATCATCCAAAATAGGGAGACCACTTTTATTATATTTAATAGAGGTTGTATCTCGAGAGCAACTAGACATCGCTCCTCCGATTACTAGCAAAAAGAAGAAAAAGGCTACCTTTCTCATGACACATTCTCCTTTACAAAGAAATCTGCTAGGGATCCTTTCATATACATGACATTCCCGTTATTATCACCGAGATATTGCACAACAAAATACGATGGATACACAGAAATCGTAAGAATATCTTCTCGCTCATTCTTAATACGCTTACCTGTTTTATAAGCAGTAATATAAGCGATAGGATCCTTCTGCGATTGCAATAACTTCTGAATTTCTCCGTAATCTGTAATTTGTTTTGCGTATCGAATAGAATCAAATATTTGCGTAAGATTTGTAGTACGTATTACATCCCCTTGCCTCACTACAACTTCCTTTGCCTCTGCAAAGAAATTGCTAATGCGCTCTGGTGTATAATACAGACTTAACAAATACGTTTGAAATGCTGAGATCATCGGATCCGTGCCATTCTTTCCGTATACGTTCGCCTCATACTGGAACAAGTCACCTACTGCAAAAGTACGTTTATGTCCATTCAAGTACGTTACTTCTCCAGTAAATACTTGTTCTTGGCTCTTAGCTTCTCTCGGCTCTATTCGAATTCGGTCAAAGAATGAAACAATCGTATGCAAACGAACTTCATCCGTTACAACAATTTCTCCCCACTTTTCATGCCTTACTTTCACTTCAGTAGGAAGAGATTCATTCACTCTTTGTAAAACAACCTGCTTGTCATCCACAATCCTGATTCGGTTATATATTTGCTTCTCAATAACATAAAACAAAATAAGAGAAACAATAATACAAAAGACAAACATAACAATTTGAAATGATAGCCTTTTCATTTCTGCCTACCTCCAAGATAAAAAAACGTTGTTTCGAAAATACCGCATAATTGTTTCATAAATGTATCATTTAACCGCTTTCAAGTTTTTTATGTCTTCCATCCGTCTCGGAAGTAAAAATGTAATAAATATTGTAGTCCCCATCTCTTCGCTGCTCTCAATTCGCATACTTCCGCCCTGCTTATTCATAATCTCCTGACAAATATACAAACCATAGCCATTCCCGTAACTAGAAGGAAGTACCTTACCTCCTGGAGACTCATTCCACTCCGCAAGCACACCTTCATCTATACCGATACCATCATCATGAACAAAAATCTTCGCCTCATGCTCATTTACAATTACATTCATACGAATTTGCGAGGCATCACTATATTTAATCGCATTATCAAGCACATTTAAGAAAATTTGCTTCGTCTTATCAAAATCCGCAACGACATGTACATCCGTTAACTCATTTATAACTTCAATTTCAAACTGCTGCAAGCGAGGTCTCACAATCGAAATTGCCTCTTCAGCCAAATCCTTAATATTCACAACCGTAGGTGACACTTCAAACGTGCTCGTCCCATACTTCGAAGATTTAAGTAATTCTTCTACAAGTGATAATAGACGCTCACTTTCTACAGTCACATAACGGAGACTCTCCTGAACATCTTCCTTCGATTGTAACTTCGGAATTAAATCGACATAACCGATAATCGCTGTTAGCGGTGTTTTCAGCTCATGTGTAATTCGGTCTAAGAAATCTTTCTGCTTCTCTTTTTCTTCCTTCAGTTGCTTAATGTGCAGTTCAATTCCATCAGCCATCGCATTAAAAGATGCTGAAAGCTGCGCAATTTCCACATACTCATTTAGCTCAATCTTACTTTCATAATCTCCATTCGCAAGCCGATGTGCCATTTGCCTTAATTGATCAATTGGTTTATGAAGAGACTTCGCCAAACGAATCGCAAAGAAAATACCGGCAGCCACTAAACAAAGAGACGTCATTAAAAACGTCCAACTCACATTTGTTAAAACTTCCTTCTCATCCGTTAGCTCATTTATGAAACGAATGCTCCCAATGACATCGTTTCCATAATAAACCGGACTTGAAAACAAAAGAATTGGAGCTGGTTCTCCCTCCTCGAAAACATAAGATTTCTTTCCCTTCAAAGAACTCTCAATGTCGATATTTCGATGAAGTAATGCTCCCTTTTGTGTATCTGCCACAACATCTCCATTCTTCCCAATCATCTGCACACGGACATCCATTCGCTTTGCTAAATAAGAAGCAATTAAAAGCGAATTCGGACCTAGCGTCTCGACTTCCGCTTCCTTCTCTAAATAATTCATCGTATAAATTTGTGCTTCCACACTTAATTTCTCTAAGGAATCTGCCGCATTATGATACACATTCTTCTCCAGTGCAATATACACAACTGCATACAAAAGAACAAGAATTGGAATCAGCAATCCAACTATTCCAAACACCATATTTCGTTTTAAAGACATATCATCACCTTTTAGCAATCAAGCTTATATCCAACACCATAAATCGTCTTAATATACTCCCCACTCTTCCCGAGTTTCTTCCGAAGTCTTTGCACCATAATATCAACCGCTCTCGTATTTCCGATATACTCAAAGCCCCATACTTTCTCAAGTAACTCATCTCTCATAAACACACGCTGAGGATTCGAAACAAACAACTGACATAAATTAAACTCTCGATACGTTAACTGAATTTCTTGCCCACTCACATGTACCTTTCTTTCCTTTGGACAAATTACCAATTCTCCTGCTCGAATCACCCCATGATTAGAAGACACTTCCTCCTTCTTTACACGACGACTCATATTTTTCACACGAAGAATAAGCTCCGCATAATTAAAAGGCTTCGTCACGTAATCGTCTGCACCAAGCTGCAGACCAAGCAATTTATCATTCATCTGACTCTTCGCTGTCAGCATAAGGACCGGAATATCACGATCCTTCTCTCGGAATAAACGTAATAACTCATACCCATCCGTATCAGGAAGCATCACATCTAAAATGAGTACATCTGGCTGCTCATTCCATTTCTCTAAAGCTTCTCTCCCGTCAGCTGCCGTCAATACTTCATATCCTTCCATCTCTAACTGCATCCGAATCAAATTACGAATACTCGATTCATCATCAACTACAAGTATTTTCATCATTCTCCTCCTTCCATCCTGTATTATAGTACAGTTTAGTATAGCAAAAATCATACAAAAAAAGAGAGGGTATTGTCGAACATATGTTGAACGACGATCCCCTCTCTTTTTTATTTTTACTTACTTCTCATAACCATGAGGTTTCTTCTGATGCCAATTCCACGCATGCTCAATAATTGTCTTCACATTTACATGCTCAGGATTCCACCCTAACTTCTCTTTCGCCTTTTGAGAAGAAGCTACTAAACGTGCTGGATCTCCTGCTCGTCTTGGTGCAATCTCTGCTGGAATTTCATGATTCGTAACTTCACGAACTGCATCAACGATTTCTTTCACACTGAAGCCATTACCATTCCCTAAGTTATAGAAATCACTTTCCCCGCCATTTTGTAGATCCTTAAGTCCAAGGAAGTGTGCTCCTACTAAATCATCAACATGAATATAATCACGGATACAAGTACCGTCTGGTGTATTATAATCATCACCAAACATCATAATCTTCTCACGTTGACCTAATGCAACTTGTAAAACAAGAGGTATTAAGTGTGTCTCAGGGCGATGATCCTCACCAATAATGCCACTTGGAGTTGCACCAGCTACATTAAAGTATCTGAAAATCTTATACTTTAAATTAGAAGCTTGGCTATACCAATGAAGCATCTTTTCGATCGCTAACTTCGTCTCTCCATACGTATTCGTTGGATTTGTTACCGTCTCTTCAGTAATAAGATCAACATCTACCTCACCATAAGTAGCCGCAGTAGAAGAGAAGATAAACTTATCTATTTTGAACTCATCCATTACTTCTAGCAAGCAAAGTGCACCATACACATTATTATTATAATATTGAAGAGGTTTCTCCATACTAACGCCAACTAAAGAATCAGCTGCAAAATGCATAACCGCCTCAATATTTTCTTGTTTAAAAACATCTCTTAGAAAACCTTTATCACGAAGGTCCCCTTTATAAAACTTTGCACCCTCTGTAATCGCATCTTCATGCCCAGTTTGTAAATTATCAACTACTACTACAGATAGGCCTTCATCTATTAATTTTTTTACAGCGTGAGAACCGATGTAACCAGCTCCGCCACATACTAAAATTGAAATCATGTTCTTCCTCCTGCTCATATGTTAGAGTCTTATAGTTACTTCCCTATTATAAAAGGTATACGATTCAACGTATACCCTTTGGCACTTGGGAAACCGAACTCCTCTTGTAAGTACGGTAAAATCTCCTTCGTAGTTGCATTTGGCCATGCTTCCCAATGGTCAATATATGCATAACCATTTTACTTCGCAAATTGCTTTAATGCTTCAATTGCTTTCGGATAATTTTTCGCACCATACACTGGGTTTGATGGTTGGATCATAATCGTATTGCCTTTTGCACTACTAGAAAGTTCTCCAACAAATTTTTGTGCATTAGCGACAGAATTTCCATTACCCGTTTTATTATTGTCTGTAATGAACGGTGCTTCAAATAAAATAACATCTGGATTTTCTTTCGCAATATCTTGAGCACGTTTATTCGCAATTAGTTCCTCAGTACTTTCATTCTTATATTCCTTAACCGTCACATTCCATAAACCTTTTCCATAATTGGCATCTAAATTAGATACAAACTTAGACACCCAAGTATCCTTCGCAGGTGAAGAAGCTTCATCACCAACAATAACAATGTTTACTGTCTTCTTATAAGCTGCAGCTTTCTTTAATTTCTCTTTTACTGCATCTGGTAAATTCTTTGCATATGCTTCGTTAAAAGATGCCTTTGCATCTTGCTTTTCTTCTTCCCTTTTCGTCTTCGTATTCTCTACTTTAGTCTTTGTCTTTGTCATTTTCACTTCATTTGTTTGTACTGTTGCATTAACAACCTTCTTATTCCAGTGTATCTTACCACTTACAATAGCAGCTACAAACAATACGAACATAACAAGGACCGTTATTGCTTTCTTACTCATCGATTCACCTTGTCTAATAATCTTACATTATATAATACTAATATAAAGACATAAAAAACAAACCCAGCTCTTTCCAAAAGAGTCGGGTTTATTCGTATTATTACTTATTTTAACTCTAGATGCGTTCTTAATTTATTCGTTAAATCTTGTTTCGCTGCTTCTGGAACATAGTAATACCAAATACCATCAGATGCTTTATGACCATCACCTGGGATTTGAATATCCTCACTATTTTGTAAGCAATCTTTATAATTCTTTTGCATATCAAACATTTGATCTTGCGTTAAGTTTGTTTTCACATTCTTTTGAATCGCTGTTAACACATCACCATAACTTGTAAGTGATGTGAAACTTGCACCCTTTTTAATAACAGCTTGCATCACTTGACGTTGACGCATTTGACGACCGAAGTCACCACGTGGATCTTCTTTACGCATACGAGTGAATGCTAAAGCTTGATCACCTGTTAAATGAATATTTCCCTTTTGGAAGTGCTTTCCTTCAAGAGAGAATTCCAAGTCATTATTTACATCAACACCGCCCACAGCATCAACAATGTCCTTAAATCCTTCCATATTCACTTCTATATAATAGTTAATAGGAATATTTAATAATTTTTCTACTGTCGCAACAGACATATCTACTCCACCGAATGCATAAGCATGGTTAATTTTATCACTTTTTCCTTTTCCAACAATTTCTGTATATGTATCACGAGGGATACTTACTGTCTTCATAGAATTGTTCTTCGGATTTAACGTAATAACCATTAAAGAATCTGAACGACCTTTATCTTCACCACGTTCATCCGCGCCTAATAATAAGATTGAAACAGGCTCAGATTTATTAATTTTCTCTTCTTGTTTATTATTTTGATCACGTTTTAAAGGTTGATGAACTGTATCTAATGTTTTTGAAACTGAGGAATATATATTATAAGCGTAAACTCCTCCACCTATAATCAGTACTCCTATGATTCCTAATATCCAAAATAGAATTTTCTTTTTCATTATCTTACCCTTCTTTCTTAGATTTCCAAAGGAATAAAGTGCCAATTAAATTATACATGGAATTAGCTCTCTTCATCAAATGAAGCTATGTTTCATATCTAACATCTAACTTATATATTTCCTCATATAACCTCTTATCTATACACTAGATAAAACGGAGAATTCCTTTTATTAATACAAAGAAAGCCCAATTGCACAAATAACAATTGGGCTTTCCTTCTCAAACTAAGATTATCTCCCTAAATCTGGATTAGACACAAGCTTCGTATACACAATAAAACGATCTGGTGCGTCACCAATATACTCAAACGGATAGCACGTTGTTAGCGTCAGCGTCTCATAATCAGTTGGAACAATAATTGTTTCATCGTTTGCTCTCGTAATTTTAAAGTCTGTGATTTCATACACAAAATCACCATATGGTGTTGCGAATTTGATTTGATCACCTTTTTTCACATCTTCCAACTTACGAAAACTTGTATTACGGTGTCCACTTAACACAACATTTCCGCCTTGCCCTGGTAACATACTTCCAGAAAAATGTCCAACTCCTGATTTTAACTCTTTCGGATGCGTTCCTTCTACAACAGGAACCTCATATGAAAGAGATGGGAACTTCAGGTCACCCAGTTTCTCCCCTGGATCGGGAATCTTAGACCACATTTGTTTAAACTCTTTTTCCGCTTCCTCTGGCTCATACGATGTAATCACTGTATGAGCTAACAATGTTGTTTGCTTAGTAAGTTCCCAGCCAAAAAAAGCAACAATACCAAGACCTAACAAAATAATGGAAACGGGAATCCCAATGATTACCCATCTCCATTTTGATTTACGTTTATGTACTTTCTTTCTCTTCTTCATAAAATGAATTATGCTTGCTCTGTCTTACGAGCTAATCGCATCGCTGGAACTAATGCAGCTGCACCTAGAAGTACAATTAAGCCACCAATTAACATATACGTTTGTTCATTAGATGCTGTATTTGGCAGTTCAGCATTTGTCATTGGAACAAAGTGACCAGTTGCGTTTAGCTCACGCTTCGCTTCCATCGCAACTTTCAATGCATTTACCATGCTTTTGAAGTTAGCTGCTTGTACCATTTCTCTTGTTGGGTTAATTGTCGCAAGCAGTTTTCCATCTAAATCTTTTAATTGAATTAATAAGTTATTATCCTTACTAATTGTATAGTTTAAAAGATCTAACGACTTCCCACTTTCATCTACAAGTGAAACTTGTAAATGTGCAAGTTTCACACTATCGAGGAATAAACGAAGCATTTCTACTTTTTGCTCATTCTTTAAACTCATAACATCCTTCGCACCTGAAAGAATTTCACTCACTCGAGCTGCATTTGCATTAATTTGAGCTTGCTCTTGATCAGTTAAGCCCGTCTTTTGTAAATATGCATATAAATAGTCCACGTGATCAAGATTTAAAGTTTTTAATGCACTTACTAGCTTTTGTGAAGCTTCTTTTCCATTCGTATCCGCATGTGCAGCTGGTGCAGCAAACGCTGTTAAGCTAAGACTAAGCGCAGCAACTAATGAACCTTTTTTCATAATGTCTTTGAAATTCATGGTTGTTTCTCCTTTTTATAACAATTTGGTAATTTAAATATATCACGAAGAATCCTATGAGGGATAACTTAAACATGATTTCTCATTATCGGAGTTAGTATAGTCATATGGACACAACTTAGTTAAGTCCTTACAATGGATTTCAAGGAGGAAGTGTCCGTATGACAAACAAGAAATTTAATGAAGACTTTAAAAAAATGGTTGTTGAATTATATCGTTCGGGACAGCCCGTAAAAGAATTAAGCATATACAAGTCAATAATTCCAAAGCATACTCATGAATTATAAAATAAAGTCTTCTTTCAGTAAAAAAGGGTGCCCTTATGACAATGCTCGTATCGAGTCGTTTCATGCCATTTTAAAGAAAGAAGAAGTATATCGTACACAATATGTCACGTTTGAAGAAGTAAATCTAGCACTATTTCAATACATCAAGGGATGTTATAACCGTAAGCGAATCCATAGTAGTATTGGTTATAAAACTCCCCAAGCAATAGAAGATCTAACTAAAGAAGTAGCTTAGATCTTCTATTGTTTGTGTCCAAAATATTGACTCAAATCCACCTTTTTAGTAAAAAACTATTTTGACCATGCTCATTTTAACTTAGCACTTCTTCCCTGTTAGTTATCTGTATACTAATTCCTTAAAACATCCGATTCCTTTTTTATTAATAAAGCTGCAGACTTTTTCTCCCTTGCCAAAATATATCCATAGGTTAACAAATAAAATAAAAAATAATTAGCATTATTTTTCACTCCAAATGAATTATATCCGGAGAGTGCAAAAATAAAAATTATCGCTAATATCTTATACTCTATTCTGCATAGGATAAGAATTAACAAAAGAATGTAGAATAATATAAAATACCCCACATCAAAAAATAAAATAATCCAAGGGTTTTCAGGAATTATAGGGGTATTGTATTGACCGATTATTCGAATATTCTCTGAAGCTCCACCTAAACCCATAATTTGGAATGAAAACAAATGTTTTATAAAATAGTCTATTAACATAAAGCGTGCATCCGTAGAATCACCTGCATTACCAACTCGACTCATCAAAGTAGATCCTAAAGATGTATTAAATGTCAATAAAAATGCAATCCCCATTACACATACAGTGATAAAATATTGCTTAATTTTCTTCGATCCATCCTTGAAACTCTGTCCATTATATAAAAGCACCATAAATGATATAACAAAGATACTTCTTGAACCGGTTAGCAAAATATCGATTACAAATAATAGAAGTAAAGTATACTTTAACTTATTATCCTTAACCCTCATTTGAACAATAATCATTGAAAAAAGGAAGAATACAGCATTATCTAATGGATGTCCAATTATGGTTTTAATTCTGTACCCTTCACGGTATGTTGACTCTAACCATGTCGCATTGCTTCTACTATAAAGTTCTTGAAAAATATTAATTTCTGTAAAATATTCAAAAATCCCTAGTAACCCAATTAATACTGAACAACAAATCATAACATTTACTGCCTTATTGACCTTTTTAATATTAACTTGCTTTTTACAATAAAAAAACAGGAAGAATGCGATAGGCCCAAGATAGTTATGAATTGCTAGTGGTAGTCCATCCATTCCTTTAACAACAAAAGTGACTCCAAAAAATGAAAAGAGTACTAATATACATAACAGAAAAATCTTATCAAAAATTATTTTTTTTGTTAATAAATTTTCTATAAAAAATAGAAAGAAAACAACTAACCAGGCAAGTACAAAAGGATGAATCTTTAATGGATTTAACTCATTATTATTATAAAAATCAAGAAGGAAAAAATCCCCTGTTAAGGCCAAAGCAATACTAAGTACTGGAATTATAAATAAAAAAGGGGTTTCCCGCCCTAAAAATTTTGTTAATAAATAAAAAATAAATCCAAGCAACAAATATATAAAGTATGCATAATAATTTGTTCCCAGTAAAAAAGAAAATGCAATAATGCAAATTAATGGGAGAACCAAATTAATAATAACTTGCTTTAATTTTATTTCCATATTTCCCCTCAACATCTGCTTAATATATTTAACTGAAAAATGTTTCCTTTATAGTATAGGTGTAAAGTGAATTGCACCACTGAACTACTACCCATACCGTATAAGCACCTGAAAATTCATTTATCAAAACACTAAATCAGTTATATATTTAATTATGTTTCAACCAACTACTTGATTGAACTAAACGATATACTTTATCTAGACATTAAGTAAACCATCCATAAAACAGTTAAAAATATTTTTTCCCATTTAAAGTGATGATACTGAATACTCAATGTGTTTTTGCAAACAAAATACAAAAACCTAATTCGAAATCTGCTGGACACAAAGTTCCTACAAGGACAATTCACTCATCTAGACGAATACATTCGATGATACTTAGGCGGCTAATCTAATTTAACATCAAATGTATTTTTCATTGCACTACTCTATAACAATACTTCTTTTCTATAATTTACTTGGTTTCATTAAGAATGTACCTATTTTTATAATTTAAATACATTTTTATTAATATTACCGAATATAATAATCGTGCCAGTGCCACACTAATTGCAGCCCAAATCACTCCAAAAGAAGGTACAGTAAGGAAAATCAAAAGTATAATTAGCCCCATTTGAATATACTTACCTAAAGTAATGAACATTGGTTTTCCTAAGGAATAAATAGCCTGTTCAATAGGAACAATAATAAATCCTAATATTGCCGAAATCAACATTATTTGAAGAATAGTAACAGCCCCTAAATACTTTTCCCCCAGAAAAAATGGGACAATTAGTGGTACTAAAGGTACCATACATAACATGAGGACAGAAACTATTACTGTAGGCTTTATAATTTTTTTAGTTTTGCTCACTACTTCTCGCCCATCTAGCTCTGACATTGTAGGTAGCATTACTTTTCCAAAAGCAAATGGAAGAAATGAAACAATGGCCGATAATTGGAAGGCAGCGTTATAAACTCCAATTTGCTCATAAGTAACCCAAATAGAAATCATAAAGAAATCAATTCTACCTAAAACATTATTAGGTATAGAAATCATTAACATCCACTTTTCATAATGAATAATCTCTTTTAGTAATTTTTTAGGGAAATGTGAAGAAAAGTAAATTTTAATACATTTAAAATACTTAAATGCAAATGGTAAGGAGATTATAATTGGGATGAAGTATAGAATAAATACATACTTCAATAACAACATATTATTTAATAGTAAACTTAAAACTATAAGTATTAAAGTAAAATACCTAAATATGTTAATCAATGCTCTCAACTTGAATTTTTGAATGGCTTGTAAATAAGTATCATTAACAAATAAAAGTGATTCTCCTATATATCCCACGATTAAATATGGGATATATTGAATTATTTCATCTTTACCTTGGCTAGAAAAAATATGACTGCCAAATAAGATTAATCCTGTAATTACAGTTGCAGTAATAATTATTTTTGTGAAAAAATACAAACCAAATATACTTTGCATTTTCCCTTTATCTCTTGCTGAAAATCTTACTGCTGTATTCTCCATACCAAAATCAAAGAATGCACTACAAAAAGCTACAGTGACAAATACAAATGAATATTTACCATAATCTTCGGGACCAAGTTGCCTAGATAAAATTAAAATACTTATAAAACTCAATGCCTTTGTAATAATACTTTCTAAGAATACGATACTAAGATTTTTGAATAAAGAATGATTGACATACTTGTTTAAATTAACTTTTAAACTTTTCATATAAAAATACCTTTATCTTCATTTTTCATATTTAGTTTGTACATAATCCTCTATAAACTTCGTTATATCTCTGAATCATTTTTTCTAGAGAATATTCACGATTTAAATATTCTAAAGTTCCGTTATTACTCTCATACCGCTGGCGATAATCTTTATCAGTTACTAAATGATATAATTTTCGGGCTAGTTCTTGATGATTTTCCTTTTCAAAATATAAACCATACTCTTCATTTTCTTTTACAATCTCAAGAGGTCCCTCAAGTTTACTAACAACTACCGCACAACCAGCTGCTAAAGCTTCTACTACTACTAATCCAAAACCTTCATATCTAGATGGCAAAACAAAAATATCTACGTCTTTATATAACTTTTCTATATTCTCTACATTGCCTAGAAATTCAACATTTTCTTCTAAATGATATTCTACAATTAAATCATTTAATTCATTAATATGTTTTGGATCTGCCGCGCTTCCAGCAAAAAAGCAATTAAATTTAGCAAACCCATACCGATTCTTTAAAATATTAAGTGCTTTAATTAAAATATCTTGACCTTTTTTTTCTGGTACGATACGAGCGACACAGGCAATATTAAATGCATCTTTATTTCGAACGTTTAACTCTCGGCTACCACCAAACTTTTCAAGGTCTACCCCATTATAAATTAACTTTATTTTTTCTTTTGGAACGTATTTATTCACAACATTATAGACCGTTTTCGAAATAGTAATGTACATATCAACAGGATACTTATTTAATGCTTCATTATATATTTTAGTATCGTGTACAGTAAATACCAATTTTACTTTCATAATTTTCTTAAGCAAATATGCAAACTTTAAACTAAACGTATCATGACAATGAACAACATCAATTTTATTTTTCTTTATAAACTTACACGCTTTATAGATAGTACCTATATTTATAATGGGATTTCTCGTTCCTTCTTTTCTATTACATAATAAAAGGGAGTCTTTATTAAGAATTTCTATATACTCTTGACTCCACCTATCATTTATCACGCAAAGATAATGAGGAATTTCACTGTTTTTCACCATTAAGTCTACAATAATTCGTTCTAAGCCACCGCCAAGAAACAATTCGGAATTCAAATGCATTATTCTCATCCTAATTCTCCTATTCTACTTTAAGTTTAGCCTTTCTTGCTTTAGAATATCCGAATTACATGATATATTTATTCATTTGATTCACAAATACTAAAAATGTAACTACTTGATCTTTTTCAAGTGTACTCCCTTCCCTAAATAAATCTGCACAATCATTTTTTAAAGTCGTATCCTGGATTAAATTAATATTTTCATCATATCTTTCCTCATAAAACTCTTTTAGATATTTATTTGTTCTATACCAATAATCCATCGGATGCATATGATTTTTTGAATTTAATTTTAAACCCAGTTTATTTTTAACTAATTTAATACCTGCTGCTGGAATGCTCGTCCAAGGAACTGGAACTCCCTTCACAGTTATTACTTTTTTGTTTATTTTACCTTTTACTTTTTCATAAATAAAATCTGCAGCTTCCGGATAATATTCGTTTATCCATTTAATATAAATTCTGTGTCCTTTTCTATACTCTAGTGGCAAAGTTAAGCAAAATTCCATAAAATCAATATCTAAAAATGGAGAAATTGTCTCAGTATATTGGAACATAGGCTTTAATCCAGTATTTACTCCTGTAAATCCTCTATTATAAAATTTAAAAACCTCTTGGTCTTCTAAATGAAAAGCCTTATCTACATCGTACTCCACCTTATCAATCAGTTTAGTAGAATATGCTCCTGCGCCTGGTGCAAAACTTTTTCGTTCGCCCTTATCATAAAAAGTTCCAATTATTGCATCGCCAATTTGTCCAGTATGGATTATCCCATATTTATCTAGGTTGATATTACTAACCATACTTAACGTATGGGCAATAGTACAAGCTTGACTCCTCGCCCCCGATATTTTAACTGATTCATCAAAATATTTATAAATATATGTTCCATTGTCTAATGCTTTAAACATCCACTCTGTTTTTAATTTATCAGAAATTTGTTTGGGTATTTTTTCATCCAAGTAATCTGTTTGAGAGAAAGTATAGTTAAGCATATTAGTATATCCCATAGTATGAGCAACCCAGGCGGTCATTCTAGAATCTAATCCACCACTTAATGCTACCAAATGTTTATAACCATACTCTAAATCTTTTTCGAATGCTCTCTTAATTGCATTCTTAAAAAGAACGTCTAATTTTTCCAACGCCTCTGCTTCTGAAATCTCAATAGGCCTATTATTTAAAGTATAGTAACACTTTTTGTCAATTCCACTTGTAGAATACTCAATGTAATGCCCCGGTGTTAACCTATACACATCTTCAAACAAAGTTTCATTACACAACACATGAGAATGCGTCATTAAACTATAAGCAGCATTATGATTAATACGGAATTTTCCACCTGTTTTTTCACAAACTAACTTTATAAGCACTTCAAATTCAGTAGCAAAATAAAGTGTGTTCTCCTTCTCATGAATATGGTAAAAAATCTCTTTATCACCTACATGATTTGTATATAGGGTAAAGAGATTTTCGTCTTTGTTAAGCAAAGCCCCTCCAAAACTTCCTCTAAACTTTTGGAAGAACGTTTTAGGATCTATATTAGACATCTTATTTAGCAACGTCTCTATTCTGTCTTCATTAACATTATATTCTCTATACAAATCGCCCTTATTTAAAATAACACCATCTAAAATGGAGAAATGATTTTGATTTTCTTTAAACATTTTATCTTTTTCAAATTTCTTAATTGTATTTCTGAAAAATTTCCCATATAACAGTGGAGTAGTAATTTTTCTTTCCTCTTCAATTAAATGCTGATTTTCATCGATAATGTCATAAATATTAATATCCTTATCTAATATCTCTTTTTTATTTGAAATAAAGCCAAAAAATCCAGGCACTACGCTCAACTCACTTTAACTAAAATTTTTAGCTATAACTTTTATTAGGGTTTTTTTATAACTTTTTCATATAACGCAACAACATGATCTAACGAATTATAAACATTATATTTTGAACTTATTTTCTCAACATTATGTTCGCTCATTGAATTACTTATTGAATTATCATTCAATAGGTAGATGATTTTATTTTTTAACTCATCTATATCTCCAGGCTTAATAATGAATCCATTTTCCTTCTCAACTACAGAAGGAATAGATCCAACGTCAGTAGATATAACAGGTAACCCATAGCTCATTGCCTCTAAAACAGACATGGGCATACCTTCATTGTACGATGGTAATACATATATAACACTTTTGTGATAAATGTCTTCTATTTTCTTTTCATCTGATACCCAACCAGGAATAATAAACAAATCATCTAAATCTAATTCACTGATTTTTTGCTGAGCTTTTTCAATTTCACCATCACCAGCTAATACAAACTTATATTTACTATCTATTTTTCCTTTTAGTTTCGCACCAACTTCAATCAAATCATATGTACCTTTTCTCTGGGAAAGTACTCCCATTGTTGTGATGTATATTCCTTCTTCGGAATTATTGGACACCTGTTTCGGAAATACGGCATTGTCCAATGACACAACTTCCGTTTTACAGATTGACTCATAATATTCTTTCCACTGTTCTCCTAAAGCTAGTATAACAGTAACTTTATTTAACGTATCTATGATTTGTTCCTTACGTTTATCTGAGCTTTCATTATAAAAATCTTTAAATTGTGACCCATGCATATGTAATATGATAGGAATATTTTTTCGATTCAATAACTGTATAATCTTTCTCTTACGTACAAAACTACCTCTATAAGACATATGAATATGTGCTACATCATACTTACGACTTAATACATTCAGTTGGAAAAATAACTTTATATATTGACCTATAAAGTACATGATATTCACGAAATGATTGCTACCATAATACGTTGGGAAATATTCTAGATTTGTTTTTTTATTAAGGCCAGCTTGCATATAATTTTTCACCACTCTGGTAATCCCACCTGTTACTTTTAAGTGAGATCCGATCATGATAACATTCATTGATTCACCTTTTTTCTGATATTTTTTCTAAATCTCTTTTCCAATAAAATTATTAGGATACATCTTAATTTTTTAATGGAAAATTATACGTTTTCCATTAAAAAATTCTCTAATACACCTATAATGTTTTCGGTATTAGACTCATATTTTCTAAATTTCATATCCTTTACGGACTTTAATGCATTTTCTATTTCACTAACATCAAAAACTCCGTATATTAAATTGGAGTTTTTGAACTGCTCTATTATTTCAAATTGGTGATTGTCTACATGTTCACCATGTTCTACCATTCTAGGGATACCAATAACCTTTTTCTCTTTCTTTACTCCATTAATAATGGATCCTGTTCCTCCATGGGTAACAATTATTTCACTTTTATCTATTAAATTTAGAAATTCTTCCTTATTTAAAAATTTTTGATATGAATAAAAACGTGGTTCATATGTCGAATAACCAATTTGAGCAAATACGTCTTCAGAACTCACTTGTTTTTCTTCAATCAAACGATCAATTTCTTTTAATAGTCTATCAAATTGAAACTTTTGGGAACCTACTGTAATAAAAATCAATATATTCCACCTCCGTACTTTGCGTCAGGATAAAACTCCTTCATATCTTCCCATTGCACTAAAAATAAATCTGCATGCTTATACAATAATTTCCCAGTAATAGTCGGCGAAGTTATCTTAGAAAAGGATTCAATAAATATTAATTTCTTCCTAAACAATTTAGCTAATAGGCACATTGGCACTGTCGCTAATGCACCAGTTGAAATAACAACATCAGGTTTTTCCTTTAATAAAATTATTAAAGTTTGTACAAATAAAATTATTAATTTAAAAAAGAAAGTAAACTCTCTTCTGTTAATTTGAACTACATCATAATGCTTAATATCTCTTGAGTTAAATTGATAATTTGTTTTTTCTGTCAAAATAAAACTTTTATTTTTTTTCATCATGGGATATAACATCATTAATTGCTCTAAATGTCCCCCTGATGAAGCTGCAAAACATATTTTCAAAGCTCTCCCTCTTTCACTGGCTTTTCCTAGAAAATTAGTAAACTGGCGTATTTGCTATTCTTACTTCTATTTACTTTTTATATTAATGAAATCAAACACACACTTGTTTTTTATCAACTGCTCTCCTTCCTATAGAACGATACTTGATATCACTATTTTGAGCATCTTCTATTGCAAAACAGTTTCTACCATCGTATATATTTACTTCTTTCATTTCATTTTTAAATGTTTCTAGCGATATAGATTTTATTTCATCCCACTCTGTTAAAATAAATACAATATCAGTATCTTTAATGGCCTCAATGACTTCGTTCACATATTCTACTGCATCCGGTAATGCTCTCTTTGCATTATCCATTGCAATTGGATCATAAGCTTTTACATGAACCCCCATTTTGACTAGTTCTGGAACAATGACTAAAGATGCTGCCTCACGAATATCATCCGTATTTGGTTTGAAAGCTAATCCCAGTACACCCACTTTTTTTCCGTCCAATGTACCAAAATCTTCTACCGCCTGATCAAGTAACCTACGTTGCTGTTTATTATTAAACTCAATTACTGCGCTCAATAAACTGAAATCATATTCTACATTTTCTGCAATTTTCTTAAGAGCCTTCGTATCTTTAGGGAAGCAAGAACCACCGTATCCGATACCCGCCTTTAAAAATTGATTACCTACACGACTATCTAATCCCATTCCTACCGCTACTTGCTCAACATCTGCCCCTACTTTTTCGCATACGTTAGCAATCTCATTAATAAAACTAATCTTTGTAGCTAAAAATGCATTAGATGCATATTTAATCATTTCTGCACTACAAATATCAGTCTCATATATAGGAATACCAAATGGTTCATTAACCTTACGGATAGTCGCTGATGCCTTTTCACAATCTGATCCAATTACAATTCGATCGCCATTAAATATATCATACACTGCAGATCCTTCACGAAGAAATTCTGGATTTGATACCACTTCAGCTTTAACACCTTCTGATAACAGTTTATTTAATTTGCTTTTAATGTAATGGTTCGTCCCTACAGGTACGGTACTTTTCGTTACCACAATCACGTCCTGTTGAACATTTTGAGAAATTTGTTCTACAACTTGATTAATATAAGTTAAATTTGCAGTTCCATCTTCATTTTCTGGGGTACCTACTGCAATATAAATAATGTTCACTTCTTTAAATGCTTTGAAATGATTAGTAGTAAATCTTAGGCGCCCTGCTGCGATATTTTTCATCATCAAAGTATCTAATTCAGGTTCATAAATAGGTGATTGTCCACTTCTCATTTTTTCTACTTTTTGTTCATCCGTATCTATACAGACAACATTATGTCCCACTTCTGATAGACCGACGCCTGTAACTAACCCTACATAACCAGTTCCTACTACTGCTATATTCATATTAGTGTATCTCCCTTGCAATCATTCTTTTTTGAATACAAGTTAGAGCGTATGCCATAACTTTTTATTAAATATGTATCCTATTGGTAATTCTGATGTATATTCCATGCTATTAGAAAGCATCTTTAGATCCAAATAACACCAAAACTGTTTTAAACATCAATTTAACATCAAACCATAAACTACGATGTTGTATATATGTTAAATCCAGTTCAACCATCTCTTTAAACCCAACACTATTTCTCTCCGTCACTTGCCAAAGCCCTGTACATCCTGGCGTAACAAGTAATCTCTGTTTATCATAAGAGGTATATTCCTTCACTTCTCTTGTAAGAGGTGGCCGTGGCCCAACTAAACTCATCTCACCTTTTAAAACATTTAATAATTGAGGTAATTCATCAATGCTTGTTTTGCGAATAAATTTTCCGATTTTTGTTACACGAGGGTCATCTTTCATTTTAAACATGGCACCCGATACTTCATTATGTTGTAATAAATCTTTTAATTTCTCTTCTGCATCAGTTATCATAGAGCGAAATTTATACATCTCAAATTCTTTCTCATTTTTCCCAACTCGGTTTTGTTTAAAAAAGATTGGACCCTTTGGATCTTCTAACTTAATAAGTAGTGCAATGATAAGAAAAATAGGCGAAAGAAGAATAAGACCACATAACGCACCTACTATATCCATTAAGCGCTTCATAAATAAATATAACCACTTTTGATTTACCTCTTCAGCAGCAAGTAATCCATTTTTCTTGACCGTTTCACCTGATACTTTCATTAAGGCCACTGCTATTCCACCTCACCTTTTATACATATACATTTTCTTTTTGTACAAGCTCATTCATATATTTAATTAATTCGTCTTTTAGCTCATCGTGCTGAAGTGCCATTTCAATCGTCGTCTGAATAAATCCTAATTTCTCGCCAACGTCATAACGTTTACCTTCAAAATCATATGCAAATACACGTTGGATTTCATTTAATCTTTGGATCGCATCCGTTAACTGAATTTCTCCACCGGCCCCTGTTTCTTGATCCTCTAGGAACATAAAAATTTCTGGTGTTAATACATAACGTCCCATAATTGCGAGGTTTGATGGAGCTGTTCCTTGTGTCGGTTTTTCAACAAATCTGCTCACTTGATAACTACGCCCTTTTTGTTCTAGTGGATCGATAATACCATAGCGATGTGTTTCATTTTCTGGAACTGTTTGGACACCAATTACCGATGACTTTGTTGCTTCATATTGATTCATTAATTGACGTAAACACGGTGTTTCCGCTTGAACAATATCATCACCAAGCAATACGGCAAATGGTTCATTCCCAATAAACTTACGTGCACACCATACTGCGTGTCCGAGTCCCTTTGGTTCTTTTTGTCTTATGTAGTGAATGTTAATTTTGGAAGAAGCTTGTACTTTTTCAAGCATTTCATACTTCCCTTTTTCTAATAAGTTCTGTTCCAGTTCAAAGGAATGATCAAAGTGATCTTCGATTGCACGCTTTCCTTTACCAGTTACAATAATAATGTCTTCAATTCCAGATGCAATGGCTTCTTCCACAATGTATTGAATCGTTGGCTTATCAACGATAGGTAACATCTCTTTCGGCATTGCTTTCGTAGCTGGTAAAAACCTTGTCCCCAGTCCAGCAGCTGGAATAATTGCTTTCCTTACTTTTTTCAAATCAGTACCCCAAAGCATTTTTTCATATATATGTATGTAGCGATAACAAAAAACCCTATCTATAGAGTCATATTTATAACCTCATAGGTAGAGTTTCTATCATAAATAAATTATGGGCATCTAACCCTACCTCACATCATGCTTTTGACAACAAACGCGTCTAAGGTAGAAATTTACTCTACCCACAGCATAGCCGAGTGTCTCCATTGATATTGGTTAGGAGGCATCACCAAGTTGTTTTCTCTTTAAAAGAGACCGAATATTTTTTTTCGTCTTATTTTCTCGGGCTCTTCTCGATAAATCATTTTTCCACTTATTAGTTCATACGTATTTTCCTTGAAGTAGTACAATGTAGAACTCCCAAATGTTTTCTCTACTGTTTCATACGCAGCTTGCAAGTGAAAGGACCGCGTTGTTGTGTTATGAGCATCTGATGATATGACATGTGTTAAATGATGCTCAATAAGTTGCAATGAAAACTTATTGATTTTCTTTCCGAACTTCCCTGTGACGCTTCCTGCTGTAATTTGTGTTAGTGCCCCTTGATTGACGAGCTTATACAACACATCGGGGCGTTCAATAATTTCCATATTCCGTTCTGGATGAACTATAACCGGCGTGATCCCTTTCACACGTAATTCATATAACATTTTTTCTGCATAGCGCGGGACATGGTTTGCTGGAAATTCAATTAATATATATTTATCGGTACGATTCAGTGTAACAATACGTCCCAAATCATAGTCTTCTAATAACTCTCCGTACAACCTGATTTCTTGACCAGGTAAAATGGTTAAATTGATATCCTCTTCTTTTAATCTTTCATTTAACTGCTTTACCTGATGAAGAATGCTTTCTGCTAGATTCATATAAACCCCATTTTGGTGATGAGGAGTAGCAACGATTGTATGAATTCCTTCTTCGCATGCTGCCTTTGCCATTGCAATGCTGTCTCCGATTGATTGTGCTCCGTCATCGACATTAGGCAAGATATGACAATGTAAATCAATCATTCTATTTCATCCCCTCTTCACATATTCTTCACATACTGAATACAAGAAGAAAAGATGAATGTTCACCTTTCCTTCTTTTGCATTTAGTTAGAACCGTAATAGTAATATTCGGATCCATTTTGTTCTTTATCATTTAAGACAACGCCAAGTAATTTACCTTTTGCGCTATCTAATGATTGTTTTGCTTTAAGTGCCGCCTCTTTTTCTGTTGCACCACTTCGAATAACAAGTACAGAAGCATCACATTGATTTGCCATAATTTGTGCATCTGTAACTGGTAAGATTGGTGATGAATCAAAAATGACAAGGTCATACGTGCCATAAGCTTCTGAAAGTAAATCTTTCATCGAGCTTGCACCCAGTAATTCCGCTGGATTTGGTGGGATTGGACCACATGGTAAAAATGTTAAATTACCGATTTTCGTTTGTGTCACACATGTTTCTAGTGTTTTACTACGTGTTAATACACTTGTTAAGCCAAATATATTCTCCACTTGCATCATTTGATGTAATGCTGGTTTACGTAAGTCTGCATCGATAAGTAATACTTTCTTACCTTGTTGTGCGAAAACAACTGCAATATTAGCAGCCGTTGTTGTCTTTCCTTCACTTTGATTCGCAGATGTTACGATAAGAGAACGAATCTTCTTATCAATAGATGCAAATTCAATATTTGTTCGTATATTTCGGTATTGCTCTGACACAGATGATTTTGGTTGTTCATATGCAATCAGCTGACGGCGAGCACGTAATATTTTTTTCTTAATAACCAATTGTATGACCCCCTACTCTCTTCGTTGCTGATAAACTACCGCTCTTTGTACCATCTTCCTCCATATGAGAAACGACGCCAAGAACCGGTACACCAAGTAGTTTTTCAATATCTTCTTCTTTTTTCATCGTGTTATCTAAGTACTCTAGTAAGAATGCAATTCCAACAGAAGCCATTAATCCAACAACAAATGCAATTGCTATATTTAACTTTTTATTTGGTTTGATTGGTGACTGACCTTCTGCTACTTCTGCTTTTGATAAGATCGTTACGTTATCAATACTCATAATTTTTGCAATTTCGCTTTTGAATATTTCCGCTGTTGTATTTGCGATATCACGAGCTAGTTTTACATCTTTATCTTGAACTGTAACAGCTATTACTTGTGAATCTTTCTCATTTTCTACATTAATTTTTCCATTTAACTCTTGAGTAGACATGCCTAACTTTAATTCACTCTTCACCTTATCTAAAATTACAGGGCTTTTTACAATGATCTTATATGTATTAGTTAATTGCACATTGGTTTGCACCTCGTTATACTGAATGATTTTCTCATCTTGTTTCTTTTGGTTAACAAGAATTTGCGTCGAAGTCTGATAAATCGGCGTTATAAAGTAGAAACTTACGATCGCGCTTACAAGTGCTGCACCAATCGTAATTACAAGGATCATAACTAATCGTTTTCTTAAAATAGCAAATAACTCTTTCAAACTTATTGTTTCTTCCATGCCTTCCTCCAGCTTTCAATAATTTGTTATAAAAACTTCTGAAAATAAATAATTTGTCAGGTTTTAGGCTGACAAAAAAAATCTGGTATCTAGCCCTAAAGTTGTTTAGCGATAAATAACCATTTAACATATTACAGAACTTACATTAGTATAGCAAGAATGGTTGAGAAAATTGTTGGAGAAATTGACAAATATTATACTGCCGAATATGACGAATTTCGACACAGTTTTTAATGTATAGGTTTTCATTTGTTATATACTGTCGATATATGGGTATTATTAATATTACTAGTGAATATACCATTGATTGATCTGTGTATTTATACTATCCTGTTTATAAAAATCTTACCTTTGTTAATTTTTATTTTGTTTTTTCTTAATCTTTCAATATCTTTTTCAGACTTTAGTTGATAAACTTTTTTCGAAGGTCCCCTATATTTTTTAATCAAACGTTTGTTTAAAAGTAAGAGAACTTACCTATCGACAAATCCTCTTACCTTTCGTCCATTTCTTCATAATTCGCTTCAATAACAATAAAAAAGATGAATGACCATACTCTCTTCATTCATCTCCCAACGTAAAGTTATGTTAACAAATCTTTATTCTTTCTTATCACCAATTGCAAATGTGATTTCAGCTTCACAAGCGATTTCACCATTTACAGTTGCTACTGCTTTTCCTTTTCCAATCGGTCCACGGACACGTGTCATTTCGACTTCTAGACGAAGTTGATCACCTGGGCGAACTTGACGTTTGAAGCGGCAGTTATCAATACCAGCAAAGAATGCAAGGCGACCGCGATTTTCTTCCTTCTTCAGTACCGCAACAGCACCCACCTGCGCTAATGCTTCTACAATTAGAACACCTGGCATCACAGGATAATCTGGAAAGTGTCCATTAAAGTATTCCTCATTTGCCGTTACATTTTTAATCCCAACCGCACGCTTTCCTTCTTCTACTTCTAAAATTTGATCGACTAGTAGAAATGGATAACGATGTGGAATAATTTCTTTAATCTGTTGAATATCTAGCATATCATTCTCTCCTTATATACCAAATTGGTCATACCACCAACACACTGTCCTTATTATCCCATTCTCCATTGTTTTTGTCACGAAAAACAAGAAATGCTTTCTACCCAAAATATCTATTAGGACTATTCATACAAAAAAGATACACCCTTTTCCCTTCGCTAATCGGTATAACAAAATAATAGCAATTAACACGGAGGTTGGAAAAAGGTGTATATCAAAGTTAGGGAGAGAAAATATACATTATTTTCCTCGTATGTCGTATTCATAGCTCATTATAAAGGACAAAAACAAGAAAGAAAAATTCAATATTTACTCCTTTTTACCATCATACCCTTAATTTTCTACAAATTTCTACAAATTTCTTCATTTTTCTTATATTATCTTAAATAGCATATCTAGAAATTAAGATTCGTAATCCAGAACACTATGCTTTATAAAAAAATAAATCTTCGTGGATTAGCCTTTAATAAAAACCCTATAAAATATCATCACAAAAGATACATTTTCATTTTACATAAATGTCCAATATTACATATAAATTCTTTTAAATCTATTTAACGATACATGAAAATAGAGTATAACTAATAAGAAATTGTTACTTTTCCTTGTTTATCTGTTAAATAAGGCATTCCGGAGTATTTGAAAGAAAAATTCAAATGAAATTAAAAGAAATACTTATATAATATTCTTCACTATCTCTCTTTCATTTCCTCAAATCGTTTCCCTTCTTAATTACTTATATAAAATTAGTAGCAATTCAAAATACCAACAATTCATTAGGCACTACCTCTCATTAATCACTGACCATAAAAATGTCTACAAGGTGCTTCAAAATATATTATCACAACTACACTAATAAACCTTTATATACAAAAAGCAGCGAGACCTCTAGTCCTAAAGACGAGGGGTCTCGCTGCTTTTTGTATATGGTATAAATAAAATCAGGTTCCATGTTAAATTATAACACGGATATTTATACATGTATATAGATGGTATATTAATAAGTCACAAAAAGTATTTCTAGTTTTTTTTACTGGTCACACAATTAAATTAAGCTCATATTTCCATAAAAAGACCAGTACACAAATACCAATTATCCCCCAAACCATAAATAATCAAATTGTGTTACCGGCCCGAAAGAAATAAAGGCAGTGTATTCCTTAAATTTATAAAAAATAATTGTGACTAGTCATATTTAAATGTTTACCTTAGCCTGTTGTCCAAGTAGACTACTAAATAAACCACTTTCATCTTTTGCCAGTTGTGCGAAACTACCGTGTTGAATAATTTGTCCTTGATCCATTACAATTACTTGGTCAGCTTTACGTATAGTAGATAGTCTATGTGCAATGACAATAATTGTCATGCTTCCTTTCAATCTTTCCAATGCTTCTTGTATTTTCGCTTCATTTTCAGCATCTAACGCACTTGTTGCCTCATCTAATACTAAAATAGAAGGCTTTCGAAGTATCGCTCTAGCCAGAACAAGACGTTGTCGTTCTCCCCCTGAAAGTTTGACTCCCCTATCGCCAATCAGTGTATCCAATCCTTGCGAGAGCTTGCTAACAAACTCAGCGGAAGCAGAAAATTCCAAAGCTTCCCAAAGCTGCTCCTCACTTGCATTTGGTTCAACCATTCTCAAATTGTCTCTTATACTGGCATTGAATAGAAATGGATCTTGAGGAACATAGCTAATAGATTTCCTCAATGATAATAGGTCCTTACTTGTCAACGGTTTGTTATCTATTAATAACTGACCGCTCTCCGGCTGCATAAGTCCCATTATGATATCAATTAATGTACTCTTTCCAGCACCGGAACGCCCTGAGATAGCCGTCATACAATTTGCAGGAATACGCAAATTAATATCTTTAAGTGAGTACACAGCATTTTCTTTATTGTAGCGGAAAGAGATATTTTGACACTCAATAGATTGTTCTATCTGCATAGGATTTATACAATCATAATCCTGCTCTATATCTTGCAATTCTATACTTTTCTTACACTCTTCCTGTAATTGCAGCAAATCTTTAAAAGCGGGAAGATTCGCTGCAATTTGTTCCATGTTTGATTGTATACCTGCAAATCGTGGCCACAAACGAGAAAATATAAGAATAATTAATAATAATTGCTCCGTTTTCGTCTGAAACAGCTTAACAGATAAAAAGATAAGAATAGCAATGAAAACAGCTGATGCAATTTTATAAAAGAGTTGAGAATTATTTCTCACCTTAATATATGCAAACTGTTCACGTTCCACATCTTCTACCCAATTACGTAACCACATATAACGAGATCGTTCGAGTGTATTGCTCTTAATATCCTTAATTCCATTAAAATGATCAGTTATACCTGCAAGATACGCTTTTGAATTCTCTGAGGTTCGACCACCTAATCTTTTTGATTTTTTAATAAATCTTCGTGAAAGAAAGGCAAGTACCACAGCGCAACATAGTAAAAAAATTGTTATATCTGCCGCTAACCAAAAAGCGAAACCAATCTGTATAAATGTAAACATTAAAGAAGTGAGCAACTGTAAAAATAAATTAGTGCCTGCGCTAACACGCCCTAATTCCGTTGTCAAAGAATTGATAAGATCTGATTTTCTCTTTTTCACAAAAAAACTCCAGTTGGCCTGCAACAATCCACGATAAGTTTCCAATCTCAAATGATTAATAAAACGTATCTGGATTTTTGCATTACGAACTGTTATATTCCTTTGTAAAAGCGCTTGTCCCACGACCAATATAATATATATTCCTAATACAAGTGGTAATCCTAAAGTAGTTGGAAACTCACCTAGGAATCCAAGAACCCCTGAAAGAGGACTTGTCTGTTCATTCATCTTCGCAATACCGCTAATACTTATCATAGGAATTAATAATAAAATGCCGATTCCTTCTACAAGACTGACCAATACCATTCCCATGAGATTAACAATGAGAATGTTTCCAGTAAAAGAGTATAACCGCTTTGTAAAATATAAAATATTTCTCATTTTCACTTCTCCTTACGGTACCTCATTTCCCTCCAAATCCATAAAACCGGCCGCAAAGGGAAATATAAAACATGCAGCTGTTTTGGCAGTGGTAAAGTTTCCACATCCTGAGGATAAGGATACAACCAACTAAGATGAAACAGTAGCTTTTGAGAGCTTGTCTTTAACAAATATAAATATCGCTCATGATATTTTGAAACTTCTTCTGGGACAGGATCTGTATGCAAGTTAATCATACTTTCCAAGTAATATATAGCAAGCTGCGCTAATTGCGTTACCCTTCTCCCTGACATTAATACTTTTGTCTCTTCTTCTATTATAAGAGTATCTAAAAGCTTAGAAGATAAAATAAGGGCCTGACCTACCAGTTGTTTGCATCCGTATTTTTCCAACATAACAATGAGTTCTTTCCAATCTATTTCTTGCCTTACCATACGGTCAATGTCTGTTAACCATCGAAGCCTGGACCAACCATGCCTAGTCCCATGAGTCACAAGAAACATAAACAAATCCTCTCTACCTAAAAAATAGACAGGATAATTTGTGATAGGACTCGTCCTCTTTCGCTCCCATAACTCATCAAAGCGTGGTTCCTTTCCCGGCCCTGGGTGTAGTCGCCAATGAATCTCCAATTTCACCTTACTTATCGGATGCATGTAAGTTGTATGGTGGCGTCTCCACTTCCATTCATTCATAACCGTCGGAAAATCATCCTCTTTGACATAACCATTCTTTACAAGTAATTCGTTCACTTTTCCAAGATCATCTATAGGAACAAGGGCATCCAGATCCCCTGATGTTCGAAGGGAAATATCTCCATATAGATCCGTACCAAGAATAGGGCCCTTCAAAAATAGAAGTCGAAGTTGGTTTTCAGCAAATAATTTACTTACCTTTCCCATTTCTCCACTTAAATGAAGCATATGGAATGTATTCCTTTTAAAATATGTACTTAATACTTGCATAACATTTGATGGAACTAACTGTTTATCAATAGATTTCATTTTTGGATAAATGAACGCATACATACGATGATGCAGCGCCAGTTTCAAAAATTTGTTCCAATCAATATTTATGAACCAGTCTTCCGGGATTTCTTGTATCTCTTTATCTTCCTTCTTTATAATTTCAAGTAACAATTTTAGTTCTTTAGGTAAATGACTCAAATCAAGATTACAACCGGTATACATCTCATTCTCCTTCAAGATTTTTTTACCCTATCCTCTTTGCAAATTTACCAACAACAGTAAATCTCTTCATTTCTTCTACGCCAGTAATATAAAAGGGCCCGCTACGTAACCACGCATGGGCAATCATATTTCCTGTCTCATCTTTCGCGGTCCCTAAGTAAAGGGTACTTTCAATTTGACGCTTCTCCAACATTTTCATTGCAGCGATAGCTTTAACGAGACACTGGCTTTCCCAAAATGTATAACGGCTCATCATATGCACTGCTTGAGAAATTTTCCTTAACGTAATCTTTTCCGATTCATCATAGCTTAAAGACGTTTCTGCCATATGAATTCCTAATATAGGAGCAGCTTTAGAAAACGGTATACTTTTAAGAATACGAGCCCAGCCTAAATAAAAGAAAGCTTCTATAAGTAATAATTTTGTTCCCATATCGAACGACAAGAAAGCTTTGGCTTTATTTATGATATTCATCGATCCTACTCCTAATCTATTAAATCTGGAACGTTCAATTAAAAATCAAAGTTTTTCATCAACCGAGATTAACCCTTCTGCATACAAATGATTTAAGAAAGAGAGTACTTGTTCCTTACATTCTGCCTCTTCAATCATATATCGAGACAATAATATATCAATCACTTGATTGACAGATATTAATTCATTAATTAAACTCCAAATTTCACCACCTATACCTCCTAAGTTATAGTATTTCCCATTATGGATGCTCATCATCACTTTCTCCCCATCCATATCGCTCACTACATTTTCCTGACCTTGTACAACAAAACTGTGTAATGAAATTGTTTGTTTACTACTCATTATTTTTCCTCCTCTTTTAAAGACTCTAGAATTTTGGATACTAAATCATGTGCCGTAAACTTTGAAATAGGACGTCTCAATTGAAACATATCTATTTTGTTTACGATATTTGTAGAATGCATAAAATGCCATTCCATCATCCCCAATCGTGGGATTAATGAATTCCTATATGTATGACGCAGCAATGTGCGTAGTCTCTCCAGTCCTTCAATCTGCTGAAGTTCAACATCCCCATTTTCTACTTTCACTAATTCGAATACACCTGCCAATGGTAATGGTTCCTCGAAAAAGTTAGCTGTAACGGGGACAGCATATTTAGTTTCCCTTTCAAATAATGGCTGATAATGCGCTGTCTCCATTCCAAACTGATCAAGACTCTCTTTCCATAACTTTTGTTGCGGATAAGATGGTGTAACAAAAGGAGTATTATCCTCAGAAAGAGACACAGCAATTACATCATCGCTTAAAAGCTTATAGCCTTTGCTTAAAAGGGCTGATGCAAGAGTTGATTTTCCAGCTCCTGATCTTCCTACAAAAGCATACGCCTTTCCATTGATGGCTATTACACTTCCATGCAGAGGGAGTATTTTTCTCTGCATCAACAATGCCCCCATACAAGTCCCAAGAATATAAAGCCGAATCTTATCTTGATCAGACCCTTTCATAGGTGAAACAATGATTTTTTCTCCATTTTGAATACAAAACGTAGCAGTTTCGGGGATTTGAAACATAATTAATTCTTTTTCAACTACAAACACTGACTTCGGAGAAGATAACTCTCCCCATAATTGGGACAAATCTGCAGTTTCTATTTTTACGTCTACTTCATTTTCGTAATTACTTACTTGAGGCAATTCCGGCAGGGGAATCTCACTTAATAGGGCTAATCCGAAGGCTTTGTAAATCTCTTTCTTTACAGTATGTATCATCTTTCTCACTCCAAATAGTTGAAAAATTGATTAAAAAAACCCTTATACCGTAATTAAACTATATAAGGGCTGTAAAGCATATAAATCTTATTTAAATATTAGTGCATTAGCTGTGGTGAAGAGCGCCTTGCTCATCCTCATCTTCAAAAACTTGGTCAACAAGTCTCTTTCCAGGTCCAGCCATTGTCATGTTGATATCAAGTACTTCTAATACTGGTGATTGCCATTCTTGTTTCATAATTTCACCCCCTTTCAAATATATTTTTTGATAAATCGATAGACAATAAGACTACGCATTAAAATTCTAAAATCTGGATCAAACACGTATTCTACTCGTGGTTCTCCTTGAATTTTCAAAATCGCGCTCTTAATAATCTCCATATTAAAAAAGTTAGAGGCCACTGGGTCTTTACTAAGCTGCTGAAGTTCCTCGATAAACATTTTCCATGAAGGAATCATGCGATGAACCACATCAGCTGCCTGTATTCCCCGCACACGCTGATTTAATCTTACTTTGTCAGGAAGAAATCCTTTTGTGGACCTCCGGACAAGTGCACGATTTAAGCCATTTTGAACAAATTGTTCGAGTGGTAACGATAAACAGAATCGAATTACCCGTAAGTCATTCGTTGGATCATGCCCTTGTAAACCATAACGCAAGGAGAGCTTTGTTCCACTTGTACCCGTTGTATTCCACAAGTTTAGCTGTTCAAAATGTTTCTGCCTTATTTCATATATATTTGGGATAGAAGCCCCTGTTACTTTCACACCATGTTCTTCAAGCTTTCTAAATACATCAGTACGTTTTGCAAGTTCTGGACTAACTAACGTTGGCAGTTCGTATTGCTGTTCCGAGGAAAACATGTTTTTTATCGATGGAAATGCTTTCTCCCCTACGACTTTCAGTATTCTCGATTTTTTGACCCCAACGTTCTTACCATACAAATCAATTTCACGATAAAGCTGCAACCAGCTGAACTTTTTAAGTAAAATCGCATAATAATCTAAAGCTGGCCCCCAAGAGATTGTGAAATTTCCTCTCGCTCCATTTAAGAGCACCCCAATCCCTTGTTGTTGGGCTTTTTCATAAATTCCTTTCACCCAGACGGAATTTTCGAAAAATTTATATGGCATCTCCATAATCTCAAGCCAATCATCAATTTCTGAGAAAGAATTTTCTCCCGGAAAATTCAAATAATTCCCTTTAATATTCCCTACATGTTGTACTGTAGTTTGAATAAATGGCTTTTCATCAGCAATCGTATGACCACGAGTCCAATCAGTAAACCCTTCCGCAGGTACTGAGCTGAATGTATATAATTTTTTGTTCTCTTTTTGCAGGGCTCTCGCAGCAAAGCTAGCAACAGCTCCTGAATCTAATCCCCCACTTAAATGAGAACCAACATTACGATGAGTACGTAACCTTGATGTTACTGCGCTTTCAAATACGTCCCTGAACGCCTCTTCATAATCTTCATTTGATTTGAGTTGCAACTGCTCCTTTACAAATAACGTGTCGTATTTCGCAATACTAACTCTTCCCTTAACTACGGAGATAGTATGAGAAGGCGGGACTTGCTCTATATTTTTATGCACTGTTGAAAATGCATCTATTGTATCAAGCATATTAGGTATCGCTAAATATTCAGCTAACCATTGCTCATTCAATTCCTTCCCGACGTACGGTAAAGAAAACAGCGGTTGTATGCTAGTACAAAAAGCAAATTGATTTTGATTGCGGTAAAAGTAAAAAGTCCGACTTCCTGAAAAATCACGTGCACCAAAGAGCAATTGCTTTCTCTCATCCCAAATCATAAAAGCAAAATCACCAATTAGATACTTTGGTACATGCTCTCCCCACTTTTGATAAGCGAGTAAAATCAACTTACTATCAGGCATCTCTCTTCTATGTACCTTGTCTACTTGCAATCTATCGAATAATTCATTGCGATTATCAATAATAGCATCAGCAGTTATAACCAACTGTGTTTCATAATCATAGTAAGGTAATTGTTCATTAATAGATTCAGATGTTATCCATTTTGCATGGGAGCCAAAAAAAATATTTTCCTTGTGCCATATATCGGTATTGTCACCTGGATAACGAGATAAATCTTTCATGATTCCAATCCTATGTTCAGGCGGTATCGGTTCTCCATTTAAATGATAAATTCCGGTTATTGCACTCATTTTTTCCTCCCACTACGAGACAATTAAGGGAAAACCCGATGGATAAGCAAATTACTAGATATATCAAAAAAATGTTATTAATATACCAGAAAACCCTTTCCTCAAACTACCTCGTTTACGCATAACAGATTTTAAAACCCAATTTTATAGCCTTAAATCTTTTTTCAGTTGAAGTATTCAAGCTTTCAGGCTACCTATCCTATTGTAAACCCTCGCATTTTAATTTTCTCAAAAAAAGAACAAAGGTGTGATTTTCTTAATTCGAATCAAAATATTACCATCTGAATTTTATATAAATAAAAATCACTGAATTTAATATATCAATAAAACGTTTATATTCTTTATAAAGAATATAAACTCAGATTACCATTTCACTATTGCATTGTCAAGTATCTATATACTCAAGAAAACAAATATTTATGTATCTTTTTTAGTAACTGTAAGAACAAATAATACAGTAAAACTTTAATCGGTAGGAGGCTTTACATCCCTACCGACTATTAATCTCATCAATCGAGCTTTTACGAACATTCCATCTATCTTCTAAGTTTCCCTAAAATCTTAAGGTAGTGCTCTTAATGTTCACAAATAGCAGGATAAACGTTATATCTTACAAATACACAGGAGAATTTTCATCTTTTTATATTTTGAAAATTTCTGTGCTATGATATTTCATATAATTTATTATTAACCTATTAATTAACGCTGATTTTCATATTTTATGTTCTCTATTACTTCATTCCCCTGCTTATTTAATCAAAACAGGAGAATAACCTTTTTATATTTATACCATTTTCACAAAAGGGATGATATAATATGCGTTTACCACTAATAATGCTAGCAAAGAATATAATTCGCATTTACCACAAGATTATGTACGCTTACTATTTCACTCTTTATAGGGATTGCCGTGACTTTCATTCAAAAAAAATTTTTTTCCGTAAAATGAAATTTCACAAAAACGGCACTGACTGAGATATTAAATCCTCCTAGTTCATTAACGCCTTTCTTAATTGAAGCTCTTTCTATTTTTTATCTTTACATGCTAGCACTTACCGTCAATATATTCTTAATACATGTAATAACTCTTGTCTGATCTTTTTCTGTCATACCTGATCCAGATGGAAGACATAGACCGGTTTCAAATAGTTTTCTAGCAATATCTTCACGTTCACTATGAGAATAATAAGTTATTCCCTCAAATAGCGGTTGCATATGAAGAGGTTTCCAAACAGGACGCGCCTCAATGTTTTCATTTTCCAGTTGTTTCAGTAATGCCTGAATCGATACTCCTGTTTTTTCTTCATCTACAGTAAGAACTGTAAGCCATCGGTTTGAATAGGTATCCTCTAACTCAGGCATAAACTGTACCCCTGGAATATGAGATAATTCTTGATAGTACCTATCAAATATTTTTCTCCTTGCCTGTACTCTATCTCGTAAGACTTGCAGCTGCGCCCTACCTACACCCGCTAAAATATTACTCATACGATAATTATATCCAACCTCACTATGTTGGTAGTGTGGAGCCGGATCTCTTGCTTGGGTAGCTAAAAATCTTGCTTTTCTCAATGCTTCGACATCATTCGAAACAAGCATACCTCCACCTGAGGTTGTAATGATTTTATTGCCATTGAATGAATAAACACCGAATTTTCCGAATGTTCCACTCGCTTTACCTTTGTAGGAAGAACCAAGTGATTCCGCTGCATCTTCTACTACTGGAACATTATATGTATTACATAACGAAAGAATCTCATCCATTTTAGCGCTTTGTCCATATAGATTCACAACAATTACTGCTTTCGGAAGTACCCCTTTCTCTTTTGCATCACGTAATGCACATTCTAAAGCCTGCGGTGACATATTCCATGTTTCAGGCTCTGAATCAATAAATACTGGTGTAGCCCCTAAATATAAAATTGGATTTGCGCTCGCTATAAAAGTAAGACTTGAACAAAACACCGTATCTACATCTCTTACATCCAGTAAGCGAAGTGCCAAATGGATAGCAGAGGTTCCTGAACTAACTGCAGCCGCATCAAGAACTCCAACATGGGATGAAAGTTCACTTTCAAACGCATCTACATTTGGACCAAGTGGAGCAATCCAATTCATATCAAATGCTTCCCCTATATATTTTTGTTCATTACCGCTCATATGTGGAGCGGAGAGATAGATTCTTGTTTTTTCCTGTGAGTATACCACTTTAAACACTCTCCTATAATTCTTTTTTTATTACTCTAGCTGGAATACCAACTGCCTTACAATTCGCTACAATGTCACGGATCACTGTTGCTCCGGCACCGATAACGGACCAATCGCCAATTGTAATATTTGGAATCACATTAACTCCTGCTCCTATATGTACTCCTGTTCCTACAGTAACGGATCCTGTAAGCACTGCATTTGGGGAAATATGTGCAAAATCATTTATCTTATTATCATGTTCAATAATAGCGCCTGAATTGACAATAACGTGATTCCCAATTTCAACATCTGCATTAACAATTGCACCTGGCATAATAACCGTACCAGCTCCAATCTTTGCACTTAAACTAACAATAGATTGTTTATGTATAAGCGTCGCATAGCGATGACTGGGAATCTCTAACTGCTCCATAATTATCTTTCTTGTTCTGTTATTCCCTATAGCTATCACTAACTTTGTATCTACATGCTCATCCATTAACTTTACAGCTGCAGAAATAGGTCCAAAATAGACACCATCCTCAATTTTCAACTCTTTATACACATCATCTAATTGCGCAATGATTTCATAATTTCCATACGATAGGATAATATCTCGGATTACTTTACTATGACCACCTGCCCCAATCATAATTATTTGCATCCATCTCACCTCCTCAAGAATTCTTTGTACCATTAAATTTTTCCACAGTTACATGCCCAACTTGATTGATTCCTTCTGACTTAAATACTTTCTTTACCGTTAACAACAAAATTTTCATATCAAGCCAAAAAGTCCGTTTTTTTGCATACCATACATCAAAACCAAATTTTTCCTCCCAAGAAATCGCGTTTCTGCCATTTACTTGGGCCCATCCCGTAATCCCTGGTCTGACATTATGTCGCTTGGCCTGCTCTTCTGTGTATAGTTCCAAATACTCCATCAATAATGGTCTTGGACCTACCAAACTTAGGTCCCCTTTTATAACATTAAACAACTGTGGCAATTCATCTAAACTATATTTTCTCAGAAACCCTCCGAAACGGGTAAACCTTACATCATCAGGCAACGCATTCCCCTCACTATCCTTCTCGTCAGTCATAGTTCTAAACTTATAAAGAAAAAAAGGGACACCATGCAATCCCGGGCGTTGCTGCTTAAATATGATAGGGGAACCCAACTTAATTCTAACTAAAACAGCCACTATTATAATAAGAGGTAAAAGAAACACCAATAATGACAAAGAAACGAACAAATCGAAAAGTCTTTTCATATATAATCATACTCCTAATTTGGTTTATGTATTAACCTCTACTCCATAACTGCCTAAAACTTCTATCTTCATAAAAAGCAGCCCCATTCATAGTTGAAAAATAACGAATTGATTTACTTTTTTATTTAAGGACATGTCATGCAAAATATTTAATTAAAATACTCAGTAATAAGAACACCACCATATTCAACAGAACATAGTGGTGTTTCATTTCTAAAAGATTCTTAATATTTTCCTTTTATTTACTTGCTCTTACTTTAAAGCATTATAATTTTGTGTCAATTCATTAGGCGCTGGTGCTCGATGGATTGGGTTAGTAACGGGATTATAGAAATGTAGATTTCAAATTAAAAAGTGCCCTTTTTGTTTGACTGAATTTTCACCCTCAGGTTTCCCATTATACTTTTAACAACTCCAAATAAATACTTAAATTCATCTGTCTTATAAAAAATAAATACATAAATAGCATTTGGAATTATTAAACAAATCATCCCTCTTAATATTAATGCTAGTAATCCATTATACGGAATAAGACCACATATTAAACTTGTGATAACGCAAGCTCCTAGCCCTATCATCACATAGTAAGTATATTTTAAAAAATAATCCCTAACCGGTTTACGAAATACTTTCTTATATACTAAATAAGGGGCAATCCAAAATGGAACCACTAGTGTACTTATAAGTGTTCCAATAAAGACACCTGTTATACCCATATATTGCACCAAGACAATAGAAGCCACCAGATTTACGGCAGCCTCTAAAAAGGGAGCATACCTATCTTCATGAAAAATCCCTGATGTTGTTTTGACCATAGATATAGAACGTCTCATTCCTGATACATAAAAATTTATCATTAATATAATTAATACACTTATATCCATAATAAATTTCGAACCAATCCATAAAGTAATAAAGGGTTGCATTATAATATATAAAAATATGGAAAAAAATGAGTATATCCAAAAATTACAAAGCATAGTAATCTTAAATATGCTATAAATTTTTTCATCGCTTTCTTTTGCAACCAAATTCCCTACACTATGATTAATATTATCAAAGATTTGATTTATAAAGGTTCTACAAATGTTAATTAACATATAATAATTTGAATACAATCCAACAGCTGTAACACTGACAAAAGACGCAATTAACATGTTATCAGTACCAAAGACAATATATCCACCTATATTATGTAGCACTAAAGCCTTTACATTTTTAACAATATTACTTTTGGTTTCACTATCTAATTTGCTTGCTGCTTTATTTTTTAAAAATGGGTACATCTTATCTACCAATATAGCCAAGAACGCAGAGGTACTAATTGTTATAATAATATCGATTATTAGATATAAAATATAACTATGCGTAAAGTATAAAATTCCTATTTTAACGCAAGTAGATATAATAGATGAGATAGAATAAATCCCTGTAACAATATATCCCTTTTGACATACATTTAAAAATGAGGTTTTATAAGAAAATAGATAAGATGAAGCTGTATTAATTAAAAATATAATATAAATAAAATGAATATTGTCTACCTTTGCATCTTTAGCGATATATCCAAGAAAAGGTAATAAAAGTAATCCTAGTAACAATACTATTAAAGCTATTGCCATATATGCCTTTCTATAAAAATTCATAAGCATATTGATTCTATCCTGATTATTTTCTGCCACTGGTTTATATAGATTATATATGATAGCAGATCCTATTCCTGCTTCAGCTAAAGATAACATTCCTAATATATTAGTAAATAATCCATTTACCCCCAGGTACTCAACACCTAAATAAGTAATAAATATGGTTCTGGAAGCAAAACTTAGTAACGTAATAATAACTTGACTACCTATACCGGCTGATATATTAATTATTGAATTTTTAACTCTCATTTTTCCTCCCACTTCAGAAAGTATGAAAACACTTTCAATCAAAGAGTATTACCTGATTTCTCTTTTATATGCTGCAACTATTAAAGGGTACACTTTAAACTTTATTGCTAAATAATATATATACTCCTTAAAGTTATTGCATCGATATGAAAAACCAATTCCTTTTACACTATCTGAGAACATTTCATAATTCACTATTCTACGAAAAGCATTATTAACATCCACATTAGGATCGCTTTTTAAATTATTAACCAACAGTCTATATATGTGATTTATATAATAATTAGCCATATCTTTTTTAAATTGCTTATCGTGTAGTAAACCAAATTCTTGTGAAAGTTGTCTTCTCATTTGATATTGTAAAACTAAACTGTTCTCTAAATTTGGTTTATACGGAACCCTCATTAAGCTATTTGGATTATTAATAGTATAAAAATAAAGAACTTCTGAGATTGCACATACCCTTTGTGAGTGCAATAAAAACTCTAAATTAAAAATAACATCTTCTCCAATAAACACTTGTTCATTAAATCTGATGTTTTTTTCTTTTATAATGCTTAAATTGTATATATACCTCCATGCAAAGCATAGATCATTCTTGGAATGAACATTTGGAGAGCTCAGTACAAAATCCCTCCCGTTCATAACAGTATCTAATTTGAAGTTAGGAATAATACTATTATTATTTGGAACAGTTTTGTATCCACATATTACAGCATCACACTTTTCATCTTCTGCAATACCATATAACCTAGTAAAATAGTTTTCGCTTACCTCATCATCGGGATCTATAAACACTATATACTTCCCTGTAGCAGCTTCGATCCCTGCATTTCTTGCGCTACTCACTCCTCCATTTTCTTTATAGATTACTTTAATTCTATTATCCTTTTCTAAATATTCTCCACATATTTCACCACATTTATCTGTTGAACCGTCATTGACTAAAACTAATTCAATATTGACGAAAGGCTGTTTTAAAACACTTTCAATACATCTAGCTAACCATTTTTCCACATTATATATGGGAACAATAACACTTATTAATTCATGCAATCCTTTCACCCCTACATTACTTACATAAGTTAAACCCTCACGCCTATCTTATTACAGCTTTAATTTCGTTTAAATATTTCTCATCTTGAATATCGCCCACATTTTGTCCAGCACCTGCTTCACATACGTACTTATTTTCAATTTTGATTTTAGTTTTTGCTTGTCTTAAAAACCATTCGTATTCAATATCCACATGCCCTATATCAATTGCTTGATATCCCTCTTTATACAAATCATATGCTAATATAGTAGCAGTAGGCCCTATTGCTAATAGAATCAATTTAGATTTATTATTTTTTTTTGCTGCTGTTAAGATTTTATTGTAATGTAAGAATGCGTGCTCCTCTGGTACTAAAATCCTTTCAATTGATTTAGCATTGTCAAACAGATCATTTCCAATACCTAATCTACTCTTACTGCCTTCTATTAAAACTATATCCCTATCTTTCCATATTAATTTTAATAATATAAACCATTCTTTACATTTTGACTTATCTCGAAAGGGATAATAGAATCTCGATATAAAGGAATTATAATATACTTTTCCCTTCTTCAAATCTTTATACCACTTTAATCTATATTTTGCAGTATGAAGACTCCAATAATCCTTTGGTTCATCTGCATATTTTGATAAATCTTGAAAAACATCCGGTAAACAAACTAAGAACTTCTCATCTTCACTTAGCAATATTTCTTTTAATCTTTTTGATAACAAATGATCCGCCCGTTGAAATGTTATATCTAGATTATGAATTAATTTAAATTCACCATCACCATACCTGGCTACGGAAGCTTTATCATGAATAATTTTTTTTAAAGTTTCATCTATAGATTGAATTCTAGGAGGCTTGAAAAAGCACTTCGTGAATCGATCTTTTATGATAGTTAATCGATTCAAACTCTGAATTTTCACATCAACCAATTTATTCCAAATAAAAACTAACATACTTTTTATTTTTATTTGTACCATACCAAGCTCCTTTCTAATACTTTTCTCGATAGAGCATTAGATTATCTTTCCTCTTTTTCTTAAGAAAATTACTCTTATCCCTCTATTCACATCTTACATAATATTTATTCTTATTATTTCCCAATTTTTCAACTAGCCTTTTTTCTCAATGAAATATCGCCTCTAGAATTTTCAGCGGCAAGTTTCCGGCCTATTTTTATTGATGGAATTTCAATAAATTTATAACATAAGACCGACACAACCATAGTAAATATGAAAGAAATTAATAAAATTAAAGGCACTGATATCTTTCCATAGAAAATATGAACTGTTGTTAATAGAACAATTGGATGTACTAAATAAAGACTATATGATATTTCCCCTATAAATTGTACTGGTTTAATCAGTAATAATTTAGAAAATAGTTTTGAACTTAGGGCGGATAGAATAATTAAAACTGCGCCAAAACATATATACCAATCGATGATGATAAGATACAACTCATAATCAATTTCACCAATTAGTTTGGAAAGTAACATAAATGGGATACGTGGATAGCTAAAAAATAAAAGACCTAAAGGCAATAATAGATATTTTACTTTTAAATTAATAATTTTACTCACTAAATATTCTCTGTTTTTAGCTAGTAGTGCACCAATAATAAACATTGAGCTATAATGTAATGTGATAAAGTAATTGGTGGATACTGGAATATTAAATTCGCTTGGAATGTTCTTCATTAATAAATAACCAATAACTGATAAAAACATCGCTATCCCAATACTTACTTTCCAGTTTACTCTAAGTAAAAGAAAAATAATTAAAGGAAACACTATGGAAATTCGCATCTCGTGAACTAATGACCAAATCACCATAATAAACGCATCAGAATTAAATTCTCTCAAGAATAAAATATGATCCATTACTCTATTAAAAGAAACTTCTATGTTCCATGAACCCCATTGTACCAAACCGGGAATAGTACCAATTTTAGAATGAATCCCCAATTTAATTCCTATTGCAATAAAAAGAATCACAATATAAGGAATATAAATCCTACAAACTCTTTTAATAAGATACTTTAAATAATTAAATTTCGTCCCTTTATAAAAAGGCAAGGATAGAACAAATCCACTTAACACAAAAAATATAATAACAGCCGAATGACCTTGCCATAATATAGAAAAATAGGCCCCAAATGTTGAATACATTACCTTTTTACCTAATATCGGAAATAATGCTAAGAAGTGTCCTAATAGAACAATGATTGCAGCAATACCCCGAAGGGAATCCAATTCTTTATAACGTCTCGTCATAATTCTTCCCTCTGTTCTAAAATGAAATTTATTAATCTAACTATTAAAATTTAGTCATCCTTATAAGGATGACTAAATTTTATAATTATTACGTAAATTAATTAATCTAATACAAAACCCTTGTGTGAATGGCAATATATCGAATAACGTAGAATATACACCTATATCCTTCGTATCACCTTGAGAGAAGTCAACCGCTCCGTTTCTTCTTGTCACTCCCATCAAATAACCGATAGCTTTATCTGCACTTTCCAAACATTCCTTTGAAATATCCTCTATCTTTGCTGCATTCAACATAAACCACCCCAGTGTGGATGTAGCGGAGGAATCTGGTCCGCATTCGTTCCTGGTTACAGTCCAATTCCAATTGCCTTGTTGTTGAAATTTCATCGTAGCTTTTGCAAATTTACGTACACTTTCTTCTAATACAGGTTTATAGCTGTTGTTTTCCGGTAATTCATTCCACGTATCTATAAGACCTATAGCAAACCATCCAAGACCTCTTCCCCAGCCATATAAACCTAGAGGAACTTTATCTTCTAATCTATAAGCATGGCATGGTATATGACTTAAGTTTAACATTCCATATGTTTCATATTCTTTAATCTGCTTTACAGCCAAATCTATACACTCACTTTTGTTATACCTAATGCCGTAAGTCACTAAGAATGGACATATGAAACCAATGGTATCTACGTATCGATACCCCTTCATAAACTTTCTATATTCTATCGTACCATCCTCACCTATATGCTCTTGTATCATTTCCCAAGTAGCATCCAAGGCTTTTTTATATTTATCTATATCCTCAAAATCCAGCTTCATGATCGCATAAGCAAGTATTGCTCCATCTACATACTGAGGTTTGTGCACCCACTGACCATTATGATCAAATTTAGAGTTCAAAAACTTCGTAATTTCATGTTTCACTGCTTTGTCATCGTTATATTTCAGGTATTCAGATAACCCTAATAGTAAAGATGCTTCTTGCCAATGCTGTATAGCACTTTTCGTATAATTTCCTTTCAACATATCAATTGCTATTAATCTTGTGTTATCAGTTACCTTAATCTTTGGTGTTTTATTTAGCCACTTAACACCTATATGAGTGATTGACTGATTCCATAAGCTTTTATCCGTATATCTCCCTATTTTTATTCTTCCCAACCAATTCTTTCCCATAGGAATGAAATCAATCACTACAATAATTGCGATTACAGCAAGTAACACAAGGCACGCTGCCTGTATAACCATATAATTATGTCCTTTCTATACTACTTAAATAATGTATATAATTTTTTTATCTCCGACTCGGTTCCTAGCTCTTCATCTGATAAGTTCTTTATTAACTTATTTCTTAATTCTTCATTATGTATTAATTTCTTAATTCCCTCCGAAAGTGAGTGAGCATCCATGTCTATAATCAGCCCATTTTCTTCATTTTTAATTTGATCTTTAGCTGTACTGAAATTTGTTACCATTATTGGTTTATGCAGTATTTTTGCTTCGTCTATTGCGATAGATTTTCCTTCGAACCTGGATGGTTGTACATATATATCTGCTTCTCTTATATACGGATAGGGATTTTCTTTCAGTCCTAACAGTAAAAAATGATCTTGAAGGTGATTTTCTTCTATCATTTTTTCTAACTTACCTCGCCCTTCCCCTTCTCCAATGATATACCACTTTATTTCATATCCATCTCCAACCAGATTCTTACATGCTTCTATAGCCAAATCAAATCCCTTTTCATGACTTAGCCTTCCTACAGAAACAAGCTTTACCCCTTTACGCTCTAGATCTACCTTTTCCTGTGACATTTTATTTATCGTACTTGGAGATACGATGTTATGAATAACACCTATTTTGTCGTTATATATAGAAAATCTTTGTTTTAAAACATTGGCACATTCCTCAGACACCGTCACTATATGATCCAATGAACGAAAATAACCCATATCAATGTTAGGATCCATTCCTAATTTGTCATAATCAGTGTGTATAAAACCAATTTTCTTATTCGCATTTACTTTGTCTATACAAAAGTAAACTGGGTTCTTTTCTAAGTACCCAATCGCTACATCATACTTTTTACTTATATTCTGTAAAGATTTTGATAGATATCGCCATACTCTCTGTTCACAACGGGCTTTGTTTTTTTCACTTTTAAATATGTAACCTGCACAAACCCTTGATAAGGCTATATCTAGTCTTCCTTGTCGCAAGCATTTCATGACAGCTGCTTTTATCGGCATATCAAACAACTGATACTCAGAAGGTTCTTCCAATACATTCACTTGTTTAGGGATTTTATTAAGGAATAAACCTTCATGCTTAAATAAAAATAAATCCACATTATAGCGAGAGTAATCCATCGTATTCAACAGAGAGATTAATGACTTCTCAGCCCCACCGCAGTTCAAATTATTGATAACAAATAATACGTCTTTTTTCATAATAATCACCTTTTAAAGAATTCCGTAGAGCTTATTTATTTCTTTTTCGGTTCCTAACTTTTCTGTAGATAAATTATTTACGATTCTTTCCCTTAATTCTATATCTTTGATAAGCCTTTCAATTTCAGTTGCTATTCCTTCTTCAGACATCTCAGTAATAATTCCGTTTATTCCATGATTTATTTGATCTTTTGCAGTTTCAAAGTTGGTCACCACTATCGGTTTATGCAATATTTTTGCTTCATCAATTGCTATAGACTTACCTTCATATCTAGATGGTTGCACATATATATCTGCTTTTCGTATATAAGGATAGGGATTTTCTCGAACCCCCAAAATTGTAAAATGGTTTGATAGATGATGATCTTCTATTAAACGTTCTAATACATCTTTTTCATTTCCATCCCCTAATACGTACCACTTTATCTTGTATCCTTTTTCAAGAAGTAACTTGCAAGATTTCACCGCTAAATCTAAACCCTTTTCATGACTTAATCTGGCGACAGTAATAATATTGGTATAATGTCTATCAAACAAACTGTCATCTTCTATATCTTCTTTAGATAAATCATATATAATGCTAGGAGCTACTATATTATATATAATCGTAACTTTATTTTTTAGTTGTGGAAAATTTTCTTGTAACGATTTTGCACACTCTTCTGAAACCGTTATTAGATTATCTAGTTGTTCAAAATATGAGTTATCGAACTGGCAATCCATACCTGAATTCGAGTAATTTGTATGTATCCATCCAGCCTTTTTTTTGGCATTGACTTTATCAACTACGAAGTATATTGAAGACTTTTCAAGATAGCCTATCGCTGCATCATACTCTTTTTCTAACACTTCAAATGACTTACTTTGATATTCCCATGTATACTGTTCTGAAATTGCAGCTTCCCTTATCAATCTATTTTTAATAGTGAACATCAATCTTGAATATGCTAAATCAATTTGTCTATTCTTTAAAAAGCCCATTATTGAATTTTTAAGGCTAGATGCAAATATTTTATAATCACTTGGCAGATCTAATATATTTACCTCTCTTGGTATCGAATTTATGAATATTCCTGTTTTATTAAACAAAAATAAATCTACATCATATAAACTGTAATCTATCTGAGATAGTAAATTTATCAAGCTTTTTTCTCCACCACCAGCAGATAAACTAGGCATAACAAATAGTAGTTTTTTTTTCATAATGTACCCCAAATTACTTAGACAATTCTTTCAAATATTCTACTGCTTTGTAAGACATTTTCTTTATATTAGGTATAGATTGTTGTAACTTTTGTTTTATTTCCTCTTCCTCTCGTACCATCTCATCAAATCTTGCTTTTAATTTATTACTATCAGATATCTCCTCTATATCTAAAACTAATTTTTCTTCCCCAAATATATCTTTAGATATCCCTTTGGACTTTACACTATATCCCAATACCATAGTCGGAATAAAACTAGAGTAAGCAGCTATAGTTGCATGCGTTCGAGCTCCTATAAAGAAACGCATTCTAGCTATATACCCCTTATACTGTATTGCATTTAAGTTATCTGGTAACAGAATCACTCTGCCTGTGTCCTTAAATTCTTGGTAATATTTGTAGAGAACTTCGTAATCATTGTTCCCATCTTCAATAACGTGAGGTGTAAGAGCAATCGTCATATCTGTAGTATTTAATATATGATTAACTAACTCTCTTACCGCGACTTGAGAATTCTCATTTCTATTCCATACAAGCGGGCTAAAATTAAGACCCATTGTATTTCCTTCCTGCCATCCATTAGGCAACTCTAATTCTTCTTTTTCCATTGTAAACGCAGCATCAGCACACAATTGAACATTATTTAATCCTTGTTTTTTTAACATATTATAGGTAAGACTTTCGCGTGCTAATATTAAATCAAAGAGCTTTAGATCTTCCAACTTTCTTTCAGACATATCCTCTTCTCCTATAGAACATCCCCATAGTACTAGCTTTTTCCCCTGCATTTTTACTCTTCTATCAATCTCATACCACCCAGGTTGCTCTCCATAGCAATAATTATCCCCTCCGATAGATAAACATACATCGGAACTTTTTATATGCTTTATTATGTTATGATGAATTTTCCCTAATGCATAAGACTCATCGTTAAAGAGTTTTACTTTAACTGAGGACAATAACCAATCATATGAATATTTTTTCAGACTGCGGCTAGAACCATCATATATATAATCTAACTTATTGATTACCTTATCTGTTTCAGGTCTATCTGATGCCAAACATACTTTTGCTCCATCTATTTTTTCTTTTATAATATTTGTAGAAGCTCGAACTATCGCTTCGCACCCTCTATTCAAACTGCCCCCATGGGCAAACATCATAAACTTCACACTAAATTCCTCCAGTTTTATTTATTTCTAAGCCTGCTGTAAGAGACTGCGAAGTATAACCCCACAGTAGATTTTCTTTTAATCATATTTATTAAAAATTTCTCATATCTACCAAGCTTGCTATAAGTTACTTCACAATATAGTGGCAATGCCTCTCTAACATATTGATTACATATCATTTTTTTTATGTATTCATATCTCTCACTAAACCGTATTTCCTTAGACGGTTCAAAATAAATATATACGTAGGAAATTACACTATTTATAAACTTTCTTGATTTCAATTCACGTATCTTTGCCTTATCGACCTTTTCGATGTAAATTTTCGGTAGTTCCATGTTATATACTTCCACAGCTCGCTTGAAATAATCTTTTTTTGAGATATCCCGAGTTGCGCTACCCGCTACATCCCTATAATAATACCCCGTATAATCTATATATTTCATATTAGTTGCATTACTAAAAAATTGAATATTAAACATTCCATCTTCTCCTAATGCAACCTTCTCTGGAAACTTCACATTATTTTTCGTTATTATGCTATTTTTATAAATTTTGTTTACAGCAGTATTTAAATTATCGCTTTTAAGAAAATAGGGTAATATCTCTTTATTTATATATTCTTTTTCCAGAACAATATTAATTGGAAATGGATATTCAATTGTTACCTTATGCCCTTCAATCTCACTTCTTAAATTTGATATAATTACATCACAATTGCTTTGTTTTGCTGAATTATACAGAGTTTCATACATATCCGCTTCTACATAATCATCTGCATCAACAAATCCAATATATTCACCATTAGCTATAAGAATTCCTTGATTCCTTGCAATACTCACACCTTGATTTTTTTGATTTATAAGTATAATCCTGTCATCTAGTGCCCTATACTTTTCAATAATCTCTACACTATTGTCCGTTGAACCATCATTGATAAAGATAAATTCGCAGTTATGAAGCACCTGATTTAACAGTGATTCTATACACCGAGTAATATATTTACCAGCATTATAAACCGGTATAATTACACTGACATTTCTATTCATGAGCAAATCACCCCTTTGCTTCGAATCTCTTATACTTTCATTTTTAAAAATTTTTGTAGTTGTACCAGTACAATTAATAAACTTTTAAGCCTCCATAATTTCATACAACTTATTTAATTCATACTTATTACTATAATCAGTATTACTACAATTGTTAGCTAACTGCTTTCTTACGGTAGCATCCCTATACAATTTTTCTATTCCATCTGCTATTCCTTCAACGGATAATTCCGTAATATATCCGTCAACCCCATTTTTCACTTGACTGTTTGCGGTTGTATAATTTGTAATTAGGACTGGTTTTGCAAGTATCTGAGCCTCTCCTACTGTAACAGCTTTTCCCTCATATCTAGATGGTTGGACATATAAATCAGCTTCTTTTATATATGGATATGGATTAATTTGCTTTCCTAACAACACAAAGCTATTTTCTAATTTCAAATCCCTTATTAGACTTTTAATCATTGTTTCGTCTCCACCATATCCAACTACATACCAGGCTATATTCTCATAGCCTTTATCTTTCAATATCCTTAAAGCCCTAACAGCATTATCGATTCCTTTTGCATGAGATAGTCTAGCCACAGTTATAATTTTAAAACGGTTATCAAGAAGCATAGGGGTATCTATCTCTTCATTCGCCATGTCTCTAATAAACTGCGGGGAGGTTATATTTTCCATCACTATAACCTTATTTTTTAATGCACTATATTTTTTTAAAAATGAATTTTTGCATGCTTCTGATACGGCTACAATATAATCAAATTTATTCCATACTTTTAAATCCATCTCTATATCTGTCTCAATTGTAGAATAATCTGTATGGATCCATGCTATTTTTTTCTTAGCCTTGACCTTATCTGCTACAAAATAATGCGGCCACAAATAACTAATTGCAACATCATACTCTTTATCTAGTTTAGGTAAAAATGGAATAGCATATTTCCACATTAATTGCATTTGATAATATCCTGTCTCTACTATTCCTTTAGCTTTTCCTGCAAAACGAGTATTTATCTTAGATAAAATTCTAGAAAATCCAATGCCATACTCTTTATCCTTTAAAGTTTCTCCGATTGACTTCCTAAAGGTGGTGTATTGTGGAACTTCTTCTAATAGATTTACCTTGTTACAAACTAATTCCAAAAAATCCCCTTGATGCCTATACAGCATTAAATCAACAGCGTATTTTTTGTAATCAAAACCCTCAAGCATACTTATAAGGCTTCTTTCTACTCCTCCAACTTCCATATCAAATGAGGCCACCAGTATATCCTTCATATATGCCTCCTAATTTTTTGTAACAAATTTTCTTATCCGCGCTATATTTTCTCCACCTATAACCTTAGATGCTAACAGTTTTAAACCACTCTTCAATCTCGCTTTAGGTGGTAACCAACTTTTATAAAAATGATGCATTGCATATGTATTTGGAGTAATAAATTTTCTACAGTTAATATAATCATATGGAGAAAAATATGTTTGAGGATAGAAGGCTCCTATCCCACTTATTTCTTGATATTTTCCATTCAACTGTAATCCTTTATTTTTTAGTATCTCGCTTATAATGGCCACATTGGTTAAACTGTCATACTTTCCATCCTCTTTAATAAAACTTTTTTCTTCGTATGAATCTAGAAACATTTTTATTAATACATTTCCTTTAGTGGCTCCTATTGTACTTGTAGCTATATAGTTCTCTTGTTCAAATCCCCAAAATGAATCATGATGTAGCATATCATCAAAAGATTTGAATACCTCCACATCCGTATCTAAGTAAATTCCTCCAAATTTATAAAGAGCGTATACTCTTACATAATCACTTACAAATGCAAATTTTTTGTATTCATAGGCTTCCTTGACATATAAATTACAATTTATATCAAAATTATCTTCATTCCACTCAATTATTTCATACCCAGCCAAATTCTCTTTCCAGCTATCTATACATTTTTTTACTATTATTGGTTTTTCTCCTTTACCAAACCAACAATAGTGAATGATGCGTGGAATCTTTTCTGTAAATGCCAACTCATTATCCCCTTTCTAAACTATATAGAATAATACACCTATACACCTAAATTTCCATATTTCATTGATCAACTAGTCATTAACATATTTCACCTTAAAAAACTTAGAAATTTAAAAAATTACTTTTATAAATAATGTTTAATGTTATTACATTCTCGTATGCATAGAAAATAAAATAAAATATTAATATTGCATAATAAACTAGTTTTTGGTCTTTATCAGTAAATAATTTTATAATCCATGAAATTAAAATTAATTGGTATAATCCAAAATATATAGAAAATCTTGCAAAAATCCAATTTTGTGTTGAAATTATCATGAATACAAGTCCTAATATAGACATATTTACTACATAGTCACTTTTAGGAAATATTTCCCTGAGTTTCTCTCTTCCAATGTAAGCAATAATAATTGGAGGAATATTAACTCCAACTCTAAGTATATTTGCTCCGCCCTCAGAAAAGTTCTTGTAATCTCCATACTGACTATCTCCTATGACTGAGAATAAGGTATCTAAAAATTGATTAAACCCTATAACTATGAATACAGAGCAAAAAAGGGTTACATACGTTTCCCATGACCATGCTTTTCTCCTAATCATAAAATATATTGGAATAAGGATAAGTGCAGTTTGGTGTATTGTTGATGCAAATAGAATAATTAGAATATACTTTTTCCAGTTACCTTCAAATATATATTTTGTTGCAGCAAAAATAATTGCTGCTGCAAGAAATTGCCTTATCCCATTCATTGATATTAAATACATTCCACCTGTTATATATACATATAAACTTAATTCGAACATTCTTGTATATTTATATAAAACCAATACAATAAGTACATTTGTTATTAGTGCCGTTACAAAAATCAATATTTGAGGGTCATTAGAGAACTGTTTTAAAATCATCTGAAGCACATTAAAACCCATATCTTTTCCTTCTTTTATATGTTCCCAATCAAACGTATCTTTTTTATAAGAATACATATAAAAAAAAGTATCCCCGATATTATTACGGAGACCAGACACCATTACAAGAATAACTATTGTTAAAAATACTAACAGCTTATTTGGCTTTGATTGAACAATGTGTGGTCCCATTATTACAGGAGTAGAAAAATATCTTGCTAAAAAAGAAAGAATATAAACTAAGGCCAGCGTAACCCAAAATATAAACATTTTTAAATTCCTTTCATATTATAGATTGTAAATATAAAACTCTTTGCTATTCTTTAACCAAATAATTCAATAATATAACCTATCAGTCCTATATTTCTCTTACAATCTAAATACATATGACAATAAAATACACAGTTAATTAAAGACCTACTATTTATTTTTCAAAACAGTAGCTTTACTTGTCTTTTGAATATAAAAATGAAGTATAATCCCAAAAGGTGTAGCCACCAAAGTAATAAATTTATATGGGGACTCAATGAGAAATTTATAGTTTTTGATCATCAAGTTGCTAGATACATAATGTATAGATTCCCGAAATTTTTCTTTTAATGTAGGAGCATATTTCATAGCAACTTTTCTAAAGAATGAGAACCCTTGGGGATTTTTTCTATATTGCTTAATAATGTTCATGCTAGATCCATCTGCTAAATACTCAACATGACAAAGAACTTTATTCATGATGAGTAACGGATGCTCTTGATCAATAAGAATATATTTATAACTTAAAGGACAGTACTTTTCGCCCGGAAATATTGGATATGGTGGGGTTTTTCGTGTTAACTCTGATCGATAAACTAACTTTTTATCACCTGTGACTTTATATTTCGCATGCAAATCTGTCAGTTTAGATTCCTTCACATGTTCCGGCATCATCGTTCCAATAACTTTTCCATTTGGATTAGCGTCTAATCCTATTATGCCAGCGTAATCATTACTTCCATACTCCTTCCAAAAACGAGTGATATTTTCAACGGCATCATCCGCCATATAATCATCAGAATCAATACAAACATTAAGTTCCGTATCAATTAATTCGTAAGCAGTATTATGTGCCCCGTGCATTCCCTGATTCTCTTGATAATGATACTGAATTGAGATACTGCCTTGGGAAATCCAATTTTCTATTAACTCTCTTGTGTCATCTGTAGATCCATCATCAATAATTAACCAAACAAAATCCTTACTTGTCTGTCGCTTTAAACTTTCATAACATAAATGCAGCGTGTAAGCACGGTTAAATGTAGGTGTAAAAATTGTAAGAATAGGTTTCAATTTACATCTCTCCATCAATCATCTAATCTATTAAAATTCATCCCCTAATATTGTTAATATACTATTTAATACTAATCTATCAGGTCTTACATATTCATGGTAATATCTATAATTGTTAATCATCATTTGATATCTATAATTTTCATTATTTGATAAAGTATATATTTGATTTATACATTCTTCTGGTGTTTTAAAAACAAGATAATTTTGACCATCACGAAAATCACCTGGGACTTCATAATGTAATTCTTCTGTTACTATAGCCTTGCTTGCTGCAACATACTCTGCAAATTTCCAACCAATAGATTGATGTAATCCCATAGTTGCAATACAAATTGCAGATTCTTTTACCTTTCTTAGGTAATTATTCCGTTCAGTAGCTTTTCCGTCTTCTATAACAATATCTGCATAATTTTTATATGCAAATTCTGATGGTGCTACTCCTCCATAAAATTTATCTCCAAACTCTTTTCGACAAAGTCTAATGCATGTTGCTCGAAAATCATTAATATATGCACGTTCTTCCTTTTTATTCGAAGAAATTTGCCCTTCATAATCTCCATTTACATCCCATAGCCTAGCCATAAAAAGAATTTTTGAATCTATTTCTTTATGAGGTATATCTTCAAAAGAATTAATACGATATAAACCATTGTAATATTGAGACAACGGAACCTTCCGTATTATTTTCTTAATTTTCTCCCTAAGTGGATCTTGAGGCATCGGTGAATGCGCAATATTTCCAGGTATTGTAACCATATAATTTAATCCAAGAGGATAAATTTTTTCCTTATGCCTTAACTTTGAATTATAAAAACTATTAAAACTTCGCTTGAAGTAAAAGTCGTATTTTTCTAACAACACATTCATAAACTCAACATAATCCTGATTTTGCTTAAGCAAATTATCATAACCATCATTAACATCATATAAAACTCGAGTTTTCCCGTTGATTATAACTTCCATCATATTATAAGGTAATTGATCTTGATGATTCTTACTAAGTTTCTCTATCCTCAAGTCTATTACTCCTTGTTGAGCAAGTAGAACAAAACCTGCATTTATATTATAGAGATGCAGCGGAACTTCTCCTAGCCTAAGACAACATGAAACTCTTGACATCATTGTGCTCCTTTTTAATCCTTTAGACATTATTTAAAATATAGAAGTTACTATTAATTAAAGCGCTTGAAGATAAAAACTCTCAAGCCAAGTAGCCGATTCACTTATATCATATCCTTCTTTCTTGATATATCCTTCTACATCTTGCATACGTTTATTGACATCCAATATATCCTGCGCCCATATTTCGGGGGAGGTATTTATGCTTTCAAAACTCACTAGACCTGCTCCCATGTCTACTTCTTTAGTTATCGCATCCGAGATTACACAAGATAACCCAGCTCCTTGCGCTTCTATAAGAGTAACAGGCAATCCTTCATGAATGGATGGGAATGCAAATACATCAAAAGCTTGAAGTAAATGGTCGATATCGCTCCTTATGCCAAGAAACTTTACATTAGCCCCTAAATTTAATTCTTCCACTTTTTGTTCAATCTTTAACCGTAACGGACCATCCCCCACCAAAACAAGAACGGAATCTCTTCTAAGTTTAACTAACTGAGCAAACACTTCTATAAGGAATCCATGGTTTTTTTGATGCGCAAACCTTCCTACATGCCCTACTACAAATTTATCAACTGTAAGATTTAGTTCCTCTCTTATCTGTTTTCTAATTTCGGGGGAAAATGAAAACTTTTCAGGCTCAATTCCATTTTTTAAAATCGTGGCAGTATCTGTTTTACCTGCAAATAACCAGCGAGATGCTGCATCCGAGCATGCTAGAAGATGTGTCGCACTTCGTAATATATACTTCCCTGCATACCACTTATATACTTTCGCAGCAACTCCACCTTCACTGCTAGTATTGTGACTATGTGCGATACGAACTGGTATACCGGCTTTCTTAGCTGCACGTAACACAAATCCACTCATCTTATCCATGTGTGAGTGTACAATCTTATATTCTTGATGAGATTCAAAAAAATTATCTAAAGACTTTATGTATTCGTTATGACCACCATCAGTAATATATGGAATCCTGTGCACTTTCCCACCTAATTCTGATATTTCTGTATCGAAAACACCTTCCTTACAAGTAAGAAAGTCAAACTGCACTTTATTTCGATCTATATTCCGGTACAAGTTCATAATAAGGGTTTCTGCACCACCACGGTTCATATTGACTACAACATGTAAGATTCTTAATGGACAATCCAATCTAACGCCTCCGTTCTACTCATAAACATGGTGTAAATATAGCTCTTTTCTTCTAATACTTTATTGACGGCATAATTATTTTTAATAATCTCACGACCAGACTCTCCGAATATGCCTTGTAAGCTACTATTTTCAGCAAGATATTTTATCTTTTCTGCCATTGTCTGTATGTCTTCACGACCTACTGTCCAACCATTTACACCATTTTGAATTAACTCTTTATGACCCCTGTTCTCACTGGCTATAACAGGCAATCCGCAAGCCATCGCTTCCATAATATTAACTGGTAACCCCTCACGTAGACTGGATGCAACAGAAATATCACAAATAGGTAAAATTTTTGCAATATCATTCCTATAACCAAGGAAATCTATCATTTCAAATACACCCATTTGTTTAGCTAAATTTTTGCAATCATTTATCAAAGGACCATTCCCAGCCAATAGAAGCCTCGCATTGGGAACATGATCTTTTATTAAGGCCAATGTACGAATCAAAAACTGCTGATTTTTATTTTTATTAAACTCAGCCGCATAAAACATTAAAAAATCATCCGGTTTATAACCCATCTCAATCCTTAGACAATTCTTTTGAGCCTCACTAACTGGTTTAAAATATTCTGTGTCCACTCCCACCCCATGAATTTGTTCAATTTTAGGTACTTTAAACTTTCGCTGAACAGCCAAGTTATAATCTTCTTGGTTAATTGTAATGAGGCAATCTGTATAATTTGCTAGCATTTTTTCAATTGGATAATATAACAGCCAATTTGCAAGCGGGGCACCTTTACAAAAATGAAATCCATGCGCAGTATATAAAACTTTTGTTCCATGCTTTCTAGACTTTCTTGCTGCCAAACGTGCAACGGCTCCCCCCATCGGGGTATGGCAATGAATAATTTTATATTGATTTTCATCAATAATATCTTTCAGCTCTTTATAAGCCTTAATATTCTTAAATTGCAAAGGTGACCTTTGAATAGAAATGTCATACTTCTTATCCACATATGGAAGTTCTATGTTGCCAGCAGCAGCAACATGGACTTCCCAGCCTTGTTCTTTAAACCATTTCATATACGGCAAATGAAATGCTTTAAAGTGAAAGTCTACCGTCGCACAAAATAATACTTTATTTTCCATATATATATCACCCTACAATTATTATATTGTAACTAACCACCTGTGCATACTTCATTCTCATTTCTCTACATAGTAAAACATAAGTCTAAGCATATATATGCAGATCAAAATCCATATTTATATCATATTTCGTGGAGTTATATGACTATTTGCCAACGTCAATACACGTTTTCTTAATTCCGTCTTCTCGAGATTCTTATAAGTTTGGAGAACTGCTTCAATTTCGTTTATACAAAGGTTCGATGTTTTACCTATATAAATTTTAGGATGAATTTGTTGTTCATGTATTTCTTCTTTTTTCAATAGTTCTTCAAAGAGCTTCTCTCCAGGTCTTATTCCAGTGAACTCTATTTGTATTTCTTCCAGCGAATTTCCTGATAATGTAATTAAATTTTTCGCAAGATCTACTATTTTCACAGGATCTCCCATATCTAACACAAATATTTCTCCACCTTTAGCTAATGCACCAGCCTGTATTACAAGCTTGGACGCCTCTGGAATTGTCATAAAGTAACGAATCATATCTGGATGTGTAACCGTAACTGGACCACCTTGCTTAATTTGTTTTTTAAACAACGGTATAACACTACCGCGGCTTCCTAATACATTACCAAATCTTACAGCCACAAACTTTGTATTACTTGTTTTGTCCAAGTTTTGAATTACCATTTCAGCAAGCCTTTTTGTTGCTCCCATTACACTTGTCGGATTCACAGCTTTATCTGTAGAAATCATTACAAACGTCTCGACCCCATTCCAGCTTGCCGCTTTTGCCACGTTTGTTGTCCCAATTAAATTGTTTTTGATAGCTTCTTCGGGGTTACGTTCCATCAATGGTACATGCTTATGTGCAGCGGCATGATAAACAACTTGAGGCTGATATTGACTCATTACTGACATCATTTTCAGATCATCCTGTACATCAGCAATTTCTGTGGTAACGACAATATCTGTGTCACCGTATAGCTCTTTCAATTCCATTTCGATAGAATAAATACTATTTTCACCATGACCTAATAAAATCAATTGTTTTGGGTTGAATTTTGCAATTTGACGACAAATTTCAGATCCAATTGAACCACCAGCACCAGTTACTAAAATAATTTTATTAGTAATAAATTCTGAAATACTTTCAATATCCAATTCAACAGGATCACGTCCTAATAAATCGTCTACTTGGACATCACGAAATTCATTCACTGAAACTTTTCCAGTCACTAAATCCTCTAGCATTGGAAGAATTTGTGTTTTTATTTTTGTCTTGGAACATTCTTGAAAAATCATATTTAATGCTTTCTTGCTAAGTGAAGGAATTGCTATTATGATGCTATCGATATCTAATTGCTGAACAGCAAATTCAATACGGTCAATTCCTCCAATTACCGGTATTCCAAGAATATCCAACCCTTGTTTCTTTATATTATCATCTATAAATGCCACAGGCAGTAATTCAGTATCATTACTATTCAAAAGTTGCCTTACAACCATTGTACCTGCAGAACCCGCACCAATAATTAGTGTTCTTTTTTTGTCCTCCCCTTTTTGAATATAAGCATCTCTGAACATCCGCCATAGAAAACGTGATCCTCCAATCAGTAGAATATGAATCATCCACGTTACAACAAGAAGACGGAAATAAATATCTTGAACCAATATTTGTTGTACTACTGCTGTTGTGATAACAGAAAGTGTGATTGCTTTTAAAATAATTAGCAATTCTCCTACACTTGCATACTCCCATGCTTTTTTATAAAGCTTATAAATAAAAGAAAAAATATGATGGCTAAATAGCAGCGTCATTGCACTCACTACGATGGGAAATGTTATGACATTGAAATCAGCACTTACTAAGAAGCGACTAAAGAAAACCGTAGTTAATACGATTAAGGAATCAATTAAAATTAATAAGGATAATCTCTGGCGATACGTCATAATAGGCCCCCCTCTCTAAATTTTTTATATATAACAAAAGGAAATCCTCATAATTGTTATCTTAGAATTAAAAGATTTATATATTGAATATGTCTAGCTAAACATATAGACAAGGAAAATAATCAATAACCAACTAATACAAAGTTCCTATCTACAAAATCCTTTAGAAAGACTTTCTAGACAAGAACTTCAAATAAGTTTGGGCATCCAACCCTCCCTCACACCACACTCTTGACGACTAACGTCTAAGGTTCTTCAACCCACAGTATGATCGAGTGTCTCCATTGATAGTGGTAAGGAGACATCACCGTACCCTATAATTTTTTATAGGTGGTCTTTCATTCTCTACTATAAAATATATGAAAAGCTTCTCATCCTTACGTCACCCATTAGGAAAGCACTGTATTATTATTTTATGTATAATCAATTCTAATAAATCTCTTATACTTTTTTATTTAGAATAGCCCCTACAAGCTTTCCTTTTGTTAAATCTAAGGCCCTATTCGCTTCAACAACTGCTTCACTAGCAGTTTGATAGCAACTTAACACCAATAATACCCCATCACATTGACTAGCTAGTATATTTGTATCTATAACCTCAAGAAGGGGCGGAGAATCAAATAAAATAATGTCATACTGCTCTATTGCTTTGCTAATTAAATTTTGCATAGATGGTAAACTAAGCATCTCAGCTGGATTATTAATTTCGGGACCACTTGTCAATATATGTACATTTTTGATTTCTGTCTGCATTACCACTTTTTCTAATGCTGCTTTTCCCTCCAAAACATTTGTTAATCCAGATTTATTTTCCATTCCAAAAATCGCATGTAGTTCCGGAGTTCGCAAATCCGCATCAACAACTAAGACTTTTTCATCTCGCTGAGCCATAGAAACCGCCAAATTTGCCACAGTGGTGGTTTTACCTTCTCCATATCCAGGAGAAGTAATAATTATAGTTCTTGTTTTGTCCGTGCCAATTGCAAATTGAAGGTTAGTACGAATTGTTCGATATTCCTCAGCCATCTTCGATTTCGGAGCGATATGAGCAATTAAATGACTATTATCAAGGATACGGCTTTGCTTTTTATTATGAATCAAATGTTTTCCCCTCCACTATTACACTTTCTCTCTTACTTGTTTTATCTACTATATTATTTTTCTTCATTTGAGAAACACTTCCTAAAACGGGAACCGGTAATAATTTTTCAATGTTACGTTCCGATTTAATTGTTTCATCAAGAGAATCCAATACAAAGACTACTCCGATACTCAGTATAAGACCGGCAGCCAAGGCCATCTCAATCGCTTTTGCATGATTCAAGTTTATCGGTAAAGGATGCTCTTGTACTTTTGCTTCTGTTAAGATGCGGACATTCGAAAAATTTAGGATAGCATTGGCCTCTTCTTTATAAACACTTGCTGTAGCATTGGCAATTTTGACTGCCTCCGCTGGATTAGTATCCACAGCTGTAATAACAAAAACCTGCGACTCTTCAATCTTTCCAACACTAACCTGTCCATTCAATGCATCTGCTGATTTTTGCGAATTTAATTGCTGGGCCACTTTCTCTAAAACAATAGGTTCCTTTATCATCACTTTAAGTGTAGCTATAGCATCAGCATTAGCTGGAATGAGGATTCTTGCAGAAGACGCATATAAAGGCGTTTTCATGAAAATGCTATATATACCACCAATACATGCCGCTAATATCGTAATTACTGCAATAATCCAAAATTTTCTTTTTATAACATTAAATAAATTTTTTAAGTTTATTTCCTTTTCCATGTTTCCCCTCCATTACTGTCTATTTAACTAATAAAAAAAGCTAATCGCTGGTAAATCAAATCGTATAACCTAAGTTAATTTTGATTATATCGAACATAATTTACTAAATCATAAGTAGAATGAAATTTCTGAGTATATATTTCATTCAGAAAATATATACCTTGTTTCTTTAATCTTAATATACTCATTTAATATTCATTTTAGTTCTTGATAATGAAGCCGTCAATATAAATTTATACATCAAATCCAACGATTACCTTATTATATTTAATTCAATTATCCTTATATAAATTCAAAAATAACTTCATAAATAATTATTTCAAATGAATTAATTTCTTCATATATTGACATATTATAAAAACTATTTAAAACTGAATTAAACAATATCCTACAAGTTTGACGACTGAAAAAAAGAAGTATTATTAAAAAGCTAATTCCAAAAACAGATTCACCTTAACTGTTTACCCAACATATTGATTCTGATCCATAAAAATTTTAGCATCCTTTTCTACAAAAAAAGACTTCATTTCTAATGAAGTCTTTTTTGTATCGTTAAAGCTTAGTTACAAACCATTTCACTTTCCACTAACTTTTTCATATAATCTAATAGCTCTTTTTTTAACTCTTCGTGTTGCAGTGCCATTTCAATTGTTGTTTGAATAAACCCTAGTTTTTCTCCGACATCATAGCGCTTTCCTTCGAAATCATATGCAAATACACGTTGAATTTCATTTAAACGCTGAATCGCATCTGTTAACTGAATTTCTCCGCCTGCCCCTGTTTGTTGATCTTCTAAGAACATAAAGATTTCTGGAGTTAACACGTAACGCCCCATAATCGCTAAGTTAGATGGTGCTGTTCCTTTAGCAGGTTTTTCAACAAATTTACTCACTTGATAACTGCGATCCTTTTGCTCTAGCGGATCAATAATACCATAGCGATGCGTTTCATTCTCTGGAACAGTTTGAACACCAATTACTGATGATTGTGTATTCTCATATTGATTCATTAATTGGCGTAAGCACGGCGTATCCGCTTGAACAATATCATCACCAAGTAGTACCGCAAATGGCTCATTTCCAATAAATTTACGAGCACACCAAACAGCATGTCCTAAACCTTTAGGCTCTTTTTGGCGAATATAATGAATATTGATCTTTGAAGATTCTTGTACTTTTTCAAGAGTTTCATACTTTCCTTTTGATAGTAAGTTTTGTTCTAATTCAAAGGAATGATCGAAATGATCTTCAATTGCACGTTTTCCTTTTCCTGTTACGATAATAATATCTTCAATTCCAGACGCAATTGCCTCTTCCACGATATATTGAATTGTTGGTTTATCAACAATTGGTAACATTTCTTTTGGCATTGCTTTTGTTGCTGGTAGGAAGCGAGTCCCTAATCCAGCTGCTGGAATAATAGCTTTTCTTACTTTTTTCAATGATATTCCTCCTAGTAATCTAAAACATATTTATATAAACTATAAAATTTAACCACTATAAAAAGAATTAAATAATTTAATTACACTACTATGTAAAAATAAATTATCTATCCTCTGTTTTAATTTTATGATTTTTGCCTACTCATATTTCCCACATTATTATTCTATAACTAAAGATATTACTAATACAAAATCAATGAAATATTATATCGATATCTCTGACAATACCTTCTTATTCTATTTTAACTTTTTTTGTACTTGTTCTTCTAAAATATTTTCCCACTTATCACCAACAACATTAAAAGTATATCTTTCAACATTTTTTTTAGCCTTGCGACCATATTCTTTTCTTAATTCTTCAAATTCCATTAAGGTCATTAATGAATTAGCAAGTTCATCAATATTTCCTTCTTCTACAAGCAATCCATCTTCTTTATTTTTAATTATTTCGACAGGCCCTGTACAAGCAAAACTTACACAAGGAACTCCTACTGACATGGCCTCAATTATAACCATTCCAAAAGGTTCATATCTGGAGCTTAAAACATAAATTGATGAATTAAGCATCTCACCAATAATATCATTCGTTTTTGGCATTAAGAAAATATTATTATAGGCTTTATAATCAAAAATCTGTTGTCGAAGAAGTTGTTCATCTTCTCCCGAACCAAATATTTTTAGCTTCCAATCCGGATATTTCTCTATAACTTTAGAAAACGCAGGGACTAAAAGGTCAAAACCTTTCTGAGGTACATATCTACCCGCAGCAATCACTACTTTTTTATCTAGTGCAGCTATTTCTTTAGGAACCGCTGTAGCATTTTCTACTTTATATAACGTTACCCCAGTTCCCTTTAATAGTGATTGATAGTCGCTAATTTCTGAATCTGTTAAACATGTTAAAGCATCTAATTTCCCATAATATTTTTCAATTTTATTTTGTAAACACTTTTCATGACCACCGAAATACTTATGTTCTTGACCAATCTTAATTACATTATTACTTACAAATCTAGTTGCTAAGATATTAAATGATGGTATTGTTGTAATTAAGATACCCTCATTAATTTTCCTTAGAGCCGCAATAATCTTAAAATCGACAAAGAGATTAAACATATGATATAAATCTTCGCTTTTATCTATGAAATAACTTGGCATTTTCAATAAGATCTTTTTTATTACTTTCTGGTAAAGAGGTGTGTTTCTCCCAAATAATTTTCCTCTTCTAGCATCAAAGATAGGATTAAGCTTTACTTTTTTATTAATATCGAACATCGGTTTTGCACTCGTTCTTCTAACACTGACAATCTCCACATCATAATTTTGAGAGGCAAAATAGTTAGCAGTATTCACAACTGTTCTTACAGTTCCCCCCATTCCATAAATATTATATACAAGAAAGGTAATTTTCATCCTTATATACCTCACTATTTCTTTATTTTTCATTTGATATTTTCTTGATTTCTTTATAAATTCGTTCAAAATTCTTTTTATCATGACGCGCATAATATTTTTTAGACTTAATGAGGTACTTAGGTTTATATTTAAAATCTTTTTGAACATACTCATTAATATATTTTATTACTTCATCTTTTGTATATGCTATATCTCCAACTAACTCCCTGCTCAAATCTACATAAGATCCTCTATGTTTCAAATAATCATTGATATCAAAATGATAGAAAATCGATGGTTTTTTCAAGTAATTAAAATCAAACACAACACTTGAATAATCTGTAATCATTAAGGAACTACTTTGCATCAATTCTTTTACGCTTTCTTCGCCTAATTTAACAATTTGTATTCTCTTATATAAAGATGAAAATTCATCTTTATATTTTTTTTGTATTTCGATATGTGGAAAGAATTTTAATACTAAATCATTTTCCTCTAATAGATTATGCAACCTCTTATCTTTTAATAATTGACTATAATGCACATAAAAATCTGATGCTAAAAATTCTTTTTTTGAATCAATAATCCAATCTCTCCATGTAGGCATAAGAAGAATCTCTCGAGTTTTTCGACTTTTACTTTTATCTACTAAAGAATCAAATCTAGCTAATCCGGTAACCATCACTTGATCCTTTTTAAAATTCATTTCGTTTATCATAATATTTTGTTCATGTGTAGAGGAAACAACGAATTTTTTAATCATTCCATTATAAGACTTTCTATTAAACTGCAATTTTTTCATTGCAATAATACCATGTTGTAGGTAAATTACTTTCTTTGGATTACTTCCCATCTTAGGATGGACAATGCTTGGAATAACATCCCTAATGCCATGACTTACGATAAGATATTCACTTAAATGATATAGAACAAGGTGTTTAAAACTATCATACCGCAGAACCTTTTCTTTATACGGTTCTAGGTTTGCCATATTTTTGTTATTGGTTGTACTCACATAATAGTAATTTTCTGAGGTTTTATTCTTAACACAAGACTCAAAAAAAGCAAATCCATTATCTTGCGCAACTTCCCCCAAATTTTCCCCAATAAGCCATACTGGTTTCTTTCGAAATTTACTCCATACTTTAGCAACTCCTCTGGCCATTAAGAATTTTATTTTTTCTTTTTTTCTTTCATGTGCCTTTAAGCTCCTTATTTCAAGTGACATTATCTTATCCTTTTTATTAAAGAACGTAGAACAATATAAACCACTTTCCATTTTTATCGTATTTTCTTTAAAAGTGGAGTTTTTATTGATAATATTTATATCCTCACAAAGTACCATTGTTTCCACATTATTATTATTAACATTCGCAGCAAAGTACACATCCCATTTCCCTGCATCATGAAGCTCATTTACTTTCATAAATGATGAATTAATATAAAATAGATACTCATTAAGATTATTTAATTTACCTTTCTGTGTTACAGTTTGACCAGTTTTCTTTTCCTTAAAAACTAACCTTGCATCTTGCAATTCAAGCTGTTTTTCTACCGTTGAATAAATTTTGAGTTTTATATTATCCTTATTTACATCCATTTCAGTACAATAGGATTGTAAAGAATTCTGTACAGACACTGATAATTCATTTTGATTTGTATAATAGGGCTGAATTTGTATCGGATGCCCATTAACATTCCGGTTTAATGAAGGATAAATAATTGCCTTTGCTTTATTCTTTATATCATCTAAATTAGATATGAATTTAAACACAATATTATTTCCATTACCCTCAATATAAATCATAAACTGTAAGTTTACTTCACCAATTGTTTCAATATCAAATGAATCCCAATCATATGAGCTATTAAAATAATAGCCTCCGTCTCCTTCTGAAAATTCATTTATACAATTGATTTTTAAATCCATAGATTCCTCATGAAGATACACATCTTTTAAAACATAGTTAACATCCGGAATGCTTACAAAGCCTTTTACGATTAGCTTACTCGCTTCATAATCAACTCTAATAACATCACAGTATACTCCTTCATCTCTAACCAATACTGCTAAATTATTATCTAAAGTAACATATGGTCGGATTCTTTTTATAGTACCGGATCGGGAATAAATTGTTTTAGGTATAACTACAAAGTCCATTTTAGCTTCTAGGATAGAATCTAGATTTAATGGAACTCTATCTTTAACCCCGCTCACTTTAAAACTTAAGAACACATCCCAAATTCCCTTTTCTTCAAAGAAATCACCTTCTTCAAACGCTATTGTCTTTGTAAAAGAATGGTTTATTATCCTAATAGGATGTGATTGATGTCTTTTCGTATCTCGATGGATAAACAATAACTCTACCATCTGATTTTCCGCATCCACCATACAATTAAATTGCACGAATCCCTCGATAGTGAGCTTGTTCTGTCCTAAATTTACAGTTTTAATTTTAGTAGAAACCATTCTCTCTTCATTTTTTTCAATTTTAAGAATTAATTCCTGTTTATTATTACGAGAAAACACGTGATAATACAATTGATCATTATAACGAAAATAATGTCCAACTACTTTTTTTTCTTGTTTATTTTCAACCTTTATTAATACAGACTTGCCATTAAGCTCCCCTTCGCAATACAATTCCCAGTTACCTTCATATAAAGGATTTCCCTTTAAATTCAGCGTTACTTGATATTCATTTGTACTGTCATTCACTTTTAAATCTGTTAAGTTTTTCACTTCTTTTGTAAGGCCATTTTTCAAAAAGAACTCTTTTAAATAAACCTCTCTACGCTTAGACTTCGGGGAGAAATCCCCCAGTATTACAAAATCTTTTTCTTCATTTTCAAAAATTTCATTTGCAGAGACAACAATACCTACAGAGTCTTTTCTACTAAATTCAACAAACTGTTCAACTGAATTAATCGCATTCACTTGAAAAATTGTGTTATCAGGACATATAAAGAATTCCTTCTCCAAATTGTTATATACATGAAGAACAACAATGTCTTTATCTAGTTGTAAATAAACTTTTAATTTTCCATTATTCATTATTTCGGAAAGTCCCGAAATTGGTAGAACACATATAATTCTATCTTTATGGATTTTCATACTAGATAGTGATAACTGTTTTTTAGAATTTCCTTTATGAATAAATAATCCCTTTACTCTCTCATAAATATCTTGCATATTTCCATCTGTTTGTATAGAGATTTCAAGTTCGATGCTTTTATTTTGCGTAATTTTCATTTCTTCCAATAACACTTTTACTTTCAATTCAATCTCACCTTTCATCTGTTAACAGTTAAATCCACTATCCGACTACTTTGTGTCCATTTCTCTATTTACAATTTATGTTTTATAACTTATATAAAAAATTATCCTAACTACTATCATTAGTAGGATTGATATTTCTATATTCAAATAAAGATAACGTAGTATACTTATTTATTTAATTAACAATATAACGAAACAATTCTAACTAAAAAAGGGAGGATTTAGTTTTTCAGTTGCTCTCTCTTTGCAAGGATCTCCAGGACAATTCTCTTTGAATTATTTTTATCGATATATGAGAATAAGTGATTTCTAAGCGATTTATACCTTTCTTTCTCCTTAAATCCATTGTGCATATAGAAAGTTAAGAGTTGAACTAGTTCATCCACATGCACACATCTATCTCCAAATAATTCATGTTCTACGTTTAAATAACCATTCATTATATGATCGAACTGAAAGAAAATAATTGGTTTTTTTAAATAATACATATCCCAAGAAACACTAGAATAATCTGTTATAAGCAGTGAAGATTCCATTATCAACTCATTAATTTTTATATCTTTGTATTTTACAAATTGTACATTTGAAGTATTACACTCAAAATAACGAATAGAACTATGAATTCTTGGATGCATACAAAATTTTAAAATAACGTTATGTTTCTCTAGTTGTTCAACAAGGGTTGTATCATTTAGCAGCCTTTCATATTGCCTATAAAATTGACTATCTAAAAACCCTTCCTCTGATACCTCATCTAGCCACTCTCGCCATGTCGGTAGCAATAGAATTTGTTTTTGCTCCCCACTCTTATCTTGCAAATAATCCCACCTTGCTAATCCACTCACAATGATTTCATCTTCTGTATAATTAAAAAATTGTTTTACAATTTCTTTTTCATATTCCGAAGATACACAAAATAAATTCGTTCCATTCGGACTACCTTTTTTAAAAATTGAATCCACCTTTTTCAAACCTAGCACACCGTGTTGTAGAAAAACGTGCTTTTTAGTATGAATAACTTTCTTTAACGTTCCCCTGTTTTCTTTCCATATATAACAATGTGCCTTTGACTCAGAAGATATCATAAGTGTACTAGCAAGGAGATAAATCATATACTTGATGCTCATAAAGTCGATAACTTTATCCTCATATTGATCAAGCATCTTATAGTCATTAGACTTTTTGTTAATCACATAATATAGATTGGGAATTTGCTTATGATCATAGCAATACTTAAAGAAATAATAAGAATTATCTTGTGCGGTATGGCTAAATTTCTCATATACTAATACAATGCCTTTTCGATCCCAATGCCATTTAAATGTATAATATATGATTAATGCCAGCTTTTCTTTCAAAGCATATTTTAACTGATCATAGGTTCCCTTCCTTCGATAATGTAAGCTGAGTCCACCTTTAACAGTCACATATGGATATACTACATATCCATCTTCACCATGGTCACGCTGTAATCGATTGTTTAGCTTTCTATTAACAATATAGCTGGGATGTTTAATTCGATAACTTTTAAGTTCATCGGATTTCAAATGTACATAAAAATCCCAAAAAAACGGGCCTAGCTCAAGTTGATCCAGCTCTATTTCAAAGATAACCTTTTTTTCAAATTCATTTACGCTACTTTCCTGATACGGGAGTTGATAAACTTTATCTCCGTTCCTTTTTTTTAAAGTTATAGCCTCGACCGTACATTTATCTCTACATTTTACTCTAATAGCAAACTGCCATTTTCCTTTTTTCTTCTTAAATGACGTTATTCGTATTTTAGAAATTAACTTTCCGGAGGATTTGACCATTCGCTTCACTCTTTCTTTAGCACTTCAACGAATCAAATTCATATAGTTAAATATATGATTTTCAAGAAATTTGTATGTTATAACTCAACTATGAGCGATATACGAAGGTTTTAATCCCACCGTAATCATGTAAACACTTCATCAATTTAATTAGCATGTAAAAATATAGATATTTGATCAACAGTTATACCATCTGCGGATGAAAATTTAAAATCATATTTATCAGAGCGGTATATAAATGATGCTCCGTCTTCACTTACTAACTGCGCTTGACCTAACTTCTCTAACATCGCCACCTTAGGGATAGACATATTCTGTATTGTAACCTGTTTTACAGTGAACTGATGGTTATATAGAACATTGATATTTTCATAACTATTTAATGTACCCTCTAATAGTTCTTCGGTGTTTTTTGGCTTCCCTATCACACCTTGTACATCTTGTTGATTTTTTCCTAATAAAGATATACCACTTTCAAAGTTTTGATTTGAGCCCGATAGCCCCTTTAACTTGTTGGAGATAACCTCATACTGTAAAGCTGAGCTAAAAGGAATCGTACTTGACACACCCTCACTAATCCATCCTTCTGTTCCATCTTCATATACAATTTCCAACCAGTTTATATCGTTTTTTTCATCTTTTTGCTGTGTCTTTACCACAAACGGTGTACCAAATTCCATCATAGCTACTTGTTTACCATTTAGATTTGGCATACTTCTGATCTTTGCCTTTGCCATTTTCACATATCGAATATCTAAATCCGCCAATGGATTTTTTTTCTTTTCATTAGACACTTGTTTCTTTTTACTTTCAGCTTCCGCCTGGGGAGGCTGGACAAACAGATCCTTTTTCAAATAAGCAGTACTTCCAACTCCGATACATAAGACCAATCCTGCCAATGGAATCATATATTTTTTCTTCCGTTTCCTTGGATTTAATCCAGTATGTGCAATATCTAAAGCCTTAGCGTCCTCCTGCTTCATTTCCTGACCGGCTTGTTTTCTCTGTGCTTCTTCTTTAAATTTTTGTTGCTCCTCTTTACTCATAGCACGGTATTCTTTTAAAAACTGTTCGTATTTAGGCATTACGTCTTTCATAAGCCCATAATCCTTAATTTCACCATATTCAATCCATAACGCTTTTGTACAAAATTGCTTTACTTGTCCTAATGAATGACTCACAAAAAAGATCGTTTTCCCTTGTTCTTTAAATTCATTCATTCGTTTTAAACACTTATCTGTAAATGTTTGGTCACCTACAGACAAGGCTTCATCAATAACTAAAACATCTGGATTAATATTCACAGAAATTGCAAAACCAAGGCGAGATTTCATACCGCTAGAATATTTTTTTACAGGCATATCAATAAACTTACCAATATCGGCAAACTCGATAATTTCTGGTGTTAATGTTTGAATCTCATCCTTACTTAGCCCCATCATCAAACATTTCAATTCAATATTTTCTCGGCCTGTTAATTGGTTATTAAGTCCGACAGCTATAGCAATAAGTGATATTTTACCCTTTATATCAATAGTTCCTGCCGTAGGTGGTGTAATGCCAGCAATTAAATTAGACATTGTTGATTTACCAGATCCATTTACGCCAATAATACCAATTACATCACCTTTTTGGGCTTCAAAACTTAAATTTCTTAACGCGTAAAAATCTTCACCAAACCCGCCCGGATATATAATATCCTTTAACTTATCAGAACTTTTACTATGCATTTTATATTTTTTTGTTACATTATGAAACTTCACTGAATAGTTCATTTTTTACAATCCTCATTATAGATAGTCTACAAAATGTTTTCTAAATTTCACATGTACTGCTGTACCAATCAATAGCATAAAGAACACAATTCCCCAGAAATACAGTGTATACATTATATCTTCATAAAACCAACCCGTTCCTAAAAAAGCATTTCGATAGCCTTGGACTATGTAGCATAATGGATTCAGCTGCATAATCTTTTGTAAAACAAGCGGTAACTTCTCAGGGGTCCATAAAATGGGAGTTAAATAGAGTAGCATCCGCATTAAAGATTGCACTATCATTTGTACATCACGCACGATCGTAGATAAAGTAGAAGTAATTAAAGAAAACGCAAAAACAAGCATAACTGTGGCAAACATATAATAGGTCAATTGAATATAATAGATTGAAATCCCTTGACCCGATACTAAAAATATAAAGGTAACAATGCCTATTAATACTAGATGTTGATAAAAGTTAGACATAATTACATAACTAGGAATAACACTCATTGGAAAGCTCATCCTTGAGATCATATTTAACCTTGTATAAATAGATTTAGAAGCTTGCATAGTTGCAGGATTAATAAAGAACCATACCGATATGCCAGAAATCAACCAATATATAAATGGAACACCATTTACCCCTGAACCACCTCTTATTGCAGTTCCAAAAACAAACCAATAAATGCCCATTTGGATTAGAGGGTTTAACATTTCCCAAACGATGCCTAGATAGTTATCTTTATTTGTACTTTTAACTTGATAAATAGATAGGCGTTTAATTAAATAGAGACTATTTATCTGTTCTTTTAATACCATAATCATTGCATTCATTTTATTGTGCCTCTCCAAAAAACACTTTCTCTACTACACGTTTAGATGCAAGACCATCTTCCAAATAACAGTAGTTATTATAGAAAGTATCATATTTTTTTTCAAATTCGCCCAATCCATCCCTTGTGAATTTCATAATCTCTTCCAATACACCTTCAGTTGTTGAAACAACTGGTCCAGGAGCTTCCTTTTCTAAATCAAAATAAAAGCCTCTTAGCTTATCACGATATAAATCAATATCATACGTATAAAAAATAATAGGTCTTTTCAAATTTGCATAATCAAAAAAAACAGAAGAATAATCTGTAATTAGCACATCTGATAATACGTACAATTCATTAATATCGACATGATGGGAAAAGTCATAAACAAACCCTTTATACGGAGCTAAATCAAACTGTTCTGCTACTAAATAATGCATCCTTAACACAATGATATAATCAGAACTTAACTTTTGCTGTAAAAGGTTTAAATCCAGTTGTAAGTCTAATTTATAACGCCCTTGGCTATAAAATTGATCATCTCTCCACGTTGGAGCATATAAAATGATTTTTTTATCTACAGGTAAACCGTTTTTTTTCTTCAGCTCTTCAATCTTCTTACAATTATTGTTTACATATAAAAAGTCATTTCTAGGATATCCAACTTCAACTACATCTTTTTTAAATTGAAATGCGCTTCGGAAAATCTTTGTTGAATACGCATTCGGTGACAATAAATAATCCCAATTTTGCGCTTCTCTCTTAAATTTTTCCTTATATTTTTCTGTAGTTGTGCCTGGCATATGAACTTCTTTCATATCCATAGCTAATTTTTTTAGTGGTGTACCGTGCCAAGTTTGTACATAAGTAGTATGCTTAGGCTTTGGAAGCCACAATGGCATCCGACTATTTGTAACCCAATATTGCGCACGTGCCATTAAAATAAACCAACGGATTGAAAAGCGCTTAACATATGGAATATTCGCCTCTTTAAACTGTTCTATATAGTTTTTATTCACACTCCACACCATTTGGAATCCTAAATGTTGCTGTTCCATATACTCGTATATCGCACGTGGATTACAACTATACTGTTTGCCAGAAAAACTTTCAAAAACAACTAATTTCTTTTGAGCAGGTAAGTGACTGCATAGTACAAATATCGTTTTACAAGCAACCTTTACTATTCGATGATTTTTTATTTTTTTGATTACACTCATATTATCCATGCACCTTCTAACTACAATTAGCCTTTTTATAAATTATCACGATAACCATTTACATTCTTACATTCAATGCCCCTGATTCAAAGACCGTAAGAAAAATTAAACACCCACGAAAAAAAGCTAAGTATTTTCCTTGGATCTCACTTAGCCCCTTTACCTTACAACTTAACTTAAAGCTCAACCTCTTTTTGATCAAATAAGCAATTGACCAACTTCTTACTTGAATTCCCATCCGAATATTGATTCCAACGTGCATTGAATTGCTTCAACTTATTACTATCAAACGAATAGTTTCGCACTGTTTCAATAATTTCAGCTGAGTTATACACAACAGGTCCAGGGACATCAGCAATAAAGTCTCCAATGATTCCTCTTTTCTTCACATATTTCTTTAGATCATATGCAAAAAATATCATTGGTTTATTTAACAAACAAAATTCAAAAGGGACAGAAGAATAATCTGTTATTAAAATATCTGTTACTAAAAACAAATCATTTATATTCGGGTATAGAGAATAGTCGTATAAGAAATCTTTATACGATTCCTTATATTCCAGATTATTTCTAATAGCTGGATGTAGTTTGATCACAAGAATATATTCATCTTCTAAAGCCTCATACATTGCATCAATATTTAAATGTAAATCAAAATCTTCCAGTTCTTTATCTCTAAAAGTTGGAGCATATAAAATGACCTTTTTCCTTTGTAGATCAGGAAGACCACATAGGAGACTATTAACAATATGCTTTTGATGATTTTTATTAAAAAAAACATCTGTACGAGGGATGCCCGTTTTTAATATATTTTCCTCTTCTATTCCAAAGGCATCCATATAGATATTTGCCAAAGCATCAGAGCCTACTACAACTTTATGAAAATTGTTGTAAACCTTTAAAAACCTTTTTTGTGCGTATTTACTTCGCCTTTTAAAAGAAGGGGCCAATAATCCGAATTTTTTAATGGCACCCGCCGCATGCCAAATTTGGATACATTGTACCCCGCTTTTAAACCGGATCGTTGACAACGATCCAAAATAATTATCGATAATAACATGTTGAGATGTCGCTAAATGATACACTGCTTGTATAGTTTGTACTATACTTTTTGTTTCAAATGCGAATGATTTTACATCCGGATAACTTTTCACTTCATACTTACAAGTTGATTTATACAAAAAAACAACTTCACAATTTACATGTTGTTTCTGCATTTCTTCATAAATAAAGATAAGATTTTCCCCATAAGACATAATAAAGGTTACCTTATTTTTAAGAGGAAATACTTTTGCTATGTTGAATAGGATTTTGAACACAATTAGATATACTGTTACAATCAGTTCTCGAAACATAATACACTATCTAGCAACTAACACTAGCTCCTGTTTAATTTTAGTAGTAGAAATCCCAATTGTTCTTGGTAAATAAACAACCTCACAGTATTCTTTCAAAAAATCAAATTCTCCTCCCCAATCATCACCCATAACAAAAATATCTACGTCATGATTAACAACATCTTTTACTTTCTGCTCCCAACTATGCTCAGGAATCACCTCATCCACATAACGAACCGCTTCTAGAATCATTTTACGATTCTCATAGCTATGATAAGATTTTTTATTTTTTAATTTGTTAAATTCATCTGAAGAAACAGCAACAATTAAATAATTCCCTAAATCTTTCGCTCTCTTCAATAAGTTAATATGTCCCCAGTGCAATAAATCGAAAGTCCCATATGTAATAACCTTTTTCATAATCGCGCCCCCTGTGAAATGTTCTTTTTTTATAATTATTTGCTTTAGAAATATATTAAAATTAGAGCGTCCCTTGCACCTATGTAAATCCAAAACAAATTTACATAGATTTTACATCAAGTTCACACGAAATTCACAAGGATGATTATAACATAATTTTTATTTACAAACTATGACAATAACCTAACAACCATTGTCACATCTCGTTTAAGAAAGCGCTTTCTTATCTAGTGTTACAAATCTCCTCTTCCTTCCTTTTATTCACAAAAAAGTGCGAAGGAACTATTTCCTTCGCACTTTTTACTACCCTTTATATAACTATTTCAACATACGACGTGGCAATTTATCAATGTTCTCTAACATAATACCGGTACCAACTGCAACACATTGCATTGGGTTTTCAGCAATTAATACTGGTAATTTTAACTCTTCTGCTAGAAGCATGTCGATACCGTGTAATAAAGCTCCACCGCCTGTTAGAATAACACCACGGTCAATAATGTCCGCAGATAGTTCTGGTGGTGTGCGCTCTAGTACGCCTTTTGCAGCTTGTACAATGATAGCCGCGTTTTCTTTTAGTGCTTCTGTAATTTCTTCAGAGCATACTGTAATTGTACGTGGTAAACCAGTTACCATGTCACGTCCGCGAATTTCAAGCTCTTCACTACGTGCACCTGGGAATACTGTACCAACTTTAATTTTAATATTTTCTGAAGTACGTTCTCCAATCAATAGCTTATACTTACGTTTAACGTAGTTTAAGATCTCCATATCAAACTTATCGCCAGCCATTTTGATAGAGGAAGAGGTAACAATATCACCCATAGAAAGTACGGCAATATCTGTTGTACCTCCACCAATATCAACAACCATGTTTCCGCTTGGCTGGAAGATTTCCATACCAGCACCAACTGCGGATACTTTTGGTTCTTCTTCTAAAAATACTGTTTTACCACCTGAACGTTCAGCAGCCTCACGAATTGCTTTTTGTTCTACAGATGTGATATTTGTTGGACAGCAAATTAAAATGCGAGGTTTTGAAAAGAAGCTCTTCACGTCCAATTTGTTAATGAAATACTTTAACATTGCTTCTGTAATTTCGAAATCTGCGATTACACCATCTTTAAGCGGACGAATTGCTACAATATTACCAGGTGTACGTCCCACCATACTTCTTGCTTCTTCACCTACTGCTAATACTTTTCCACTATTACGATCAATTGCCACAACAGATGGCTCATTTAATACAATACCCTTACCTTTAACATGAATTAATACGTTAGCCGTACCTAGGTCAATTCCGATATCTCGCGCAAACATTCCCGTCATTTCCTCCTCGATATTCAAAATCAGGTTACACCCGAATTCTTTTACACCTAATTCCTGATTTTATCATAAATTTAACAGAAACGTAATATTCGCAAAAAGAATTCTTCTGAAAAATATTACCGAATTTGCAAGGAATGTTTGCTATTTTAGATTTATTGGCGCACAGGGTTTTCAGTATCTTCTTTTCTATACTTCTGCTTTGTTGCTTCTCCCCCTCTTAAATGACGAATAGACTTATGATAATCAAGAATTTCTTTCACTTCATTTGCGAGCTCTGGATTAATTTCTGGCAAACGTTCTGTTAAATCTTTATGGACTGTACTCTTTGATACCCCAAACTCCTTTGCGATTACACGCACTGTCTTTCTTGTCTCCACGATATACTTGCCAATCTTGATAGTTCTCTCTTTGATGTAATCGTGCACACCACTCGCCTCCCTAAATTGGATGTGAGAAGTGTGAAATGAGACTCGCTGCATACGACTATGAAGTAAATGTGAGTGCTGTTTGTAAGCGTTAAACATTCTTGGATTTATAATGAAATGATTCACGATTTCTCACCTCAAACACTCTCTTTGCATTGGTTTATACCATTGTATTGCCCGCACTACTGATATATGCTACATGTTCACTATTTTTGCGGACTAAGTTAAGAAAAATTACGTTTTTTTGTGAGAAATACGTTAACAATGACAATTATGGCGAAAAAAAGTGACACCTCTTTATAAAAGGTGTCACTCTTCTCTTTCATACTCTTCTTCTAACAACTGATGGTGGGGAACTTCTTTCTTACCGGCAATATAATAATATAAAGCGAATAAAACAAACAATAAAATGATAGCAATCGACAGAACAGATAAAAATGACACAGTATCCCCTCCCTTTTGTAATATATATTCGAGAATCTCGTCATTTTTCCTTGTTATTGCAACTTTTTTCTCGAAATTGATTATTTTTATATAAAAATAAAAAAATCAGCTCTCCTAATGAGAACTGATTTTTTTACTTTATTATTCTTGTGAAGAAGAACCGTTAGATGATTCTGTAGAACCATTCGTTGATTTTTCTTCTTTTTGAGATTTGTCATCTTGTTTGCCGTTCGTCTCTTTATCACTAGTCGAACCGCTTGTTGATTTTTCTTCTTTTTGAGATTTCTCATCTTGTTTGCCATTCGTCTCTTTATCACTCGTCGAGCCGCTTGTTGATTTCTCTTCTTTTTGAGACTTATCTTCTGTTTTACTTTCTGGTTTCGTGCTTGTTGACTTTTCTTCTTTTTGAGATTTGTCATCAGTTTTTTTACCAGAAGCATTTGTCGCCTTTGCAGCACCCGCATCAGCTTTAATTTCTGCTACTGATTTATTTAAGTAACGCTCAGGGTTCACAGCCACATTGTCTTTACGTACTTCAAAGTGAACGTAAGAACCTACCTCTTTATTCATTGCATTTAGACCTGATTTTCCTAACACTTCACCTTGCGCGACTCTTGCACCTTTTTCTACTTTCACACTGCCTAAACTTTGATAATATGCCGCTACACCATTTCCACTATCTACTGTTACAACATAACCAAGAAGTGAATCTTTTTCAGCTTTCGTTACTGTACCACTTAAAGCAGCTGTAACATCAAATTCTTTTCCGTTTTTCGCAGCAATGTCGATTCCTTTATTCGGGGAATATGTGTTGTTATAAAAGACAAGTGCTTTTTCTTGTTCCGCCTCTGATGCTGCATCTTCATAGAATTTCTTCTGTACTACTACTTCTGCATTTGCTGCAGCTGGCATTTTCATTACTTCTGAAGATTTTGTTACCGGTACTGCTTGATCTTCCGTTTGTGTATACGGTGTTGCTTGATCTTGGTTCGGAGCTTTCTTTGGATTAGCTCCCTGGAACCATAGCGCAACCATTAAGATTACCGCTGCACAAGCAATGTATAGTGCCGGAAACACCCATCTTTTTTGAAATAAATGTACTACTTTTCGCGACTTTTTACTATTTCTTCCTCGCATTCCATCATCACCTCAGCAATCATTTTGAACAATATTCACTCATCCTATACAACCTATAACTAATTACTTTTCGACAAAATCTGTAAAAATATGTATAAGAATTGCAGAATTTCCGAGGAAATGATGAAAAAAGAAAAAACTGAGCGTTTGAGCTCAGTTTTTAGTCCATTTGTTTCTTTCTATAAATGAAGAGTGTAATAACAAGTACTGCAACTAACCAAATTGTTATGTTCAATAAATTACTAGTAATTGCACTAAAACCTCCACCTTTTATAACACTGCTAACTGCAAGACCGATATGACGAGTTGGCAAATAATCGACTATTTTTGTAACGACTTCATTCTTCACAAACATTCCAATTAAATCACCGAAAAGGAATGTCATTAATATTGGTAATCCAATTGTTGATGTTTGCGGTACATTTTGAGCTAATAATCCAATACAAGTACCAATGAGGTTAAATATTAGCATTCCAAGAACAAAGATGAGTAATAATAATGCAATATTACCTTCTAATTTACCTAAAATAAGTAGATTAATAAAACAGATCGCTACTGTAATCATACCCGTTAATGAACTTTTACCAATTAATACTTCAATAGATGATGCTGGTGATAGCATAAGAACACGAAGCGTATTTTTTTCCTTTTCTTCAGCGATGAGCATCGCCTGTACAAAGCCTCCGACCATAACTAACGCCATCGCAGTTAACGTACTTGCTCCAACTTCTCTCATATTATCTGAGCGACTAAATAATACCGAAAAGACAAGTGGCATTACCAACATAATTAAAGTTTGTGAATTCGTTTTAAAATCCTGTACCTCTTTCCGAAAAATTGCTGAAAATCGTCTCATTGAAAATGTCATTATAGTCCCCTCCCAGTAACTTCAATAAAGATATCGCCTAATGTTGGCTCGTGTGAATGAATAGATAGTAATTCGCCTTTTTTCATCCATTCTGAAATGCGTTTTGCCCCTAATTCATCTTTTTTCACAATTTCTTTCTTCTTATCTGTTAACACAACTTGTATTTGATCTTTCGCGTATTGCAAGCGAAGGTTTTCTGGTGTATCAAGAGCTACTATTTCTCCTCCACATAGAAAGGCAATGCGGTTACAAAGCGTTTCTGCTTCGTCCATGTTGTGCGTTGTTAAGAAAATCGTTGTTCCTTCTTTATTTAAGTCTTTTAAGATTTTATGAATGTTTTGTACGTTTACTGGATCAAGTGCAGATGTTGGTTCATCTAAGAAGAGGATATCTGGTTTATGAAGAATTGCTCTCGCTAGTATGACGCGCTGCTTCATTCCTTTTGATAACTTTTTCACTTGTGTTTTTTTATCATCCAATAAGTTCACTTGTGCTAACACTTCATCAATTCGTTCTTTTTTACAATCGTATAAGTCACAAAATAATAGTAAGTTATCATAAATGCTAAGTCTGTCATATAAGCCGCTATTGTCTGTTAAAATACCGATTCGTTTGTAATCGATGCTGCTTGGCCCTGTAATGTCTTTACCTAATACTCGTACTGTTCCAACGCTATGAAGCAATTGAGAAGTTAAAATTTTCACTGTTGTCGTTTTCCCAGATCCGCTCGGTCCAAGAAATCCGAAGATTTCTCCTTGCTTCACCTCAATATTTACATTTCGAAGGGCCGTTTTTCCATCGAAACTTTTCATTACATCTTTCATTTCAATTGCCAATGTCATTTCGTCATCCCCTTTGTTTTTCTTTTTATAGATGAAAGTCGCTTTAGCGCTTTTCGTTTGTTTCGCTTTTCTTGACTCAATCATATGAAAAACAAAGGGGTTACGCAGTAAAATACCGGTAAAAGGAGTATTTTTACCGGTGAATGAATCCTATTTTGAGCTTATTGGAGCATTTTTATAGTCCAATTACACCTTTTAATTCATCCATTCGTCCTTTCGAAAGCGGGATTGAACTTTTTCTTTCGTCATCCAAAATTAAACTAAAACTATTACGTGTCCACGTAATGACTTCTCGTACTCTTTGTAAATTAACGAGGTACGAGCGATGACATCTAAAGAATCCGAATCCTGTTAATCTCGTTTCTAGTTCACTTAATGTTAATGCGCATACGAAGTCACCTTCGCGCACATGAATATGTGTCACTCCATTTTGTGTTTCAATGAAATGGATCTCCATCGGATCCAGTAAAATGATTTTATCGTTCACTTTCGCTGGTATTCTTTCCAGTTTCATTTGCGGAATCATTTGAACTACTTTTTCTTCATCTACTTCTTCAACTTCTTCTTGCTCTATTTCTATCTTTTTCACACCATCATTGTTTAATATGTATACATCTTCTGTCAACGAAAGGGCATCCGATAAAAAGGAGGACGTAATAAAGATTGCCTTTCCTTGCTCTTTCATTTTCATAATCGCTTTTCGAATAATAATCGTACTCTCTGTATCTACATTTTGCTCTGGCTCTTCTAAAATAACTAAATCCGGATTGTGAATCATAATCCGCCCGATATGAAGACGGCGTTTCTCTGAAAATGACAATTTTTCTATTTTAGCGTTTAACTTATCTAGGAGACCGACATATTGTACAACTTCTTCTATACTCATATGTGATTCATAAAGCCCTAATAAAAACTTGAAGTACTCCTTCACCTTTAAACGGTCATATGCTTCATCTTTCAAAAAACAAAAGCCGATGCGTGAATACATCTTCTTTCCAATCGATTCACCTTCAAATAGCACACTGCCCAAAGAAGCCTCTTCTTCTCCGATAATAATGCGATGCAACACTTTAGCTGTATGATTATTGCACTGCAAAACAACACATTGCCCTTTTTCAACCTCCAGTTCAATTGCCGGCAACTGGTTCGTCTTCCCTAATTGTTTCAACTCCAATAACGCCATTCTGTCTCCTCCAAATGTTTTTCCCTAATTATATCAAACATTTAATGGAAAATTATGATATTTCATGAAGTACCATAACAAATAAGGACCTGTCCCAAAATCGATGAGAGTAGCTCTTTTTTCATGTCGCATGATGGCAAATAAAGTGAAACTTTAATCAGTGGGGGTTTTGTTCATCCCCCACTGATTATTAGCCTTCACCAATCGAGCTTTTACGGGCAGCCCGACTCCCACAAATAGCGGGATAAAATTTTATCGGTGATTTTTCGAATATATCGACCACAACTCGAGTTTTATCAGCGATTCGACAATAGTAGCAACTTATAAATATGAAAAGACCGTCCCAAAACACCTTTTGAGACGGTCTCTTTTGCGTTCTATTTTTTCACCATTAACTTTCCTTCATAATCATTCATCGTCTTTATTTCAACGCCTTTATAATAATGAGCGACGATATCTGTATATTTCTTACCTTCCACTGCCATGCCATTCGCACCGTACTGGCTCATACCGACTCCGTGACCGAATCCTTTCGTCGTAACGGTGATGTTATCCCCTTCTTGTTTCCACGTAAAGTCTGAGGAGCGTAAATCTAACTTTTCACGAACTTGTTTTCCTGTTAATGTTTTCCCTTGGAACTCTACATCCTTTACTCGCTTTCCTTCCGTAAGGTCTTTAATATTACCAACCTTTCCGTTTGCTAGTACTTTCACACCGAGACGTTTTTGAAAATCAGATACTGTGAATTTTTGCTCACTCGTAAATTTTGGAGAGGCTTGATCCCACGGACTATCTACACTCTTTAAGTATGGATAATCATTTCCCCAATAATCAGCTGCATTTTCTGTTCGTCCGTTACTCGTTGAGAAGAAGGATGCTGAAATTGGTTTTCCATCATACGTTAAAACTTGTCCTGCGGTTTTCGAAACGGCTTCCTCAATTTTCTTTAAATTATTTTCGTAGTTATTACCCCATTGTTTCTTCAATTCCTCTTTGCTTTTGTACACTTGATCTTTCACTGTATCTGTCACGTCCGCATTGTTTTTCTTACCTCCGCTTAGCATACGCTGCACTACAAATGTTCTTGCTGCTAATGCCTGCGCCTTTAGCGCCTCTATTTCAAAGCTGGCATTCATCTCAGAAGCTACTACACCGGCCACATACTCCTCCATAGGTAATGTTTCTACCTTCTTCTGCTGATCACGGTATACAGCAACTTGAACCGCTGTATCCACTTTCCCTGGAGCTGGTATACTTTCTATCGCTGGAGGAGTTTTAGAAGCTGCTTCTTCCCCTACTTTTGCTTTCGCAAACGGAATAACAAGAGCAGCAGGTACAATGATAACGAGCGCTATTAAGAGCGCTACTGTAATGAAAAGCGGCTTTGAAAATTTCATCCTATTCCCCCAATATAAAGTTGGATTCCTTTCATTCTTATGGAACTACGGGATCTTTTAGAACATACTTGGGGGTATCGGTATAAAGTGAAACTATAATCAGTGGGGGTTTTGTTCATCCCCCACTGATTATTAGCCTTCACCAATCGGGCGTTTACGGGCAGCAGGGCTCCCACATAACTTCTTTGCTCCAGCCGAATTTTGAGGTGGGAGTTTTACTGCCCGCAAATAGCGGGATAAATTGAAACTTTAATGAGGCAGGGATCTTACTGACCACAAATAGCAGGATAAAAACGAAAATTTTCTAAATATTTTTACTGAGACGTGCATAAGTATAGAATTTATTGACTATAACAGTAATAACCCAAAAAAAAATAGCCCCTATGTCAAAAGACATAGAGACTACTTCAATTAAGCGTGAAGATCAGAAACTTCTTGTTCTTTCACTTCTTCTACTTTTTCGTTTACACGTTCAATAGTTGCACCTAATGCAGCTAATTTCTTATGGAAGTCTACATAACCGCGGTCAAGATGTTTTAACTCTGTTACACGAGTATAACCTTCTGATACTAAACCAGCTAAGATTAATGCTGCTGCAGCACGTAAATCAGTTGCGCCTACTTCAGCACCTTGCAGGCTACTTGGACCGTTCATAATTACAGAACGACCTTCGATTTTAATATCAGCATTCATACGACGGAATTCTTCAACGTGCATAAAGCGGTTTTCGAATACCGTTTCTGTAATCATACTTGTTCCATCAGCATGTAGTAATAATGCCATCATTTGTGATTGCATGTCTGTTGGGAAACCTGGATGAGGCATAGTTTTAATATCAACCGCTTTTAACTTATCTGGGCCGATAACACGTACACCTTCATTTTCCTCAATAATTTTAACACCCATTTCTTCCATTTTCGCTGTAATTGAGCGTAAATGTTCAGGCACAGCATTTTCAATTAAGATGTCTCCACCTGTAATTGCCGCTGCAACCATGAATGTTCCTGCTTCAATACGGTCAGGAATAATAGGGTGGTTTGCACCATATAATTTTTCAACGCCTTCAATACGAATCGTTCCAGTTCCAGCTCCGCGTACTTTCGCACCCATTGCATTTAAGAAGTTAGCTAAGTCAACGATTTCTGGCTCTTTCGCTGCGTTTTCAAGGACTGTTGTCCCTTTTGCTAATGTAGCTGCAGACATAATGTTTTCTGTCGCGCCTACGCTTGGGAAGTCTAAATAAATTTTAGCTCCTTTTAGTTCGCCCTCTACGTGTGCCTCAACAAATCCGTTACCAACTTTTACTTTCGCTCCCATTGCTTCAAAGCCTTTTAAATGTTGGTCAATTGGACGTGAACCAATTGCACATCCACCAGGAAGTGCAATACGAGCACGACCGTTACGTGCTAATAATGGTCCCATTACTTGAACAGATGCACGCATCTTACGTACATACTCAAATGGTGCTTCAATGTTTAATTCTTTAGAAGAATCGATTGTTACTTGGTTATTTTCAAATACGACTTCAGCATTTAAATGACGTAATACCTCGTTAATTGTGTATACATCAGATAATACTGGTACTTCAGATAGTACATTCTTTCCGTCACTCGCTAATAGGGCTGCAGCGATTATAGGTAATACAGCATTTTTTGCGCCCTCAACACGCACTGTGCCGCTTAACCGCTTTCCGCCACGGACGATGATCTTTTCCAAATTATTCCCCTCCGTGTCCTTTTTTCAGTATCTATTCACTCAATACTCAGAAGTTATGATCGGTGTGCCAACCACAATTGTATCTTTGTTGTTTGTAGAACGTATTGCTATTTGCACATTTATTTTCTCTCTATTTGTTGAAAGAGCGTCATTCCACTTTTTATTATATGCGGAGACTGATACAAATGCTCTTTCTTCTATCTGTTCGATCGCTCTTGCTGAAAGATCTTTCAAAACCTGATTGGTTTTATTTTGCAAAACACCTTCAATCTTATCATTCAGTACACCTTGAACACAAGTGTAAATTATAGGTTTTTCACTAAAAATTTTATCTATGTTCTGAACGTACTTCGGGTCCCATTTCGCCCCGCTCACTTCAAAAATAATAAAAGTGTTTTCTTTAGTATTTTCCTTACTCCAAGTTACTACTATTCGTTCTTCATGTGAAGAAGATTTTTTATAGGATGTAGCCTTATATCCATCTGGAGATTGTTCTAATTCCCAACTTTCGATGTTTGCCTCTTCCTTCACATCATTTAACAGTTTTTGAAACGTATGTATATTAGAAATTGTTTTCGTTTCTCGCGCTAACCATGACCACCGCTCTACTTTTGCATCGTTCTTCTCTAAAGCTGCAATCATGCTCTCCATTTTCTGTTCATCGCTTATAGGTTTCATCTCTTTATATCCAACCAAAAATAAAACAACACTTACGATAACGATAAGAATGGCTTTAAACTTCAATTTCATCCCCTCCTATCCCCATTGTTAACGGAGATATGAGGTTCTATACACTTACTTTACTAAATACGTTAAACTCTTTGAATAGCCTAAATAATCAAGGAAAAAGTTACTTACAGATGTCCCAATTGTAATTGTAATTAGGATGAGTAATACTCTCGTCTGCATCACTTTTCCAGACTTCATTAAGCGCTCAATGTGAATACCTTGTAAGGCCCACCACGTAATGGTAATAAATAATAAATGTGAAACAATGGCAATCAGTGCTTGTTGCCCTAAAAGATGTGCCAAAAAATCGACCCCTTTTTTTGCTTGGCTACTACTTACGCAAAATGTAAAAAACGATACCATAAATAAGTAGGAGCCACACTTTTTCACACGCAAATAAGCATCTTACATTTTACATCTTAATTTTCTGTTAAAAAACATATACCTATAGGTGTTTTCATTTGCTGTTACTCCAAAATAAAAAGCGTAGAGTACGGACTCTACACCCTTTATTTTTACTATTGTACCACGTTCCCTAAGAAGAAGAAATCTTTCATTAATGGAAAATATTCATAGAAGAAATTGTAACCAATCATCGGCATAATCCCTAGTATTACAATTGAAATTGCGCAAAGACTCATGACAATCTTTATATTTAACGGTAACCGAAGCTTTTCTTCTGTCTCTCCCGTGCGGAAAAATATTTGCTGTAATATCCGGAAGTAATATACGAATGAAATAACTGTTGTCCCCATCATAATAGAAGCTAATACGTAATGAGCAGGTTCAACATGAAGTGCCCCTAAAAAGATGTTAATTTTCCCGATGAAACCTGCTGTCCCGGGTATTCCAGCTAATGATAAAATAAAGACCGTCATCACTATAGCTGTAAAGGGGGACCGCTTATATAACCCTGTGAAAATCGTCATATTTTCCTTATCATTTTGTAAGATTAATCCGTGGATGATTGCAAATGCTCCTATATTCATAAGCATATATGCAAGCATATAAAACCACATACTATCCATCGTAAACTGCGATAGCGCTACAAGGGGGACTAGCAAATATCCAGCATGCGCGATACCTGAATAGGCAAATAGACGTTTTACGTTGTATTGCTTTAATGCTACTACGTTCCCAACAATCATCGTAATACTCGCTAGCACCGCAATGTATATGCTCATACGCCCGTATAAAGATTGTGCGTCTCCTTGGATTGCCACACCTGCAAACACCATAAGAAACAAACGCGTAATGAGTAAAAAACCGGAAATTTTAGAAATTGTTCCAAGAAAGGCAGCGACAGGTGTAGCGGCTCCCTCATATACATCTGGTGCCCACATATGAAACGGCACTGTTGCAATTTTGAACGAGAGTCCAACGAGCAGTAGTAGAAATGCAAGAGCTAACAATAATTGAATGCCACCAGCCAGCTCTTGCGTAAATGCCTTTTGCATTTCCACTATGTTGGTCGACCCTGTAATACCATATAAGTAGCTCATTCCAAAGAGCGTAATTGCTGTTCCAATTCCTCCGTTAATGACGTATTTCATCGCTGCCTCATTTGATGCGCGGTTTCTCTTTCGGATTCCTACTAGAATATACGAAGAAAGCGAGAGCAGTTCTAAACCGACGAATAGTGTGATGAAATCAACGCTAGAAGCCATGAACATCGCTCCTAGGAGCGCCATTAAAAACAAGTAATAATATTCTCCTTTGTCTTGAATAGGCTCCTTCTTGTCATCGCTCATTGCCATACATAAAACGAGAGCTGCTCCGCCTAACAACAACGTTTTAAACCCTTTTGAAAATCCATCTAGCACAAACGATCCATTTAAAATATCTCCTGCCGGTTCGCTGTATAGCGAAATTAATGACACTATCGCTAACAAGACAGCGGCAATTGCACTAATCGCTACGTACCTATGGTTCAACTTAAAAAACAAATCACATATGGAAAGAAGGATGGCAGCCCCGAGAATAATGAATTCTGGTACCATGAGATGCCATGATAAGCTAAGTAATGTGTTCATATCCATCCTACTTCACCCCCAATGTTTTCAATGTAGTTTGAAGCGAATCCCCTAGTAGTTCTGGCATTACTCCAATTACAATAATACAAATGATAAGCACTATAACAGGGACGTACTCCCATCCGTGTATATCAGATTTCGCTTCCCATTCTTTCTTACCAAATGTCACTTGAAGTATCGCTCTTAATACGTATACAGCGGTTAAAATAATTCCAAGTACACCCGCGGCGGCGATAACCGGTTTCCCTTGGAATAAACCGAGAAAGGCAAGAAATTCGCTAATAAATCCGGACATCCCTGGCATTCCAAGCGATGCCATGCCTCCCGCCAAGAAGAAGCCGCTAAGCACTGGAACACTTTTTGCGAGTCCACCAAGTTCTGTAATATCCGACGTCCCGAAACGCTCTTCAATGATGCCAAGTAAGAAGAAGAGCAAGGCTGCAATTAAACCGTGAGACACAACTTGGAATAGCGCCCCTTGTGTACCTGGTGCATTTAACGCCGCAAGCCCCATTAATACAATGCCCATATGCGAAATACTAGAGTAAGCAAGTACCTTTCTAAAGTCCGTTTGGATGAGTGCTAGAAAGGCCCCATACAATAAATTAATTACCCCTAAAATTGCGATTAGCGTTGCAAACTCACGAAAATATTCTGGGAATAGCCCTTTCCCGAAGCGAACAATACCGTACGCACCAATCTTCAGCAAAACCCCCGCATGAAGCATAACTACAGCAGGATGCGCTTCTATGTGTACATTGACCATCCAGCGATGCAAAGGGAAAACAGGGAGTTTAATCGCGAAAGCAATCATTATGGAAAGAAACAAGCCGAACTGTAAGTTACTTGAAACGGCCATTCCTCCCCCAGCACCTACACTCGTTAATATTTCTTTAAGCTCCGCAATATTTGTCGTACCTGTTTTCGCAAATAAAACCGAGAAAACGATAAGTAAAATAGCTGATCCAATACCGTTATATATTAAATAACTATATGCAGCCTTTTCACTCGACAATTTCCCCCACTTGCCAATTAATAAAAACATTGGTGGCAACGTAATTTCAAAGAAGATGAAGAACAGCATTAAATTTTGAGCAGCGAAGACACCGAGCATCCCTATTTCTAACATGAGTAACAGCATGTAGAATGCTTTCAAATTTCTTTTAATAGAAAATGCCGCAATAGCTGCAACCATCGCTAGAAGGGCTGTGAGCACCATCATTACAAGCGATAAACCATCAATACCAAGCTCGTAATAAATTGAAAACCACCTTTTGTCCACTGCTGTGAAATCCCCAAATTTAATCCATTTCACTTTTTCATCAAATATCGATAAACTCTTTCCTGAAGCGTATGTACAAGCGAGAACGATAGCAATTCCAAATGGAAGCGCCGTTCCGAATAAACCAAGCGCCTGCACTGTACGCGATTCTCGTTTCGGCGTTAATAAAAGCAAGAGAATTCCTAAAAGTGGGGAAAAAATGAAGAACGTTAATAGCAATCCATTCACCGTAAATCCCCTCCCGTATATAACAAAATAATTAGGAGCACTGCGAGCGAAACTGCTGTTACAGTTCCATACACTTGTACATTCCCGTTTTGAAGCCTTGATCCGATGCCGCTCATACCTTTAACGAGTCCTGCAATTAAAACTGCGATTCCTTCTACAACGTATACTTCAAATAAGCGAAGCACATGAGCGATTCCTTTCGTAATAGGAAGCACCGTCACATTGTATAGTTCATCCACATAATATTTTTCTTTCAAAAGGTTATAAAGAGGCGTCCCTTCTCCGCCGGCCCAATCTCTAGAGATAGATTTCTTGCCATATATGAAATATGCGAGGGCAATTCCCGCAAATGAAACGAGCGTCGCAACAACCATAATCCAAACAGGGCCATGCACTTCCTTCACCTGGAATCCTATATCTTTCGTAAGCCAATCCCCAAGAAACGTTCCGAACCACGGTGTATTTATATAGCCTGCCACTACCGCAAGAACACCAAGGACAATCATCGGATACGTCATGGTGCGAGGCGATTCATGCACATCTTCCTTCGTCTTCGTTTCCCCTGTAAAGACAAGAAAGTATAGACGGAACATGTAAAATGCTGTTAGAAATGCCGCAATTACCGCTAAAACGAATAGAAAGTAATTGCCATTCATCCAAGCCGCCGCTAAAATTTCATCTTTACTAAAAAATCCGGAAAGGAGGGGAACACCGCTAATTGCAAGTGTACCGATTAAAAACAGCGCAGCGGTTACTTTCATCTTCTTCTGTAAACCGCCCATTTTATTAATGTTTTGCGTGTGCACTGCATGAATTACACTCCCTGCAGCCAAGAACAATAGTGCTTTAAAAAAGGCGTGTGTCGTTAAATGAAAGACGCCAGCTACATAACCAGCAGAGCCTAGCGCAAGCATCATATAACCGAGCTGACTAACTGTAGAATAAGCAAGAACCCTCTTTATATCAGTTTGTACAAGACCGATAGAGGCCGCGAAGATTGCAGTAAAAGCCCCAACGATTGCAACAGTTTGCATCGCTACCGCACTCGCTGAAAATAGCGGGAACATCGTCGCTACTAAATATACGCCAGCTGCAACCATCGTTGCCGCGTGAATAAGCGCCGAAACAGGCGTCGGTCCTTCCATTGCATCTGGCAACCATGTATGAAGCGGGAACTGGCCCGATTTCCCCATCGCACCGATAAAAATTAATATCGCCGTTATTGTAATCATAGAAGGAGAGAGGTCGCCCGTATGAATTGCTTTAAAAATCGCGTCATATTCAAAACTACCTGCGTGCCAAAAAATTAAAATCATCCCAATAAATAGCCCAACATCCCCAATGCGTGTCATAATAAAAGCTTTTTTCGCAGCAGCCTTCGCTTCTTCTTTAAAGAAATAAAAGCCGATAAGTAAAAACGAACCAAGGCCGACTAACTCCCAAAATATATAAAGCTGTAATAAATTCGGCGATATAACTAGCCCAAGCATCGCAAATGTAAAGAGCCCTAAATATGCATAAAAGGTCGGTAATCTTTCATCACCTTTCATATAGCCTTTTGAGTACACATGTACAAGAAAACTCACAAGCGTAACGATAAACAACATTAAAGCTCCTAATGCGGTAACTTCAAAACCAAATGATATATCTATATCTCCTGTCCTAAGCCATACCCACTTATGCTTCACTGCCTCGGATGAAAACCGTTCTATTAGTACCACTACCGCGGATATAAAGGAGAGAAAGGTAAAGAAAATACCTAGTACACTACTTCCCTCTCTAATTTTCTTCCCGAACACAATAAGTAACAAAAACGAAACAAGCGGGAAAAGCGGTATGAGCCATGCATAATCGATCATTGTTTCCTTCCCCCTTTTCGGTCACAATGCTATCCTTTGAGCGTATCCATCTCATCTACATGAACTGTCGGGCGATTACGGTACAAAGCAATCAAAATTGCAAGACCTACCGCTGCCTCCGCTGCCGCTACGGACATCGTAAACAGCGAAAAAATTTGTCCTGTTAAATTCGGAAACAAGCCTAATTTACTAAACGCTACTAAATTTAAATTGGCCGCGTTAAGCATTAATTCGATACAAACTAATACAATTACTGTATTTCGCTTTGTTAAAGCTCCAAATAAGCCGATGCAAAACAAAATAATCGCAAGTGTTAAATACGCAGAAGCTGGAACGCTACTCATGGGAATCCTCCTCTCCCTCATCCTTCTTCGCAAGGATAATCGCTCCTACAAGTGCTACAAGTAAAATAACTGAGGTTAACTCAAATGGAATAATATATTTTGAATAGAGAAGTGTACCGATTTGAAGTGTGTTGTTTTCATGGAGAGGTAAACTTCCTTGTGTGCTTTGATTTGAAAAATCGATACTATTAACAGCGAAATACATAACTGCTCCAAATGCTACAACCGCAAAGAAGATAATCCATTTTCGAAGAGTAAGGCGCGATTCATTTTCCGCGTTATGTTTCGTTAACATAATGCCAAAAATCATAATAATAGTGATCGCACCAGAGTAAAGTAAAATTTGTGCAACTCCGATAAATTCGGCCGATAAGAGAAAGTATAAACCCGCAATGCTAAGGAATGTAAGCACAAGGGCCAGCATCATATGCATTACTTTCGTTAAATTCAGCATAAGAACACCGCCGATAATCGCAGACAAGGATAATATAAAGAAAGCTACAAACTCGCCATTCATGCTTTATTCTCCTTCCTGACGTTCTCGTCGTTCTCGTCAAGCCACTGCAAATTTTTAAATAAATCATCACGTGAATACTCTGCGAGTTCAAAGTTATTTGTCATTACAATCGCCTCTGTCGGGCAAACTTCTGTACATAAATCGCAAAGAATACAAATTTCAAAATTAATATCATACGTGTCGATAATTTTTCCTTTTTTCGTAGGATCAGGATGTTTTTTTCCTGTTAATTGAATGCAATCTGTCGGACAAATGTTGGAACACTGATTACAAACAATACATTTCTCTGGATAAAACTTTTGAATACCTCGAAAGCGGTCTGGTAATGGCAACGGTTGATTCGGATAATCATACGTCACCTTTTTCTTACTCAAATTACTAAGCGTATATTTTAACCCTTTAAATAGTCCTTTCATCTCTTACTGGCACCCCCTTCATAGATTAGAAGAATAGCTCCTTAATCAATGCCGTTAAGAAAATATTTGCAAGTGCGATTGGCAATAATACTTTCCAGCCGAACTCCATTAACTGGTCACCTCTTATACGCGGGAACGTAACGCGGAACCAAATTAATAGAAAGACCACACTGCTGAATTTCAAAGCAAACCATACGGCTCCTGGAATAAATCCAAGGAACATAACTGGATTCCATCCGCCTAAAAAGAGTACTGTAATTAAGGATGCCATTCCGAAGAAATATACATATTCTGAAAGCATGAAAAACGCCCAGCGAAACCCTGAGTATTCCGTATGGTATCCTGAAACAAGTTCTGACTCCGCTTCGGGTAAATCAAACGGTGTCCTATTTAATTCTGCAACTGCCGCGATTAAGAAAATGACGAAACCGATTGGCTGTGCGAAAATGTACCATACCTTCTCCTGCGCCGCTACAATTTCATTCAAGTTAAGACTACCAGCTAGTAAAACGACACCAATTACACTCATTACAAGTGGAATCTCATAAGAAATCATTTGCGCCGCCGCACGCATCCCTCCTAGAAGGGAATATTTATTATTTGATGCCCATCCCCCAGTTACAACTCCGATCGTTGTAATCCCAGAAACAGCAATGTAATACAGTAACCCTACGCCAATATCCGCGAACTGAAATTTATCGGTAAACGGTATAACCGCAAGTACCATAAATGCTGGTGCAAATGCAATAACAGGTGCTAATATAAATAACGGTTTATCAGCAGCTTTCGGAATACTATCTTCTTTTAATAATAGTTTCAAAACATCCGCTACCGTTTGGAGTAAGCCGAACCGGCCACCAACTTGGTTTGGTCCAATCCGTCCTTGCATAAATCCCATCACTTTCCGTTCTGCCAAAATACCGTATGTAACGAAGCCAAGGACTGCAAATAATAGAAGCACCGCTAATCCGAAAAAAATGAAGAAATTCGTCCAACTTGAAGGTGATTGTAAGAGCGTCTCAATCATTAGCCGTCAACCTCCCCAAGTACAATATCAACCCCACCTAAAATCGTAATTAAATTGGCGATGTTTTCACTTTTCAATAACTTCGGTAAGATTTGCAAATTATAAAAAGACGGTCTGCGAAATTTCAAACGGTACGGCTCTTTCTTTCCATCACTAGCAATATAACAGCCAATCTCTCCCCGCGGTGACTCTATACGGACGAACGCTTCTCCCTTAGGTGCTTTAATAATTTTCGGCACTTTCGCCAGCACGGCTCCATCGTTTGGGAACTGCTGGGCTGCTTGCTCAATAATTTTTAATGACTCCTCAATTTCCTTCATCCGGCAAACGTAGCGGTCCCAAGCATCTCCCGTGCTCCCAACAGGAATATCAAAGTCAAAACGATCATAAATAGAATACGGCTCATCTTTGCGAAGATCAAAGTGGACTCCCGTGCACCGCAAATTTGCGCCGCTTAAAGAATACGAGATCGCCTCTTCCGCGCTATATACGCCAACGCCTTTCACACGATTTAAGAAAATTTCATTTCCGCTAACAAGGTCGTGATACCCTTCCAACTGCTCTCTCATATACGGAACAAACTCTTTCACCTTTTCAATCCAGCCGTCTGGCGCATCCCACTTCACGCCGCCAACTCTCATATAGTTGAAAGTAAGCCTTGCACCGCACAATTCACTTAATAAATTTATAATCATCTCTCGTTCACGAAAGGCATATAGAAATGGACTAACCGCTCCTATATCAAGCAGGTTCGTTCCCCACCAGACGAGATGGCTCGCAACTCTCCCAAGCTCCATCGCAAGCACCCGTAAATATTCAGCACGCTCTGGAATCTCAAGATCCATCATCGTCTCTACAGCGTGGCAAATAACGTAATTATTCGTCATTGCTGATAAATAGTCCATTCGATCTGTGTACGGGATAATTTGCGTATATTGCAAGCTCTCAGCGATCTTTTCTGTTCCGCGATGCAAATATCCGATAACCGGTGTAGCCTCTTTAATAATTTCCCCGTCAATCTTAATTACAAGCCGAAACACACCATGTGTACTCGGATGCTGCGGCCCTACATTTAAGAGCATCTCTTCCGTACGAATCACAAGCTACACCTCCACATCATATGGTTCGTAATCTTTCCTAAGCGGATACCCTACCCAATCATCCGGCATTAAAATGCGAGATAAATTAGGATGACCTTCAAATACAATACCGAGCAAATCATACGCTTCACGCTCCGGCCAATCTGCCCCTTTCCAAAGCGGCGTCACCGATTTTACTTGCGGCGCTTCCCTATCCAGCTTTACCTTCACTGCTACTGACTGTTTCTTTCCATATGAAAACAAATGAACGTATACTTCCATATGTGTCACAAAATCTGTCGCATGTAGCTCTGACATATAATCAAAAGCAAGTCCCTCATGGAATCGTAGCAATTCCATCACTTCATAATATTTCGAAGGCTCCGCCACAAGCGTTGGAACATCTTTTGAAAGCTTATTAATATAGGAATCTACTAATGCATATTCTCCTATCTTCTCCTTAACAACCTCCACATAGCGATTTAAATATGGTTGGTTAACTGATGGTTCTTCCTGCTGCGGTTCATCTTCCTTCTTATTTACAGCTCCCTTTGCCCTTACCGCTGCTGCCGCTTTGGCAGCTGCTACAGCCTTCGCCTTTGCTTTAACTTTTTCCTCGTCCGTTACTCCTTCTGTTCCTTCTCGATTCTGCTTAGCTAATACCGCTGCTTTTGCTTTTGCGGCTGCTGCGGCTTTCGCCTTCGCTTTGACCTTTTCCTCTTCCGTTACTTCTTCTGTTCCTTCTCGATTCTGCTTCGCTAGTGCGGCTGCTGCGGCTTTCGCCTTCGCTTTAACTTTTTCTTCGTCCGTTACTCCTTCGCTTCCTTCTCTCTTCTGCTTCGCTAATGCCGCTGCTTTTGCTTTTGCAGCTGCTGCGGCTTTCGCCTTCGCTTCTTCTACATTAATCCCCTTATCTTTTGGTAGGGCTTTCTCTTTTTCTCGATGTTCTCCTTCAAGTTTAGACATTTCTGCCTCATGTTTCGCAGCAAGACGTTTTCGCGCTTCCTCTTTCGCGTGACGGGCTGCTTCTCTTTTCATACTCTCTAAGTCTTTATTTGGATCACTCATTTATTCGTCACCTGCTTCCCGGTCCTCGCCTCGTAACGAATTTTTTCTTTTAATTTATTAATTCCATAAATTAAAGCAGCAGGATTTGGAGGACATCCAGGAATATACACATCAACTGGTACAATTTGATCTACACCTTTCACAACAGCATACGAATTCACATACGGGCCACCGGCTGTTGCACAAGATCCCATCGCAATTACCCACTTCGGTTCAGGCATTTGATCATATAGGCGCCGAACAATAGGTGCCATTTTCTTCGTTACCGTTCCTGACACAATCATGACATCCGATTGTCTTGGTGAAGTCCGAAAAAATGACCCAAATCGATCTAAATCGTAATGTGATGAGCCTACTCCCATCATTTCAATCGCACAGCATGCCAGTCCAAATGTCATCGGCCATAAAGAGTTGCTCCGCGCCCATCCCTTCAACTGTTCCAATGTAGAAAAAAAGATATTTCTTTCTAATTCCGCTCGCTCCTGTGGGTGTAATTCCTCAAAATTTATAACCATTGTAACACCTTCTTTTTCCAAGCATACGCTAATCCAACTAGCAACATCACAACAAAAATGAGCATTTCAATCAGTGCAAATAAACCAAGTTTGTCATATGCAACAGCCCATGGGTATAAAAATAAAGTTTCTACATCAAAGATGACGAACAATAAAGCGAAAATATAATAACGAGCATGAAACCGAATATTTGCATCATGAAAAGGCTCAATTCCACTCTCATACGTCGTCGCTTTCGCTGCACTTGGTTTGTTTGGACGCAGCATTTTCCCTAATGTAAGAGCCACTACCGGCAACAATATACCTAATAGCAAGAAAATCAAAACAATCATATAACTATTTTCATATACACTTGCCATTGTGAAACCCTCCCCCTGAATTAAGAACAAGTTCACATAGTAAACAATATGTCTTACTTGCATCATTTATTATTTTTAAATTTTTCTAAATAATGCAACTATTTTATTCATTATAGCAAACTTCAAATTCCTATGTCGATATATTGGGAACAGAAACAACAATTAATACTTGCTGAACAAATCTATTTTTACAACTCATTATAAATGTGTAAAATAAATATAGAAATTCTATATGTTTTTCAAGCAATCCTAAAAATCATAAACTATAAAAAGGTGGTTCTTATGTATATACAGTGGGTGATATAAATGAAAAAACAAACACATATAAGTATTCTTATAAGCATTTCATTGTTGTATATAGCTATTCATTACGTATCAATGCCCTTTTTATATGAGTACGCACTCCCATTTCAAATATTAACTGGAATAAGTACCATATTAATTGATATTACAATTTGCAGTTATATATTTTATTTTTCAAATATAAAACAAGGGTTATCTCGTTTATTTTGGATAACATTAACTATCGGATCCTTCTCTTATTTCATTGGCGATATAGTAGTTGCTTATCAACGCTTAATTCTGCATGACTACTATACATTCGTTGATCCATCAGACTTTTTTTACTTATTATTTTTAATTAGCTTTGCATTTGCCTTTCTATATGAAATTATTTATGGCCGAGACTTATTGGAACAGCTTTTTACGATATGCGATATTTGTATTATTGTTACGGCTCAATTTACTTTAAGTTACTATTTGCTTATTGAAAGAACCATTCATATTTTTACAACATCATATATCGACATGTTTGTTCAACTCACGTATCCAATGGCTGATTTACTCTTTCTTTTAATAGGAATCAATCTTTTATTCAGACCATTATTCCTACTACCAAAACAAGTTGGCGCTCTTCTTGGCAGTGCTTTAATTTTGTATGCTACTACGGATGCTATTTATGCTTATATAAAATACTTCCAGCCTGAGCACTCTATGTTCACAGTTGCTCCATTCTATCAAGTAACCTTATTATTGGTAGCAATCGCCTGTATACTTCATACAAAAGAGCCTGAAAAACAAGAACAAGTACTACTAACGCCTCAATTTGGTGAATCAATCCGATTATCATTACCGTATATTTCTGTCGTGATGCTTATTGTTTTTATATTGGTCGAAAATGTTTTTGCACCTATCGTAGTAATTGGACTTATGGTAACTTTCGCCTTCGTTCTCATACGCCATATGTTAGTTCGAAGACAAAATAAAATATTATTGCTAGCACAAATGCAATTCAGCTTAGAACTCGAGAAACAAATCGAACTACGTACAGAAGATTTAGTAGAACAAAAAAATGAGTTATATCATAACCAACAAATGTTTAAATCTTTATACGAGCATCATCCAGATCCAATTTTTACATTAGATTTGTACGGTAATTTTCTCAATGTGAACAACGCTGGAACTACTTTACTCGGCTATCAAACGAATGAATTATTAAACCAACCATACTATTCACTTATGTATGAACCAGATTTGGAAGAAATCATTAATGCCTTTCATTACGTGAAAAAAGGGAAATCTATTTCTTTAGAAATACGGGCATATCATAAAAATAGAGATATTTACTACTTGCATGTTACAGCTGTCCCCATCTTTTTAAAGGAACATATTTCTGGGGCCTATTTAATGATTAAAGATATTACAGAAAGCAAGCAGCAACAAGAGCAAATTAATTTCCTAGCATATCACGATACTTTAACGGAACTTGCAAATCGCCGTTCATTTCATCAGCAGTTAGAAAAAGCAATTGCACGAGCAAAAAAATCGAAAAAACCTTTTGCTGTTATGTTTCTTGATTTAGACCGTTTTAAAGTTATTAACGATACTCTCGGTCATCGAGTAGGAGATCTTCTTTTAATTGCTGTAGCAAAAAGACTAGAACGAATATCGACGTCAAATATGAAACTTGCTCGGTTAGCTGGGGATGAATTCACAATTCTTATAGAAGATTATAAAGAAGATAGAGGTGTACAAAAAATAGCTGATATGATTGTACTATCTATGAATGAGCCATTCGAAATTGAAAATCAACATTTACAAATCTCGCCAAGTATCGGGATTGCAATATACCCAGAAGCAGGCGAAGATCCGTTATCTATTTTACAGCATGCTGATATGGCCATGTACGAAGCAAAAAATAAAGGGAAAAATCGGAGCTCTCTTTACACGAAAGAACTATATAAGAAAATGGAACGAAAAGCTCGAATCGAAAAAGATTTGCCACTCGCTTTAGTAAACAACGAATTTTATCTCGTCTATCAACCACAAATTGATACGACAACAAATAAAATTATCGGTGCTGAAGCATTAATACGTTGGAAACACCCGCTCCTAGGTGACATTTCACCATGTGAGTTCATTCCAATTGTGGAAGAGACTCCGCAGGTCATCCCACTTGGACATTGGGTGTTAAGAGAATCTTGTCTTCAACTAAAAATATGGCAAAGTTTTGGATACACAAACTTAAAAATGAGTGTCAATTTATCAGCGAAAGAATTTCAACAAAATCAATTAATCGAAAATATTTCACGAATACTAAGGGACGTTAAGATTGATCCGAAAGATGTAACACTTGAACTAACAGAACGAATTGCGATGATTGATGAAAAAGAAATATTATCGAGACTAAAGCAATTAAAAGAATATGGTATTCAAACGTCCATTGATGACTTCGGTACCGGCTACTCTTCTCTTGCTTATTTATCAATTTTCCCTATCGATACATTAAAAGTGCCAAGAGAATTTACACAACTAGCCGATCATCGACCTGAAGAAAGAGCCATCGTTTCCACTATCCTTTCTCTTGCAAATACATTAAATCTCTCTGTCGTTGCTGAAGGAATTGAAACAGAAAAACAGCTTAAGTTTCTGCAAAAAAACAACTGTAAATACATGCAAGGTTACTATTTCAGTAAACCTCTAACAAGTAAACAGTTTATAAAATTTCTACAAAAAACACCCAGTATGAACCAATAGTTCACACTGGGTGTTTTTTAAAGTGTCGGAATTCTTTTTTCGTAATATTCTTCTGCAATCTCTTCGTAAAAAGCTGCTGACGTAGTATAAAAATATGGAATCAACCATAAAAATCCAATCCCTAATGTAATACAACTTAATATAAACCAACCAATAAAACTTAAACATAAAATGAAATACTCCATCTTATGTCCAGCCATCATACGACGACTTTCTGTAATAGCTTGATTTATTGAATACTCAGGATGATCATTTATAATAAAATACGTCATCGCATAAGAAAATGATTTAATAATGCCTGGAATAATAAATAGTAAGCACCATAAGAAAATATAAATCTTTACTACTATATATAATAAAAATGACTTTATAAACTTACTTCCTTCTGTAAACCATCTAAATATATGCCCAATACGCGCTTCTTTTTCACGAATTATATGTAGTGCTAAACAATACCCCCCTAGCGTTAAAGGCCCCACCAGCAATATTGTAATAACATCTATTGAAAGTGAGCTATTCACTTCTTTCCACTCCCAAACTTGAGAGAGAATGAACTGAATACTAAAACTAAAAGCTGAAGTAAGAATCGAAATAAGTAATGTTGTCCCAACAGCTAAGCCCCATTTTCCTTCCAGTGAATCTAGCGCTTCTCCTTTTAAATCACTAATCATAATTAGCCTCCTATACGTAACAATTCTATTAGTATAGCACGTCCCTACTGCAATTCACCTTTTGCAATATAGCGATAAAAATGTGCTGTCGTTGTACCTACATATGGACTAAGCCAAAGAAATCCTATTCCAAGAGTAAGAATCGCTAAAATAGCCCATCCTATGAAGCTAAGCCATAAAAGAAATAAATCTAGTTTATGTCCCTTCATAAAATTCTTACTTTCTTTCATCGCCTGTGAAACGCTATAATCTGGATTTTCAATCATAACATAATACGTCATCGCATAAGAAAAATACATCACAATCATTACAACAATCGAAATAGCTAATAGTACAAAGAAAGCAATCGTTAACGATACATTCCCTTCCTCACCAAAAAACGCGAATACACCTAGTAACAACATCGGAATCCACGTACCTGTATATAACAAAATCGCAAGCATAGCCCACATTGTTTTCATCATTCTTTTAAAGCCACGAAATCCTTCAAATAAATAATCTACTCTAGCATCTTCTCGTTTACTAATTTGTAGCAACACATTCGTATAACCGTATGATGTAATACCATAAGATGCATTACTCAAAATGATCATTATGCAATAAAAAATTCCAAATATAATACCTGCTCCGACTGATATTGTTTCCTCTTCAAGTGATCCTGTTAAACCAGCAAATAAGAAAAATATAATAATTCCTGGAATTAAAAGTATAAGCATTGCAGCCATTGAAACAACATAACTTAAAATAATATGTAAAATCGTTGATCCAACACCTAGTCCCCATTTTCCCTTTAAAGAGTACAATGCTTCTCGTTTCATTTCACCGATCATTTATTCAGCTCCTTTATGAAATATAAATTGTTATATATTCTCTACTTATACAAACAACAATATAATTATACCAATTTTGTTAGTTTATTCTATCTACTAAATTGAGTTTCAGTTTCGACATTTAAATAAAACACAGCTATGCATAACAAAAACTAACTTGCAGTTCTTTTTATTTCTTGATTTTCACTTAACATGGGACAGAAAAAAGCTCTGGTCGCTTCTATGCACGGCTAGATGCTCTCTCCTAGTTAAAAAGAGGCGTTTTTTTCCCCATCTAAATTTATAGCTATATATAACAAAAAGATAACCTGCAGTTCTTTTTATTTCTTGATTTTCACTTGGCATGGGGCAGAAAAAGGCTCTGACCGCTTCTATGCATGGCTAGATGCTCTCTCCTAGCTAAAAAGAGGCGTTTTTTTCCCCTTTTAATTTATATCCATAACAAAAAATCCGTAAAGGCAAGAGCCCTTACGGATTTTTTTATTTCATATCAGAAACGTTTAAACGGTTCACAGCACGCTGTAATGCCATTTCTGCACGTCTAAAGTCAACATGTGCTTGTTTATCTTGCATACGTTGCTCAGCGCGACGTTTCGATTCATTTGCACGATGGATATCGATATGGTTTGCTTCTTCAGCAGATGATGATAATACAGTTACTTTATCTGGACGAACTTCGATAAAGCCACCGCTTACTGCTACATAATCAGTGTGCCCACCATTTTTCAGACGAACTGCACTAATTTTTAGCGGTGCAACAGTTGGAATGTGACCTGGTAAGATCCCCATTTCCCCACTCTCTGCTTTTACACTCACCATTTCTACTTCTTTTTCGTAAACCGGTCCATCAGGAGTTACAATACTGACTGGAAATGTCTTCATAATTCGTCCCTCCCAAGGCCTTACGCCATCATTTTCTTCGCGTTTTCAATAACTTCTTCAATGCTACCAACAAGACGGAACGCATCTTCTGGAAGGTCATCATATTTTCCTTCTAGAATTTCTTTGAAACCACTAACTGTATTTTTTACAGGTACGTAAGAACCTTTTTGACCTGTAAACTGTTCAGCTACGTGGAAGTTTTGTGATAAGAAGAATTGAATACGACGAGCACGATGTACAACTAACTTATCTTCTTCAGATAACTCATCCATACCTAAGATAGCGATGATATCTTGAAGCTCTTTATAACGCTGTAAAGTTTGCTGTACTTGACGAGCTACTCCATAATGCTCTTCTCCTACGATTTCTGGAGAAAGCGCACGAGATGTAGATGCTAATGGATCTACGGCTGGGTAAATACCCATTTGTGTTAAACGACGCTCTAAGTTTGTTGTTGCATCTAAGTGAGCGAACGTTGTAGCTGGTGCTGGATCCGTATAGTCATCGGCTGGTACGTATACCGCTTGGATAGACGTGATAGATCCTTTATTTGTAGATGTAATACGCTCTTGTAATTGACCCATTTCTGTTGCAAGTGTTGGTTGGTAACCTACCGCAGATGGCATACGACCAAGAAGGGCAGATACTTCAGAACCTGCTTGCGTGAAACGGAAGATGTTATCGATGAACAATAGTACGTCTTGTCCTTGCTCATCACGGAAGTGTTCAGCCATTGTTAAGCCTGTTAATGCAACACGTTGACGTGCTCCAGGTGGCTCATTCATTTGTCCGAATACCATCGCAGTTTTCTTAATTACGCCAGAATCGCTCATTTCGTGGTATAAGTCGTTACCTTCACGAGTACGCTCACCTACACCAGCGAATACAGAGATACCACCGTGCTCTTGTGCGATGTTGTTAATTAATTCCTGAATTAATACTGTTTTACCTACACCGGCACCACCGAATAGACCGATCTTACCACCCTTAATGTAAGGAGCAAGTAAGTCTACTACTTTAATACCAGTTTCAAGAATTTCTACTTTAGTAGATAATTCTTCGAATGCAGGCGCTTGACGGTGAATTGGATCACGACGTACATCCGCAGGAACTTCACCATCTAAGTCAATTGCATCACCTAATACGTTAAATACACGACCAAGTGTTGCATCACCAACTGGTACAGAGATTGCTTTACCAGTATCTTCTACTTCTGTGCCACGAACAAGTCCATCTGTGGAAGACATTGCAACTGTACGAACTGTGTCATCACCTAAATGAAGTGCAACTTCAAATGTTAAGTTAATGCTTGCTCCGTTTTCGTTGCTTTGTTTTACCGTAAGGGCGTTGTAGATTTCTGGTAGCTTTCCGCCATCAAACTTAACGTCTACAACCGGACCCATGATTTGCGTAACGCGCCCTTTATTCATCGGGTTCCCTCCTAGCTTTCTTTTAATTAGCCAGCTTTCTAAGAGAAGTCGGCTTTTAATTTTTATTAGTTTAGCTTTCGCGGTTCTCCTGAAAGAACCGCTTACGCTTTTTATTGAATCTAGCTCCGGTGGCTAGAAGGGTCGGTCATTTCACCCCTTCCTACGAGGCAAAGAACGCCTCTTTGTCAGGAGTTCCAATGCCCTCCCCTTCTGAGCAAGCCACCTACGCTTTTTAATACTATTCTAACGCTGCTACTCCACCAACGATTTCCGTAATTTCTTGCGTAATCGCTGCCTGACGCGCACGGTTGAATGAAAGTGTAAGTGAATCGATAACTTCCATTGCGTTGTCTGTAGCACTCTTCATTGCTGTCATACGCGCCGCGTGCTCACTTGCTTTACCGTCTAGTAATGCACCGTACACTAAGCTTTCTGCGTATTGTGGCAATAATACTTTTAGAATTTCTTCTTCAGAAGGTTCGAATTCATAAGCTGTCGTCGGTTTGTCAGACTCCACATCCGTAAGCGGTAAAATTTTATTTTCCGTTACTTCTTGTGAAATTTTACTTACATAATGATTGTAGTAAATATACAGCTCATCATAAGCACCATCTGCGAACATCGCAATTGCTCGAGAAGCAATATCTTTAATATCAGTAAATGATGGGTGGTCAGATAATCCAACTACTTCATCAATGATGTTAAAGCCGCGACGTTTTAAATAATCACGTCCTAGTCGTCCAAGCACAATAATTGAATATTGGTTTGAATCCATATTATGACGTTCACGAATTACGTTACTTACTGTACGTAATACGTTACTGTTATAACCACCTGCTAGTCCGCGATCAGATGTAATAACGATGTACCCTGTACGCTTTACAGGACGCGCATTTAGCATTGGATGATTAATCCCTTTACTTCCTTGCGCAATGCTCGCTACTACTTCTTGAATCTTTTCCATATACGGAACGAAAGATTTAGCATTTTGCTCTGCACGGTTTAACTTAGATGCAGATACCATCTCCATCGCTTTCGTAATTTGACTCGTTTTCTTTGTCGAGTTAATCTTCGCTTTTATATCGCGTAAAGATGCCACAGGTTTTCACCACCTTTTTTCCGGAAGTTGGCACGATTAGTAAGAATCCTCTTCCTAATCTACGTTGCAAGATATTCTTGCTCATGATTGAAGGAAAAGAATAGGTGCACCTACTCTTTTCCTTTACATAACCGTCAGCAATCTCAAAGTTTGAGATGCCTTTATATTATCTAGCTCCAGCGGCTTGAATGCTCGGTGGCTTCACTTCTTCCTCACATTCAGAACGAGCCGCTTCCGCTTTTATTTATCTAGTTCCGTCTCCTAGCCCCTTTCGTCTAAGAACCTTCCCCACCAAAAGGTAGAAAGCACCTTTTGTGGGAAAGAGCCTTAGCCGATGGGGCTGAACAGTCGACTTCACTTTTCATTATTATTCAGAAGCTACAAATACTTTTTTAAATCCATTGATTGCTGCTGCAAATTTGTCGTCATCCGCAAGTTTCTTAGTTGTGCGAATTTCGCTTAATAAGTCAGCTGCATTTGAATCTAACCAAGCATGGAATTCTTCTTCGAAACGAGTGATATCTACTACTGGGATATCATCTAGGAATCCACGTGTTAAAGCGTAAAGAATGATAACTTGTTTCTCTACACGTAACGGTTTGTGTAATCCTTGTTTTAATACCTCAACTGTACGAGCACCACGGTTTAATTTCGCTTGTGTTGCTTTATCAAGGTCAGAACCGAACTGAGCGAACGCTTCTAACTCACGGTAAGATGCAAGGTCAAGACGAAGTGTACCTGATACTTTACTCATCGCTTTAATCTGAGCAGATCCACCTACACGAGATACAGAAGTACCCGCATCGATCGCTGGACGTACGCCAGAGAAGAATAGGTCAGATTGTAAGAAGATTTGTCCATCCGTAATAGAAATTACGTTTGTTGGGATGTAAGCTGATACGTCCCCTGCTTGTGTTTCGATGAAAGGTAGTGCAGTTAAAGAACCGCCGCCTCTTGCATCACTTAATTTTGCTGCACGCTCTAATAAGCGAGAATGTAAGTAGAATACATCCCCTGGATATGCTTCACGACCTGGAGGACGACGTAATAGTAATGAAAGCTCACGGTAAGCCGCTGCTTGTTTTGATAAGTCATCATATACTACTAATACGTGTTTACCATTGTACATGAACTCTTCACCCATTGTTACACCAGCATAAGCAGCTAAGTATAATAATGGAGCTGGTTGAGAAGCTGATGCAGTTACAACGATTGTGTAATCTAATGCACCGTGCTTACGTAGTGTTTCTACTACGTTACGTACTGTTGATTCTTTTTGTCCGATAGCTACATAGATACAAACCATATCTTCATCTTTTTGGTTAATGATTGTATCAAGTGCAACTGCTGTTTTACCTGTTTGGCGGTCACCGATGATTAACTCACGTTGACCACGGCCAATTGGTACAAGAGCATCGATCGCTTTAATACCTGTTTGAAGTGGCTCATGAACAGATTTACGATCCATTACACCTGGTGCTGGACTTTCAATTGGACGAGTGTTTGTTGTATTGATTGGGCCTAAACCATCAACTGGTTGACCTAATGGGTTTACAACACGACCGATTAGTTCTTTTCCTACTGGTACTTGCATGATGCGACCAGTACGACGAACTTCGTCACCTTCACGGATTTCTGTGTAAGGTCCTAAAATAATGATACCTACGTTGTTTTCCTCTAAGTTTTGTGCTAGTCCCATAACGCCGTTAGAGAACTCTACAAGTTCACCAGCCATAACGTTATCAAGACCATGAGCACGCGCGATACCGTCACCAACTTGGATAACTGTACCAACATCACTTACTTCGATTTCAGACTGATAGTTCTCGATTTGTTGCTTTATCAGTGCGCTAATTTCTTCAGCTCTGATGCTCATGTGCTTCACCCCTATCTATTCTTCATTAATTCACGCTGAATACGTGCTAATTTTCCTTGTAAGCTTCCGTCGTAAATGCGATTTCCAATACGTACTTTAATGCCGCCTAGTAAATCTTCATCCACAACATTTTTCACGCGAATTGCATCTTTTCCTGTTTTTTTTGCAAATGCTTCTGCAATGTTAAGTTTTTCTTCTTCCGATAGAAGACGAATAGAATATACAGTTGCATCCGCTACGTTACGTTCTTCATTAGCAAGAACAACATATTCATTTGTAATTTCAGGTAGGATATCAATACGCTTGTTATCAATTAAAATATATAACGTATTTAAAATAGATTCAGAAACAGATGCGAATACGTTTGCAAGAAACGTTTTCTTCTGCTCTTTTGAAATGTTCGGTTGCGTTAAAAAGCTATGTAGTTCTCCGTTCTTTGTAAAAACGTTTTGTACAAGGCGTAATTCCTCTTCAAACATTTCTAATACGTGTTTTTCTTTTGCAATTTTAAAAAGAGCGACAGCATAACGTTTTGCTACAATCCCATTGCTCATCGCGCTTCTCCTACTTCTTTAATATAATCGCGGATTAACTTCACTTGATCTTCTTCTTTTAGTTCTTTTTCAATTACTTTAGAAGCAATATGAACAGATAAAGAAGCGACTTGTTCTTGTAAAGCAGCAATTGCTTGCTCTTTTTCGCGTTGAATTTCTTGTACAGCAGATGTTTTAATTGATTCTGCTTCTTCTTTCGCAGCAGCAACAATAACATCCTTTTGATCTACAGCTTGTTTCTTCGCTCTTTCGATTAACTCTTGTGCTTCAACACGCGATTGTTTTAACATTTCACGTTGTTCTTCTACTAATTTCTTCGCTTCAGCATTACTTCTTTCTGCAGCGTCGATTTCATTAGTAACATGCTCTTCACGTTCTTTCATAATTCCCATTAAAGGACCCCACGCAAATTTGCGTAGCATTACTAATAGAAGTAAGAAAATGAACAATGTATAAGCAATCGTTCCAAATGGAATGGAAGCCCCTAATAATAAAGTTGGCACAAGGATTCACTCCCTTCAAAATATCTAAATTGATCATATGAAAAAAAAAGACATACGTTTCGTTCATAAAGCAATGGCGAAGAAAGTTCAAAAAACACTCTTCGCCATCTATGTAAGGGGAGTCTCCCTTATTTGTTCATTACGATGAAAGCAATAACTACACCGATAATTGGAAGTGCCTCAACTAATGCAACCCCGATGAACATAATTGTTTGAAGTGCGCCTTTTAATTCTGGTTGACGAGCAACACCTTCGATTGTACGTGATACGATAAGACCGTTACCAATACCTGCACCTAATGCTGATAAACCAATTGCAATTGCAGCTGCGATTACACCTAAACTCATTTAATTTGTCCTCCTTTGTATTATAAAAAAATAAATTTTTTCTTACTTAAATTATATTAATGGTCATGGCTTACTTTATGAGCCATATAAACCATCGTTAACATTACGAAAATAAATGACTGGATTGATCCAACGAATACACTGAATCCCATCCATGCTAACATCGGTACAAGTGCACCTAATGCTCCTAAGAATGATGCTCCGCCTAACTTAGCAAGTAATCCTAATAAGATTTCACCTGCGTAAATGTTACCAAATAAACGAAGACCTAACGTTAATGTGTTAGCAAACTCCTCAATAACCTTTAATGGGAATAAGAATTTCATAGGTTGGAAATAACCTTTAGCATATTCTTTCGTACCCTTCATCTTAATTCCATAGTAATGGGTGAGGGTAACTACCATCACGGCTAATGTTAATGCAACTGCTGGATCAGACGTTGGTGATCTCCACCATGCAATATGTTCGCCAGCCTCAACTGTTGAATACATGAATGGTAAACCAAGGAAGTTCGATACGATGATAAACATGATAAGCGTAACGCCAAGCGTTAAGAATCGTCCACCTGTTTTCCAGTCCATCGTACTATTGATAATCCCTTTCACGAAGTCAAACACCCATTCCATGAAGTTTTGCATTCCGGTTGGGCGAAGCGCTAAGCTGCGAGTTCCGATAACAGCGATTAAGAAAACAATAACTGCTGCTACAGTAACCATCATAACTGATGACAAATCGAACGTTAAACCTAGAAATTCAACTAATTTACCGTGTTCCACTAGTAATTCACCTCTCTTCCCTGCTCGTATACTCTAAATAAAGAAAATCTATGATCATGACAAGGTATCCTGTCAGCAATCCTACACCTAAGCCCCACATCGCAATTAATTCTTGATATTTGGCTGCAAATAAAATTAATAACCCCATCGTGGCGAATCTTGAATATGTACTTACCGCTGTTGCTTTAAATTTCACGTTTTCTCCATTTGTTACGCGATCTAATAGCTTGTCTGTTCTACGTGCAATGATGCGCAAACTAAGAAAACTGAAAATCGTTCCGATAATCAGTCCAAGAAATACATCCTTGTAAGAGGTAAATCCCCATCCTAGCACTAGAAACGCAAGCAAGTAGTACATATATTTCTTTTGTCTTTGGACAAGTCCATGTACGTCTATCATCATTGCTCTCCCGAATAGTAATGTCGAATGAGTCGAATCATTGCGTATACCCCTGTTCCTAACCCGAGTAATAACCCTATAATAAGAAACAATGGAAACGTTCCAACCTTATTATCAATCCATTGCCCACCAAAGATTCCAATAAGAATAGAACCAACTAACTGAGCAAGAATTCCTGACATTAAAGCATACGCTTTTATATGGCTGCGATCGTTTTTTTGCAAGGATTCATCCCTCCAATATGTAACCCTCATTCACGATGTGTTAATAATAACTCATTTTTCTGCATAAATTCTATACAAAATAAAAAGTTTACATTTTCGTCACGGAAAAGATGTATTTTTGTCACTGAAAGCCCTACCATCTATCCCCGTTGTTAGCATACAATAGGGTATTAACAGTGTCAACGAGAAATCGTAAAAAATCAAAAAATTTGAGTATTAGGCATTTCCTCCCAAAAATGAAAACGTTCCCCTTCTAAATACTGGTTAGAGATATGCAATTTCTAACAGTTTTCTCTTTATAATAGAAGAAAATGTTCACAAGTTTGTCACTATTATATTTTTAAGATATAGCGCTTTCCTTCCATAATATAGTGCCCCCAAGACGTAAGACTTCTATATTATATGTGATGTGTATATAACTTATGTTGTATATACCCTGTATATTTATCTCCCCCTCCCCCGCACGCCCAAGGCGAAAAAAAAACGAGCGGGGAATCCCCCTCTCGTCTGTTGTCTTACTTCGTTCCGAATAAACGGTCACCAGCATCACCAAGACCTGGAACTACATAACCATGGTCATTTAACTTCTCATCTAATGCCGCTACATAAATATCAACATCAGGATGCTCTTCCTGTACTACTTTTACTCCTTCTGGAGCAGCTACGATACACATTAATTTAATTTGCTTTGCACCGCGCTTTTTCAGAGAATTAATTGCTTCAGCTGCAGAACCACCTGTTGCTAGCATCGGATCTAGTACGATAAAGTCACGCTCTTCTACATCCGTTGGAAGTTTCACATAGTATTCTACCGGTTGCAATGTTTCAGGGTCACGGTATAAACCAACGTGTCCTACTTTTGCTGCTGGGATTAATTTCAGAATTCCATCAACCATTCCTAAACCTGCACGTAAAATCGGAATTAAACCAAGTTTTTTACCAGCGATCACTTTTGTTGTCGCTTTGCTTACAGGTGTTTCAATTTCAATGTCTTGAAGTGGAAGGTCGCGAGTAATTTCGAAAGCCATTAAGCTTGCTACTTCGTCCACTAATTCACGAAAATCTTTCGTACCTGTATTCTTATCGCGAATATATGTAATCTTATGTTGAATTAACGGGTGATCAAATACATACAGTTTTCCCATGTGAATCTCTCCTTTAGATGATATTCATGCGTTTACACGCTTTTTTACACTATTTACGATTGTAAAGAAAACGCTACTAATATTCAAGGGCAAATTTGGTAAAATCGTGAATTAGAATGAATCTATCTAGTATCTTTACCAATTATGGGAGCTGTATCCTTCATTATATCGCCAAAATTTATTCATCATTTGTATACATACTTTAAAAATAATATATGTCCACAAAAAAGACTGCCAAAACAATTACGTTTCAGCAGTCTTTTTCAATCTATTATAGATTTGTATACATTGGGAATTTGCTCGTTAACGCTTCTACACGCTTACTTGCTTCTTCTAATGCAACTTCATTCTCATGATTTTTTAATGTATAAGCAATAAGTGCCGCAATTTCATCCATTTCTTCTAAACCGAAACCACGAGATGTTACAGCTGCTGTACCGATACGTACGCCGCTTGTTACAAATGGGCTTGCTGTTTCAAATGGAATTGTATTTTTGTTCACTGTAATACCAACTTCATCTAATACGTGCTCTGCTACTTTACCTGTAATTTCTAAGTTACGAACATCAATCAAGATTAAGTGATTGTCTGTTCCACCAGAAACAAGTGTAAGTCCTTCTTTTTGAAGACCTTCAGCTAAGCGGTTCGCATTATTAATGATATTTTGTGCATATGTTTTAAACCCATCTTGTAGTGTCTCACCAAATGCAACAGCTTTTGCAGCAATTACGTGCATAAGTGGACCACCTTGAATACCAGGGAAGATTGATTTATCAATTTGTTTTGCAAATTGTTCTTCACATAAAATCATACCACCACGTGGACCACGTAATGTTTTATGTGTTGTTGTTGTAACGAAATGTGCATGTGGTACTGGGTTTGGATGTAAACCAGCAGCTACTAAACCAGCGATATGTGCCATATCAACCATAAAGTATGCGCCCACTTCATCTGCAATCTCACGGAATCGTTTGAAATCGATAACACGAGGATATGCACTTGCACCTGCAACGATTAATTTTGGTTTATGTTCTTTCGCTTTTGCTAATACATCATCGTAATTAATACGGTGAGATTCAGCATCCACGCCATATTCTACGAAATTATATTGTACTCCACTGAAGTTAACAGGGCTTCCGTGTGTTAAGTGACCACCATGAGATAAATTCATACCAAGTACTGTATCGCCTTGCTCTAAAATTGTGAAGTATACTGCCATGTTCGCTTGTGCACCAGAATGTGGTTGAACATTTACATGCTCTGCGCCAAAAATTTCTTTCGCGCGATCACGTGCGATATCTTCCACTACGTCTACGTGCTCACAGCCACCATAGTAACGTTTTCCAGGATATCCTTCAGCATACTTATTTGTTAAAACAGAACCTTGTGCCTCCATTACTGCTTCACTTACGAAGTTTTCCGAAGCAATTAACTCAATCTTTGAACGCTGTCTTCCTAGTTCTGCCTCAATTGCAGCAAATACCTTTTCATCTTGACGTTTTAAATGATCCACCAAAATCCCCCTTTTCTGAACGAATTACATCAATTCCCAATAGTTTTTTCTCATTTATTCAGAAAAAACGAAAATTCAGGTTGTAATTCTTTCGAACCTTCATGTTTTCAACTACATTCTAACATGACTTTCTATATCATAAAAGAAAAAAAAAGACCAAAATTGGTCTTTTCTTTCTTCTATTATAAAGTCAGACTACATACCTTTTACCTTTCGATATAAAGCTGTTATAGGACTTTATAATTTTTCATGTTTAACGGCAAGAAATAGCTTCTTCATTTGCCGCATAAACAGCACGCGCTCCACCTATTAGTTTCCCACGTGTTTTCGCCATCGTTACATGCGCACTTCCTATTTCCTTCACACTTGTACGAACCGGTACAGCTACATGCTTTAAATGCATACCGATAAATGTATCGCCAATATCCATTCCTGCATCTGCTTTAATAAACTCAATTACTACCGGATCTTTAAAATTGTGATACGCATACGTCGCTAATGCACCACCTGCTGATCTAACAGGCGTAACTATTACAATTTCAAATTGATATTTCATCGCTACATCTCTCTCAACTACTAAAGCACGATTTAAATGCTCACAACATTGAAACGCCAATTCAATACCTGTTCGTTCTTGAAATTGTTTTAATTCAGAAAAAATCGCCTCTGCCACTTCCATCGTTCCTGATGTTCCAATTCTCTCACCTAGCACTTCGCTCGTGCTACACCCCACTACAAAAATTTGGCCACTTTGCAGTGAAGCTTGTTCTTGGAAATCAGAAAGCGACATTTGCAGCTGTTCTCTTACCTTTACGATTTCTGTCATTACGCCTCTTCCTTTCACAGGTTGGTTCACCAAATTATATTTCATACTACTTATAGTTAGAATCTATTACTTTGTTTCGTACGTTTTAATTTTTCCTACGCGGTTTTCGTGACGGCCACCTTCATAGTCAGTTGTCAGCCAAATTTTCGCGATATCACGCGCTAGACCCGCTCCAATTACACGCTCGCCCATTGCTAACATGTTAGTGTCATTATGCTCTCTCGTCGCTTTCGCACTGAAAGTATCATGAACTAATGCACAACGAATACCATTTACTTTGTTTGCTGCGATTGACATACCAATGCCTGTCCCGCAAACTAAAATGCCACGATCCACTTCACCATTCGCTACCATTTCTGCTGCTGGAAACGCAAAATCAGGGTAATCAACAGAACCAGCCTCACATTCACAACCTAAATCAATATATTCAATATTTAACTCTTCTAATAAACTTACAAGTTCTTTACGGATATTCATACCGCCGTGATCAGATGCTACTACTACTTTCATTTTTACCCCTCCAAAGTTTCAATCAATTATCTTCATTTCACACTCGCTACCTTAATGGAACGAAGTGATCTCCAATATCGTATTATACACGAAACATCAACCTTCTGAATGTTTTTTCAGTAAAGTTTGTACAAGTTTTTCCATCTCTTCTAACGTTTCTTTATAAATAGAAAGCGATCCGCCAAATGGATCTGAAATATCCTTACTTACACCCTCAGTTAATCCATATAATGTATCCAATTTCTTTTCAACACTCGGATAATGCCCAAGTACAATTTGCTTATGGTTTTCCGTCATTGTTACTACAATATCCGCCCAATCAACCAAAGTATCGTTTACCTGCTGTGAAGCATGATCGATTACAATTCCTTTTTCAGCTAAAGCTTCCTTTGCATGTACCGACGCATCGCTTCCAGGATAGGCGAAAACACCAGCAGATTGCACTTCAAATTTACCTTCTCCATAATGACGAAGCAAAGCCTCAGCCATCGGACTACGGCATGTATTTCCAGTGCAAACAAATAACACCCGTTTCATCTAAACCCACCCCTTTTTTCTGTTTCCTACCATTTATCCCGCTATTTGCGGACAGTAAGACTCCCACCTCAAAATTCGGCAAATGCGAGGGATTTAGGTGGGAGTCGGGCTGCCCGTAAAAGCCCAATTGGTGAGGGCTAATAATCAGTGGGGGATGGACAAAACCCCCACTGACTAAAGTTTCACTTTATCATAGCGTACATTAGAATAGAACAAAAGAAATGTGAATATACGAAAGGCGCATTTCTCTTATATTTTTTCTAAGAAAAATGCGCCTTATCCACATATATGTGAAACCCTATTTCCAAGTGCCCAAAGTATTTACCATACATAATGAACACACTACGAAACAAAATAAGGAATCCATTTCATACGAAACAGATTCCTTTCATACAATAATTATTTCATTGTAACTTTCATTACTTCTGTTGAACCTTTTGTAGCTGCTACACCCACAGTTGTCTTAATAGACTCAGCTGCATCTGTGTTTGTAATAACGATTGGAGTAATTGTGCTTTTCGCTTTTTCACGAATTAATTCTAAGTCGAATGAGATTAATTTATCTCCAGCTTTTACAGCTTGTCCTTCAGAAACGTGAGCTTCGAAACCTTCACCTTCCATTTTTACAGTTTCTAATCCAACGTGGATTAAAATTTCTGTACCGTTTTTCGCTTTAATTCCAATAGCATGTTTCGTGTGGAATAATTGTACGATTTCACCATCAACTGGAGATACAACTACACCTTCAGTAGGATCGATTGCAACACCGTCACCCATCATACGACCAGCGAATACTGGATCTGGTACTTCTTCAATATTTTTCACTGCTCCAGTTAATGGAGCTACGATTATTTCTTCATTTGTTTTTGAACCAAAACCGAATAATTTTTTAAACATAGGATAGTCCTCCTTATAATTTACCTAAAAGTTTATAGGGCAATCTCTATTCAAGATCGAAATACACGTAAGACTTCATACTTCGAATGTTATACTGTAAAAACGCTTTCGAAATAAATCATGTCATTACTACTAGACTCCTATTGTAGCGCCTCACAAAATCCCAGTCAATTCTGATTGTCTGAATAACAATGCGAAGTTAACTTCTACTTATATTTTCTCTTTTTTTCACTTACTTGTCTAGAGGTCTTTACTACATTTTATTTTTTGTTGTTAATTTGTAAAATTTCTTTCAAATTTTTGTTGAGATCCACTTGACTAAAGTAAGTAACTATTTTATTATTTACTTACATAAGATAAGTAAATAACTTTTAGGGAGTTTCAAAAATGATGGATATCGGTCTTCTTATTATTCGTCTTATTATAGGAATTACATTCATGGGTCACGGTGCTCAAAAATTATTCGGTTGGTTTGGTGGCTACGGTCTGAAAGGAACAGGTGGCTTTATGGAATCAATCGGTTTACGCCCTGGTGTATTTATGGCATTTATGGCTGGCGCAACTGAACTATTAGGTGGTTTCTTATTCGCATCAGGTATTTTCACTGTAGTCGGTTCATTATTTATCGTAGGAACAATGTTAGTAGCAATCTTCACAGTTCACGGAAAAAATGGTTACTGGGTAACACAAAACGGATTCGAATATAATTTAATGTTAATCGCTGTCGCTATCGGTGTAGCTTTAATTGGACCTGGCGCTTACGTTTTACTTTAATATTTATCTCTATTTCAAGATATTTACCAAAAAAGAGATTACTTCAAATTGAGGTAATCTCTTTTTCACATCATCAAAAAAATATTATTTTCAGCAGGAGATTCCCATTGATATCTTGTAAACAAACAATAAGTATTCATATTTAGAAAGGGGATTACAACATGTTATCCATTAATCCAAACGAACAAACCGAAAAAGATAATTACAAATTACTAACAGGAAGTATCATTCCACGTCCTGTTGCATTCGTTACTTCTGTAACTAAAGATGGTGTATTGAACGGTGCGCCATATAGTTATTTCAATATCGTCGCTGCCAATCCACCACTTATCTCAGTTTCAGTACAACGAAAAGAAGGAAAACCGAAAGACACTTCCCGAAACGCAATCGAAAAAGGGGAATTCGTCGTACATATTTCTGATGAATCTTACGTAGAAGCGATCAATGAAACAGCAGCCAACCTACCTCCTAATGAAAGTGAAATCGAATTAGCAAAACTAACACCGATCGACAGTGATGTCATTTCAGTACCAGGGGTGAAAGAAGCAAACATTCGAATGGAATGCGTATTAGAACGCGCTATCCCGCTCGGCGGAACCGAAGACTCACCAGCTTGTGATCTACTAATTGGCCGTGTCGTTCGCTTCCACGTCGCAGAACACTTATACGAAAACGGCCGAATTCACGCCGAAGAACTAAAACCAATAAGCCGCCTAGCAGGACACAACTACGCAAAACTAGGAGAACAATTTGAATTAGTAAGGCCACTTTAAAAGTGAAGGCGGCTCGTTCAGCTCTGACCAGCTAAGGTTCTTAGATGCGAAGAGCTGGCCACTGGAGCTGGATACATCTAAAAGCGTAACCGGCTCGTTCAGCTTCGTCACTCAAACATAAAATCCCCCGCTTAAAGCGGGGGATTTTTTCACTGTAATTCTTCGTTCTTCTCCTCTATTGCAGGTAATTTCTCTTTTTTAGATTTACCAAGCTTTATAACAAAGAAATATAAAGAAAGTAATGTGATAAGGAAAACAATTAAGAATGGGTACGGTGAATAAAACACACGCGCTGCCTCAGATTTTCCTGCAACAAATTTTAATGACTCAATATCTAAAAACTCAGCAAACATTTGTACACCGATCATACTAAACCAAAAAACAAAAAAACTAATAATAATACCAAAAACTTGTTTTAATCTCGTCATTTGTACCACCCTTTTTATATTTGCAGAGTATTGTATTCAGGTGTACAGAAAGGAATTATCTTACCATTCACGAATCAATTTAATCCAACCTAAAACCGCAATTTGCAAAATAATGCCCCAAATGATAAGCCTACGTAACCATCTTGGAAAAAAGGTTATAAATACGACATACCATTTTAGCATCCGATTTATATTCCCACCCTCATATGAAAATTATATAGGAAAAAGGAGATATAATCCAAACCCAACAAGAATAATACCACCTACTATTTCACCATATGTACCAAGCATACCTTTCGCATGTCTACCGATTAATAAACCAATCCACGCTAACAACATGCTAATAAATCCAAAAAGTAATATAGTAACAATCGTCTGCGCTCCGTAGATTCCAAGACTAAGACCTACTGAAAAACTATCTATACTGACACCAAATGCAAATACAAATAAACTAATTCCAATTGGAGCAGTTCTAGTCTCTTCACCTTCTAAAATAGACGCATATACGATATAGAACCCTAGTCCAATCAATAAAATGGCTCCTGCAAAATTCGCAACATCCCCATACCTCTCTGATAGAAAACGTCCTAATATCATTCCGGTAAATGGCATGATAATATGAAATATTCCTATCGTCATACCGATATAAAGGATTTGTCTTAACTTTAATGTCACCATCCCCATACCGAGGCTCACTGAAAATGCATCCATCCCTAAGGCGAACGCCATAATTATTAAAGGTATTAGCTGTTCAAGCGTCATTCATGTCCCCCCTCGGACGTGCTACTTCACAATATGCTTATCCGAGGAGAAATATTCTGTTTGCTCAAGGTACATTATCATTCAGTGATAATATGATGTCCCGCAGCTTTTGTTAAACGATTCATAATTGCATTTCCTATTCCTTCATTCGGGAATGACTCACTAAAAATAACATCTACTTCACTTGCATCAAACGTTCTAAGTACATCATATAATTTAGTCGCAACGCTAGCTAAATCACTTCGCATACCACAAGATAATACAACATCAGCACTATATACATGTTGATACTCTTCGGTCGTTAATACACCTACTTTAAGCCCTTCTTTCTTTTTCTCATCCACAATAAGCTGAATAAACTCTCGTGATCCTTCAACAATACTAAGTGGTGCTTTCGGTGCATAGTGTGTATATTTCATTCCCGGTGATTTTGGCTTTTCTTTCGCATCCTTTAAAGCTGGATCTAAAGAAACATTTCCTATCACGGCTTCTAATTGCTCCTTCGTAATCCCACCTGGACGTAAAATCGTCGGAACCTCGCTCGTACAATCAATTACAGTTGATTCAACGCCTACTCCTGTTGCCCCGCCATCAACAATACCAGCAATTTTTCCATTTAAATCTTCATACACATGAGAAGCTAACGTTGGACTTGGGCGTCCTGAACGATTCGCACTCGGTGCCGCAACAGGCACGTTTGCCTCTTCAATAAGGGCGAGCGCTACTGGATGATCCGGCATCCTCACTCCGACTGTATTAAGTCCTGCCGTAACCCTCTCTGAAATCCCTTTTTTTCTCGGTAAAATGATTGTTAATGGTCCTGGCCAAAAATGCTCCATTAACTTTTCTGCAACCGGCGGAATTTCTCTTACAATACCATCTAACTGAGATTTTGTTCCTATGTGGACAATCAGTGGATTATCGCTTGGTCTCCCTTTCGCTTCAAAAATTTTCGCTATCGCTTCATCATCCATTGCGTTTGCTCCTAACCCATATACCGTTTCCGTCGGGAAGGCCACCGCTTCATTTTCTCTTAATAATCTCGCTGCTTCTTTTAATTGTGGATAATATTTTTTTCTTTCCACAACATTATCCACAATCCACATATTTGTATGCATTTTTCCCCACGTCCTTTTCTACCATGAAATACTTGTCTATTTTTAGTTTACTATGAGATTTATCCAAAAGACAAACAAGGTTTATCCACAAAATGTGGATAAACCTTGTTAATCCGTGGATAACTTTGTGAATAGCTGACAATTTAGTATTATTGCATTTAGCTCTTTTATATTTTTACAAAAGTGTTCTAACTGTCGAATTTCCTCTGGTACTTCCTCTTTCTCTATAATGACAAAGTTAAAAAACTGAAAGATTGTCACAGATTGTGGATGATTTGTGAGTAAGTACAATTGTCGAATATCTTTTTCTTTCATATACTGCAAAAACATCTCAAAAAAATATAAGAAAGTCTGTTTATCCACATTAGGTGTGAATAAACAAGAACGGATAAGTGCATTTTCTCCACTTTGTTCATATCCAATTACCGCTCGTATTTCTCCCGCCTCTTCCAAGATCATAAATTGTGCGTACAACTCATTTATTTTATCATCTTTTTTATTAGCTTGTCCGAAAAAAGAATGCAATCTTTCTACATCTGCTTTCGTAGCAAAATACACGTTCTTCATAGTAAATCCCTCCTCATTGATATATATGAGGAAGGATTTATTAATAGTACTATTTAGAGAATAAAGATGTAAAAGCTTCGACGATAAATAATTTAACCTCTGGTTTTTCTTCTTCCTCTTCTACTGTTACATACTCATTTTCCTTTTCTTGTTTTTGCTCCACAGGTTTCTCTACTTTTTTTACAGGCTGTTCTTCTACTTGCGTTTCGTGTTTTACTACTTTCTTTTCCTGTGCTGTTACTTTTTCAGCTTTTTCCAGCTTTACTACTTTCTTTTCTTTCACCTTATCCTCTTTCTTCTCCGGTGCATCCACTACTTCCTCATCTGGTTGTCTCACCTGCTCCTCTTCAGGAGATTCAGCTTTCACAACATGTTCTTCTTTCCTTACAGCTGTACCACTTGAAAAATCTAAGAAACACATCGGTGGAAATAACACACACCACCAGTTTGCACCTTCACCTTTTCCAATTGTAATAAGTACCGCTTCATATTCTCCTGCCGGATAAATAAAATTCCCATATACCTTTGTAGGAAACTTCACATTCTTACCGAATTTCACTTGAAACGCCTCTTTACTTCCTTCTCTTTTCAGCGTATTCGCCACTGTCTTTTCAATTTCAGGAATATGATTTTGAATTACTTTTCGAGCTTCTTCAAATGACGTTAAATCCGCTACCCATCCATCAATTTGTACTTTCACTTCATCACGTACTTTACGTTTTAATGCCTGATCTTTATCAGAATCACTATTAGCTAAAATACGTAATCGAACGGCCTCTTTCGGAATAACAGCAGGCCCTTTTGCATCAGCTTTCATATATCCAAACTGCACAAGTAACTGTGCACCAATTAATAATAAAAGAAAGTAAGCAATAACTTGTTTTTTCATTTCCTCCACCGTCCCCTCTAGAAACAGTGTGGACAGAGTTACTTCTTTCTAAACTATTAAATTCAAAATCTATATAAATTTTTGTAACTACTCCGCCACTCTATGAAAGGCCGACAGAAAAGCATTTTTTTAAATGGACGAGAGGGACTGGCTACGTACAGGAGCGGTCAGGGCCTTTTCCTGCCACACGCAAAGTTTTAAAACAAAGAAAGCTAGCAAAGTGTATGTCCATTTTTATTTTCATGGCAGCAATCTATATGCTGAAAAATGAAAATAACTTTCTATAGGTAATAAGAGGCGTATTTTCTCTGGAATAATACTCCTTACCAAACTTCTAAATGAAATGTATGGCTGAGTAGTTACGAATTTTTTATACAAAAAATAGAGTAAGGCTTATGCCTTACTCCATCTCTGCAAATACCATGCGATCTTTTCCATTAATATCAAATACAACTTCAACTTGAGCGCGCGGGAAAGTTTGCTGTAATAATGCTTTCACATCTTCACCTTGCCCTACACCAATTTCGAACGCCACAATCGCCTTTTTCTGTAATACATTCGGCAATTCCTCCATAAAACGACGATAGAAATCTAGTCCATCTTCCCCACCAACAAGCGCACGCTTCGGCTCATGCTCCTTCACAACAGTAGAAAGACCACGCCAATCTTCCTCTGGTATGTACGGAGGATTGGAAACAACAACATCTAACTTCTGACCTGTTTCATAAAACGGCGACAGTAAATCGCCGTGATAGAAAGTTACATCCGCCCCTAAAGTTTTTGCATTTTCTTTTGCAACTTCAATCGACTCCTGTGCGATATCTACTGTATGCACATGAAGATTTTTATTTTCTAAAGCGAGCGTAATAGAAATCGCTCCACTACCAGTTCCAATATCCGCTATGTGAAGCTCCTCATTACCGAAATGGCGCTCAATTCTCTCTAGCACCCCAACTATAAGTTCCTCTGTTTCCGGTCTTGGTATCAATACCTCTTCATTTACAAAGAATGATCGGCCATAAAACATTTCATAACCAAGCATATATTGGATCGGAGTACCTTCTACGTGCTTGTGGATAAATTCTGCAAAACTTTTCTCTTGTTCCGCAGTTATTTCTTCACGCATATTCATGAGCATTCCGGTTCTGTTCGTCTTTAATACATGACAAAGGACAATTTCTCCCGCATTTTCATCTCGTCCATTTTCCTGTAAAAAAGAAGAAGCCCATTTCAGGGCTTCATAGACACGCATTACTCAGCTGCCTCCATCTTTTGAGCCTGATCTTCCATCACTAAGGCATTGATGAAATCATCTAACTTACCTTGTAGGATTTGATCTAGCTTTTGAATCGTTAAACCGATTCGATGGTCTGTAACACGGTTTTGCGGGAAGTTATACGTACGAATACGCTCTGAACGATCTCCCGTACCAACAGCTTGTTTACGGTTTTGATCATACTCAGCTTGCGCTTCTTGTCTAAACTTATCATAAACACGTGCGCGTAATACTTTCATCGCTTTTTCTTTATTCTTAATTTGTGATTTCTCATCCTGACAAGATACAACTACACCAGTCGGTAAATGTGTTAAACGTACCGCTGACATCGTTGTATTAACGCTTTGTCCACCTGGACCACTAGAAGCAAACGTATCAACACGAACATCTTTTTCATGAATATTAATTTCTACTTCTTCTGCCTCTGGTAATACAGCTACAGTTGCTGTAGATGTATGAATACGTCCACCAGATTCCGTTTCAGGAACACGTTGTACACGGTGAGCACCATTCTCGAATTTCAGCTTAGCGAAAGCACCTTTACCATTAATCATAAAGATAATCTCTTTATATCCACCTAACTCTGTATAGCTCGCTTCGATAATTTCAGTTTTCCAACCTTGCACCTCAGCATAACGGCTATACATACGATATAAATCACCAGCAAATAAAGCCGCCTCGTCACCACCAGCAGCACCACGAACCTCAACGATAACGTTTTTATCATCATTAGGGTCTTTTGGAACAAGTAAAATTTTCAGACGTTCTGATAATGTTTTCTCTTGTCCTTCTAATTCAGAAACCTCTTCTTTTACCATGTCACGCATATCAGCGTCTAACTTATCTTCTAACATTGCTTTTGCATCTCGTAATTGCTCACGAACATCTTTATACTCACGGTACACCTCTACCGTGTCCTGAATATCAGATTGCTCTTTTGAATACTCACGAAGCTTATTTGTATCGCTAATAACCTCTGGGTCACTTAACAACTCATTCAACTTCTCATAACGATCTTCTACAGCTTGCAAACGATCTAACACACCATTCACCTCTACATCCTAGTATCTAATACAAATAGTATATGGTACTTAATCAAAAAAACGCAAATTATATTTAAAAGTGTAGGTGGCTCGTTCAGCTCTGACCAGCTAAGGTTCTCTCGCACAAAAGGTGCTTTTCACCTTGAGTAGCGGAGGTTCTTAGGCACGAAGAGCTTGCCACCAATCTTCATCTATTTTCGAAAAAAACCCGCTCTACATAGCGAGTTTCATTTATCTTTGTTTTGTAGGTACTGCATGACAATGACGACAACGTGGTTCATACGATTCTGAAGCCCCAACTAAAATAATTGGATCATCAAATGCCGCTGGTTCTCCATCGATTAAACGTTGCGTACGACTTGCAGGAGATCCACATGCAGAACAAACTGCCTGCAATTTAGTTACATGTTCAGCAATCGCCATCAGCTGAGGAACTTGTCCAAATGGTAGACCACGGAAATCTTGGTCTAATCCAGCTACAATGACGCGATAGCCACGATTTGCCAATACTTGCACCACTTCCACAATGTCCCCATCAAAAAATTGTACCTCATCGATTGCAATAACATCCATTTCTTCTGTTACATGGTTAAATATATCTTTTGAAGCTGAAACAGGAACTGCTTTAACCTTTAATCCATTATGTGATACAACATCTTCTTCACTATAACGATTATCAATACATGGTTTAAATACAATTGCATGTTGTTTCGCAAATTGTGTACGGCGTATACGGCGGATGAGCTCTTCTGATTTTCCAGAAAACATACTCCCGCAAATCACTTCAATCCAACCATTTTGATTCATTAAGTACATTGAGCTCTCCTTTCATCTACTTTCCTAATCCAAAGTAGGGTAAAGGTTTAATATTTTCGCAAAAAAAACAGACAAGCGAATACATACACTTGCCTGTTTTATGTTCTTTATTACTTAATACCGTATTTCTTATTGAAGCGGTCAACACGTCCGTCTGCAGTAGCAAACTTCTGACGTCCAGTGTAGAATGGGTGAGAATCAGAACTGATCTCAATTTTTAGTAATGGATAAGTGTTACCATCTTCCCACTCAACAGTTTCGCTAGAGCCTTTTGTAGACCCGCTTAAGAATTTGAAGCCAGTGTTCGTGTCCATAAATACAACTTTATTGTAATTTGGATGGATTCCTGCTTTCATTCTTTTCATCTCCTTCCGCCCTGAATCATTTTCGAAACAGAGTTTTTCATCTTCAGCTGCTTACACAACTATATTGATGAAACACATATGATGAAATTATAACAAGGCTAACCCCATTTTGCAACTACCTGTTTTTGTCTTTTTAAAATTAAAAGCGCAAGCGGCTCGTTCAGAATCGTAGGGCACTTCAAGCTCTCGATCCAAATATGATTTTCATCTCAAAAAAACAAAACTATTTCCATATATTACTCTCTCTAATATTCCCTTAAAAACATAAAAAACTCGCTTACTACGAAATAAGCGAGTCTCAATCTTTTCCCTTTACTTAGTTGTTACATATCTTTTTGAGTCTGCAACAATGTTTTGTAAAAATTCTTCATTTGTCTTTGTTTGACGAAGTTTACGTAAGAAGCCTTCAACAAAGTCTGGTGTATCACGCATTGTTTTACGAATACCCCACAGCTTGTCTAAATGTTCTTTCGGAATTAATAGGTCTTCTTTACGCGTACCAGAGCGACGAATATCAATCGCCGGGAAGATACGACGCTCAGCTAATGAGCGATCTAAATGAAGTTCCATATTTCCAGTTCCTTTAAATTCTTCGTAAATTACATCATCCATACGAGAACCTGTATCAACAAGCGCTGTTGCTAAAATTGTTAAGCTACCGCCCTCTTCGATATTACGTGCAGCACCGAAGAAACGCTTTGGCCTATGGAAAGCAGCTGGATCAATACCACCTGATAGAGTTCTACCACTTGGCGGAATAACAAGGTTGTAAGCACGCGCTAAACGGGTAATACTATCCATTAGAATGACAACGTCTTTTTTATGCTCTACAAGACGCATTGCACGCTCTAATACAAGCTCAGCTACTTTAATATGATTCTCTGGCACTTCATCAAAAGTAGAACTTACAACATCACCTTTAACAGAACGTTCAATATCTGTTACTTCTTCTGGACGCTCATCAATTAAAAGTACAATTAATTCTGCTTCCGGATGATTTGTTGTGACACTGTGTGCAATTTCTTTTAACAGACTTGTTTTACCAGCCTTTGGAGGCGCGACAATTAAACCACGTTGTCCAAATCCAACTGGTGCGATTAAATCCATGATGCGTGTCGGTAACTTTTTCGTTTCCGTTTCCAATTTCATTTGGCGATCTGGGTATAACGGTGTTAATGCAGGGAAATGCACACGCTCTTTTGCTGAGTCTGGATCATCTCCGTTTACAGCTTCAACTTGTAATAATCCAAAATAGCGTTCATTTTCTTTCGGAGGTCGTACTTTACCAGAAACCTTATCTCCATTACGTAAATCGAAACGACGAATTTGCGAAGCCGAGATATAAATATCTTCTGAGCTTGGAGAGTAGTTGATAGGACGTAGGAATCCAAATCCTTCTGATTGAATAATTTCTAATACGCCTTCCATGAAAAAGAAACCTTCTTTTTCTGCTCGAGCTTTTAAGATAGCGAAAATCAGCTCTTTTTTCGTTAACTTGCTGTAATACGAAATCTTAAATTCTTTCGCAAGCTCGTATAACTCTTTTAATTTCATGTTTTCTAATGCTGCAATTGACAAATTCATTCAGACACCACACTTTAACGTTATTCTCTTTTCACATGGGTAAAGGGAAAAAATACGGAAGGCAAATAAATAATAATGAAAGGCAATAAGTTCAAGTAGGATAATATTCACTATTGTAACCCTTTTGTCTAGTTTTAATCAATACGTTGAAACACAAATACAAGAAGCGAAGACAAGAAAATTTGTCTTCGCCTTTTATATTTCTTACTTTTTTCTACTCACCTTATTATAAAGAAGAATAGATAAGGCATTTCTGCTTTTATTTAATCTAGCTCCAGCGGCTAGAATCTCCGGTCATTTCACTCTCTCACTCGAAGCAAAAAGCGCTTCAAGGTCGAGAGTTTGAAGTGCCCTGCGATTCTGAACGAGCCGCCTCCACTTTTTACTTAATCCAGCTTCAGCAGCTAGAATGGTCGGTGGCTTCGCTTCTTCCTACGAGGCAAAAAGCGCCTCTACGTCAGAAGCTCCATCCCCCTCCCATTCTGAACGAGCTGCTTACGCTTTTTACTTAATAACCAAATTCGGTTTTTTGTTTAAGCTATGGCGTCCGTCTACGAAGCGTACTGTACCTGATTTTGCACGCATAACAAGGGATTGTGTTGTTCCTACGCTACCTTTAAATTGAACACCACGTAATAGTTCTCCGTCTGTTACACCTGTCGCTGCAAAGATTGCATCGTCACCCTTTACTAAGTCTTCCATACGAAGGATACGATTTATATCTTCAATGCCCATTTTTTTACAACGCGCTAATTCAGCTTCATTTTGAGGAAGAAGCTTCCCTTGGATTTCTCCACCTAAACATTTTAATGCAACAGCCGCTAATACTCCTTCAGGCGCCCCACCAGAACCGAATAAAATATCTACACCTGTACGGTCAAATGCTGTATTAATTGCTCCAGCTACATCTCCATCGTTAATTAACTTAATACGAGCTCCAGCTTTACGAATTTCTTCAATAATTGCTTGATGACGTGGACGATTTAAAACTGTCGCTACAACATCTTCAATATCTTTATTTTTCGCTTTCGCCACAGCACGTAAGTTATCGATGATAGGTGCGTCGATATCAATTGCTCCAACCGCTTCTGGGCCAACCGCGATTTTATCCATGTACATGTCAGGAGCATGTAACAAATTGCCGTGATCTGCAATTGCAATAACAGCAAGCGCATTCCAGCCGCCAGCCGCTACGATATTTGTCCCTTCTAAAGGATCAACTGCAACGTCTACGCGTGGTCCATATCCTGTACCCAATTTCTCTCCGATATATAGCATTGGCGCTTCATCCATTTCGCCTTCGCCAATTACAACTGTACCTTTCATCGGAATTGTATCAAATACATCACGCATAGCTGATGTTGCTGCACCATCTGCCTCATCTTTTTTTCCGAGACCCATCCAACGCGCTGATGATAATGCTGCAGCCTCTGTTACACGTACTAACTCCATAGATAAACTTCTTTCCACGATAATCCCTCTCCTTTAAGTCTTTATATTTCTGCCGTATTTTGTGAACCTTGTTTTTCTATAAAGTGTGCTTCCGTTAGTAGTGATTCTTCGCTCCCCATTAACGGAAGTATCACCACCTTATCCCGATTGGTGAGGGCTAATAATCGGCGTGGGATACCCCATACTGATTAAAGTTTCACTTTATGCATTCTTCATTTCTTCAATTTCTTGCTTTGTCATTTGTTCTCGCCAAATGTTTGCGCCAAGCCCTTTAAGCTTGTCTACTATATTTTCGTAACCTCGATCAATATGATCAAGCCCCGTTACTTCTGTAATGCCATCTGCCATTAAACCCGCAATAACAAGGGACGCACCAGCTCGTAAGTCACTCGCTTTCACCTTCGCACCTTGCAATAAAACAGGTCCAGTCACAATTGCTGAACGGCCTTCTACTTTAATTTGCGCGTTCATACGGCGCAATTCATCAATATGCTTGAAACGTGCGCTGTAAATTGTATCAGTTACAACTCCTGTTCCATGCGCTTTTGTTAAAAGTGTTGTAAACGGCTGTTGTAAATCTGTTGGAAACCCTGGATATACAAGCGTTTTTACATCAACTACTTTTAACCTTCTATTGCCATTCACTGTAATTTGGTCATCGTTCGTTTCAACTTGAACACCAGCTTCTCTTAGCTTCGCAGTAACGGATTCTAAATGCTGAGGAATAACATTATCAACTGTTACTTCTCCTCCTGACGCTGCTCCTAAAATCATATACGTACCAGCTTCAATACGGTCTGGGATGATAGTGTGGTGACACCCATGTAAAGAATCCACACCATCAATTCGGATTACGTCTGTACCAGCACCTTTAATACGTGCTCCCATACTCGTTAACAATGTAGCTACATCAATAATCTCTGGTTCTTTCGCTGCATTTTCAATAACAGTTCTACCTTTCGCTCGTACAGCCGCTAGCATAATATTAATCGTAGCTCCTACACTAACAACATCTAAATAAATACGCGCTCCACGTAGTTCGTCTGCTCTTAAATAAATGGCACCTTGTTCATTTGTAACATGTGCCCCTAACGCTTCAAACCCTTTAATATGCTGATCAATCGGTCGTGGCCCTAAATGACATCCACCTGGAAGCCCAATAACAGCTTTTTTAAAACGGCCAAGCATTGCACCCATTAAATAATAAGAGGCGCGCAATTTTTTCACTTTTCCATTTGGTAAAGGCATCGCAACCATGTTAGAAGGATCGACTACCATCTCTTCTTCCTGCCCATAAGTTACTTTCCCTCCAATTTCCTCTAGTAAGTCTCCTAACATTTTCACGTCCGAAATATTAGGAACGCCACCGATAGTTACTGGAGTATCTGCTAAAATTGTCGCTGGAATTAGTGCAACAGCACTGTTCTTTGCACCACTCACGCGAATTGTTCCATTCAAAGCTCTTCCGCCTTCAACTAGCAACTTTTCCATATTGAGCTCCCTTCTTGTGAATGTATTTATCTTCTACTTCTTTAATAAGGAGAAGTAGAAGATTCCCCCTTAAGAATCTCAATCCCTCTTTCCATCCAAACTCAATAAGTAGAAAACCATCACCTGCAGCTCCCCTGCTGTACAAATAGATGAAGATTAACTATTCATCGAATCAAATTCCTCAATTCAGATACTTACCACATTTATTAATAGGATTATGCACATTATTTTCTATATTCGCAAACCAAAAATTCACTTTATAAAATCTTTAGATTTGTTCGCGCTTTCATTATACAACAAAAGGAAACCGTCTAAAAGACTAGACGGTTTCCAAAACGGAATTTTATTCTTACGCTTTACCGTTAGAACCGAACTCACGCATTTTACCAGCAACAGTTGCTTTGATAGCGTCGCGGCCAGGTCCAATATATTTACGAGGATCGTAAACTTCTTGGTCTTTGTTTAATGCTTCACGAACAGCCTTTGTAAACTCAATTTGGTTCTCAGTGTTTACGTTAATTTTTGAAGTACCTAAAGAAATAGCTTTTACGATATCAGCAGTTGGGATACCAGTACCACCGTGTAATACTAAAGGTACGCCAGTGAAGTCACGAACTTGTTCCATTTCAGCGAATCCTAAGTTAGGCTCACCTTTGTAAGGACCGTGTACAGAACCTAAAGCTGGAGCTAGGCAATCGATACCTGTTGCTTCAACAAGGTGCTTACACTCTGCAGGATCAGCGTAAATTACGCCTTCAGCGATGATGTCGTCTTCTTGTCCGCCAACTGTTCCAAGCTCAGCTTCAACAGATACGTTACGAGCGTGTGCGTATTCTACCACTTTTTTAGTAGTTTCAACGTTTTCATCGAATGGGTGGTGAGAAGCGTCGATCATTACAGATGTAAAACCTGCATCAATTGCTTCTTTACACTTTTCGAAGCTTGAACCATGATCAAGGTGAATCGCTACAGGAACAGAAATGTTCATTTCTTCGATTAAAGCTTTAACCATAGCTACAACTGTTTTGAAACCAGTCATATGACGAGCTGCACCCTCAGATACACCTAAGATTACAGGAGATTTTTCTTCTTCCGCAGCAGCTAAGATAGCTTGAGTCCACTCTAAGTTGTTCATGTTAAATTGACCAACTGCGTATTTTCCTTCTAGTGCTGTGTTTAGCATTTCTTTCATAGAAACTAAAGGCATGGTGAATCCTCCTAAAAAACGTTTTTTGTATCCGATAAGTTCTTATCGCTGGTAGTATGACCAGGATAAGGTAAAATATGTATATTTACATACCGGACTTCTTTCTACACTCAATAGGATAACAACTTGTACTCAAAAACTCAACCGTATTCACCTGCTCAATAGTCCATGTAAACGCTTTTTTCCATATTTTTTATAAAAAATTCATTTTTTACGCCTCTACAGCAAGCTGATCTCTCACTGCTTGACGAATCTCATCAATATCAAACGGTTTAGCAAAGTGCATTAAAGCTCCTAAATCTTTCGCTTCTTGAATCATATCCAATTCTCCATAAGCAGTCATTAAAATCACTTTAATACTCTCATCAATTTCTTTTACATGTTTTAAAATCTCTATACCATCCATACCTGGGATTTTCATATCTAACACTACTAAATCTGGATTATCTTTTTTCACGATATCTAAAGCTTGAAATCCATTCGCTGCTTGGAACGTCTGATAACCTTCTTTTTGGAACACTTCATGCAATAAAACACGAATGCCATATTGATCATCAACGATTAAAATTTTCCCTTCCATAACTCCCAACCTTTCTGTGTAAGTACAAGATTTAAAGCTTCTTATATCTTATCGGTTTATTTTCGCTACTCTTTGCCAAATCCCTTCCTATTCTTTCTTATTTTACCGTTTCCTATTTTGTTATGCCACCCTACTATTTCCCCTTTCCAAAAAAAATAAGCTATAATGAGAACCAGCTAACACGAAAGAAAGGAGCAACAACATGTTAAAAATTTTCTCGACTCAATTAAGTGGATATTTCTCAAAAATTTCTCAAAAAGAGGAAATGAATATAGAAGATAGCGCTCGTCTACTTGCCCAGGCGTTAGTTGGCGACGGTTTCATTTACTTGTATGGTACAAACGAAATGGAGGGTATTGTTTCAGAAGCATTATTTGGCGCCGAACCAATGAAACAAGCAAAACGTTTAATAGAAAACGGTGAACTGGCGGTAGTGACTTCTGCGGACCGCGTACTTCTTATTAGTCGTTTTTCGACAGATGAAGAAATTATAAAAGCCGCGAAAAAACTTCATGAAGAAGGCCAATCTATCGTTGGAATCTCGGCTATTCAAGAAGGTGCTGAATCACTGGAACAATATACAGATGTACATATTGATACAAAGCTGTTAAAAGGTCTTATTCCAGATGATGAAGGTAACCGTTATGGTTTCCCAAGTTTAATTGTAGCTTTATTTGCTTATCACGGAATTAAATTTACAATTGATGAAATAATTGGGGACTATGAATAATTTATGTTAACAGGGCCTAAAACTTAGTTCCTGTTATACATTTCTATTTAATCTTCTTTGCTAATACGCGTACTTAACAATTTACTTCTTTCTATATCCGAATAATATTGAAATCCAACTTAAGCAAGTAAACGACCGACGTATCGTTCCTATCTTTTTTCATATAAACGGGAAATCATTCTCTGTCGTGGATAGAAATGGCCATTTTTTAGATCACACTAATTCCAATTTTAATATCATCAGTGTCGTGCACACATTTAGTCATATGTATACTGAAATATCAGATGCAAACTTTAATGAATAGTTAAAAACAGATGTCTATATTTTCATGAGAGACCTTCTTATTTTCAATATATTAATTAAACGCGGCATTATATCAAAGTTTGAAAACCAAAATATATTTGTATCTAACAAATATGATGGTCCAATATTTGTTGATAAATTTAAAGAAATATTTGCGATTGCTTAAGAAACCATCGACGCTCATATGGACTGGATTTCCTCAGGGAATAATAATTCTAGAATCTCCACACTTCTTGAAACTTTAGAATTACCTGTAGATACAAGAGATATGAATGTTATCAAAAAACAGTATAGAAGTTTAGCAAAGAAATATCACCCTGATACAGGAAATGGCTCAGAAGAAAAAATGAAAAAAATTAATGTAGCTTACGAGGAACTTTGCCAACAACTTGCAGCATCCTAAGTCATTATTATAATTACATAGAAAACTTATAAAAAAACAGCCATCACTTTAAAGTGACGGCTGTTTTTTTATTACTTGCTCTCTTTATTCGTAATAGAAGCACTTACGAAATCATGGAACAATGGTTGTGGACGGTTTGGACGAGATACAAGTTCTGGATGGAACTGTGCTGCCACGAACCAAGGGTGATCTTGTAATTCAATAATTTCCACTAGACGACCGTCTGGGCTTGTACCAGAGAATACAAATCCCGCTTTTTCCATATCTGGACGGAATTGATTGTTGAACTCATAACGATGACGATGACGCTCATATACAACCGGCTCGTTGTAAGCATTGTAAGCATTTGTTTCTTCAGCAAGCTTACATGGGTATAGACCAAGGCGAAGCGTACCACCTAAATCTTCTACATCTTTTTGTTCTGGTAATAAATCGATAATTGCATAAGGTGTGTCAGGATTAATTTCAGAAGAGTTAGCCCCTTCTAATCCTAATACGTTACGTGCAAATTCGATTGATGCAAGTTGCATACCTAGGCAAATTCCTAAGAATGGAACTTTGTGTTCACGAGCATATTGAATTGCAACGATCTTACCTTCTACACCACGATCGCCGAAGCCACCTGGTACAAGGATACCATCTGTGTCGCCAACTAATTCTTTTACGTTCTCTGCTGTTACGTGCTCAGCGTTTACCCATTTCACTTCTACATCTGTGTCGAATGAATAACCTGCATGACGAAGTGCTTCTACAACAGAAATGTATGCATCTTGAAGCTCTACGTATTTACCAACAAGAGCGATTTTTGTTTTCTTAGAAAGGTTACGTACTTTATTAACTAGCGCAGTCCACTCTGTCATATCTGCAGCTGGATTGTCTAATTTTAAGTGATCGCAAACGATTTGGTCCATGTTTTGTTCTTGAAGAGATAATGGAACCGCATATAAAGTATCTGCATCGCGTGCTTCGATAACTGCTTTTGTATCGATGTCACAGAATAATGCAAGCTTGTCTTTCATGTCCTGAGAAACAGGTAGTTCTGTACGAACAACGATAATATTTGGTTGAATACCTAAGCTACGAAGCTCTTTAACGCTATGTTGCGTTGGTTTTGTTTTCATTTCACCCGCTGCTTTTAAGTACGGGATTAACGTACAGTGAATGTACATTACATTGTCACGACCGATGTCGCTCTTAATTTGACGAATTGCTTCTAAGAATGGCAGAGACTCAATATCACCAACAGTTCCACCGATTTCTGTAATAACAACGTCGGCGTTTGTTTCGCGACCAGAACGATATACACGTTCTTTAATTTCGTTAGTAATGTGAGGAATAACTTGAACTGTTCCTCCTAAATATTCACCACGACGCTCTTTTTGAAGAACTGAAGAGTAAATTTTACCTGTTGTTACGTTGCTGTATTTATTTAAGTTGATGTCGATAAAACGCTCATAGTGACCTAGGTCTAAGTCCGTTTCTGCACCATCATCTGTTACGAATACCTCACCGTGTTGGTATGGGCTCATAGTCCCTGGGTCTACGTTAATGTATGGATCAAACTTTTGAATAGTTACGTTTAAACCACGATTTTTTAAAAGTCTTCCAAGAGATGCTGCTGTAATACCTTTTCCTAAAGACGATACTACACCGCCTGTTACAAAAATATACTTAGTCATGAAAATACTCCCTTCTACTTCGTTGTTATATAATCACCGTTGCAAAGTGCAACGTATGTAGATAACACTGTATCTATCTTATTGTTAGACTCTTTTTATTTTCTAAACAAAAAACAAAAAAGAAAATTGCTCCCCTCATCACATAAAGTAATAAGTAGGGAGCAATTTTCTTTTATATTTACACTTTAAAAGTATTATCGTCTTTTTTAAAGAGCCCAAAAATGATTCTACATGGACGATAATGAAAAGTCAAGAACTACCGCTCTTCCTCTTCTTCTTCTTCAGTTTCATCGTACTCAAGTTCTTCTTCTGCGAAGTCTTCATTATCTTCTTCTACATCATCTGCGTCTTCGTCTTCAAGAACCTTGTCCAAATCTTCTACATCTTCTTCTACATCTTCTTCTACATCTTCTTCTACATCATCTTCTTCAATGTAGTCGTCAAAACCGTCCTCTTCAACTTTGCGTTTCTTCTTTGGTTTTGGCTGAGGCAGAATTTCTTCATCAATTTGCTCATATGGGTACCAGCTACGTAGCCCCCAACGATTTTCGCCTAAATTAATGAAACGTCCATCGATGTTTAAATCTGTATAAAATTGTGCGAGTTTCGCATTAACTTGTTCTTGAGATAGTCCCAGCACTTGAGCGATTTCTTGAACCAACTCGTTGAATGTCGTTGCTTGTCTTTTATCCCCTAAAACGCTATGTACAACTTCAATCATTGAACATTCTTTTAGCTCTTCTGGTGAATATTGCTTAAAATTCACTTATGCGGCACTTCCTTTCTTCAAATATAACCTTATATACAACGGTCTGCTTAAAAAAATCCATACTATTCATTATAAACAAAAGTCGCACAAATATGCTACAAAAAAAACGGGAAACTTTTATCCCGCTATTTGCGGGCAGTAAAACTCCCACCTCAAAATTCGGCTGGAGCAAAGAAGTTAGGTGGGAGATCCACTGCCCGTAAACGCCCGATTGGTGAAGGCTAATAATCAGTGTGGGATGAACACCCCCCCCCACTGATTAAAGTTTCACTTTATATGGTAATAAAATTATAATTTGTCTATTCCTTATTTCGGAAACATATGTGCTCCTTGCAGTACATACCTAATTTGCATTTCAGTATATTCTTCAAGCGTATACAGTTTTTGCAGGGCCCAACGTCTAAATCCCCACATTTGTCCTTGTATGAAAATATTATGTGCAAGAAGCTGTACTTCCTTTTTATTTAGTGTAAATGTCCCATTTTCCGTACACTGCTCTAAAATATTCTCAAATATCCCGACCATTTGAAACTCTTTTTCTAATACATATGGGAGTGATTCTTTCGGTAAAAAACGTACCTCTTGATACATAATTAATACTTCTTCTTGCAATTCATCCATCACTTTAAAGTAATTCGTTATCGCTATCTTTAAGCTTTCTATACTTCCCTTCTCTGTACACACTACTTCCTCTAACCGCTCTTTTACATGTTCATAAATACTATCACAAACTAAATATAATACATCATCTTTTGTGCGAATATATTCATACAGTGTTCCGATACTAAATCCAGCCGCTTTCGCAATTTCTCTCGTTGTTGTACGCGGGAATCCTTTTTGCTTAAACAGCTGCACCGCACCTTTAATCATCTGTTCACGCCTTAACGCAACTAATTTTTCATCTTTCACTGACGCATGTACATTATGTTTAACCATCCCTTCACCTCTCTCTATTATTTTTGGAAGTAAAAAGCGTAGGAAAATACCTACGCTTTCGTTCCTACTTCGTTAACATACGAGAAATTACAAGCCTTTGAATCTCTTGTGTTCCCTCATATATTTGTGTAATCTTTGCATCGCGCATATAACGCTCTACTGGATAATCTTTCGTATAACCATAACCACCAAATACTTGTACTGCTTCAGTCGTTACCTTCATCGCTGTATCACCTGCAAATACTTTTGACATCGCTGATTCTTTCCCGTACGGAAGCCCTTCAGATTCAAGCCAAGCCGCTTGATATGTTAAAAGACGCGCTGCCTCTACATCCGTTGCCATATCTGCAAGTTTAAAGCCAATTCCTTGTTGCGCCGCAATTGGCTTCCCAAACTGATGACGTTCTCTTGCATATTCTACAGAAGCATCTAAAGCGGATTGTGCAATCCCGACCGCTTGCGCCGCAATACCATTACGGCCGCCATCTAACGTTTGCATCGCAACTTTAAATCCTTGGCCCTCTTCCCCTAGCAGATTCTCTACAGGAATACGGCAGTCTTCAAACATAATTTCAGTCGTTGGCGAAGAACGAATTCCTAACTTACTTTCCTTCTTCCCAACTGAAAATCCTAGCGTATCACTCTCCACAATAAATGCACTCGTGCCGCGTTGCTTTGACTCAGGATCTGTTAATGCAAAAACAACATAAATATCAGCAATGCCGCCATTTGTAATAAAGATTTTCGAACCATTTAAAATGTAATGGTCTCCATCTCGTTTTGCAGTCGTCCTCATTCCACCAGCATCTGACCCAGAGCTTGGTTCTGTTAAGCCATATGCACCAATTTTCTTCCCTTCAGCCATTGGGCGCAAAAATTTTTGTTTTTGCTCTTCCGTTCCAAATTTAAAAATCGGCCATCCAGCAAGTGAAGTATGTGCAGACAACGTTACACCTGTAGAAGCACAGACACGAGATAATTCTTCAACGGCAATTACATACGCCAAGTAATCGCTTCCAATTCCGCCGTATTCTTCAGGCCACGGAATACCGGTTAAACCAAGCTCTGCCATTTGATCGAATAAAGCGCGATCAAATCGCTCTTCCTCATCACGCTCTGCTGCCGTCCGTGCTACTTCATTCCTTGCAAAATCCCGAACCATTTTTCTTATCATTTCATGTTCTTCTGATAATTTAAAATGCATTCCCGTCTCCCCCTCTGCCTTTTTATAAAGCTCGACTAATTACAAGCTTTTGTATTTCGCTCGTTCCTTCATATATTTGTGTGATCTTCGCATCACGGAAAAATCTTTCTACTGGATAATCTTTCGTATAACCATAACCACCAAATACTTGCACCGCTTCAATCGCAACTTCAACAGCCGTCTTAGAAGCAAATAATTTCGCAATAGAAGCTTCTTTACCGCATGGTAATCCTTGTGCTCTTAGCGATGCTGCTCTGTATACAAGTAATCGCGCTGCTTCTACGCTAGTCGCCATATCTGCAAGTTTGAATCCGAGTCCTTGCTGCGCCGCAATTGGCTTTCCAAATTGCTCACGCTCTTTCGCATAATCAATCGCACATGCAAGCGCCGCTTCCGCGATTCCTAATGCCTGCGCTCCGATTCCAATTCGCCCAACATCTAAATTCGCCATTGCCACCTTAAATCCTTGTCCTTCTTCACCAAGTAAATTCTCGACCGGCACTTTCATATCTTCAAACGTAAGTTGCACTGTACGAGAACCAAGAAGACCCATCTTATGCTCATCTTTTCCGATGATTAAGCCTGGTGTATCTTTCTCTACTATAAATGCTGAAATCCCGCTTTTCCCCGCATCTGGATTTGTAGACGCGAAGACGATATATGTACTTGCTTCACCACCATTTGTAATAAAGACTTTCGATCCATTAATGATGTAGTGATCGCCTTTCTTTACAGCTCTTGATTTCAAACTACCTGCATCTGATCCTGCATTCGGTTCTGTTAGAGCAAATGCGCCTAAATATTCACCAGTCGCCAGTTTAGAAACATATTTCTGCTTCTGTTCTTCTGTTCCAAAATACAAAATCGGATTCATTCCAACTGACGTATGTACAGCTAAAATTACACCAACCGTTGCGCTTACCTTTGAAATTTCTTCAATCGCTAGAATATAAGAAATAAAATCCATTTCTGCCCCGCCATATTTTGCAGGCGCTGGAATACCCATTAGTCCAAGCTCACCCATCTTTTGCAAAATCTCTTTTGGGAACACCCCTTGTTCCATACTAGGAACAAAGGGAGCTATTTCCTTCTGTGCAAAATCTCGAACCATTTTCCTCATCATTTGTTGCTCTTCAGTAAAATGAAAATTCATGTACTTCGCCTCCGTTTGCTATATATCCTTTTAACAACTTGGTCAGACCACTACTTTAATAAAGGGAGGAATTTATTCGTAAACGTAGAAACCACGACCCGTTTTACGCCCTAACCATCCTGCATTCACATACTTACGTAATAATGGACATGGGCGATATTTACTATCTCCTAATCCTTCATGCAACACTTCCATAATGTATAAACACGTATCTAAACCGATAAAATCAGCTAATGTAAGTGGTCCCATCGGATGATTCATACCGAGTTTCATTACTTCATCAATCGCTTCTTTCGTTGCTACACCTTCATATAACGTATAGATCGCTTCGTTAATCATCGGTAATAAAATACGGTTCGATACAAACCCTGGGAAATCATTTACTTCAACTGGCACTTTCCCGATTTTTTTCGTAATATCCTCAATCGTTTCGTACACTGCATCATCTGTAGCTAAACCACGAATAATTTCAACGAGTTTCATAACCGGAACTGGATTCATAAAGTGCATGCCGATTACTTTCTCAGGACGTTTCGTTACCGCTGCAATTTCCGTAATTGGTAACGATGACGTATTCGTCGCTAAAATTGCGTGTTCTGGAGCGATTTCATCTAGATTCGCAAAAATTTTCTTTTTAATATCCATTTTCTCAACAGCTGCTTCAATAACAAGATCCGCTTCTTTTACACTATTTAAATCGAGCGTCCATGTAAGACGATTTAAAGTCGCTTCTTTCTCTTCTTCCTTCATACGGCCTTTTTCTACTTGACGGGCTAAATTTTTCGAAATAATAGCTAGCCCTCGGTCTAATTGCTCTTGCTTTAAATCTTGCACTTTCACATCATAGCCTGCCATTGCACACACTTGTGCGATACCTGAACCCATTTGCCCTGCACCAATTACAACTATTTTTTGTACACCCATTCTTTCTTCCCCCTTAATATAAGTTGTTAATAAACCAAAAATTTTCTGAACGTAAATTAATGAACCTCAATCATCACTGCATCACCTTGACCGCCACCGCTACAAATAGAAGCAATTCCAATTCCGCCGCCGCGCTGCTTCAGTGCATGGATAAGTGTAACGATAATACGTGCTCCGCTCGCTCCAATTGGATGCCCCATTGCTACAGCACCGCCATTTACATTCAACTTTTCCGGATCAATCCCTGCGATTTCTGTACTTGCAATTGCTACTGCCGCAAATGCCTCATTGATTTCAAATAGATCAATTTCTTCAATTGTCTTGCCTGTCTTTTTCAGCAATTCATTAATTGCATAACCTGGCGTTCTTGGGAAATCTTTCGATTCTACTGCAATCGCCGTATGCGCCAAAATTGTCGCCAATGGCTTTCTTCCTTCTTGCTTCGCTCTGTCCTCGCTCATTAATACAAGCGCAGCACCGCCATCATTTAGTCCAGGAGCATTACCAGCTGTTACTGCCGACGTCTTATCAAAAACAGGCTTTAATTTCGCTAATTTTTCAACCGTTGTATCTTCACGCGGCGCCTCATCCTTAGCCACGACGATAGGATCGCCTTTTCTTTGCTGAATTGTTACTGGTACAATCTCCTCTTCAAAACGACCTTCCTTATGTGCCGAAACCGCACGTTGATGGCTACGATATGCCCATTCATCTTGTGCTTCTCGAGAGATCCCATCCTCTTTTGCAACTTCTCCGCCATAAACACCCATGTGTATACCTGAAAATGCGCATGTTAAACCGTCTGCAACGTTTAAATCGATAACTTCGTTGTTACCCATTCTGTATCCCCATCTTGCCCCTCGTAAAATGTAAGGGCTGTTACTCATCGATTCCATTCCACCAGCTACAATCAGTGATTGATCACCAGTACGAATAATTTGATCCGCTAACGTAACTGCACGAAGTCCTGATGCACAAACTTTATTTACTGTTTCTGTCTGCACTTCCCAAGGAATGCCGGCCGCTCTTGCTGCTTGGCGTGATGGAATTTGTCCTTGCCCTCCTTGGATAACCGTTCCGAATATAACTTCTTCAACATCACTAGCGGAAACATTCGCTCTTTCAAGCGCTGCCTTAATTGCGATTCCTCCAAGTTCTGTTGCTTTCACGTCTTTTAAAGTTCCTCCAAATTTTCCAACCGGTGTTCTTGCAGCACTTAAAATAACTGTTTTATTCATATTTCTTTCCCCCATTTCTTTTTTTAGCACCGAGCGCTCGCTCGGTATTCCTACGTTGAGAAGAGGTGCAATTATTGCACCTCTTTCTAAAGTTGGATGCATTCCTACAAACTACATTGCTTCTTTCTTTTGTCCGATAACTGAGCGTTCTAAAATCTCTGTTACGTCCAGAGTTTGAACTGTTTCTTCAACTTCTTTCGCTTTCGTACCGTCACTAATCATCGTTAAGCAATACGGGCAGCCTGTACCGATAATTGACGGCTTTACAGCTAGCGCTTGTTCTGTACGAGCAACGTTAATACGAGAACCTGTCGTTTCTTCCATCCACATTAGGCCGCCACCCGCACCACAGCACATTCCCGTTTCACGGTTACGCGCCATTTCTACAAGGTTTACACCTGGAATTGCTTTTAGAATATCGCGCGGCGCTTCGTATACTTCGTTGTATCTTCCTAAGTAACAGGAATCATGGTACGTAACTGTCTCCTCAATAGAATGGACAGGTTTTAAACGTCCTTCCTTCACCCACTGGGCTAGTAATTCTGTATGATGATAGACTTCTGCTTGTAAGCCAAAGTCCGGGTACTCATTTTTAAAGGTGTTATAAGCATGAGGGTCAATCGTAACGATTTTCTTCACTCCTGCTTTTTCAAATTCTTCAATATTTTTAGTCGCCATTTCCTGGAATACAAATTCATTTCCAAGGCGGCGCGGTGTATCACCAGAGTTCTTTTCCTTATTACCAAGAATTGCGAATGAAATGCCTGCTTCGTTCATTAGCTTCGCAAATGATATCGCAATCTTCTGACTGCGGTTGTCATACGAACCCATTGATCCAACCCAGAATAAGTATTCAAACTCTTCGCCAGCTTTTGATTTCTCCTTTACAGTTGGAACTGTTACTTCATCATCACCTTGGCGCCATGTTTCACGCTCTTTACGGTTCAGTCCCCACGGATTCCCTTGACGCTCAATGTTTGTCATTGCACGCTGCGCTTCCGCATCCATTTTTCCCTCTGTTAAAACGAGATAGCGGCGTAAATCAATAATTTTGTCAACATGCTCATTCATAACTGGGCACTGGTCCTCACAGTTACGGCACGTTGTACATGCCCAAATCTCTTCTTCTGTAATAACATCTCCGATTAAACTTGGATCGTACGCTAGCGCTGTAGCCGCTGATTCCTGTTGTCCTTTTCCAGCTGCCATCATCGCTAACTGATTTCCTTGTGTATTATTAAAAGCAACAACTGGAACCCACGGTGCTTTTGATGTTACCGCTGCTCCTTTATCAGTTAAATGATCACGAAGTTTTAAAATTAAATCCATCGGTGATAACATTTTCCCTGTTCCTGTTGCCGGACACATATTTGTACAACGACCACATTCGACGCAAGAATATAAGTCGATAAGTTGATTTTGTCTAAAGTCTTCAATTTTACCAACACCGAATGTTTCTTGAGTTTCATCTTCAAAATCGATTTTTTCAAGTTTTCCTGGATTTGAAAGACGACCAAAAAATACGTTAACTGGCCCAGCAATTAAATGCGCATGTTTTGATTGTGGTACATAAACTAAAAACGTTAACAAGATTAATAGATGCACCCACCAAGAGAAATAGAACACTGAAATGGCTACGGTTTCATTTACCCCTGAGAAAACGTAAGCTATTGCAGAAGCGATTGGTTCACTCCACGAAAGCTCTTCGCCATGCCATATAATTCCCATCCCATTACCAAGTAGCACAGAAATCATTAAGCCACCGATAAAGATAAGGACAAGACCTGATTTGAAATTACGTTTTAAACGAACAAGCTTTTCAACATAGCGTCTATGAAAAGCCCAAAAGACTGCAATTAAAATAACAAGTGTGACAATTTCCTGGAAGAATGTAAATGCAGGGTATAGTGGTCCAAGTGGAAGATGTGATCCTGGTGCGAGCCCTTTCCAAACGAAGTCAATTGCTCCAAATTGGACAAGAATAAATCCGTAAAAGAACATAACGTGAATGATGCCGCTCTTTTTATCTTTCAGCAGCTTTTTTTGACCGAAAACATTGACCTTAAGGAGATCCCAACGCTCTTTAAAACGACGGTCAAATTCAATCTTTTTTCCTAATTGTATGTAGGCCATCCTCGTTCGTATAAGATATACAAACAAATATCCCGCATAAGCAATAACAGCAATGGCAGCCAGCCAATTAATGATTAGTAAGCTATTCATTTTATGCTACCCCTCTCTTTGTAAGCCTTCTTCTTTTTTTAGAATCTTCGAAAATATATAATTTTCTGAATTATATCCCCTATTCCCATTATATAATGAGTGAGCATTCAGTCAACAGTTTTTTGTTATACAACAACACATTTTTTAATAAAGCTGTTTATTTCGGTAAAACTATAAAGTGAAACTTTAATCGGCGGAGCTGTTCATACCCCATGATTATTAGCCCACACTAATCGGACTTTTTCGGGCACCCCGAATCCCACTCAACTTCTTGGTTTTACCCTAATTTTGAGGTGGGAGTCTTATTGCCTGCAAATAGCGGGATAAATTGAATTTTTGATTTGTAAAAAACTGATGGTGAAAAGACCGTGAAGGAGGGAATTTACTTATGTTTTTCTTATCTCTCTTGTTATTAGGCAGCGCTCTCTGGATTACAATCGACCTTTCATATGGGAGAATTGTTCACTTAAAGCGTGTACGTTCTCGTTCTTTCCCTTTACGTCAAAGTGATTTTCGCCTTTATACATACGGAAATGATCTGTACGATGCTCTCTTTACTGATATAAAACAAGCTAAACACCATGTGCACGTTTTATTTTTCATTGTAAAAAACGATGACATAAGTCGTACGTTTTTAAAGTTACTTATCGATAAAGCACAAGAAGGAATTGAAGTAAGACTTTTACTCGACCGGTTTGGAAGTCATTATTTATCAAAAGAAGCGATTTACTCCCTACAAAAGCATGGTGTCTCTTTTTCATTTTGTCACAAAGTGAAATTTCCTTTTCCCTTCTTTTCTGCAAATCAAAGAAACCATAGAAAAATTACAGTTATTGACGGGAAAATTGGTTATATTGGTGGATTTAACATTGGCGAGGAATATTTAGGGCATAATCAAAGGTTAGGGTTATGGCGAGATTATCATTTACGTCTTACAGGAGAAGGGATACAAGATTTACAAAAACAATTTTTACATGATTGGCTCGACGATACAGACCAAAATTTATTAGATTCATCTCTTTATTTTCCTACGCAACAACCAGGGACCGTTCTACATCGTTTCATCCCTACTGATGGTGCCTATTTACAAAATACATTTTTACATTTAATCGAAAGCGCGAAAAAAGAACTCTTTATCGGTACACCATATTTTATTCCTGGAAAAAAAATTATGAATGCATTATTAAAAGCGCGAAAACGTGGGGTTCAAATAACCATTCTCGTTCCACAAAAGGCTGATCACGCCCTCGTTCGAGAAGCAAAATTCCCATATTGCCGAAAGTTAATACAAGCTGGTTGTAATATTTACGCTTTTCAGCAAGGATTTTTCCACGCCAAAATTATTATAGTAGACGATCATATTTGTGATATCGGAACTGCTAATTTCGATATGAGAAGTTTATATGTTAACCATGAAATCAATTGCCTTTTATACGATAAACATTTCATACAAGAAGTAAAAAGTAAATTCGAGGAAGATTTGGGACGCTCCTCATTACTTTCCTTTGAAGATGTCAGCCCTCTCTCCATTATCGATAGAGGAAAGGAATGGATAGGAACGATACTCGCGTTCTTTTTATAGAGAAATTTCAAGAGCCAAAGAGGTGCATCACATATGATAATTCGATTTGGATATGTCTCACATGCTACGGCATTATGGGACTGTTCGCCTGCCAAAACAATGACATTTACAAGCTGGAAAAAACTAAAAAAACAAGAGCGTGAAGATAAATTATATAATGTTACACTACAAAATCTAGAACATACAATACGTATCCTTCATTACAATATTGCACATGAAATTCCATTATATCGTTTATCATCTTCTATCGTCCCGCTTGCAACACATCCTGAAGTCAAATTTGATTACCTTCAAGCATTTGCACCGCTTTGGCGTAAAATAGGGGCATTAATTCAGGAACACAATTTGCGCATAAGTTTCCATCCAAATCAATTTACGCTATTTACAAGCGACAAGCCACATATTACAACTAATGCGATTACAGATATGACCTATCATTATAACGTATTAGACGCTATAGGAATTGCAGATTCTTCCTACATTAATATTCATGTAGGCGGCGCATATGGAAATAAGGAAAGTGCAATTGGACGTTTTCATGAAAACATAAAAAAACTTCCTTCACATATAAAAAAACAAATGACTCTTGAAAATGACGATAAAACATATACCACTTCTGAAACTTTGGCTATTTGTCAAAAGGAAAACATCCCTTTCGTATTCGATTATCATCATCACATAGCGAATCTGTGTGATGAACCGCTAGAAAGGCTACTTCCTGCAATTTTTGAAACTTGGCCACATACAAATGTACCTCCTAAAGTTCATATTTCTTCTCCTAAATCAGAAAAAGAATTTAGGGCCCACTCAGATTATATTGATTTAGAGTTTATTAAACCCTTTTTACACATCGCAAAAAAAGTTGATCGTAATTTCGATATTATGATTGAGAGTAAACAAAAGAATTTAGCACTTCTTCAATTAATAGAAGAACTCTCTTCTACTAGGGGAGTGAAAAGAATAAAAGGCGCAACATTACAATGGTAAATTGTAACGTTGCGCTATTTTTTTCAAAAAGTATTTCTTATAGTAAAAAAGCTCCTGTTTTATATGCTATTATTTAAATTAGCATTTTCCCCCTGTGATTCAACTTTATTGAAACGGAGCCATTATATGATCAATCAAAAAAAATATGTACAATTTGTCATGATGTATATTATTATATTTTCTCTTTGGATATTCCTTATCCCTAAGGACTTGAATATAAAAGAAATTGGAATTCTCTTCTTATTTTGTTTTGCTGCACTCTTTTCTTGCTATTGTTTATATAAAGCAATTAAAAAAATGAAGCGCGGTGATAAACTATTTTGGGTTTTACTACTATGTACTTGCCTATGTGGACTAACTATGGAAATAACTTTATTCCTTCATTCTCTTTCTATTTATGACCAAGTCATATTTTCATATAAAGCACTACCCTTTTTCATCGTACAATATATTTTGCTCTTTTCTGGCTTTGCTATAAAGTTTATACAACATTACTCCATTAGAGGTCTTGCTCAATTTTCATTCGATAGCATCTTTATTGTTATTATGAATATTTACTTTAACTTAACCTTTATTTTAGACATTTCAAGCTTTCGTATGTTAACAACGGATACGTGGGTTTCAATTGGATATTTCATTGCTCAATCATTAGTAATTTACGCCGTTATTAGCTTATATAGAAGAGAGCAGTATTCTTCTAGTAGAATCTCATTAATTGTCGGCTTCACTATCATACTTGTTTACGGATATATACACCTGTTCCAGTTAAGATCAGGAATGGAAACTTCTTCTGAAGTCTCTTATTTAATACATACTGCTTCAATTTTATTAATCGGTTTATCGTCCATACTATACATTTTAGATAAACCAATGCAACATGAAACTAAGACTAAATATTATCGATTCGATTATGTACGCTTTATATTACCTTATTTTAGTATAATCATTACTTTTTCCTTTATTGTCATTCAGCCTTGGGATGATAAGTTCATGTTAATCGGTCTCGTATTATCACTCATCTTATTATTCCTACGACAACTTTACATGTGGAAAGATAATCAAGTATTAATCGATACATACGAACAGTTGACTACACAACTAGAAGGCAAAGTTGAAGAAGGTGCATCTGCACTATCAAAAAGTGAACAACGTTATAAATCTTTATTCGAAGATCATCCTGATGCTGTTTTTTCTTTGAATATGAACGGGATTTTTCAACAATCTAATAAGGCTTGCGAAAGTTTATTTACATCCTACTATTGTGAAGTAACAAGCTATTCTCTTCTACACTTCATCGATTTGCAAGATCATAAATTATTGAAGAAATCTTTACAAATTACAAAAGAAGGTAGACCACAAACTCTAGAAGTTCGTACAAAAGAGAAAGAGGGATATTATTATTACCTTCACATTACACTCATCCCGACTTTTATAAATAAAGAAGTTGTTGGAATGTTTGGTATAGCACGTGATATTACAACTTTATATGAAAAACAAAAACAAGTAGAACATTTGGCTTTCCATGATGCACTTACAGGACTACCGAATCGCCGGAAATTCGAAAAAGATTTAAAAACGATTTTAAATACAGCTCAAAATAGCGCAAATGACGTTGCTGTCATGTTCCTTGACTTAGATCGATTTAAAAAAATTAACGATCGACTCGGCCATGATGTTGGGGATTTATTATTAATTGAAGTAGCCAAAAGATTACGTGGATGTTTGCGTTCAAAAGATATCGTTGCCCGCCAAGGGGGAGACGAATTTACAATCTTATTACCAGATATGTACTCTGAAAAAAGTGCTACTTTTATAGCCGAACAAATTTTAACTATATTAAATAAGCCTTACTTCATTAAAGATGAAGAACTTTCTGTTACACCGAGTATAGGAATTGCAATGTGCCCTGACTACGGAACCGATGTAACTGAATTAATGAAAAATGCAGATATGGCTATGTATCGAGCAAAAACTAATGGGAAAAATAGATTCATTTTCTTCTCAAAAGAAATGAGTATTGCGCAAAATGAAATACACTTCCTAGAAGGTGAACTTTCAAAAGCTCTGCAACAAAATGAATTTTTCCTTGAATATCAACCACAAGTAAATACAAAAACAAAACAAATTATCGGTTTTGAGGCATTAATTCGTTGGAAACATCCAAAACTCAGAATTGTATCGCCTGCCCAATTCATTCCTCTAGCGGAGGAAACAGGATTTATTATTGAACTTGGTAACTGGATTTTACGTACCGCCTGCTTAGAAGCAAAAAAGTGGCATAACCAAGGATTTTCTCACTTAAAGGTTGGTGTAAATTTATCTGTTGTTCAATTTAATCACGCAGATTTAATATCAACTATTTCAAAAGTCTTGGAAGAAACAGAACTAAAGCCGGAAGCGCTAGATATTGAGATTACAGAAAGTATCGCAATTAATCAAAATCATTCGGTAATTGCTAAACTAGAAGAACTTCAAAATCTCGGTATCCAAATTTCAATTGATGACTTTGGAACTGGTTATAGTTCTTTAGCTTATTTAACGAAATATCCAATCAATACATTAAAAATTGCTCGAGAATTTATTTGCGGAATTACAAATAGCCCTTTAGAAGAAGCGATTATCGCTTCCATTATTAAGCTATCGAAAGAATTAAAGTTAGAGGTTATTGCGGAAGGTGTAGAAACAGAAGAACAATGGAAGTTTTTACACGAACAAAACTGTGACCACATTCAAGGATTCCTCTTTAGCAAACCTGTTTCTAGTAAAGATGTTTGGATGTTACTCCACGAAAAAACAACCGTCTAAGTAAGACGGTTGTTTTTTTTAATATTCAAAAGGTAGATCTGAAGCTAATTGTACCTCTTGATCGTTATGAGAAATTACTTGGCTTTTCTCGAAAGCTGTATCCCCTAGTGAAATACCCCATGCCATTGCTAACGTTAATAGACTACCAATAAGTAGTTTCTTCATATTCCATCACCCACGTTTTTTCTTTTAATATATCATGAAAATTTATCCATATCGTATGCAATTATGCATATCCATTTTTTAGGCTGTTTATCTACTGATTTTATTTGCGAGCGCTTCTTTATATGCATGCATTTCTAATATATCAAAAAAGAAACTTGCCTTTTTATATGCATCTTCAATCTCTGCCCCATCATACTCCAACTTCCCTAGGCATTCACCTCTTTGATAATATAGCTGTCCAATTAATGCCATACTATTAATTCGGCATGATATTTCAATCGCTTTATTTACTTGATAAAGTGACTCTTCATATTGGTCATCTAAGTATAATGCTTTTGCATGATTATACCTTACCTTCACGTCAAATTCTTCATTATCATGCAATGCCTCTAATTGTTTTAATATATCTTCAAATAACTCAATGCTCTTCTTAAAATAGCTATTTTCAGCATAAATATTTGCAATTGCATTTTCTATATAAAGATTTTGATACATATCTATCCCAGTTAATTGTTGATTTAGTAGCTTTTTTAACTCTAGAATACAATATTCATAATCAATCTTCTTCAACACATACGCAGATACATGATATTGCCATTGAAGAAACTGCTGAAACTCAGGGTGATATTCTTCCTTTTTCAGCTCATTCCATACTTTATTATAAATTTCTTTATATTTCTTTTGCTTACAAAGTACAATAATTTGATCTTTAAACTGCTTTTTCTTCTCAATATCGGAATAAATGAGTACCTCATAAAAATGAATAATGGGAACTTGTAATTTTGCTGCGATACCTTGCAATATATCCATACTTGGGTATACCGCGCCCGATTCAATTCTGCTCACTTCCGATTGATGACATACATTATCGGAGAGTTGTTTCTGTGTTAATCCTCTCATTACCCTAATTTTCTTTATTTCGCTTCCTAATTTTTCTGCGTGCATACTTACTCACCATCCCATTATAACAATCTAATTTTTTAAGTTGTCATACCACTACAATAATGTGCATTCGACAATTTTTGATATGAAATAATGCATAATATATATAAAATTCGGCAAATTTCTCATACAATTCATCTCACATACACAATACGAGATTAGGAGTGTTATAGATGAATTATAGAAAACTTGCTAGTGCTTTCGTCACATTCGGTCTTCTTTGTCCTTTATCAACAGAAGCTATTCACGCTCAAGAATTAGATAAAAATGAAGTAAAAGTTGAAATTGCTCAGCCTGGTTTAACAATCGGGAAATTAACACAACCTCAAAATGATACGAAAGAGAATATTGCTAAAAAATATTTAAAAGGTGAGGTAAACGGGGCTAAAGCTCAACAAGAGCAAGTCACTACTGAAAAAAACGTAGATTTTCAACCTACAAATAAAGAAACAAAAGAAAATCAAACCGAAGTACGCCTTGCACAAACGTACAAAAACTATAAAGTATATGGTCAAGATCTCATTGTAAAAGTAGATAAAAATGGAGTAATTACAACTGTTAGTGGTAAAGTTGTCCAAAATTTAGACCAACAACCTAATCTTACTATAACAAATTTTTTGTCGAAAAATGAAGTAAAATCTAAATTACGCAATACACTTCAAATTCCAAGTGATGCGACAGAAACAGAATTTTCTAGCGAAACGGTAGTTTATAAGAAAAAAGATGGCTACTATACATACGCAACGATCCTTACATTTACGTATGAAAACAATGAACAAATTATAAATGGAAATGCCATCATGGACCTACAAAATGGTGAAGTACTTTTCCAAGAAAAGTTCATTAAAAATAAAGAGAATAAAACTATTAATCAAGTAACATCACCTAGTCTTTCCCTAGCTAAAGAGCAAGGAACTGGGAAAAATGCCTTACAAGAAAATGTATTATTTAATATCGCAAAAGGTACTGACGGAAAATTTTATTTAGCTGATTTATCCCGTGGAAATGGTATTTATATTTATAACGCAAACTATGCTGATTCTCTTGGTGGCGATAGCCAAGCCGGTTATCCAGGGACACTTATTTCAAGCAACACTTCGAGCTTTGCAGATAAAGAAGCAGCTGGTGTTATGAAAAATATGAGTGATATTTACGACTATTTTAAGAAAGAACATAATCTAAAAAGTTATGATAATAAAGATTCGAAAGTTGTTGCTAGCGTCCACGGATTCGATTCTACCGAAGTTAGTGATGGTGTAAAAGAAAACTATGTAAATGCATTTTGGCATCCAGCTTGGAATCAAATGGTCTTTGGCGATGGTCTAAACGGGAAATTAACCTCCGCTCTTGATGTAACAGCCCATGAATTTGGACATGCTGTATTTAGTGGTACGACGAAAAATAAAATTGTGCGATATCCAAGTGCTGAAACATCTGCACTAAATGAAGGTTTAGCAGACTTCTGGGGTACACAAATAGAATATTACGTAAAGAAAGATAAAGGAAATTGGATTATGGGCGATACGTTAGGCGGCCTAACAATTCGTGACATCCCAAGGGAAATTGGTGACGGTGGCAACAAACTATATACAAACTTACAAGATTTCTATAATGACGGAAATGATCAAGAGTCGCACGTAAATTCTGGTATCATTAGTCACGTATTATATCAATTAGCTGAGGGTAAGACATACAACGGGATTGCTGTTCAAAAACAAGGCAATGAAAAAGTAAGTAAAGTTGTTATGCGTGCATTGCAAAACTACGCAACTTCAGCAGAAGATTTTGAATCACTTCAATCCCACATTGTACAGGCTGCAAAAGATTTATATGGCAATACAACATCGACAGAATTCGAAAAGGCTTTCCAAGCACATGGATATAAAGCACTAGCAAAAATTAGTAAAGTAGTAGAAGTACAACAAGGAAAATAAGCAAAAAAGAAGTTTACCGATTATAGGTAAACTTCTTTTTCATATCCATCCCTTTTCTTCCGCAATTGTAATTGCCTCAATTCTATTTTTTGCATCGAGCTTCGTTAATACTTCAGAAATGTAATTACGAACTGTGCCAGGTGAAAGATAAAGTGCCTTCGCAATTTCATTTGCAGTCTTTCCTTCTTTCGCAAGTAACAGCACTTCTTTTTCGCGATCCGATAACGGATTCTGCTCTTGCCATAAGCCAAACATTAACTCTTGAGAAATCTCTCGTTTCCCTTTCATTACGTTACGAATTGCCGAAGCTAAATCCTCACTCGGACTATCTTTCAATAAATATCCGTGCACACCAGCTTTCATTGCCCTTTCAAAATAGCCCGGTCGTGCAAATGTTGTTAAAATCATTACTTTACAAGATGATTTTTCTTTCTTTAACGTTTCAGCAACATCTAAACCACTTTGAATCGGCATTTCAATATCCATAATACTTATATCTGGCTCTAACGATTCAATTAACTTTAAGGCCTCTTCACCGTTCGCCGCTTGCCCAACTACTTCAATATCATCTTCTAGATCAAGCAGGGCTCCTAATGCACCACGAAGCATCCGTTGATCTTCTGCAATAATAATTCGAATCATGCCCTCACCTCATCTTTTCCCGTTCTAATTACAATTGGAACTTTCACTGTTAACAGCGTCCCCGGATTAATCGTATCTAGCTCCACTAGACCGTCAATTAAGGCAATTCGTTCCTTCATACCACGAATGCCGTTTCCATCATGATTTTGCTCCTCTAAACTGATACCATTATCTTCTACTTTTAAAATCAATTCACCTTGTGATTCTAATATAGAAACAATGCACACCGTCGCCTTACTATGCTTCACGACATTCGTAACAGCTTCACGTAAACACATACCTAAAATATTTTGCTCAATTGGTGATAACGAACTAGAATTAGCTTCCTGTTTTACTTCTAATTCAATATTGGCTGCTTGCAAAATCGCTTTTATTTGCTCAAGCTCTTCTTCTACTGTAATCATACGCATATCAGAAATTAACTCTCTCAACTGTTTTAAAGCCGTACGAGATGTTTGTGTAATTTCCTTCGCCTCCATACTTGCACGCTCTGGATTTTTCACAATTAACTTCTCCACGAGCTGACTTTTTAAAGTAATAAGAGATAACGTATGCCCTAACGTATCATGAAGATCTCTTGCAATTCGCTGCCGTTCTTCGCGCTTTACTAAATCTTTAATTTGTTCATTTGCTTCGTTCAATTGATTCCTTAACATCTTTTTTTGATTGAAATTTCGCATTCCAAATGGTGTAAGTAGCATTAAAATAAACATTGGAACTATATTCACTAAACTCGTAACTGTTAGTTGATCAATATTTACAAATATAAAAGCTCCAAGCATTACAACTAACAAACCTAGTAACACACGAAATACTTTCTTACTTGGCGTAAATCCCATCGCACTCGCCGTGAAATATCCAAAAAGTATCATGAAAGGATTATAAAATAAAGCAAATAAAAAGGTTAGTAACATTTGAATACATGCCCATAAAATGAACGTCTTTTGAACGAAATAAAGTTGGCGGTATGTGACGATGAAAACCATCAACATACCGATGCCAATTACAAGCTTCCACCCTGATACTTGCGTTAAATTATAAATTGGAAATAACAGATACACGAGCCACATATACGGGAAGAACCCCATATGTTTCGGAAAAATCTCAAACTTCTTCTCTATCATTTATACCGCTTCCTGTCTTTTTCTTATATATATTGATACTACAACAAATATAAGGAAATAACCTCCTAGTACCGCGATATTTTCCCATCCAATTGATTTTCCAGCTACAATATCCCATGCCCCGCTACCAAAATGATATGTTGGTGTCCATTCTCCAATAGTTCTTAATACTTTTGGGAATACTTCAATTGGCATCCATAATCCGCCAACTACAGCTAAGCTCATATTTAAAATATTAGCCAGGCCAGCAGCTGCATCCGCCTTTTTGATTGAACCTATTACTGTTCCGAGTGCTAAAAATGGTGTCACGCCTAATAATAACCATAATCCGGCACCAATCCATTGACCTACTGTTAACTCGACATTATTAATTAATATTCCTGCCATAAAAATAACTAAGATTGAAAAAGCATTCACTACTGTTTGAGCAATAATCTTTGCTGCTAAATATGCTCCCTCTGGAAGTGGTGTAATTTTTAAAAGATGTGTCCATCCTTGCCCTTTTTCCTGAGAAAGTCTCACACCGAAACTAAAAAGTGCAGTCCCTACAATACTGAAAGTCGCCATTGAAATTAAATAATGAGCTTTCCAAGCATCTCCGTTTTGTGGGACTTGAATAACATTTGTGAAAATGTAGTAAAACATAACTGGCATTAATAATGAGAAAAAGATAAATAATTTATTACGGAACGTACGTAAAACCTCTATTTTACATTGCATCCATAATGCTCTCATGCGATTTCCCCCTTCTGATTTGCGACAAACTGTTCAAATGCTTCATCGAGACTTCCACGTTCAACTGAAATATCTGTTACAGGTAAGTTTTTTTGATAAATTGCTTGTAACGTGGCATCAGTATCCTCCGTTGTTAAAATAAACCGCCCCTCATTTGACTGTACTTCTGTTACATTCGGCAATTCCTTTAGCAAACCCATAGGGATATTTTCTTTCGAATAAAACGAGATCGTTTTTCGAGAAATCGTCGCTTTCATTTCATCTGGCGTACCATCTGCGATGATCTTTCCGTTCGCAAATAATAAAATCCGATCCGCTAAAGCATCTGCCTCTTCTAAATAGTGCGTCGTTAAAATAATCGTTTTCCCTTCACTTGCTAATTTTCTAATCGTTTCCCAAAATGTTTTTCGTGACGTAATATCCATTCCAACTGTTGGTTCATCTAAAAATAATAAATCTGGATTTCCTGCAAGTGCGAGTGCAAAATTTAACCTTCTCTTTTGACCACCTGATAACTTTTCACATCTTTGCTTTCTCTCTGATTCTAAATTTGATAACTGAAGTAATGTTTCTTTCGCTACTGGATTCGTATAATAACTACGGAATAACTCAATTGCCTCTTCTACCGTGATACTATCAATCACGCTTACTTCTTGCAGCATCGCACCAAGGCTATTACGAACATCTCTATGCTTCGGACTTTTTCCAAATATAGAGACATTCCCTTCTGTCGGATCTTTTAACCCGAGCATCATCGAAATTGTCGTTGTTTTCCCCGCACCATTCGGGCCGAGTAATGCTACTATTTGCCCTTTATTTACATGAAATGAAACATTATTTACTGCTTTTTTATGTTTAAATGTTTTAGAAACACCATTTACTTCAATAATCTTTTCCATCTCTCCACCCCCGCTGTTTCTTATATTTACATTGTATGCGCTGGAAAAGTCAGGAAACAGTATGATGCGTCATGACATCAATATGACAATTGTCATGTATTCTTTATGAGAGGAATCAACCCGCATACCGCACGCGAGTAGCAGTACAAAAATAAACATGATACAATCGGATAAGACATATATTCGAGGAAGGACAGTGGTTTTCATGATTATTCGTAATGAACAAGATTTAGAAGGTTTACGAAAAATCGGCCGCATCGTTGCACTTGCACGCGAAGAAATGAAAAAACAAGCGAAGCCAGGTATGACAACGAAAGAGCTTGATTTAATTGGTAAAAAAGTATTAGACGAGAACGGTGCTATTTCAGCGCCTGAAAAAGAATATAAATTCCCAGGTGTAACTTGCATTAGTGTAAACGAAGAAGTTGCTCACGGCATTCCAAGCGATCGCGTATTAAAAGAAGGCGATTTAGTAAACGTAGACGTATCGGCAGCACTTGACGGCTATTATGCAGATACAGGTATCTCATTTGTTCTTGGCGACGATGAAGAAAAAGAAAAACTTTGCCAAGCAGCAGTAGACTCATTTTGGGAAGCAATGAAAAAAGTAAAAGCTGGCTCAAAACAAAATCAAATTGGTCGTGCTGTTTCTAACTTTGCACATAAAAGTGGATATAACGTTATTCAAAACTTAACTGGTCACGGCATTGGTCTTAGCTTACACGAAGCCCCAAATCACATCTTAAGCTACTATGATCCAATGGATAATGCACTTCTAAAAGACGGCCTTGTTATCGCTGTAGAACCATTCATCTCTATGAAAGCTGATCATATTATTGAGCGCGGTGACGATGGTTGGACATTCGTTACACCAGATAAGAGCCTTGTTGCACAATGTGAACATACAGTTGTTGTAACACGCGGTGAACCGATTATCTTAACAGAAATATAATAAAAAACAGCCGTTTTGTAGATTCCTTCTACTAAGCGGCTGTTTTTTATTATTTTTAGGTATGTAAAAGCTTATATAAATAAAAAGGTGATGCATCAAAGTATCACCTTTTTAACGGGGTGAGGCTGTCCAAAAGTACGGAAAACTCTTGAACAGCCTCGTATTTTCATATGGATGCCTTACATATATCACTGATGATAATTATGAAATGCGGAAACATAGTTACCATCACATGATTCAAACAAAAGAAAAGAAACCCTATAACGGATCCCTTTTCCCCACATAATCTAAAGTTTGGGTACACTAGATTCATGCAATGTAGGAGCCTTCAGAATAGAAAGCGATCCTTCATTTAAAATGATAGCATACATATCTAAGCTGAAAATATGCAAATATGCATATAGCGTTTTTTATTTCTCAACATCCAATTATTGAAAATTCAGATATATAAAGATAAAATAAAGTCGTTATCCGTCTTCTTTTGTCAGTCAGAGAGAATAGAAGAATGGGAGAGGAAAAAATGAGAAAATCGCTGAAACAAAAAATAGTAAGCTCCTTGCTTGCTGTATCACTCGCCGTTAGCTTAGCTCCAATCGGGCAAGCAAAAGCTGATTCCACTTCAGAAATTACACAGACCCCACCTATTACAAAACAAGTTGATGCAAACCGCGCCATCGAGCATATCCGTTTCTTATCCGAAACAATCGGTCCCCGTCCAGGTGGTACAAAATCAGAAGAATGGGCTTCTCGCTATGTTGGTATGAATCTTAAATCAATGGGATATGAAGTAGAGTATCAGCCCTTTCAAGTGCCGGATCAATACGTTGGATTTATCGAATCAACATTAGGGACAAAGCGTAATTGGCAAGCTGGTGCTGCTCCCAATGCACTAATTTCTACAGAAGCTGTTACAGCTCCGCTTATCTTTGTTCAAGGTGGTACAAAATTGGACGATATTCCAAATGAGGTAAACGGAAAAATTGTTTTATTCGAAAGAGGTACAACAGTAGCAGATTATAATAAGCAAGTTGAAAATGCTGTTAGCAAAGGGGCAAAAGGTGTTCTTTTATACAGCTTAATTGGCGGACGCGGAAACTATGGACAAACTTTCAATCCTCGCTTAACTAAAAAACAGTCTATCCCTGTCTTCGGTCTAGCTTATGCTCAAGGAAATGCATTTAAAGAAGAAATCGCTAAAAAAGAGACAACAATTCTTTCCCTAAAAGCGAGACATGAATCTAATTTAACATCCTTAAATGTCATCGCAAAAAAGAAACCAAAAAATAGTACAGGTAATGACAAGGCTGTCGTTGTAAGTTCACACTACGATAGTGTCGTTGGAGCACCTGGAGCAAACGATAATGCCTCTGGAACGGGATTAGTATTAGAACTGGCTCGCACTTTTCAAAATGTAGAAACTGATAAAGAAATTCGTTTTATTGCTTTTGGTTCTGAGGAAACTGGCTTACTTGGCTCTGATTATTATGTTAATAGTCTGTCCCAAAAAGAACGCGACCGAATTTTAGGTGTCTTTAACGCAGACATGGTTGCAACAAATTATGATAAAGCAAAGAATTTATACGCTATGACTCCTGACGGTTCCACGAACTTTGTAACAGATGCCGCTTTACAAGCAGGTAAACAATTAAATAATGATCTCGTTCTTCAAGGAAAATTTGGCTCTAGTGATCACGTACCATTTGCTGAAGTTGGTATTCCTTCTGCACTATTTATTTGGATGGGCGTAGATAGTTGGAATCCATTAATCTATCATATCGAAAAGGTATATCATACACCTCAAGATAATGTATTTGAGAATATTTCACCAGAACGTATGAAAATGGCATTAGAGGTCATTGGTACAGGCGTCTATAATAGCCTTCAACCTACCGTGAAAACAGGACAAAAAGCTGCTTAATACTATTTCAAGCCACCGATTAATCGGTGGCTGTTTATTGAGAAAAAATAAATATGCATAAAAGCATATTTATTACATGGTATTATCGTGTATAATTAAAATTGTAATATATAAATAAAAAACATATTTATTGCATAGCATTATCATGTAGAATAAAAATTGTAATAATATTGATTACATCTAATAAAGAGGTTTTTCAATTATGAAAAAATTATTCTTGCAGTTGTGTGAACTTTAACTTGAATTTCAGGAATTAATGCTTTTATTCCTGAAATAAACGTTGCAGCAGCTACTCAAGAACAAAGCTTTCCAAAATACTATTTCTAAATTAGCCATAAAAATGGCTATGCATTCATCTAAAACTTAATGGAACATGGTCATTGACCTTAAATTACATGAGATAGGACACCACATTCTAAGCCTATGATAATAGACTTCTTAAAAGCAGCTTTATTATCGCTTTAGAGCCGCTTATCTCTATGAAAGCTGACCATATTATTGGGCCGTTGATTGAGTCCAACTTGAAACTGTTCTCTTTTTTCTATAAAAAAACCCTTCAGGTTGCATTCTTCCCTTCACTTTATCGTGAAGTTTTTGAATACTTACCTAAAGGGCGTAATATCAATAGTAATTTTTCAACTTGTCTGCTACTCAGATTACGGTTTAATCAATAATCTAAAGCTTTTTTATTATTTTATTCGCTGACGAGCAAATAGAATTCCACCTAAAAGGAACAATACCATACCGCCAAGAATTGAAATCATTTCTGCTGATGTTCCTCCTGTGTTAGGAAGTAATGTTGGCTTATCATTTTCTGTAGTAGGTGGAACTTTTGAATCGCTATTTTTGTCTGTATTTGTGTTTGGATCTGTACTTGGATCTTTTGGATCTACACCTGGTTCGTCCTTGATTTTTGTATTCGTGATGTCATAACCATTTACTTCGGATTTGTATCCCGCTACTGGTTTTTCTTTCACTTCATACTTGTACGCCTTACCTTCAGCATCATATGCTGCTAAATCTTTAAACGCATATTTCCAATCACTTGCTGTACTCACTTCTTGTGTTGCGATTACTTGGCCATTTTGTAGTAAGTCTACTTTAATCATTGAAGGACGTTCTTTCGCATTATCGTCTTTCCACGTTTTCGATCCTTCTACTTTTGTTTGACCAACCTTTGTATTCGTGATGTCATTACCTTTTACTTCTGTTTGATATCCGTCTACTGCTTGTTCTTTCACTTCATACTTGTATGCTTTTCCGTCTACATCATATGCTGCTAAATCTTTAAATTCATATTTCCAGCCTGTTGCTTTGCTTACTTCTTGCGTCGCAATCACTTTACCGTTTTGTAGTAAGTCTACTTTAATTGCTTTCGGACGATCTTTCGCATTATCGTCTCTCCACATTTTTGTTCCTTCTACTTTTGTTTGGCTTACTTTTGTATTCGTGATGTCATATCCTTTGACTTCGGATTGATATCCATCTACTGGTTGCTCTTTCACTTCATACTTATATGCTTTTCCTTCAGCATCATATGCCGCTAAATCTGTAAACACATATTTCCATTCGCTTGCTGCGCTCACTTCTTGTGTTGCGATTACTTGGCCATT
>NZ_PCNZ01000009.1 GCF_002975175.1 Bacillus sp. MYb209
AAATACCCTATAGAATAGACTTTTTTTAAGTGTCTATTCTATAGGGTACATTTTAATTAACCGCTTTACTCTTTTTTTCTTTTCGATAATATACTTGGCAGTTGCACATTAACTGCCAATTTATGAATAAATCCAAACACTAATCCAATCCCGATAAATATGTATAAGATCGTAAATACCTTTCCAAAATCAGTTTGCGGACTAAAATTCCCATCACCGACAGTCGTCAACGTGACCACACTAAAATATAAAGCGTCAAGAGGACGTAATCCTTCAACTGTACTATAAAAAATCGTCCCCGATGTTAATGTCAAAATTGTTAATACGAATAACACTTGAAACTCTTTATCTTTCCAGGCTCGTAAACAGGCTCTTAACATCCGTTTCAATGTCAACATAAATGAAAGCATTGGACTTCCCCTTCCAAACAAAAATACCTATAGTTAAAGGAAAGTCTATCACCTTTCAGTATAGAAAAAAAGTAGCCCTTTTCTATTTCTAGAAAAGGGCTACTTTCTTCTATTATATATTATTTAGGTGAAACAAGAATTTTCACTTGTTTTTTATCTTTTACAAGTGCTTCAAAGCCTTCTTCAACAACTTGATCCACTGTGATTTTTTTCGTAATTAATTTCTCTGCTTGAATTTGGCCAGAGCTAATTAATTTAATAACAGCTGGGAATATATGACGATATCCAAGAATACCGATAACTTCTTTTTCTTTTAATACAAGGTTGTTCGGAGTAATTGTCGCATCTTTTTCCCACACACTAACAATTACAGTTTGGCCTTCAAAACTTGTACTTTCAATTGCTTGACGTAGTACAACTTCAACACCTGTTACTTCAAAGCTAACATTTACACCTAAACCATTTGTTAAGTTGCGAATTTCTGCTAGTACATCTTGAGTTGCTGGATTTAATACGTAATCAGCACCTGCTAATTTAGCTAGCTCTTGACGTTCTTTAGAAAGTTCAACTGCAATAACAGGAGTTGCTCCTGCTGCTTTTGCTGCTTGGATTACAAGAAGCCCAATCGGACCACAACCAAATACCGCTACAGCTTCTCCCTCTTTTAATTTACTTTGACGTACTGCATGAACTGCTACTGCTGCTGGTTCTACAAGCGCACCTTGTTCATACGTCATTTCATCTGGAATATGATGAACCATATCTTCTGGTACTACTGTATATTCAGATAAACCACCGCCGTCTCCACCAAGACCGTGGAAAACAAGTTGTTCACAAACATTGTAATGTCCATGTTTACAAGCTTCACATTTACCACAAGAATAAATTGGTTCTACAACAACGCGGTCTCCCACTTTATGAGATGTAACTCCTTCACCAATTTCTACTACCTCACCACTAAACTCATGACCTAAAATAACCGGTGCTTTTACGTGTGTTAATGGATGTTCTTCTGTTGGAATAAAAATAGGTCCTGCTAAATATTCATGCAAGTCTGTCCCGCAGATACCACACCATTTAACTTTAATTTTCACTGCTCCTGGTCTTACAGTTGGTTCTGGTACTTCTTCTACTCGTACATCATGTTGATTATGCCAAAGTAATGCTTTCATTTTATACATCCCTCTCTATGTATATACTTAACCTGGTTAAGTTTACAAATCTATTATAATACTTTTATCCATATATTTCAAAAAAACAATCTCATTTTCACTAATTTTTAACAAATAATGTTCAATATTTTGTCACTTTGTACTTTTTTCCACATCTGTTAATTCAATTTCATTGCAGTTGAAATTAGCATTATGCCATAATAGCATAGGAGAGGTGAATATCGCTTGAAATATTTTATTTACTTTATTGTTATCGTAGCGTTTTTAGATACATTTTCACAATTACCTATTATGAGTACTTTCGCTCAAAGCCTTGGAGGAACCCCTCTTGTTATCGGGCTAGTTGTCGGTATGTACTCATTCGCTAATATGATCGGTAATATTATTGCTGGAGCCGCTGTCGATAAATTTGGTGCAAAAAAAATCCTTTATATAAGCATGGGAATTACGAGTTTCATAGTCTTGTTATACACCGTTGTTCAAAGTGGTGAACAACTATTAGTTGTGCGCTTTATGCACGGTTTTAGTGACGGATTTTTAATTCCTGCTGCCTTTACGTTTTTATCAAAACAAACAAATTCAGCAAGGCAAGGTAAGGCAATGGCTCTATCTGGTGCTGCTGTTGGAACAGCGGCAATCGTAGGACCTACTTTCAGTGGTATTATGAAAGCAACAGCTGGTATAGAGTGGGTGTTCATTACCATTTCTATTTTAATGGCCCTTGGTACAATCGTATCTCTATTCTTCTTACCAAATAACGTATCAAGGAAAGATACATCAAGAACACAAATGATGAACAAAGAAGATATGATTGAACTATTGAGATCAGAACCGTTATTACAAGCATATATTGGTGCTTTCACACTAATGTTTTCACAAGGGATTGTCACTTATATGTTACCAGTAAAAGTTGAGGCGTTAGCACTTAAAGCATCTACAACAGGCATGATGTTAAGTGTATTCGGAATTACCGCTATCCTCTTCTTCTTACTGCCAACAAATCGTATTTACGATCGATTTAATCGTTCAAAACTAATGCTAATCGGGATTGCAGTAATGGCACTAGCGTTATCTTTACTCGGATTATTTACAACAAAAGGCATGCTCTTTATCGTTATGATGATCTATGGAATTGGATTCGCTATCCTCTTCCCAGCAATTAATGCTTTACTTGTTGAAAATACGACAGATGGTAACCGAGGGAAAGCATTCGGATTGTTTTATGCATTCTTCTCGTTAGGAGTTGTTGCTGGCTCCTTTACAGTCGGAGCAATCGGAGCATCACCTAGCGCTAGCTTCGTTATCGGAACTGCATTCTTATTAACATTTGCTGGAATGATTTATGTAAGAAGCAAAGCGAAAAAGACAATGATGGGTTAATTCCATCATTGTCTTTTTTTCGCCTAATATATATTACTTTTGCATATAACCAAGTAATACTGTAAATAAACTTATGTATAAAAGCAATAATACTTTCTTCCTTAAAAAAAGAAACTGAATAAATACTGACGATACTTCGACAATTTCCTCGGAAATATTTCCTTTCCCCACATAATTTGATACACTATACATGAACTAAAATAATAACTTACTTTACAAATAAAAAAACACACTCTTCTTATGAAGAATGTGCTTTTATTTTATTAACGTCTAATCCAAACAGCACCTGCAGACTTATCATCTGCTTGTCCAACAACTTGGAATTTAAGTCCAAGGTTTGGAACTTTTCGTCCCGCATCAGCAATTTGTTTATTACTGTATACTTTTGAATCATCAAACGTTGTAACACCTTGTAATCCAGTATAATTAAACTGTCCTCGTGTAAATGAATTCATACTCCATGAAGGTGTTTGATCAAACGAAAATGCAGCATCTGCAATTTGAATTCCAGTATTACCGTATGCTGGTTTCCCACCTAAATTTCCAACAATCGCTTCTGGATGAGAATCTACAACACCAAGGAAGCCTTCACCTGGATGCACCCCAACCCAGTTATCTTTGAAGCTATCATCTGCATACCAAACGACAAGACCTGTATCATACACCGGACCTCTTCCCGCTTTTAATCCATTATCTGATCCAGCATAGTTTCTCCACTCTAGATAATAATAATGGGGCTTCTGTTCTGTCCCATCAGAAACAACGAATCCATTTAACTTCATTTTAGACTGTCCTTCTGCGTCATCCGAAAATACTACTTGTCCATCAACTGTTACATTTACATTATCCATTGCGAAACCTTTATATGTTAAAGCTGGATCTGTAATATAGTCGAATTGTAGTTTAACTTTCTTCCCTTTGAACTGGCTTAAATCGTATGATTTATCAATCCATTTCCCATCTGTTGTATCTTTATCATCTTGTACTATCTTTTCTCCTAATCTATCAATCAATGTTTTTGTTCCATCTTCAGTTACAGCATGTACTTCGATGAAATCACACTCTGCTTCTAGTTCATAATTCGCTTTATAATCAAATTTTGCATTTGTTCCTTTTGTTAAATCGAAGAATGGTGTTTCTAATGTCGTATGAATATCATCGCCTCTTGTACTATAGTATGCACGCTTTCCAAATCCAGGCTTAATTGTTTCAATACTCTTACCTGGTAAGTTGACACGTACGACACCTGGACGATTTGATTTCGTAACACTTTGATCAATATATGTAGGAACTCCTACACCACTCTTAATTTTATCGTAATCTACTTCTAAAATTTTTGCCCAGTTGCCGCCCATATTCTTTTGTAAGAAGTCTTTATTTTGTGGCGAAAAACTAGTTGGCTCCGTTCCTGCGATTTTTCCTGTCCAACTACCTCCACTCATTAATGACCAAGCTTCGACAGGTGATCCAGTTCCAGTATACTTCGTGTCATATTCATCCGGTAAACCAAGGTCATGTCCAAATTCATGTGCAAACACACCTACTGCACCGTCTTCTGGTTCAATTGTGTAATCATGCGCTGCTACTTTTCCACCAAAGTAATCTACCTTTGATTTTGTACCTTCAATCGCTACTGGATCTCTTGCTAATTTTGAACGATGTGACCAAATCGCATCATCACCTAATTTACCGCCACCAGCTTCTTGACCAACACCAGCATGGATTACCATTAAATGATCAATTACACCGTCAGATTCATTTTGATTACCGTCACCATTTGTATCATATCTATCGAATTGATCAAATTGAGATAAATCTAATCCTTTTTCAGCTGCCGCACTTAAAGCTTCCTTCACTAAATCACGTGCGCCTTTTGGACCTTTATTATCATGACCACTGCTACCATCAGCTCCGTAATCAGCAGCTTTTCCTGGCACAGTTAGCCACTCCGTTACATATCCGTCTGTCGTATAACTACCACCAGACTGCTCTTCATAATATTGTTTAAATGTTTTTACTTTCGAACCATCAAATAATGTGTAAGGTTCATTACCAAATAGCATTTTTTGATAATGTTCTCTACTAAAATCTTTCGAATACATATAACCTGGTGTTTGCTCAATATTGTTATGTTTATAATCACTAAATTCAACGAGTAACACTAACACTTTATCATTGCGGACAGGTCCACTATATGGAGCTTGTTTCGCCTTAGACGTTGGAACTTTCCCATCTAATTGCTTTTTATTTGGCTCTGGCTTTTGCTCAGGGCTAACATTTTTTTCAGCTTTCTTTACTTTTTCCTTTTCTTCCATCTTCTTCTCTTTTACCTTTTTTACGAAATCAGATGCTTCTTGAGCAGCATCCTCTGGAAGAATTTCTTTATTTACCTGATCCCCTTGTTTCTTTTCAATATATTGCTCTACAGCCTTTTTTGTCTCTTCTTTAGACGATGCTGGATTAATTGTTCCTCTTTCTTTCAACGCTTCCGCTAAACGATCTTCTTGAATTAAATTATGATCAATTGGCGTTGTAGACATGCTTTCTTTTGCTGGCGTTTCTGCATATGCTAACGGAGCACTCATTACAGCTGAGCATCCGATGAGTGTTGCGATCGTTAATGATGACAACACCTTAAATGGCGCTTTTTTTCTCATTTTAATCATCCCCTTGTATCAATCTTAAACTTCAGATAAAAATAAGTAATCTATCCTCCCTTGTATAATAAAAAACATGATTCTATAAGCAATAAGCTTTCTGTTATAGAATCATGCCCTCCAGTTTTCTGGTCAGACCCTCTATCTTTTTATGTCGAAATGTGAAAAATAAAGAGTGATTTGTTATATATTAAATAGCTTATATTAAAAATTTAAAAGACAATATGCAAAATTGCATGAAAATTCTTTCAAACAAAAAAAAGAACCCAAGTTAATTAAACTTGGGTTCTCCATTTCGTATTATTTCTCTTGTGTTTTTTCCCAATCAGCTAAGAATTTCTCAATTCCTTGATCTGTTAATGGGTGCTTCACTAATGAAGCGATTACGTTTGCTGGGATTGTTGCAATATGTGCACCGTTTAACGCTGCTTCTGTTACGTGAACACTGTGACGTACAGATGCTGCAATGATTTCTGTTTCAATGCCGTGAATTGCAAAGATTTCTGCGATTTGGCGGATTAAGTCCATACCGTTATGACCGATATCATCTAGGCGACCTAAGAACGGTGAAACGTATGTCGCACCAGCGCGAGCTGCAAGTAATGCTTGCACTGCTGAGAATACTAATGTAACGTTTGTACGAATTCCTAAATCAGAGAATGCTTTTACTGCTTTTAAGCCTTCTGTTGTCATTGGAACTTTTACAACAACGTTTGGAGCGATTTTTGCTAACTCTTTTCCTTCTTCAATCATTTTATCAGCTTCTAAGCTAATTACTTCTGCACTTACAGGTCCTTCAATAAAGCTGCAAATTTCACGAATACGCTCATGGAAATCTACGCCTTCTTTTGCTACAAGTGATGGATTTGTCGTTACTCCAGCTACTACACCTAATGCATTTGCCTCTTTAATTTCGTTAACGTTTGCTGTATCAATAAAAAATTTCATTTGTTATTCTTCCTTCCTAATTTTCATTTTATATTTATTTTTTCTTAATAAGCTCTAATTCAATCGGAATAAATTTGTCCACTTTTTTACCTTGTGTTATCTCTTTTGCTGTTTCCATCGCCTTCTCTCCAATTAATTCCGGTTTTTGAGCGACTGTTGCTGCCATGCGTCCATCTTTAACCGCTTTTACAGCATCGTCCGTTGCATCAAATCCAACAACGACTACATCCGTTTTACCAGCAGATTTCAATGCCTCAATTGCGCCTAATGCCATTTCATCGTTATGAGCGAACACTGCTTTTATATCGCTATTCGCTTGCAAAATATTTTCCATAACGGATAATCCTTTTGCACGATCGAAATCAGCTGCTTGTTTTGCTACTACTTTTAAAGACTTATCAGCTACGTTATGGAATCCTTTCCCACGCTCACGAGCAGCAGACGATCCAGGGATTCCTTCTAACTCAGCGACATTTGTTCCTTCACCAACTACTTCCCGAATGTAATCACTAGCCATTTGACCACCTTCTACATTGTTGGAAGCTATGTGAGAAACAACTTTACCTGAATTTGCAACTCTGTCTACTGTAATAACAGGAACATTGGCTGCATTGGCTGCACTTACCGCTGAAGCAACAGCATCTGAGTCGGTTGGATTAATAACAACTACATCGACACCTTTTTGAATTAAATCTTCAACATCGTTTGTTTGCTTCGCTGCATCATTTTGTGCATCAACAGCAATTAATTCAATGCCGCTATCTTTTGCTTTCTTTTCTGCACCTTTTTTCAACGTGACGAAAAATGGATTATTTAAAGTTGAAACAGAAAATCCAACTTTAATAGTTTTATTTCGACCTTTATCGCTAGAATCCTTTGCCCAATCTGGTGGTTCCATTGAACAACCAGCAGTAACTACCATGATGCATGCAACGAGTATCAGTAACCATTTTTTCATGAATTGCCCCTCCATTACGCTTCTTTTCGACGATCAATTAGTACAGCTAGTAAGATTACAAGTCCTTTTACAACTTGTTGGAAGAAAGAAGATACACCTAATAAATTTAAACCGTTATTTAGCACACCAATGATAAGTACACCGATGAGTGTACCAACAATCCATCCTCTTCCACCTGAAAGACTCGTTCCTCCTAACACAACTGCAGCAATTGCATCTAATTCATAAGAAGTACCAGCAGTCGGCTGTGCAGAATCTAATCGTGATGTTAATACAATACCTGCAAGCGCTGCCAAAATTCCGGAAAGACCGTAAATCATTACCTTAATTCTCGTAACATTAATACCTGATAAAGCTGCCGCTTCTTCATTTCCACCAATCGCAAACGTACGGCGACCAAACGTTGTTTTCTTTAAAATAAAGTACAGTACTGCAAAAGCAATCATCATTGTAACGGCTGGCACAGGAATGCCAAGGAAATAACCACGGCCAAACATTTGGAACATTAAATGATCACCAAGACCAGTGATCGGACGTCCGTCCATATAAACAAGCGTCAACCCGCGAAAAATAGTCATCGTTGCTAAAGTCGCAATAAACGGAGCTACTTTTCCCTTCGTAATAATGATACCGTTTACAATCCCCATTACAAGACCTGCTAATAATCCAACTGCCATCGCAAGGAACGGATCCATGCCACTTGCCATCATTCCGGCAACAAGTGCACTTGATAATGCTAAAATAGAACCTACCGATAAGTCAATACCCCCTGTTAAAATAACGAAGGTCATTCCAAATGCAATGAGTGCATTAATCGATACTTGGCGCAGTATATTAAATAAATTTGGAATTTCAATAAATGCTGGATTTAAAGCTGTAATCACTACGATAATTAACACTAAACCGATTAAAGAACCGAGTTGTTGTAATACATTCCCCTTCTTAGCCATATCTTACTCTCCCCCTGTAGCTAGTGCCATAATAGACTCTTGCGATGCCTGATCTTTCTCTAAAATACCACCGATTTTTCCTTCATGAATGACGAGAACACGATCACTCATTCCTAAAACTTCTGGAAGCTCCGACGATACCATAATAACGGCATCTCCTTGCTCGGTAAGCTTATTCATAATAGAGTAAATTTCTTTTTTAGCCCCAACATCTACACCTCTTGTTGGCTCATCTAAAATGAGTAACTGCGGATGAATACCTAACCATTTTGCAATTACAATCTTTTGCTGATTTCCACCAGAAAGAGATTTTACAACTTGCTCTCCGTTTGCTGCTTTCACATTAAGAAGCTTCATCATATCCTCTGTAAATTGCTGTTCTAAACCTTTATTAACAACGCTTCCCTTTGAAAGACTTTCTAAATTTGGTAAAGCTAAATTTTCACGAATCGAAAAATCTAACACAAGCCCTTCAGATTTTCTATCCTCTGTAATAAAGGCAATTCGTTGTCTAATCGCATCAATTGGACTATCAATTTTTACTTCTTGTCCATTCATAAAAATTTGTCCTGAATCAAGCGGTTCATATCCAAATATCGCTTTCATAATATCCGTGCGACCAGCTCCCATCAAGCCCGCAACACCAAGGATCTCACCTTTTCTAACTTGAAACGAAACATTTTCAAATTTTCCTTTTTTCGTTCCGTTACGCATTTCAAAAATCACTTCGCCAATTTGACTACTTCGTTCTGGATAACGTTCACCAATACTGCGGCCCACCATCATGCTAACTACTTCATCAAATGACGTTTCTGGAATTAATCTCTTCCCTACATATTCTCCATCACGCAAAATCGTAATAGCATCACATATTGAAAAAATTTCTTCCATCCGGTGTGAAATATAAACAAATGAAACGCCCTCTTTACGCAATTTATTAATAACAATAAACAGCGTTTCAATTTCGCGATCTGTTAATGCTGCTGTAGGTTCATCCATAATAATAACGCTCGCCTTTGTCATTAATGCTTTAGCAATTTCAATAATTTGCTGTTGTCCAACTGATAATTCACCTGCTAGCATAGCGCCTCTCACATGTAGACCAAGATCTGCTAATTGCTGCTGGGCAATCGCATTCATTTGACGCGTACGTAAAATGCCCGTTTTCCCATACATTAACTCTTTTCCAAGAAACATATTTTCAGCTACCGTTAAATTTGGTAATATGTTCAACTCTTGATGGATAAATGCAATACCGTACTCTTCCGCTTCTTTCGCATTTTTAAAAGTTCGTTCTTGTCCATCAATTGTGACTGTTCCACTGTCTTTTTTATATACACCTGTTAAAATCTTCATGAGCGTCGATTTCCCCGCTCCATTTTCCCCCATCAATGCATGGACTTCTCCTGTTTCAATCATAAACTGTGCGTTTTTTAGAACAGGATTACCACTGAACGCTTTTGAAATGTTCTTCATTTCAATATGCATTCTCATCACATCCCTTTATTAAAAAATTACGCCTGCATGTAAAATAACATTCGCATAAGGCGTTGCTTCTCCTGTACGAATAATCGCCTTCGCTCTCTTTGTATGCTCTTTAAATTCCTTATGAGACACATATTCAAATGCTGGCTCTATTAATCGCATCTCAACTTCTTTATTTACCTCTGCATTATTCATAATAACTTCTTCTGCTAACGTCACTTTTTCAATTGCCATATCATCAGCAACAACTTGTAATACGTCTAAAAAACTAGGTTTTCCGATTTCAACTGCTAAATCAATTCGTTTTACTCCATCAGGAATAGGTAACCCGCAATCAGCAATTACAATCGTATCTGTATGTCCAAGTGAAGCAAGGACTGCCGCGATTTCGCTATTTAATACACCGTGCTTTTTCATCCAGCAATCACCTGCACTTCACGTACTCTATCTCTCGTTGGCATACCGCCCTGTGCCCCAAGCTTTGTTACAGAAAGACCACCAGCAATATTCGCAAAACGAATAGCCTTTTGAAGTGTTTCTCCTTCAGAAAGCGCAACTGCTAGCGCGCCGTTAAATGTATCACCAGCTCCAGTCGTATCTACTACATCTACAGCAATACTTGGAACTTGAACAACTTCCGTTCCGTTATGGAAACGAACACCATTAGACCCTTCTGTCATCAGTAGTTTGTTTGGATACTTAGCCAGTAACTCTTCAATTGGTGATGTAAAATCATCTAATACAATGCGACATTCATGTTCATTCGGCGTAATATAAGTCGCTTTTTCTAAAATATCTTCTGATAAAAATTGTGCTGGAGCCGGATTCAACATAACTGGAATTTTATGCTCCTCACAAATAGCCAGAACGTATTTTACTGTTTCAAGCGGAATCTCTAGTTGAAGAACAACCATATCAGCTTTTACAAGAAGGTCTTTTGAACGATCTACAATCGACTCACTTACAAGAGCATTTGCTCCTTGTACGACAACAATACTATTATCCTCTTCTGCTAAAACGATATGAGCGATTCCTGTCGTTCTATCTGTAACCGGTACCACATAGTCGATAAAAACGCGTTCGTTCTCTAAATTTTTTCTAACTACTGTTCCGTAATCATCATTTCCTACTGCACCAACCATCGCTACATTTGCTCCTAATCTAGCTGCAGCGACTGCCTGGTTGGCCCCTTTTCCTCCTGGGATCGTATGAAACGCTTCACCAATTACCGTTTCTCCTGCTTTCGGCCGTATTTTTGAAACAGCCACTAAGTCCATTGAAATACTACCCACTACTGCAATATTTGGCATCTGTCTCATCTCCTTACTTCGTTGTATTTCGTTCTATAATTTCAATCGGTAAACGATAGTGTTTCTCCTCTAATGGATTTCCTTCCATCTGCTCTAACAACAATTCTGTTGCAACTTTCCCCATTTCATAAATTGGCTGTGCAACAGTTGTAATAGATGGATACATCATTTCTGTTAAAGAAATTCCATCGAATCCGATAATTTGTAAATCGTCTGGAATAGAAATCCCCTTTTGAAGTGCAGCCTTTACAACGCCGATTGCAATTAAATCATTCCCAGCAACAATTCCATCAATATGCGGATATTCTTCCAATAATCCCACCGCGACCTGTTCACTATTAGCTGGATCGAATGTACTCTCTGCAATCATATAAGAAAGATTATTTTGCGTAATAACGTCTACAAAACCTTCAAAACGTTCATTAGCTGTGCTCACATCACGCGGTCCACGAATATGTGCAATATGTTTACACCCTTTGTCTATTAATAACTTTGTCGCCGCCTGACTCCCTGCATAGTTATCTGCATATACAGTAGGAATGCGCTCATTAAACATACGGTCAATCGCAACAACTGGAATAGACAAATTCATGTAATTAACACTATTTTGTGGATTCGTTGCCACAATAAACCCGTCCACATTATTTTGTCTAAGCACATCAATGTATTGTTTCTCTTTTTCTAAATTTTCATCAGAGTTACAAAGGACAACTGTGTAACCTTGCTTATGTGCTACATCTTCTACGGCACGTGCAACTTCTGGAAAGAATGGATTCACGATATTTGGAACAACTAAGCCAATTAAACGAGATTTTTTATTGTATAAAGATCGTGCTACTGTACTAGGCTTATAATCTAGCATTTCAATTGCTCGCTCTACTTTTTTTAATGTATCCTCATGAACATATCCATTTTTATTTAACACTCTGGAAACGGTCGCAACAGATACCCCTGCTAATTTTGCAACGTCTTTAATCGTACTCATTCTCTTTTCTCCTCATTTCATGTAACCGTTTACAGGAAATAATATAACGCATTTATAAAAATACGTCAATCATTTCTCACTAAAAAGCTTTTAAGGCTATACTCAAAAAAAGCACCGCCATAAGGCGATGCTTTTTCACTATGAATATGATACAGTTTGTTCTTTCTCTTCTACAGCAGGCTCTTCTGCAGCTTTTTTACGATCAGATAGTTTAATCTTCTGTAAGAAAATCGTAAAGATTGCACCTACTACGATAAATACTAATCCTGTTAAAAATACAGTATGAAGCGAATCCACTAAAGAACTTTTCAAAATTGGTACGATGCTGTTAGAAAATGCTTCTGGCATTTGTTTTAATGCCTCTGGACTAAAGAGCATAGAATATAAACTTTGTGGATCTGTATGAATCATATCTTTCAATTTTGTTACCATTTGTCCCGCTTCTTTTGGGAATGTATCTAATACAGGTACTAATTTATTTGTTAACGTTGTACCTGAAGTATTATTCATAATTGATCCTAAAATTGTAATACCGAATGTTCCACCGATTTGACGGAAGAATTGGCTTGATGATGTTACAACGCCAAGATCTTTTTTCGGGAAGCTTTCTTGTAATGCTAATGTTAATATCGGCATAACAAGACCCATTCCTAAACCGATAACCATCATATAAGAAGTAGCGGTAAGCTTAGTTGTGTGCATATCCATCGTTGTTAATAACCAGAAACCACTAGCCATAATAAGCATCCCTGTAATAATTTGTGGTTTCACACCAATTTTTAATACAAGCTGACCGCCGATAATACTCATAACGATCATTGTGATCATCATCGGTGTCATAATCGTTCCTGATTCAGCAGCACTTACGCCTACAATTCCTTGCATAAAGAATGGTACGAACATAATTGCTCCAAACATTCCAATACTCATAAAGAAACCGATCGCATTCAGTAGTGTAAATGTGCGGTTTTTAAAGAAGTGCATCGGTAAAATTGGTTCTTCAGCCTTCGTTTCAACGATAACAAAGCTAACAATACCAATGGCAGCTAGTGCAAATAACCCGATAATTTGCCAAGAACCCCATGCATAATCTTTTCCACCAAACGTTAACGCAAGTAATAAACTTACAACACCGAGAATCATCGTGAAGATTCCAGCGATATCAATTTTAATTGGTCCTGTTTGTTTATGTGCTTTTAATCCCATTGCAATAAAGATTGTCGCTAAAATACCAACTGGTAAGTTAATATAGAATACCCATCTCCAGTTCACTGCGTCTACAATCCAACCACCAACTTGTGGCCCAATTACAGAGGCAAGACCATATAGAGCTCCAAAAATACCTTGCCATTTAGCACGTTCTTTTCCCGTGAACATATCTCCGATAATAATCATAGCCATTGGCATCATAATACCGCCACCAAGACCTTGAATACCACGGAAAATAATTAATTCTGTCATACCGTTTGCCATACCACATAACGCTGAACCAACCATAAAGATAATTAATCCTGCTATATATACGTTACGACGCCCAAGTAAATCCGCTAATTTACCTGCAATCGGTACAACCGTTGTTGATGTTAACATGTAAGCTGTTGTTAACCATGTCATTAAACTTAATCCACCTAGTTCACCGACGATACGCGGCATTGCTGTACCAACGATTGTTCCGTCCAATGCAGCAAATAGCATTGCGATTACTAAACCGATTAACAACAACTTTCTATTCTGATTTTCTTGTTGCTCCATGTAATCTCCTCAATTCCTCTTAGTTTTTCTCTTTTTTCTCTGGTGTCCCGCAAATAATTGTTTCTAGCTTTTCAAAGAGGCGTAACAAATCTTCCCTCTCTTGTAATTCTAAGTGTGAGAAGTATTTTGCAATATGCTCATTACGAGCCGCCATCGCCTCTTCTACTGTAGCTTTCCCCTTTTTAGTTAGCTCAATGACAACAACGCGGCGGTCATTATCGTCGTGATAGCGCTCTACTAACCCATGATCAATTAAACGATCAATCATTACTGTAATCGCGCTCGGTTTCACGTACATTTTCTCCGCCAATTGTGTCGCTCTTGAAGCTCCGTAATGATCTAAAATCTTTAAAATATAAAACTGCGGTGGTGTAAGTCCTGATGCTTGCATTTGTTCTAATAGCTCTGTTTGCATTTTCTTTCCTATAGCGAATGTAAGAGCTTGAATCTTATCAATATGAGTCATATCATTTGGCATGTTATCCACCTCTTATTTAAGCAATAAAATATTTAACGTATTTAAATATTAATCCCACAAACAAACTACGTCAACAACTTTCTTTATAAAAACGTTTACATTTCTGTCACAAAGTTGTATAATTTTCGTCGAATTTAATATTGACAGTCACGGAGAATCGGAGTATAAGGCTATGAATCATAAAAAAGGGAACTTTTTTATATTTCATAGCCTTTTTGTATTCTCTCTGTCTTAAAACGCTTCGAATTAATTAGGGGAGGATTTTCATTTTATGTTTTTCACACAATTATTTAAACCTGCGCCCCACGCAGAACGCTTACCTACTGATCGTACTGATAGCGAATACCGTAAATTGCGTTTACAAGTATTCTTAGGTATCTTTATCGGTTATGCAGGTTACTACTTTGTTCGAAAAAACTTTTCACTCGCAATGCCATACTTAATCGAACAAGGCTTTAGTAAAGGAGAACTTGGGGTTATCCTTTCAGCAGTATCTATCGCTTACGGATTAAGTAAATTTCTCATGGGTATCGTATCCGATCGTTGTAATCCTCGCTACTTTTTAGCAGCTGGGCTATTTTTATCAGGTATCATTAATATTATTTTCGGCTCATTTTCTTTCATTACAACGAGCATTATACTTATGTTTGTACTTCAGTTTTTAAATGGATGGGTACAAGGTATGGGATGGCCTCCTTGTGGCCGTACGATGGTTCACTGGTTCTCCGTTAGTGAACGTGGTACAAAAATGTCTATTTGGAACGTCGCTCATAATGTCGGCGGCGCCCTTATGCCTTCTCTCGTTACATTAGGCTTATATTTCTTTGCAAATGACTGGAAAAGTATATTTTACTTCCCAGGTATTCTTTCGATTTTAGTTGGGATTTATGTATTAATTACGATGAGAGATACACCTCAATCTTGCGGATTACCTTCTATTGAAGAACATACTGGGGAATATCCATCAGATGAAAAAGTAGCGGACCGTAAACGCGAGCTTTCGGTAAAGGAAATTTTATTTACATACGTATTAAACAATAAATTTTTATGGTACATCGCTATCGCTAACGTTTTTGTTTATTTCGTTCGTTACGGTGTTGTAGACTGGGCTCCTACTTATTTAGTAGAGGAAAAAAGCTTTACTCATAGTAGCTCACGTACAGCTTATGCTCTATATGAATGGGCTGGTATTCCAGGTACACTTCTTTGCGGATGGATGAGTGATAAACTATTTAAAGGGCGCCGCGCACCCGCTGGTATTTTATTTATGGTCGGTGTATTTATTGCTGTTCTCGTTTACTGGCTAAATCCCGCTGGTCACCCAATCATTGATAGTATCGCACTTGTTTCCATTGGATTTTTAATTTACGGACCTGTTATGTTAATCGGTCTACACGCGCTAGACTTAGCACCTAAAAAAGCTGCTGGAACTGCCGCTGGTTTAACTGGGTTTTTCGGTTACCTAGGCGGAGCTACTTTTGCTAGCGCAGCTATGGGCTTTATTGTAGATGGATTCGGATGGGACGGCGGATTCATTTTGCTCCTTGCTTCTTGTGTGCTTGCAATGTTCTTCCTTGCCCTTACTTTAAATACAGGATCTGCAAAATCAAAACAAGCTTAAGTACTAATATTATACTTACAAAAAAAAGAGAGACAGTTCTTTCCAGAACGCCTCTCTTTTTTCTACATATAATACTTTTTTCTTACAAATAATTCATCAATCCACTTTATTATTATTAGCGTTCTCAAAAGGGTTTTATGCCTATGTTACTGCATTTCATCTCTATATAAAAAGATTTTAGAATATTTACTCTTGTCAAACAATGTCATTTTATATTAAAATAACAACAACATACAAAACATTTAGTCTTTTCAGAAAAGATGGAGGGATAGCCATGAAGAATCCACTTCTTCGTATTGAAAACTTACAGACTTCCTTTCGTATACAAGATCAGTATCATGCAGCAGTTGATGATGTGTCCTTAACTGTCCATGAAAATGAAATTGTCGCGATCGTTGGTGAGTCAGGATGCGGAAAAAGTGCACTTGCCCTTTCCATTATGCGACTGCATAATGAGGCAAATACAAAATTACAAGGGCAGCTTTATTATAGAGATAAGGATTTACTGAGCATGTCAACCGCTGAAATAAATAAAGTACGTGGTTCAAATATCGGAATGATTTTCCAAGAACCCCTTACAGCACTTGATCCTCTTATGACAGTTGGAAAACAAATCGAGGAAAACTTAGACTACCACACAAGCCTTTCAAAAGCAGAAAAGAAAGAACGCACCTTAGAACTACTCCATCAAGTTGGTATTCCAAAACCAGAACTTACATATAAACAATACCCACACGAATTATCTGGCGGAATGAGACAAAGAATTGTTATCGCAATTGCAATTGCTTGTAACCCAGCACTCATTATTGCTGATGAGCCAACAACGGCTCTTGACGTAACCATCCAAGCACAAATTTTAGACTTACTGAAATCTATTCAAGAACAAACGAAAATGGGCATCATTTTAATTACCCATGATTTAAGTGTTGTCGCTGAAACAGCTGATCGCATTGTCGTTATGTATGCAGGACAAATTGTAGAAACAGGAACTGTTGAAGAGATATTTAATAACCCTCTTCATCCATATACACGCTCTTTATTAAATTCTATTCCATCTGCATATGCTGAAAAAGAAAAATTACATGTAATTCAAGGAGTGGTTCCTTCGTTAGCGAAGATGCCTCGCACTGGATGCCGATTCCAGGCCCGAATCCCGTGGGTTAGACCAGACCAACATGAGGAAAATCCAGTTTTACATGAAGTAAAACCAAACCATTGGGTACGTTGTACTTGCTATAAACACTTCAACTTCCAACATAAGAAAGGAGATGACGTAACTCATGGCACTGCTTAAAGTAGAAGATTTAAAAGTACACTTTCCAATTAAAGGCGGTTTCTTCGGACGTACATTAGATTATGTACGAGCTGTTGATGGCGTAAGCTTTGAATTACAACCTGGTGAAACATATGGAATCGTTGGTGAATCAGGTAGCGGCAAATCAACAACGGGTAAAGCAATTATGCACTTAACGAAAGCGACAGGCGGTAGCATTCATTTTAATAATAGAGATTTAACAAGATTAAGTCGCTCTGAGTTAAGAGAACAACGAAAAGATATTCAAATGATTTTCCAAGATCCATATTCATCGCTAAATCCGAAGAAACGTGTTCTCGATATTATTGCCGAGCCTCTTCGGAATTTTGAGAAGCTCTCACCTGATGAAGAACGTAGAACCGTTCAAGGGTATCTTAGTATAGTTGGATTAAACCCAGAGTCTATTTATAAATATCCACATGAGTTTTCCGGTGGACAAAGACAGCGAATTGGTATTGCACGCGCTCTTACATTAAAACCAAAGCTTATTATCGCGGATGAGCCAGTATCTGCACTTGACGTTTCTGTACAAGCTCAAGTATTAAACTTCTTGCAAGATTTACAAGCTGAACTAGGATTAACCTATTTATTTATTAGTCATGATTTGGGCGTAATTCGTCATATGTGTGACCGTATCGGTGTTATGTACCGCGGGCGCATTGTGGAAGAAGCAACTAGTGCAGAGATTTATAATAATCCACAACATATTTATACGAAGCGATTAATATCAGCAATTCCTGATATTCGTCCTGAAAACCGAGAACAGCAACGTAAATTACGTCAGCAAGTAAGTTCTGAGTACGAGAAATCATACGAAAATTATTTCAATGAAAACGGTCGTGCTTACGATTTAAAACCAATCTCGCCAACACACCGGGTGGCATTACCTTAAGGGAGTGATAAAACATGTGGAAGTTTATACTACGGAGATTCTTAGTGATGATTCCGCAATTATTCATATTAAGTGTACTCGTCTTTACACTTGCTAAAGCAATGCCAGGTGATGCATTAAGTGGCGCTGAACTAGCAAACCCAAAGGCGGATCCAAAAGTGATTGAAGAACAACGTGAGAAACTAGGTTTAAATGATCCTATTCCCACTCAATATGTAAGGTGGATTTCAAATGCTATGCAAGGGGATTTCGGAATTTCTTACGCACATAAAATACAAGTAACGGATATTATTGGGGAACGTCTTGGCAATACAGTACTGCTAGCTCTTCTTATTCTTATTCTTACTTACTTAATTGCTATTCCACTTGGGGTTATAAGTGGACGTTGGAATGATACTTGGGCTGATCGACTCATTACACTCTATAACTTTTTAGGATTTGGTACACCACTCTTTATTTTTGGATTAGTAATGTTATTCTTATTCGGCTTTTTATATCCAATTTTCCCTACAAGTGGTAGCGTTGATCCACAAGTTGCAGCTGGATCCTTTGATTACTATGTAAGTAAATTCAATCATATGATTTTACCCGCTTTATCTGGGGCATTAATTGGAACAGTAGGAACTGTACAATATTTACGAAGTGAAATTATTGATACGAAACATAAAGATTTTGTACGCACAGTAAAAGCAAAAGGTGTACCAGAATCTAAAGTATATTCAAGACATATTTTACGAAATTCATTTTTACCAATTGCAGCATTTTTAGGATATGAAATTACAGGTTTAGTTGGGGGCTCTATTATTCTAGAAAATATTTTCGGCTACCCAGGAATTGGACAACTATTTTTCCAATCTATCACTCAACGTGATTTCAGTGTCGTAACTGCTCTTGTATTATTTACTGGATTCGCAACGCTACTCGGGACTCTTCTTTCCGATATTATTCTAAGCATCGTTGATCCACGTATTCGTATTGATTAATGGAGGTGAAGAAACGTTATGTTAGCAAATCCTGAAAAACAAACTGAAGTCGTTCATTACGAAAAGAGCCCTTCTGGTTTCTCCATTATGTGGCGAGAATTTCGTAAAGATAAACTAGCAATGTTTTCCCTATTCTTTTTAGCTTTAATATTAATAGCCGTTTATGCAACTTCATTTATTATGAAGCAAGAAGATATCGTCCGAGTCGATCTGTTTGCCATTTACGATCCTCCTTCTGCTGAACATTGGTTAGGAACTGATTATGGAGGCCGTGATATTTTCGGACAATTAATTATTGGTACACGTAACTCCTTTACAGTTGGCTTAGCCATCACTCTTTTAGCAACCCTTATTGGTCTTACGATGGGACTAATTGCTGGCTATTTTGGAGGAGTTGTAGATAACATCATTATGCGTTTCATCGATTTCATGATGATTTTACCATTCTTAATGATTGTTATCGTGTTTATCTCACTCGTTCCAAATTTCAATATTACAACATTTATTCTCATAATGACCACCTTCTTATGGGTCGGAAAAGCAAGACTTATAAGATCTAAAGTACTGACTGAGAAGGAACTTGATTATGTATCTGCATCAAAAACGTTAGGAACACCAAATTGGAAGATAATCTTCCAGCAAATATTACCTAATTTAAGTTCTATTATCATCGTAAATATTACATTAAATCTTGCTGGTAACATCGGGATTGAATCTAGTTTAACTTACTTAGGCTTCGGTCTACCAGAAAGCACACCAAGTCTTGGTACACTTGTAAGTTACGCAACAAACCCAGATGTATTGCAAGAAAAATGGTGGATTTGGTTACCCGCATCAATCATGATTTTAGTGTTGATGCTGTGCATAAATTTTATTGGTCAAGCGTTAAAGCGTGCAGCTGATGCGAGACAAAGAAAAGGATAAGGGGTGGAAAAGTTATGAACAAACCAAAACTGTACAAAGTATTAAGTACAATTGCTGCTTCAACATTATTACTATCTGCATGTGGGGGTGCCGATAGCGGTAGCAAAAAAGCAAATACGAAAAAAGTAGAAACAAATAAATTTAGTTCTGCTGTAAAAAATGATGGTAAAGAAATTAAAGACGGATCATTAACATATGGACTCGTTTCAAATTCACCTTTCGCTGGTGTTTTAAGTAGAGTATTGTATGAAGTTGCTCCAGATTCAGAAATTATGGATTTCTTTGATGAACAATTATTAGCTACAGATAAAAACTGGGAAATTACAAATGACGGCGCTGCAACGTATACAATTTCTGAAGATAAAAAAACAATTACAATTAAGATTAAAGATAATGTAAAATGGCACGATGGTAACCCTGTAACGGCCGAAGATTTAGAATATTCTTACTTAGTTATTGGTAATAGTAAATATACAGGTATTCGTTACGATACACAAATGCAAATGATTGAAGGTATGGAAGACTATCACGCTGGAAAATCTGACAAAATTTCTGGTATTAAAGTAGTCGATCCAAAAACAATTTCAATTACTTATAAAGAAGTAAACCCTTCACTTAAAACTGGTATTTGGACATACCCTACACCTAAAAAATATTTAGGCGATGTACCAATTGAAAAACTAGCAGAATCTGATAAAATCCGTCAAAACCCAATTGGATTCGGCCCATTTAAAGTGAAGAAAATCGTTCCTGGTGAATCAGTTGAATATGAACGCTTCGATGATTACTGGGGGGGCAAACCTAAACTAAAAAATGTAATATTAAAAGTTGTAAATCCATCTATTGTTAGTGCATCTCTGAAAAAAGGTGATATTGATATTGCATCAATTACTGCTGATCAATATCCGAACGTAAGTAAATTAAAAAATACACAACTAATTGGTAAAACTGACCTTGCTTATACTTATATCGGATTTAAATTTGGACATATGGACAAAGCAAAGAACGAAGCTGTAATGGATAACGATAAGTTCAAAGACGTTCGTTTACGTCAAGCGATGGCACATGCCATTGATAGAGAAAAATTAGCGGAGAAAGTATATCACGGACTTCGCGTTCCAGCTAACTCTCCAATTCCACCATCTATGCCAAAGTATCATAATAACGATGTTGGTGCATATAACTTAGATGTAGATAAAGCGAAAAAACTATTAGATGAAGCTGGCTATAAAGATAAAAATGGTGATGGATTCCGTGAGGACCCAAAAGGTAATGAACTCAAAATTAACTTCTTAGCTAGTAGCGGTAGTGAAACAAGTGAACCGCTGGCAAAATTCTATATTCAATCTTGGAAAGATATCGGCTTAAAAGTAGAGCTGGTTGATGGGCGTTTACACGAATTTAATGCCATGCGTGACATGATTAAAAAAGATGATCCGAAGGTTGATATTTTCTCTGGTGCTTGGAACACTGGTTCTGATCCTGACCTTTCTGGCCTATGGGGCAAAGATGCTGGATTTAACTATCAGCGCTGGGTAAATGATGAAAATACTAAGTTATTAAACGAAGGATTATCAGAAAAAGCTACTGATGAAAAATATCGTAAAGAAGTATACGATAAATGGCAAAAATTAATTCATGATGAAGCACCGATGATTCCAATTCATTACACATTTGATTTAACAGGCGTTAATAAGCGAGTAAAAAATTATAATGTCAACACTCAAGTGAACCAAATAACTTCACAATGGAAAGACGTTACTGTAACAAGTGAAAAACCAGAAGTAGAAAAATAAACATAAAAATAGCTCTCAGCATTTACTTACATGCTAAGAGCTATTTTTTATTTATCGTTCTTCTCTTGCTATTTATATTAATCAATTCCCTTCTATTCATACGATTAAAACATTTGCTGAAACATCTTTATTAAAACAGCTAACATAACAGATCCAGCAAATCCACCTAAACAAATTAAACTTACCCCTTGGCTATAAGACAAATTTTGAAATGATTTCATACCTTCCATCCTCCCTATATCCCCTTTGATATTCTTATTTTATCAATGGGAAAAATTTCATAACATCGATTTAACTGACAACTAACTTACAAATTTGTAAGTTAACAATCTCCCTCTAAACTTATATCTAGTATGGCCATAATCTCTCCCTCTATACATCAAAAAAGACCTCGAATTATATCAAGGTCCTGCTTACACTACAGACTATCTCACTCAATTTATTTTATAATCATAACCGGGCATTTCACACGCTTTGCTATTTTATGACTTACACTACCAAGCACCATCTCTTGCAGTGTATTTAAACCTCTACTCCCAGCAATAACAAGATCTATATCTCCTGTATTTACATATTGAACAATCGTATCTCCTGGATCGCCATGTAGAATCGTAATTTTGTAGGAAATGTTCTCTTTCTTTAATAAACCCTCAATCTCTTTTAATTTATCTTTTCGACTAGCTGATATTGTTTCTAAATCCGTTTGTCCTTGTATAATATCTGATTTTGCCGTTCTATTATCTACTACGTACACAACTTCAACATGTGTTTCTTCGTTAAATTTCGCAATATATGTTGCATGCTCGGCTGCTCGAAGTGCATGTTCAGAACCATCACATGCTAATAAAATTTGTTTGTACATATGCTGAATCCCCTTTTCGTTATCCTACTCGTATTATATAATAAAGCCCCCTAAAAAGGAGGCTTCTAACTAGCAATTCTCTTATTATAGGTAGCTAAATTTGAAACAATCTTCGAGCTTCGTTCATTTAATCCCGTTATACTTACATTCACATCACTTTGTTCATACTTCATTATAACTTTATCAATTGCTGCTACTGCTGAATCATCCCATACGTGTGCGTGAGTAAAGTTCAGCTCAATTTCTTTCGCATCTTCATTATATGAAAAAGCATTTATAAAATCTGCCGTAGATGCGAAGAATAGTTGGCCGTGAATCTCATATATTTTCTTATTTTCAATATACAAATGTTTCACGTGAATCTTTGCCATATTGAATGCAAATAAAACTGCACTAATTATCGTTCCGATAATTACACCTAATCCTAAATTATGTGTAATTAGGACAATCACAACTGTTACGATCATAACAAATGCGTTTCCTTTTGGTACTTTATGAATTGTTGCTACAGAGTTCCAATCAAACGTCCCAATCGAAACCATAATCATAACAGCAACTAAAGCAGCCATCGGAATATGAACAACGTAATCACCTAAAACAAATAGCAATACGATTAAAAAACCACCGGCTACAAACGTCGATAATCTCCCGCGCCCACCTGATTTAATGTTAATAACAGATTGCCCAATCATTGCACATCCTGCCATTCCTCCGAAGAAACCAGCGACAATGTTTGCAATCCCTTGGCCACGTGCTTCCTTATGTTTATTACTTTCCGTATGTGTCATATCGTCTAAAACCGAAGCTGTTAATAATGACTCTAGTAAACCAATAATTGCAAGCATAACTGAGTACGGTAAAATAATACCTAATGTCTCAAGTGTAAACGGTACATCAGGAATACTAAAGAACGGTAATTCTTTCGGTAAGCTTCCCATATCTCCTACTGTTTTCAACTGTAATCCGCTCATAAGTGCAATACTTGTCACAATAATAATTGAAATAAGTGTAGACGGTACAGCCGTCGTAATACGTGGAAATAAATATATAATTGCAAGTCCTAATGCGACAAGTGCATACATTTGCCAATTTGCATTTTTAAAATGCGTTAATTGCGCTGTGAAAACTAAAATTCCAAGTGCGTTTAAAAAACCACTCATAACAGATTTAGGAACAAACTTCATAAATGAGCTCAGTTTGAACACTCCAAAAATAATTTGAACAATACCTGTTACTATTGCCGCAGCAAATAAATATTGTAAACCGTGATCTTTCACAAGAGTGACCATTAATAAAGCCATCGCACCAGTTGCCGCGGAGATCATTCCTGGTCTTCCACCAACAAACGAAATTGTAACCGCAATACAAAAGGCCGCATACAATCCAACCGTCGGATCTACACCTGCAATAACAGAAAAAGCTATCGCTTCAGGAATTAATGCTAAAGCAACAACAATCCCCGATAGCACGTCTCCTCTCACATTTGAGAACCATTCATTTTTTATAGTTTGAAACAAAATAACACTCCTCTACTCTTTAATTCTTTGATTTTCTCCGTAAGAAAATCAGGGCCGATTGCACGAAGGCTATTATATAACGAGTAGAAGATTTTGTGCTATGTAAAAGTTTCCTAAAAAAAGACGCTACCAGCAGCAGCGTCTTTACCCATTTAATGTCCACCATGCCCCTCACCATTTTCTTGAACAATCTCTAACCTCTCATCCAATACACCTTGCGTTTCAAATGAAATATTTTCAGTATTCCCTAATAAGAATCCATGATTGTATGGACCGATTGTTGGATCATCTTTAAACTTCGGCTGAATAGTAGCAAGGACGTCATAAACTGGTTGTGTAGCTTTTCCTTCCTCTAACAAGACAACAGGGGCATGTTTACCCATATGTGAAAACGGTGCTCCCGCAATTGCTAAGTCTGGTGTTTTACTCGAAACAAACGACAAACCGTGACCAGGTTTTGTGAATCCCCAGCCAAATTTCGTTTTTTCATCTTTAAATTTCGCAAACGCAATCGAATTTTCTGTTGGAGTCTCTCCACTAATCCGTGTTACTTTTCCGTATTTACTTAACTCTTCTTCTACTTCTTTTGAAATGATTTTTTCTGGTCCTAATACATATATATTTACTTTATCTTTTCTCATTTTTAATGCCTCTATGGTCGCTTCTGGCACCTTATCTTTTTCTGTATATAAAAGTGGCTCTGGCATATGAGAAATCCAATTTACAGCTGGTGTTGTATATAAACGTCCTTCTTCTTCAGATGAACCTATAATAACGCTATTTGGATAATTCCCTGTTATATCGGCATATTCTTTATCAACATCTTTAGCAAATTTAGATGAATCCGTTTCTTTTATTTGCTTTACTTTATATTCTTTTAATTGCTCAAGCGTAGATCCCCCTGCATCCCCCATCACCATAATTTGCGTTCCATCTTTCGTTCCGAGCGGATTTAATCGTTTGATTTCTTTTAACGTCATTTCGGGTACCTTTTCTTTTTCTATAAATAAAATCGGTCCGTTATTCGGATGATGAATAAGATCCGCACTTGCAATACCTAATTGCCACTCGTTCACTGGCACTAAAATAACAGCACCTGGCTGATTCACTTTATGCGTTGCCGGCCATATTGTTTGCGAAGTTAATACTGCCATTTGCAAAGGATCATTTGTATTTAATCTCGTTACATTTTTTAAACTTGTCGTTAATAAATCATCTGATGCCCCGGCGTTCATTTCTTTCGGCGCAGTTACCTCCGTATTCATTTTCATTTCCTTTTGCTCTGTTTTCTTCTCCTTTGTAGATTCATGATTTTTATGATCTGTGTTCGTTTGCCCACACGCCGCAAGACCAGCCGCCGCAATTATTGTTATCCCAAGAATCCGGGTCGTTTTTTTCACTATATCGCCTCCGTATTATTCATTTTCGAGCCAATATCATTACCTAAAATGGAATTTCAACTTTACAATAACAAGCAATTCTGAAGAAATTATGCAGATGCATTATAATCTGCACCATTTCTTCATGATTTTGCATTACACTTTAAGTAACGACTACAAATACGGAGGGTACTCTATGATCGATATACTACTCGTAGACGATGAACCGAGAATGCTTGAATTATTAACGCTTTATCTTACTCCAATCGGATATAACTGCGTATGTGCAGTATCCGGAGAAGAAGCTATTTCACATATAGAAAATCGAAACTTCAAATTTGTTTTACTCGATATTATGATGCCAAAGATGGATGGGTGGGAAACGTGCAAAAGAATTCGATCATTTAGTAACGTTCCAATCATTATGGTAACTGCTCGTGATCAAACGGTAGATGTCGTTCAAGGGTTAAAACTTGGAGCAGATGATTACGTGACGAAACCATTCCACGAAGAGGAGCTCTTCGCAAGAATTGAAGCTGTTTTACGCCGAACAAATCAACGTACGCAAATCCAATATCACGGCATTTTATGGGATGAGGCCAAGCATTTCGTTTCTGTCTATAATGAAGAACTTCTTCTCACTCCAATCGAATTCTCTTTACTCGGATTATTTTTACGTCATGTGAACTACGTATTAAGCCGTGATCAGCTCATTGAAAGAATTTGGGGTTTAAATACAAATACAGAAGATAGAACAGTTGATTCACATATTCGTAATTTACGTGATAAATTACGAAAAGTAAATTTCCCTATTGATCACCATTTAAAAACTGTTTACGGAGTAGGTTATCGATGGATCGATAACCTATATTAAGGAGCAAAACGATGAAGCGAATTTCTATTCAACTCGGATTTTATTTTCTAATTGTTACACTTTTAATCGAAAGTGTTCTATTTGTCTTGCTCTATTATAGCCTTGTAAACAATAGAGTAAATGAAGAAATGACAGCTTTATTAAAGCGCGGAAATAGTCACCGAGATGTCCTTGAAAAGTATTTTGATAAGCAAACAATCTCCCATGTTGCACTAATGGAATCCGAAGCCGAAACCACTGTTATTATTACAAATGCAAATAAGGATGTACTAGCTAAATCCAATGAAATAAATACTACTATAAGAAAACATATTGAAAGAATGCAAACACGAACAGATCATGATGGAGCAATTATAGAGAATCATTGGAAAACATCTAATTATATATGTACAGTTAGTCCAATTGTAGTGGCAGGAAAAACGGAAGGCTATGTATATATGTTTCTCGGAACGGAATCAATCGAAGAAATGGTTAACGGGCTAACAAGACAATTCATTATCGCCGGAGTCATTACTTTTCTATTAACAGCTATCACAATCTTTCTATTATCACGTTTGTTAACAAAACCATTGTTACACATGAAACAAGCGACTGAAAAAATGAGTAAGGGCGATTTATCCGTTTCATTAACAACTACTCGAAATGACGAAATTGGTGAACTAGCATCATCTATTCAAACTCTCGCAAATGATTTACATTATATGAAAACAGAGCGAAGTGAATTTCTAGCAAGTGTTGCTCACGAATTACGAACACCATTAACGTACGTAAGAGGTTATGCTGACATTGCATTAAAAGAAAGCACACCTCCTGAGCAACGTTTACAATACTTATCCATTATAAAAGACGAGTCTGATTATATTACAAACTTAGTTCAAGATTTATTTTCACTCGCTCAAATGGAAAAGCATAACTTTTTCATTCAAGTAAAGGAAGTGCATTTACACACCTTCCTTACTCGCATGACCGAAAAAGTAAACGCGATGTATAAGGAAAGACACATTAAAGTTTCTTTCACTTGTCCTCCTTCACTGTTAGTAAACTTGGATGAACAGCGATTCGAACAAGTTGTAGTGAACATTTTAAATAACGCTTATAGACATTCAAAAGAACATTCTCATATTAATATTTCTGTTACAGAAGAACATAAACGTATTTCCATCAAAGTTGAGGACGAAGGAGAAGGTATTCCCCTTGAAGACCTCCCTCACATTTTCGACCGCTTTTACCGTATTGATAAAGCGCGCTCCAGAGCTACAGGAGGCACTGGTTTAGGGCTCTCCATCGTAAAAGAAATTGTAGAACTACACGGCGGAAATATTACTGTCACAAGTGAAATTGATCATGGATCTTGCTTTACAATTTCATTGCCGTCTATATAAAAACACGACTATACATCAATAGTCGTGTTTTCTTATCCTTTAGGACTTTACTTTATAATATAGATTTACAAACTGACCAAAACGTTTTGTATCCGTCAAAGTTAAATTAATTTCCGGATTCTTTTCTTTAAATAGCGGAATACCAGAACCTAATATGTGAGGTGTAATCGTAACAACATATTCATCAATTAGATTATTCCTAAAAAATCCTCTCAGTAGACTCCCTCCACCGACCATCCATATTTTAGATCCTTCCTGCTCTTTTAACTTTTTTGTAAACTCCACTACATCCCCATTTACAAACTCTACATGTTCGTTTGAACCTTTTTCAGAATTAGAAAAAACATAACATTTCTTATCTAGGTACGGGAATGGTTCCATATGCTCTATCACATAATCATACGTTCTCTTTCCCATGATTATCGTATCAATCGATTCGTACATCTCTGTATAACCGTTGTCGCCTTCTCCTTCTGTTTCGATTAACCACTCTAAATCATCGTCTTCTTTCGCAATAAATCCATCTAAGCTCGCTGCAATAAATAAAACAATTTCACGTGACATATCTTTTCCTCCTTACAGCTTCTATTGATAAAATCATCTTATACGCACTATACTAACCGTAAAACATGACAATTCATGTCATGTTAAAAAAAGAAAAAGGTGATATCCTTGTCAAAAGCAAAACGTTTATTAGATATTCTTATATTTGTTTCTGCGAAAAAAACATTTACAGCCCAGGAAATATCAGATGAATTCAATATATCCGTTCGTACGGTCCATAGATATATTTTAGATTTAAGCGATATGGGTTTACCCATTTATGCTGAACAAGGACGAAACGGAGGATATAAAGTATTAACAAATAAAGTGATTCCTCCTATTTTATTTACCGAAGAAGAAGCGGTCTCCATCTTTTTTGCTTTCCAATCTTTAAGCTACTATCGTAACTTGCCTTTTAATACAGAAATCAATTCTGTTACTCATAAACTATATGGCTCTCTACAAAATGATGCGAAAGCTAAAGTTGATAAAATACGTTCTTATATCGCTTTTTGGAATCCGAAGAGAGCAATTGATACACCACTTTTAAAAGAAGTGTTAACCGCGGCTATTGAAAATAAAATTTTACACTTTCAATACGAATCTAAATTTGGAATAAAAACAAAACATGTTCATCCTATCGGTGTATATGCCCACGATGGTTTATGGTATTTGCCATCCTATGACTTTAGTAGAAAAAAGGTATTACTGTATCGCGTCGATCGTATTCTTTCTATATTATCAACGGAAGAAAATGAAGATACATTCATAAATTTAGAAGAATGGTTTGCCTCTAACTCTAACGTAGTAAACATTCCTACTCAGTTACATGTTTTACTAACGGCAGAAGGCGTGCGCCAATGTAAAAGCGTTCCTTACCTTGAAGAGTTCGTTGTAGTACACGAAGATGGGACAGGATGTATAAATTCAACAATTGATAAAGGAGAAATCAATTTTATTATCCCTTTATTTTATAGACTTGGAAAAGATGCACAAGTTTTAGAACCGAAAGAATTAATAGATGGTTTACGTGCACGTGCGAAAGACATTTTAAATATGTATGGAGACTAAAAAGGCGTAAGAAAATCCTTCTTACGCCTTTTCAGTATGCAGTATTTTCTCTATCGCTTCTTTTAACAATATCTTTGTTTCTTCAAAGTTATGACTCTGCTTCTCTCCCGGTTGTACCGTATAAAACTCAGCAAACGAACGCTCTTTATATCTCGGTACAACATGCATGTGATAATGCGTTAATTCATTAAAGATTCCACCATTTTGACAAATTGTAATTCCATCTGGTTTATACAGTAATTTAATAGCCTTTGAAACAATTTTAGAAGCATCCATAATTGCTTTTGCTACACAATCATCTAATTCGTCCACTTCTACAACATGCTGCTTTGGAACGATTAAAGTATGTCCTGCATAGAAAGGTGCATGATCTAAAAAACAAGTTACATAATCATCTTCATACACTTTATATATAATTTCTTCTTCATTTGCTAATTTACAACCTAAACATCCCATCAGGCTTCCCCCTCTGCCAAAAACATAAAAACGTGAGCGCCCTATTATCACGTTTTTATGTTTCACTTTACTAATTCAATTGTTTCTGTAACTTTTATACTATCCTTTACAGATTGAACAATTGTGCAATTTTTCACCGCAAGTTGCAGTGCTTTGTCTAACTGTTCCTCAGTAATACCTTGTGCTTTTATTTTATAGTGCAAATGAACACTTTCAACTGGTTTTGATAAAGCTTCACTTCTACCAATTTCAGCTTCAATTGTAAACGTATCGTATGTAATACGTTTCTTTTCTAAAATCGTTCGAAAAACAATTGCACTACATCCTGCAATAGAAGAAACGAGTAATTCTAACGGTGAATATCCATTTTCTTTCCCGATTATCAACTTGTCGTACGATAAATCTGCTTGAATATTGTCATGCTTAATTTTTATTTTCATACTTCGCTTCCATCTCCACTTTCATCGGTTTCTTCCGTTTCTTACTCATATAATAATATATGTAGCAGAAAATGATAAATGGAATACCACAATATAACGCCATTCGTTGTTCTGGAATAAACGCTAAACTAATAACAACGATGCTATTTGTAATTAAAGCTAAAATTGGAACAAGCGGGTATAGTGGTGTTCTATACTTTAAGTCCTCTAATTTTCCTCCGCCTTTTAAATACTGACTTCTAAAGCGAAGTTGTGATAAAGCAATAATGATCCAACTTGAAACAGCAGATAAACCAGCTATAGATAATAAGTACATATATACTGTATCTTCTGCAAGGAAGCTTGTTAATAAGGATAACGCCGCAACAGCAATCGTTACGACTAGCGCTGTAATTGGAATACCACGTTTATTTACCTTCTTGAAAGAAGTTGGTGCCATTCCTTCATTTGCAAGTGACCATAGTATACGCGTTGCTGCATATAACCCTGAGTTCGCTACAGATAGAAGAGCTGTAATAATAACGAAGTTCATAATATCAGCTGCATATGGAATACCGATTTTATCAAATACAACTACGAATGGACTTTCAATTATCCCTGCTTCTTTCCAAGAAATTAACCCTACTAAAATTGTCATTGTTAAAATGAAGAATAACATAATGCGCCATACTGTATTACGAATTGCGCGTGGAATTGTTTTTTCAGGATTCTGACTCTCTCCTGCTGCAATCCCGATTAACTCTGTTCCTTGGAAGGAAAAGTTAACTGTAATCATCGTAAGAAGCACTGCAGCTAGTCCATTTGGGAATAGCCCACCATCACTTACAAAGTTAGAGAAAAGAGGCGCTGCTTCTTTTCCGTCGTATGGTAAAAATCCTAGTAATGCGCTACCACCAAGTAGAATGAATGCAATAATTGTAACTACTTTAATACTAGAGAACCAAAACTCTAATTCAGCATAACTCTTCGCTGATATTGCATTTGAAGCATATAAAATAACCCCGAATACGAAACACCATACCCAAACATCCACATTCGGAAACCATCTTTTCATCATTAAACCGATCGATGTTAATTCTAATCCTACTGTTACTGCCCATCCAATCCAGTATAGCCAGCCGATCATAAATCCAGTTCCTGGTCCAATAAACTTCGTCGCATACTTTTGGAAAGATCCTGAGACTGGCATTGCTACCGTTAGCTCTCCAAGACAAAGCATTGTTAAATACATAATAAATCCGCCCACTAAATATGAAAGGATGGCTCCCCCTGGTCCAGCCTGATTAATGGTGTAACCTGAACCTAGAAAAAAACCAGTTCCGATTACCCCACCTAGTGCGATCATAAATAAATGTCTACTCTTCATCGTACGATGTAATTTCTCATTCGTTGTTTGCTGCATCTTAATCCTCCCCTACAAGTACCCCTATATCTTGTTAAAATTTTCTGATAATAAAAATATACACGAAAGCGGTTACAATTTCTATATAAAATTAAAACTTTTCTGATAAAATAATATAAAAATCCAATTATTAAGAGCTTGCAATACTAATTTGAGGTAAAAAAGGATTTATAAGGGAAAAACTCTTACATTTATTGTAAGAGTTAACGTGTTTCTAATCTTCTAGATAAAATTGATAAACCGTAGTTTACAACGAAATACATACAAGCTACTAGTATAAATGTCGGAATCATATAATTTACATTCTGCCCGCTAATAATTTGAGCATTATGCATAAGCTCTGGCAATGATATAACAACCGCTAATGACGTATCCTTTAACAATGAAATAAATTGACTAACAAGCGGAGGAACCATTCTTCTAAGTGCTTGCGGTAAAATAATGTGCCAAAGCGTTTGGACATATGTTAATCCTGAAGAGCGCGCCGCTTCAATTTGTCCTCTTTCGATAGATAATAAGCCACTTCTAACAATTTCAGATATCATCGCTGCTTCAAATATCGTTAAAGCAACAATTGCGGCTGTTATAATTTCTAACTTCAAACCTGCCTCTGGAAGTGCAAAATACGTAAAAAATATAATTAAAAGAAGTGGTAAATTTCGAATAACTTCAACGATAAAGCCTAGTATTGGTGAGATGACGGGTATTTTTGTATAGCGCAAAGTTCCTATTACACTACCGATAATAAAACTAAGTACAATCGCTACAAGAGCGACTTCTAGCGTGATAAGCAATCCTTTTAATAAAAAGAGTATATGATCTCCTGTAATAGCACCTTGAAAATCCATTTACACCCCCTCCTTTGCCAAGCGTCTTTCCAAATAACGCACTAGCATACTTAGCGGAATTGTTAATACTAAATAAAACATCCCGACAAATATATATACATCAAACGTAACGAATGTCTTCGTTGAAATTAAGTCTCCTTGATACATTAAATCCGCTCCAGCAATAATTCCGAGTATTGAAGAGTTTTTTACTAAATTGAGAAATTGATTTCCTAGAGGAGGAATGACGATTTTCATTGCTTGAGGTAAAACGACATGATACATCGCTTGCGTATAAGTTAATCCTGAAGAACGCGCTGCTTCCATTTGACCTTTCGCGACTGATAAAATACCAGCACGAATTACTTCCGCAATAAAAGCCGCCGTATAAACTGTAAGCGCAACTGTCCCTGCTACAAAACCGTTGAAAGTAATTCCTATTACAGGCAAAGCAAAATAGAGAATGAATGCAATTAATACGAGTGGAATATTTCTAACAAACTCTACATAGGCAGAGCCAATCCAATTCAAAATACGAATAGGTGAAATTCGCATCACTGCCATAATAATTCCTAAAACAAAACTTCCTATTAGCGCAACTACACTAGACATTACCGTATATTTAAATCCTTCTAAATACATATCAATATTATTCGTCAAAATAGAAAAGTCAGGCACATATTCTCCCCTCTTTCTTTATAAGAAGAGGATGAGCATCCCTCACCCTCTCACTCTTACTATTTATTCCAATTGGTATAGGCTAATTATCATTAGAGATAACCCTTCCCCACTGATTAAAGTTTCACCTTATTTTTCTTGCTTTTGACCGATCCATTTTCCATACAATTTATCGTATTCCCCATTCGCTTTCATATCTTTTAATAAACTATTAATCTCTTTCGTTAAATCTTCTGCACCTTTTTGCACTGCAATTCCATACGGTTCATCCGTGAAAATTTTCCCTACAACTTCATAATTAGAATCTTGTTTTGCCATTCCATAAAGAATCGCATTATCTGTCGTTAAAACATCACCTTTACCAGCTTTCAACGCTGTAAATGCCTCACTATAATTCTCAAACTCTAATACTGTTGCTTCTGGTGATTTTTGACGGATGTTATTTGTAGACGTTGAGCCTTTTACAGCCAATACTTTAACGCCTTGTTTCACATCATCAATATTTTTAATATTACTTCCTTTTTTCACAAGTAACGATTGACCCGCTTTAAAATATACATCTGAAAAATCCACTTCTTTTTTACGCTCTTCCGTAATTGTCATTGTCGCAATAATGGCATCAATATCACCATTTTTCAGCATTGGAATACGTGTTTTAGACGTTACTTCTTTCAGCTCTAGTTTCTTTTCATCACCAAGAATTTTCTTCGCAAGCGCCTTCGCGATATCAATATCGAATCCTTCTACCTGCCCTGTTGAAGGATTTTTTAATCCAAATAAATTCGTATCATTTTTCACCCCGACTACTAATTTCCCGCGCTTCTTAATTTGTTCAACAACTCCGCCTTGTTTCGTATTTGTTTCTTTCGCCTCGTCTTTTTTACTTCCACATCCAGCGACAACAAGCACGAATAAGCATGAAAATACAATTAAAGTAAACAGCTTTTTCATTTTAAGCATGAAATTCCTCCTTTAATGATTTAACACTCGGCTTAAAAATAGACGAGCTCTTTCTTGTTCAGGATTTGCAAAAAATTGTACTGGTGTTGTATCTTCAATAATTTGACCATCATCCATAAATAAAATCCTATCTGCTACCTCACGTGCAAATCCCATCTCGTGTGTGACGACAACCATCGTCATGCCTTCTTTAGCCAGCGCTTTCATAACATCAAGCACTTCCCCAATCAACTCTGGATCAAGAGCAGACGTCGGCTCATCAAATAGCATAATTTCCGGTTGCATCGCGAGCCCTCTAGCAATCGCTACCCTTTGCTGTTGTCCACCAGATAGTTGATGCGGATATACACCTGCTTTCTCCGGGATTCCCACTTTCTCTAAATAAAACATCGCTGTTTGCTCCGCTTTTTCTTTGGAAACTTTATTTACTTTAATCGGTGCTAGTGTAATATTTTGAAGCACTGTTTTATGCGGGTATAAATAAAAGTGTTGAAAGACCATCCCAATATTTCGGCGCAATTCATTCATATTTGTTTTCGCATTGTGTACTTCCGTATTTTGTACAATTAATTCTCCATCGGTAATTGCCTCCAATTGATTTATACACCGAAGCAACGTGCTTTTTCCTGATCCCGAAGGGCCAACAACTACTACCACTTCACCTTTTTTCACTTGTACATTAATATTTTTCAAAACTTGAAAGTTACCGTAATATTTATTAACTTTACGAAACTCAATCAACATACTCCCTCCTTCCCCTAACAAAGCATGTACATTCTTTTTATATTCAAAAATAGGCGAAAAAATAACTTTCATCTACATTTTGTCCATAAAAAAAACAAAGGGATTTCCCTTTGCTCTCTCATTCCTATTCTATTAAGATACTTCTTCTTTTTTATCTTTCCCGTATTCATGCTCCCAGAAATCTGCATTTTTAATTCCTAACGACTGCGGATCGAATACTGGATCTTTTCCTTCTTTTTTCTGCTTTTCGTAATCCTTTAATGCGATCAATGCCGGTTTTTGTAATAATAAAATCGCAATAATGTTAACCCATGCCATAATTCCTACACCAATATCTCCTAAAGCCCATGCTGTTGCTGCTGTTTTTACACAACCGTAGAATACAACTCCTAAGAATACAAACTTTAGTACGATAGACATCCAAGGGCGGTCTTTATCACGGTTTAAGTAAGCTATATTCGTTTCTGCAATGTAGTAATACGCCATAATTGTTGTGAATGCGAAGAATAGTAGAGAGATTGCCACGAAACCGTTTCCAAATCCAGGGAAAACAGACTCTACTGCTGCCTGTGTATAACCAGGACCTGGCTGTGCACCATTTAATTTATTGACGATAAAGTTTTTTCCGCTTGCATCAAATACGTTATACATCCCTGTAATAATCATCATAAATGCTGTTGCTGAACAAACAAATAATGTATCAATGTAAACGGAAAAGGCTTGTACTAACCCTTGTTTAGCTGGATGCGATACTTCAGCAGCTGCTGCTGCATGGGCCCCAGTTCCTTGCCCTGCTTCATTTGAATAAATACCACGTTTTACACCCCAAGAAATTGCTAAACCGATAATCCCGCCAAAAGCAGCTTCTAATGCAAATGCACTTTTTAAAATTAACATAAAAGCATCTGGTAATTTTTCAATATTCATACCTACAATTACACAAGCTACTAAAATATAACCAAGCGCCATAAACGGTACTACAACTTGCGCTACGTTAACAATTCGCTTAACTCCTCCAAAAATAATAAGTGCTAATGCCGCTACTAATACCGCTCCTGATACAGAAGTATTAATGCCAAAAGCTGTTTCTAAACTTACAGCAATACTATTTGCCTGAACACCTGGAAGCAGCATCCCCGTCGCAAGAATCGTTGCTGCGACGAACACTAATGCGTACCATTTAACACCTAGTCCTTTTTCAATGTAATAAGCAGGTCCACCGCGAAACTGTCCTTGATGTTTCGTCTTATATATTTGTGCTAATGTAGATTCTACATAAGCCGATCCTGCTCCTAAAAAGGCTACTGCCCACATCCAAAATACAGCTCCTGGCCCACCGAATGCAACCGCTGTGGCTACCCCAGCTATATTCCCTGTCCCAACACGTCCTGATAAAGAAAGTGCTAACGCCTGGAACGAAGAAACACCAGCATCAGATTTCTCCCCCTTAAATGTAAGCTTCACCATTTCTCCTACATGTCTTACTTGTAAAAACCTCGTTCGAATGGAAAAATATAGACCTACTCCTAAACATAAATAGACAAGTGCGGGACTCCAAACAATATTATTTATCCAACTTACGATAGCTTCCAATACTCCTCTACCTCCTTTTGTAAAGAATTTTCAGAATATATAAAAATTATAAGTGTATACCGAATCTATGACAATATTATTTTAATAAAACAAACATATTTTTGTATAAAAAAACAAAGTATATATATATTTTATATACTTTGTTCTCTTATACCTGTATTATATATTCACTATTGCCTCTTGCTTTATAATTCTTTCATACAATTCATCTGATAACTTTTGAAAATCCTCTGGCATATCTTTCCCCTTAAATTTCTTTTGAAGAGTACCATACAAACCGATATCACGAAGTCGTAAAAATAATGGTAATGATTCGTACCAGCTCTCTACTAATTTATGCTCAGATTCATAGCCTTTTCGTAATACTTGTAGCTGTTTAAGAGCAAATACTGTTTTTCCCTCTACAGTCCACGTTGTAAAAAGAACAGAGTAATAAAGAACCATTGCTAAATCATGTATAAAGTAATTATAAGTCGCATCATCAAAATCAAAAATCGTTAATTCCTTACCATCATAATGAAAGTTACCTGGATGAATATCACCATGCATAAGACCAAATGTCCCTCTCTCTACCGGTAGCACCTTTATCTGACTCATTAATATACTAGCAATTTCTTTCACTTTCTCATCTTCTAATTCATTAACAATTGCACTCTCGTCTTCTTCCCACGTATCACGGTAGTCTGTTTTAGGGTAATTCATTGTAAGGCGATGCAGTTGTCCAATCGCTTTTCCCCACGCTTCAAAGTAAGCATCTCCCCAATAAGGCGATTCTTCTCCTTTTACTTGCTCACCTTTTGCATATGTAAATAAAGACGCAAAAAAGAAAGTGCCATCTTCCGCTCCAATTTCTTCTACAAGATTTTGAGATATTGAATTACGAGGTCCTGCTACTTTCGCCCCATGCTCCGCAACATATCGTAAAAAATCTAGTTCAGTCTCTACCTCTTTTTTAGAACGATGAGAAGAATGCGTTAAACGTAATACGTAATCTTCATCATTTTTATCCTTCGCCTTAAAAATATAATTTTCAAAATCACCAAGTGGCTTTTCTTCCACTGTTACATGAAACAAACTTGCTGCTCTTGTTAAAATCTCTTTCGTAAAAACTCGTTCTACAGCTATTTCCATATGTATCCCTCCTATATATCTTCTTAATTCGACATAAATGTGAGAAGTACTGCTATGAAATTGAATAATGCGTGGGCAACCATAGCTGATAAAATAGAATTTGTTTTCTCATATAACCATGCGAATGCTACTCCACTTAAAAAATTCACCGGTAATGTGTTATATGTGGGAATATGAACAACTGTAAATATTATTGAACTTATAAGCACACCGCCCCATATGCCATATCTATCTCGAAAAAACGTATAAAAAACACCTCGATATAAAATCTCTTCATATATTGGTGATATAACCGCCGCTCCAATTACCGCGATACAAAATGAATATATTGATTTATCATTTTGGACCGTATCCGTTTTACTATTTTCAAAGGAAATACCCATTTTCTCCATTATCATTAATACACCAATACTAACTACAATCAAAGAAATAACCGCTACAAATGTCCACAAGAAATCTTTCCATGAAAGCTTCCGAATTCCAATATCTTTCCACGACAGTTTATATCTTTTTATGCAAAAAAGATAAACTACAAACGTAAATATCACTGCCATTATAAGCCCCATTAATACTCCAGCATATAATGAGTTCCCTATTATTTTTAAAGCATAATCATAAAAAAGAGATTCAATCATTACTGGTACAATCAGAAATACGAAAACAAATAAATATAAAATTTCTTTCCATCCCCACATATATTTCAAAGTCATATACACCATCCCTCTACTCCTTATTTCCTTAAGTATAAAAGATGACGTAACGTAACTTTCAAGCCCCTTTTTTCCAAAGAACCCAAGCATAATTTTCTCACAAAAAACAAAAATTAACAGAAGTAACTTTATTCTAAAAGAGGTGGAAATTATGACAGAGAAAGAAGATACACAAAAAAACAATAACAAGAAGCATATGTTTCCATCACTTCCCGAAAACATAAATTACATTGATAACAAGCTCTGCCATTCTGATGATAAAAAAAAATTAGATCTCCCTTTTCAAAACGGAAAAGGAACGATCTTATATATCGAATCTTTAGCAGACCCAAATTTAATTCATCAGTTGGCCCTTGAGCCTTTATTAACTCGATTAGATTTGGCTTTAGATAAAGCTTTTTCTACATTGAATATGAAAAAAGAAACGAATTTAAATTATGGTGTGCAACTTTTATTACAAAGTAAATCGTTATATTTTCATGAGCATGTCGAAAGCTTTTGTATTTTTGAAACAGCATTATCTTTAAAGAGAGCTATAACAGAGCCTGATAATGAAGGGATTGTACGCGGACCACATACTGGTTTCTAGGAAATTTATTAATTGGAATAAAGATTATGCAAAAGTGAAGTTTAAACCTGAAGTAGAAGTGGATATTTTGTATAGCGGTGTCTTAAAGTAAAAGGTTGTATATCGATATACAATCGACTCATACGGTCTTAATATAAGATTGTTTATATCCGTACTCGAATCTTTATAATTTGATAATAAAACTTCTTGCTTCATCTCATCTAATTGAACATCTTCTGGTACAGAGTAAGCAATCTCTTCTCCATAGAAGTTATTTACAACAAGTAATACTTCATTGTCTACAGTACGTGTATATGCCCAAATCTTAGGGTCATTTCCATCTAAAACAGCATATTTCCCTTTTGTAATTACATCATACGTTTTTCTAAGTTCAATTAACTTTTTATAATGATAAAATACAGATCCATCATTTTCTAATGCTTTTTCCACGTTTATTTCTTTAAAGTTTTCAGCCACTGCAATCCAAGGTGTACTTGTTGTAAAACCACTATTCACCTCTTCATTCCACTGCATCGGAGTACGTGAATTATCACGAGATTTTTGTTTTAAAATCTCTATAATTTCTTCTTTTGATAAGCCTTCTTCTTTTTTTATATCGTATATATTTAACGATTCTACATCACGATATTGCTCGATAGAATGGAAGTTAGGATTCGTCATACCAATTTCTTCCCCTTGGTAAATATAAGGCGTCCCTTGCAACATATGCATAGCTGTCGCTAACATTTTAGCAGATTCATTTCGGTACTTCTCATCATCACCAAACCGTGAAACAATACGAGGCTGGTCATGATTACACCAAAATAAAGCATTCCACCCTCCGCCCTTTTGCATTTCGATTTGCCAATTAGACATAATTTCTTTTAATTTAATAAAATCAAAATCTGCTTTCGTCCACTTATCACCATTCGGATAATCTACCTTCAAATGATGGAAACTAAACGTCATACTTAGTTCATTGCGCTCAGGGTTCGAATATTTAATACAATTATCAATTGTCGTAGATGACATTTCTCCAACTGTAATTACCTCTTTCCCTTCAAACACATTTCGATTCATCTCTTGTAAATATTCATGGACGCGTGGACCGTCTGTATAATATTTACGTCCATCATTTGTCGCAGTACTTCCGTCATCGCTTAAGAAACGTTGGTCTTTTGAAATTAAGTTAATAACATCAAGGCGGAATCCAGTTACCCCTTTATCAAGCCAAAAGCGCATCATATCATACACTTCTTCACGAAGCTTTTCATTTTCCCAATTTAAATCAGCTTGTGTCTCGTCAAATAGATGTAAAAAATATTGATCTGTCTTTTCATCATATTTCCAAGCAGATCCACCAAACTTAGACTGCCAGTTATTTTTTTCATCACGCCAAATATAATACTCACGATACGGACTATTTTTGTCTTTGCTCGCCTCTTTAAACCATTTATGCTCCGTAGAACTATGGTTTACAACAATATCGAGCATAATCTCAATATCACGTGCTTTCGCTTCTTCTAAAAGCTCTTCAAACTCTTCCATCGTTCCGTAAGATGGGTCTATACGATAATAATCACTGACATCATAACCATTATCATTTTGTGGTGATTCGTATATCGGTGTTAACCAAATATAATCCACTCCGAGTTCCTTTAAATAATCTAACTTCTCTGTAACTCCTTTTATATCACCGGTTTCTTTATTGTAGTAACTATTAAAGCTCTTCGGATAAATTTGATAGACTACACTTTTATGCCAATCCTTCATGCTTAACTTCCTCCTACTTCTATTTTACTCGTTTCGCAAATAACCATGTTAACGTAAATGGAATTACGACTGCGATAATCATCCCGACAATAAACATCGGAATCAATTTCGGAATGATAGAAATAAATGCTGGCAATCCACCAATTCCAATAGCAGGTGCTAATACACCATTTAAAGTAATGAATATCGCGGCAATAGCAGATCCAATAATCGCTGCATAGAACGGGAATTTATTTCGTAAATTCACACCGAACATTGCTGGCTCTGTGATACCGAAGTACGCTGAGATTGCTGATGTCGATGCCATACTTTTATCATTTTGATTTTTAGAAATCCAGAACATCGCTAGTGCCGCACTACCTTGTGCAATGTTAGAAAGAGCAATCATCGGCCAAATAAATGTACCGCCGTGCTGTGCAATTAATTGTAAGTCAATCGCAATAAACATATGATGCATACCTGTAATTACAAGCGGTGCATATAATGCTCCAAATAATATTGCCCCGAGTACTGGTACCGTTTCATATACTCCTACTAATCCAGCTGTTAATAAATCTCCAATATGACGTGTAACTGGACCGATAATTCCTAATGCTAATACACCTGTTACAACGATTGTTGTAATTGGTACAACTAATAATTGAATTGCATTTGGTACATGTTTCTTTAAGAAGATTTCAACTTTACTTAATACGAATGCTGCTACTAAAATGGGTAAAATTTGGCCTTGATACCCTACCTTTTCAATTTGGAATAGTCCTAAAATATCGAAGTACTCAATCTTTTGTCCCTCTAAACCAGTCGCTGCCTTTCCATAATCCCACGCGTTTAATAAGGCCGGATGCACAAGCATTAATCCCATAACAATACCTAGTATTGGGCTACCGCCAAATCGCTTCGTTGCTGACCAACCAACAAGTGCCGGTAAGAATACGAATGCTGTATTGGCCATCATATTAATTAAATCCCAAAGCCCGCCTAAGTTCGGATAAACATCTAATAAATTTTTACCATCAAAAAATAAGTCCTTTGCCCCTAATAAATTGTTAATCCCCATCAGTAAACCAGCTGTTACAATCGCTGGTAATATCGGCATAAATACATCTGAAAATACTTTTACAAACTTTTGAGCTGGATTTAACTTTTGGTTTCCAGAATCTTTTACGTCAGCTACTGTCGATTCTTCCATACCTGCAAGCGTTATCAATTCAGCGTATACTCGATCGACATCACCTGGACCAATTACAATTTGAAATACCCCAGCGTTATGAAACGCTCCCTTTACTAATGAAACAGACTGCAATTTATCATTATCTATTTTACTTTCATCTTTTAAAGCGATACGGAGCCTCGTTACACAGTGCGCAGCTTGTTCAATATTGTCTTTCCCACCAATATACTGCAACACTTCTTCTGCTGTTTTACGATAGTCTTTCCCCATATTCCCGTCCCTCTTTTCTTTTTTTGATACCGTTTACACTTATATATTAACTCGTATATATAAGTTAGTCAACACTCGTATATATAAGTTGGTGATTTTTTTATAAATAAAGAGATGGAACGATTATTTCGCTCCATCTCTTTATTTTCTTCGCGCCACATCCGAAAAGTGAAAAATATCTAAACGGTGGCGTGATTCCGTATATTCGAACTGACTCCCATCGTATAAATGAGTAAAGTTTTTTACAACGACAACATAGTCTGTTCCATTTAAATCTAAATACTTTCGGTCATCATCTGTACATGGTTGTACTTCAATTACCCGCTGTGAATAGCTAATATGTAGCCCTAATTCTTTCTCAATGTATTTATAAATCGATGCAGTTGCAATTTCTCTCGTTAATCCTGGAATATATTCCGATACAAAATGGTTTATATCTAAAATTACTTTTTCTCCATCAATATTTCGTACACGTTTAATATGATCTATTTCCGTTTTTTCTTTCACGTTTAATAACTTTGCTACATCTTTCGTCGCTTTCATTTTCTCTATTTCCACGACTTCTGTAATACAGTAACGTCCTAAACGTTCATTTTCTTCTTGAAAACTTACAATACCACCAAAGTTAAATTCAATGTTTTTGCGCTTTAATACAAAAACACCTTTTCCGTGTATTTTTTGAACATATCCACGCTCTTGCAATAAATCTACAGCTTTTCTTACAGTACCCCTGCTTGCCTCGTACTGCTTCATTAATTCCGTTTCTGATGGAATTTTGCATCCTTCTTGTAATTGTTTATTATCAATAGATTTGCTGATTTCTGTATAAATTTGTTCATACTTACTCATCATCTACAATAGCCCCTTGTCACCTTCTAGTTCTATATGTATTATACCACGCTATACTCTTCTGCCAATCTCTCACTTATTTTCCAGTACAAGAAAACTATAGGTAAATATTTAGTCTCTAAAACGTATTTTTATAAATTTTTCTTTTCATTCAAAAAAACATGTAGTATACTAACTTCAAAATCAGAGGAGAAAGGGAGCAAAGAACTATGCTTACTTATACAACTGTAGTTACATTTGCACAAAAACATCATCATCATACGTAACCCTTGAAACCTAGCGGAAAAATTACGCGTAGGTACAAGGGTTATTCCCGTTGTACCTACGCTTTGGCAAAGAGCCATGTAGGTATTTTTTATCTACATGGCTCTTTTTTTATTGCCAAAAATGCTAGTAAAAAATGATGTTTAAGCAAAACTTACTACAAAGGAGTCAACAAAAATGGAAACGAAAAAATGGGGATTATGGATTTTAACAGCTTTTGTTATCGGGAATATGGTTGGCGGTGGCGTATTTATGCTCCCAGCAAATTTAGCACACGTATCAGGTCCAATGGGATCTACACTTGCATGGAGTATTACAGGACTTGGTGTATTTATGATTGCACTCGTATTTGGAAATTTAGCAATTCGTAAACCAGAATTAAAAGCAGGACCACAAAGTTACGCCCAAGCGATGTTTACTTCCCAAAAGGCAGGTAAAGTTGCAGGATATAGTATGGCTTGGGGATACTGGGCTGCTAACTGGGCTGCTACAGCATCTGTAATTATTTCCTTTGCAGGATATTTATCAACATTCTTCCCAGTTTTACAAAGTAAGCAAATTCTCTTTTCAACAAACGGATTTTCATTAGAACTTGGAAAAGCTTTAACCTTCATAGTATGTAGTATGATGCTATGGGGAATTCAATATATTCTTTCTCAAAATATTGATAGAGCAGGAAATATGAACCTTCTTGCAACAATAGCAAAAATCATCGGATTTACAATGTTTATTGTAATCACATTATTCATTTTCAATGCCTCTAATTTCGGGGACGGTCAAACATTTATGAATGAAGCTGGACAACCTATTTCGTTGGGTGGACAAATAAATTCAGCTGCTATTGCAACACTTTGGGCGTTTATCGGTATTGAGTCAGCAGTTATGCTCTCTAACCGCGCAAAATCTCAGCACGATGTTAAGAAAGCTACGATTTTCGGATTAATCATCGCTCTTCTTATTTACATGGCAATTACTCTACTAACAATGGGCGCTCTTCCACAAGACGTTTTAAAAGAGTCTCAAAAACCATTAGTGGATGCACTAAATTTAGCAATTGGTACTAAGGGTGCTTATATAATGGCCTTACTTGCACTCGTATCTTTATTCGGCTCTACTGTAGGATGGATCGTTGTTAGCTCAGAAGTACCTTACCAAGCAGCAAAAAATGGGATTTTCCCTAAGTTTTTCGGAAAAACAAATAAAAAAGGAAGTCCTTCAAAATCATTATTTATTACAAATGTGATGACACAAATTTTCTTATTTTCAACGATTTCTGGTACTGTTTCAGAAGCATATAATTTCGCTATTGTTGTAGCGACATTAGCATATTTAATCCCGTACCTTGTTTCTACCTTGTACCAGTTAAAATTAGTTATTACGGGGGAAACGTATGATATAATGCCTGGATCTCGAATAAAAGATGGGATCATTACTGCACTAGCATTTTTATATTCCATTTGGGTTATTAAAACAGGAACTGCTGATTTAAAAACGTTCTTCTTAGGAATTGGGTTGTTTGTATTAGGCCTTATTCTTTATCCAATTTTAATGAAAGATTCACAAAAAAAATAATAAAAAAGAGAAGCTTTCCGCTTCTCTTTTTTTTATTAAAAGTCAGTTAATAACTTTTCTTTTAGTTCACCTACATCTAACGGTTTCGCATAATAAAAACCTTGTACAAAATCGCAACCCATTGATTTTAATAAACTTTCTTGTTCTACTGTTTCTACCCCTTCAGCAACCACTAATAAATTTAAACTATGGGCAATTCCAATAACCGATTTTACAATCGTTCGCTCTGGCTGTGCGTGATCATAATGAAACTCACGAATAAAATTACGATCAATTTTCACAATATCAAGTGGTAGTTGTTTTAAATAATATAATGAGGAATACCCTGTTCCGAAATCGTCTAAAGCGATTAAAATTCCCATACTTCTTAATTCTTGTAATGTAGCAATAATATAATCAAAATGACGTACAGCTATACTTTCTGTTATTTCTAATATTAAACGATTTGGTGGAAACCCTGTCCGCTTCAATATACTACGAACAGATAAAATAAATCGCTTTTGCATCAATTGTTGTATTGATAAATTAACAGATAATCTTAGTCCCTCTTGATACTCTGGCAAAGTTTTAAACAGTCGACATGACTTTTCTAGTACCCAGTCTCCTAGTTTTATAATAAGTCCACACTCTTCAGCTACAGGGATAAATTCACTTGGTGAAATAGGACCTTCTTCTGTCTTACAGCGTACTAAAGCCTCAATACCAGTACATTTCTTTGTTTTCAAATCAATAATGGGTTGTAATGCCACATTTAATTCTTCGTCACGAATTGCTTTTTGCAAAGCAAACTCTATTTTCATTCTACGGTTTATTTTCGCACGTAATTCATCTGTAAGGAAGCATGCCGCATTTCTTCCGTGCTCTTTCGCACTATACATGGCTAAATCTGAATTTTTCAATAACCTTTCAACGTCTTTTCCATCTTGCGGATAGGAACAAAGTCCTAGACTGGCTGAAATGTATACTTCATGACCTTCAAGCATAAATGGTGCTTGAAAGCATGACAACACAGATGTCGCTAATTGCCTCATCCCATCTTGTGTATGTTTTTTTGTTAATAGCACAAATTCATCTCCACCAAGCCTAGCCAGAACATCTTTATCTCCTAGTACGTAATGCAATCGTGAAGCGACTTCACTTAAAAGTAAATCTCCTATCATATGACCTAACGTATCATTCACTAATTTAAAACGATCTAAATCAAAGTAAATCATGCCAAACTCTATTTTCTCTGCAATCATCTTATTTACAGTCGTAATTAACTGCAAACGGTTTGGTAAACTTGTTAACGCATCATGATAAGCAAGTTCCCTATAACGACTTTCGCTTAATCGTAAGCTTTGTTCTGCTTCTTTCCTACTACTTATATCATTTCGAATTGCAATAAATTGATAGGGTTCTCCCTTTTCATTTAAAAATGGAACAATTGTTGTTTTAACCCAATAATACGTACCATCTTTTGCTTGATTTCGAATTTCCCCCGTCCAGACTTTTCCACTCAAAATACGCTTCCATAGAATTTGAAAAATGCTTTCGGATGATATCTGGAATTTAAAATACGGTGATCTTTTCCTATTAACTCTTCTCTTTTATATTTTGAGATTTCACAAAATTTATCATTCACATATGTAATAAGACCATTTCGGTCTGTAATAGCAACAATTGAAGACTCATCTAATGCTAATTTTAAATCTTGCAATGAAGAGTCATATAATGCATGACCTCTTTGTTCTAGCATGCGCACCTCTCCTTGCTTCCTATCTGACTAAAACACAACTCGTTTCTCTTCATAGAAATAGAGATATCTCATTTTCTAACAATATGCCTTTGCATAAATCACAAATTTTTTCTAAGTAGGCCGATTAAAATAACATAATATTATTTATAAAAAAATGCAATATGGTGCTGTTTTAATTATAGTAGAGACTTTTCACTTCTCTGATTATCTGATCTTATTATACCGTATTCTCTTACATTTTTTAATTTATAAAGCTACAATTTAATCAATACTAGCCCCTGTTCCCTACTAATGCGACCTCACACCTAATCTCTTTGCTTTCATGAAATATTAAAGTGTAAATCTAGATACCGACAACTAACGGAATAGAAATTAAAATTGTTATTTAATATTTTGAATTACAATAACTAAATATTAACATATTTTCACATTTATTTTGGAAATATTTTATAAATAAATACATTATTAACCTAAAAAAGAGGGTATCCTCTTTTTTAGGTTAATAATACGGGTACGATGTTTGTTGATAAGCTGGGTATGGTACTGGGTACGGCGCTGGATAAGTTACCGGGTATGGTGCTGGATAATATCCCCCACCACTAGCTGCACCTGTTAATGCCCCAGCTGTAAGTCCTCCTACTACGCCCCCGGCAAAACTCCCTGGGAAAAATCCTCCGCCCCATGAGCCTCCACCCCACCCGCCACCATGATGGTGGTGGTGATCATAATGATTATGTCCGCCATGATGATTGTGTCCACCATGATGATTGTGTCCACCGTGATGATTCCGATAATATCCTCCGTAATTTCCAGTATAGTTCATTTTTCTTCCTCTCCTTTTAGCATATAGTTCTGCCTCTCTTTAATATGTGGAATAATAAGGATTCTGTTGATAATCCGCATAGTATGGATAATCTGAATAATAAGGATAACCGTATCCACCATAACCAAATGCTGGACTGAGTAAAGCACCTGCTACAAATCCTGGAAAGAAACCTCCACCAAAAAACGGCGACTGTCCAAAACCACCCTGGAAACCTCCATGACCAAAACCACCGCCATGACCAAATCCTCTAATTGGACGACCGTACATTTTATTCATCCCCTTTTCTATATAAAAATGTAATAATATACTGTATGTAGGACAAATGCGGAAAGCATGGGGAAAATGTCTATATTTTGTAAAAAAAACAAAACACTTTATAATAAGAATGTCAGATTACACCTTTTATATAAGAAGTCTATATTTCAGAAAGATTAGAGGAATTTTATAGAAATGAAGAAACCTATCGTTCAATTATTATTAATATTTACAATCGTATCTATCGTTCTTTTCCTATTAAATACATCGGTTATTTCGTTATATACGTTTGTTGGTGCTCTATGGTCCATCACAATCGTAGGAATTTCATTCGTTATTTTTATCGAAAATAGATCTCCCCAAAGTACCTTAGCGTGGTTTTTAGTATTAGCACTTCTTCCTGTTGTAGGTGTGCTTTTATACTCTATTTTCGGGCGTAGCCGTTGGAGAAGAAAAAAACATCTTCATCGCTCAGAAGAACAAAGAAAATTATTCCGTGAAATATTAGAAGGAAGACGACTAGAATTATTACTTACAGTTCCATTACATGAGCGTTCTATACATTTAACAGAAGTAGTACAAAAATTTGGAGGCGGTCCTGCCGCAGATAGAACGACTACAAAACTTTTAACAAACGGAGATCAAACATTTTCAGAAATTCTGCAAGCTATTGAGCATGCAAAACACCATATACATATTCAATACTATATTTATAAAGCCGATGAGATTGGTACAAAAGTTCGAGATGCTTTAATAAAAAAGGCAAACTCGGGGGTTATTGTACGCTTCCTTTATGATGGACTCGGAAGTAACACGTTAAGAAGACGATTTTTACAGCCTATGAAAGAAGCTGGAATTGAAATTGTGGAATTTGATCCTATTTTTTCAGCTTGGTTACTTGAAACAGTCAATTATCGTAACCATCGTAAAATTGTTATTGTAGATGGAGAAATTGGGTTTACTGGAGGACTCAACGTCGGTGACGAATATCTCGGCCGTTCAAAGAAATTTCCCGTTTGGCGTGATAGTCATTTAAAAATAGAAGGAAAAGCATTATATAAATTACAAGCAATCTTTCTAGAAGATTGGCTCTATGCCTCTAGTGGTTTAAGTAACTACTCTTGGGATCAATTTATGAATGTACAATACTTCCCTGGTAAAGAGGTCTCAAATGCAGAAGGTGCTGTTCAAATTGTAGCAAGTGGACCAAGCTCAGATGATAAAAGTATTCGTAATACGTTACTAGCTGTTATGGGCTCTGCCAAAAAATCTATTTGGATCGCTACACCATACTTTATTCCAGATCAAGAAACTTTAACATTATTACGCTTAAGTGCAATATCTGGCATAGATGTACGTATTTTATATCCAGGTAAAAGTGATAGTATTATTAGTGATCAAGCATCTCAATCCTATTTTACTCCACTTTTAAAAGCTGGTGCTTCCATTTACAGTTATAAAGATGGTTTTATGCATGCGAAAATTGTACTCGTTGATGATAAGATCGCAACAATTGGAACAGCAAATATGGATGTACGTAGCTTTGAATTAAATTATGAAATTATTAGTGTACTTTATGAATCAGAAACCGTTCATGATATTAAACATGATTTTGAAGAAGACTTTAAGCATTCCACTGAAATTAAATGGAACTCGTTCCAAAAAAGAAGTATCAAAAAACGAATATTAGAGTCTTTCATGCGACTCATTTCTCCTTTGCTATAAGCAATCAATATAATATTGATTGCTTTTTCTTTTACATTTCCCCTCTCTCCTTTTCTTTGCATACCATATTAAAACAAGTTATCATAAGATGTATTACTTTATGAAAATAATGTTAGGTGGGAAATACATGTTAGAACAATTTCATATACATGCTGATTTAAAGCAACAGCTCTCAGCCATTCACGAAAAGAATAAACAAGAAGCTGGCGAAAATGCACATTTGATTGGAAAGAAAATATATAAAGCATCTGATAATAGCATTATTGAAGATGCCATTACAGCACTTTTACTTGGTAAAAATATTCTATTAAAAGGGCCAACTGGTAGTGGTAAAACAGTACTAGCGGAAACTCTTTCTTCTTTATTCCAAAAACCAATGCATAGCATTAACTGTTCTGTCGACTTAGATGTAGAAGGTATTTTAGGATACAACACATTACAAACAAAAGATGGTGCATCTGAAGTTACATTCGTTAACGGTCCTCTTATGAAGGCAATGAAGAACGGTCACTTCTTATATATTGATGAAATCAATATGGCAAAACCTGAAACATTACCACTTCTTCATGGTGCTTTAGATTATCGTAAAATGATTACAAACCCATTTACACAAGAAGTTGTATACGGTGATGAGGAATATCGAGTAATTGCTGCGATTAACGAAGGTTATGTTGGGACAAGTGAACTAAACGAAGCATTAAAAAACCGCTTTGTTATTATTGAAGTTCCTTACATTCAAGGTGATACATTAAAAGAGCTATTACTATCTGAATCAAAATTAAATGATGTTGCAACAATTGAAAAGTTCGTTGCATTCGCAAGCGATCTTATGCCTTTAGCTCGTGATGGACGCGTAAGTGAAGAAGCGGCTAGTATTCGTGGCATTATCGATGCATGTGATTTAGGCGTATATATTCCTGTTATGCGTGCAATTGAACGTAGCATTATCGCAAAATTAAACGATGAAACAGAACAAATGACTGTCCGTGAATTAGCAGAAAGTTATTTCTTTGAGGGATAATTCATGAGACAAATTTTTAGTGACAAAAAAATTGATGCGTCGCTGTTTCTACAAATGGAAAACTTAATGTATGCTCTTCTAAAAGAAGACGATGCCTATCTTGAGTATGGCTATAAAGCATACTACGACGAAATTGAAAAAAAGGTTGTCATTAGTCACTTTTGGGATGATCGAAAAGAAGAGGATACAGTAATCGGATTAAAAAGCGAAGTGTTCTTAAAGGCACTTGGTAATAAACATTACTCGGACATGACTTTAATTCGTTCTTATGCGATTGAATTACAAGAATCGCCTCTAAAAAAGTTTTTAACACAATTATTTGTTCTATTAGAAGATTTACGTGTTGAGGAAATCGTCAAAAATTTACGACCTGGCACAAAACATATTTTTAAACGCCGAAAAGAAATGTACCGCAATTACTTTGGCTCACAAAATGAAATAAATCGTGTTCGTAACTATCACGGTGACCGTCTATTTTGTCTATGCTATCTTTCATTAACGAGTGATAAATATGAAATGTTTAATAATGAATATTTCGAGCAAATTGAAGCAATTTTGCATGAAACATTCCAAGCTCGTAATACGGAAGATATTATGTATATCGTTGAGAAAATTCGCTATCGCTTAGAAGGACTTCTTGAAAGTGATATGCTTAATAATTATTTCGGACATGCCCCGCTTTATTTATCTGTTATTGCAGATGAGAAAGACAGTCGCGCTGAAAAATTAGCAAATGATGATACGCAACTCATAGATGACGATGATAACAAAAACAAAATGGATGAAAGCTTCTCGACATGGCACCGTGAAAATAAAAACAATGAAAACGAGAACTTTTTACGCTTTGAATTAGAAAGCGGAACAAAAACAAATATGATGGGTGATACTGCTCGTGAATCAGAAGATGGTGACCAAGCACTTGGTTCTGTACAAGGTACTTCCCAAAAAAGTACACAATCTAACTTTGATGGTACTGATACAGAGGAAGCAAGAGCGTCTCATGCTTCTAGCCAAAACGACGGTGCATACGGCAAGTATAATGTGGGAGCTTCTCATACATTTAAAGAAGCTCGCAAATCAAATCCTGATGAGAAAAAAGATTACCAAGCTATCAAATCAGTCGTTAATAAAGATGTAAAAGAATTAAAGAAAATTATCGAAAAAACAATTGAAAACAAAACGAATGCAAACAGTGATAAATATTACGGAAGACTTCGTAAGAAATTCCTTCGTATTTATACAGAAAAGCAGCCGCGTATGTTTTATAAAAAAGGACAAGAATCACAAGAATTAGACGTTGCATTCCAACTATTAGTGGACTGCTCTGGTTCTATGTATAACAAAATGGAAGAAACGAAGAAGAGTGTGGTCCTATTCCATGAAGCTTTAAAATCTTTAAAAATCCCGCACGCTATTAGCGGATTTTGGGAAGATGCTTCTAGTGCTAAACCTGAAGATAAACCGAACGTTATCCATGAAGTTGTGACGTATAAAAACTCAACGTTACCAAACGTCGGTCCAGAAATTATGCAACTTCGCGAAGAAGAAGATAACCGCGACGGGTATATTATTCGTATCGTTTCTGAAAAGCTTGCGAAAAGACCAGAAAAACATAAATTCTTACTTGTCTTTACAGACGGTGAACCTTCTGCACTAGACTATCAACAAGACGGAATTTTAGATACGCACGAAGCTGTGAAACTTGCTCGTAAAAGTGGTATGGAAGTAATCGGTATCTTTATCGAAGAAGGCGAAGCGAAAGAAGCGACTTATCAACTAATGAAAAACATTTATAACCATCACTTCTTAGTTGCAAATCATGCTGAAGATTTACGCCTGAAGATTAAACCATTGCTGAAGAAACTATTACTGAAGACGATTGAATAGAAAAACAGGAGCCACGAGGCTCCTGTTTTTCTTCGTTAACTTACTTTGTTTCTGGTTGAAACTTGTATGGAATGGCTACTTCTAACAATGATTCAAATCCTCCATCGTAGAATGGGAATCGTTCATTTGCAATTTTTTTATCTACCCATTCAATTGCGGAAATTTCGCCTTCATCTTCTGCATATAGCTCGCCCGTTAACACTTTCGCTCGAAATGTAAAAAGTAGTGCATGGTGTCCTTTCTTCTCAAAAAACTTCTCATTTATTGCGACAAGTCCACTGAGTGCAGCAGTCAATCCTGTCTCTTCTTTCACTTCTCTTACTAGTGCTTGCTCTAATGTTTCTTCTTTTTCAACAGCCCCGCCCGGTAGCGACCAAACGTTTTGCTCTACATTATGTACCATTAATATTTTATCTTTTTCGCTATCGTATATTAGTGCATATACAACATCAACTCTTTGCATGTTGCTTTTCTCCTTCAATTAACTCATCCATTGTAAATAAAGAATGTAATTGTAATCCATCTTGTAATAAGTTTTCTCTGCCTTCTTTTGTACGCTCAATGACACCTAGAACATGGTTCACATTCGCTCCTAATTCTCTTAAATCTTTCGCGCTTAATAATATTTGACCGCCCGTCGTAATGACATCTTCTACGACACAAACATTTTTCCCAGCAATATCAACACCCTCTGCTAACTTACATGTTCCATATTTCTTCGCTTCTTTTCTTACAAATACAACTGGAATCCCTGTTTGTAAAGATAATGCTGTTGCTACTGGAATTCCTCCCATCTCCAAACCTGCTAGCACTTCTGCTCCAGGAGGAATAAGCTCTTTCAATTGTTTGGCGATTTCTAATAATAGTACTGGATTCGATTCGAATAAGTACTTATCCAAGTATTGATTTGATACTTGTCCTGAGCGAAGCTTGAATGTTCCCGTTAAACGCGACGTATTGTAAATTTCCTTTGCTAATTCCCATTTCTCCATTGTATCTCTCCCCTTTATGCACAAATTAATTCATTTTATCACGCTTGTAATTATTTGTATATTCTTAAAAATACAAATAAAAGAGCCAATTCCTAAGAATCGGCTCTTCCTATTAATTCATCACTAACTCAGCTGCAAGCTTTTTTTTTAACTTAGCAAGCATGTCAGTTGTCATTTTGTTTAAATCATATTCTGCTTTAAAGCCCCACTCTTTCATTGCTGCTGTTGCATCAATAGAGTTTGGCCAGCTATCAGCGATTGTTTGACGAGCTGGATCTACAGCGTAATCCATTGTAAAGTTCGGAATGTGTTTACGAATTGACGCTGCAATTTGCTCTGGCTCAAAGCTCATTGCTGTAATGTTAAACGCATTTCTATGCACAAGTTTACTTGGATCAGCTTCCATTAATGAGATGATCGCTTGTAAAGCATCAGGCATATACATCATATCCATGTATGTTCCTTCTGCAATGTATGAGGTGTATGCGCCTTTTTTAATCGCCTCATAATAAATTTCAACTGCATAGTCAGTTGTTCCGCCTCCTGGAGGAGCTACGTAAGAAATTAAGCCTGGGAAACGTACGCCGCGCGTATCAACGCCAAACTTTTGATGATAATAATCACATAGTAATTCTCCTGCTACTTTGTTTACCCCATACATCGTAGTAGGACGCTGGATTGTATCTTGTGGTGTATTATCTTTTGGAGTTGATGGACCAAATGCACCGATAGAACTTGGCGTGAAAAACTTACAGTTTAATTCACGTGCTGCTTCTAATGCATTTACAAGTCCGCCCATGTTTAAATTCCAAGCAAATAACGGATTTTTTTCTGCAGTTGCTGAAAGTAAAGCCGCTAAATGAATAATTGTATCTACTTCATTACGCTTTGCAATATCATGTAATTTTTGTCCATCCGTTACATCTAACGTTTCAAATGGACCAGACGTTACTACTTCACTATCTGTTTCACGAATATCTGTGGCAATAACGTTTGATGCACCGTATACATCACGAAGTTTCATTACTAGTTCAGAACCAATTTGCCCTAAAGAACCGGTTACTAGAATTTTTTTCATTTTTCCCACTCCTCATTTGCAAGCTATTCACAAGATGTCGTTAATTAAATGATACCCATTTCTTTCCCTACTTTTTCATACTTACGAATTGCTTCATCTAACATTTCTTTCGTATGAGCTGCTGTAGGCATATTACGAACGCGTCCCATTCCTTTTGCTACGGTTGGGAATACGATAGATTTTGCGTATACGCCTTCTTCATTTAGACGTTTACTAAACTCTTGTGTTAATACTTCATCACCAATAATACAAGGTGTAATTGGTGTTTCACTTTCTCCAATGTTAAAGCCAAGTTCTTTTAACCCTTGTTTTAAATAGCGACCATTTTCCCATAAACGATCGTGTAACTCTGTGCTTTCCATTAGAATTTCAATTGATCTCATACAAGCAGCTGCATCAGCTGGTGTTAAAGCTGTTGAGAATAAGAATGGACGTGAACGTACTTTTAACCAATCGATTAAGTTTTGTTTCCCAGCTACATATCCACCAATTACCCCAATTGCTTTTGATAATGTACCAATTTGGAAATCAACTTTATCAGAAAGGCCGAAATGTTTTACAGTACCTGCACCTTTGCCAAGTACCCCTGAACCGTGTGCATCATCTACATATGTCATTAAATCCAGCTCTTCTGCAATTTCAACAATCTCTGGTAATTTTGCAATATCTCCATCCATTGAGAAAACACCGTCTGTAATAACCATTAATTTATTATAAAGACCTGATTCTTTTGCCTCGATTGCTTTTTTACGTAAATCTTCCATATCAGAATGCTTATAAACGATGATTTTCGCTCTTGATAGACGACTACCATCAATAATAGATGCGTGGTTTAATTCATCTGAAAGAATCGCATCATTTTTATCCATAACAGCTGAAATCGCTGCCATATTACAGTTAAATCCTGATTGATAAGCAATTGCTGCTTCTGTATGTTTAAACTTTGCAATTGTTTCTTCTAATTTAATATGCAAATCTAAAGTACCGTTAATTGTACGAACAGCTCCTGCTCCAACGCCGTACTTATGAATTGCACCAATTGCTGCTTCTTGTAAGCGATTATCAGTCGCTAATCCAAGATAGTTGTTTGAAGATAAGTTAATATATTCTTTTCCACTAATTGTAATAATCGGTCCATTTGGACTTTCCAGCGGATCAATTACGTTATAAAGCCCCTTTGACTTTAAATCCTCTAAATTTTCTTCTAAAAAGTTTGCAAGTGTTTTACTAGACATCGTGAAGCCTCCCATCGTTCATGTAAGCGGATTAATATCTCAATAATTCCAATAATCCCTCTACTAGCTTAACACGTTTTCGAAATTTGTTATAGAAAAATAGTTTAAAGAAAACGCTTACAGTTTTAGATTATATATTATTGAGTAAAAGAAATCTATTATTTACTTTTCATATTTGATAGAATTAAAAAAATATTTAAGGAGTTGAAAAAAAATGGAGTTTACAGAATCTGATGTGTACAACAACGAACCTTTTTTTAATCAATATATAAAACGGAGATATAGAACAGATAGCCCAAACGAATCACTTGAAAAACCAGCATTCTTTCAGCTCATTGGTAATGTAAAAGGAAAACAAATTCTCGATTTAGGTTGTGGTGACGCTAAATTTGGTGCGGAAGTATTAGAAAATGACTGCCACTCTTACACTGGCATTGAAGGCTCACATCTTATGTATGAAAAAGCAGTAAAACAACTAGAAAATAAAAATGGCACCGTTCATTTTTTAAACCTCAAAGACTACACATACCCTCCTTCTACTTTTGATTTAGTAACATCCAGACTCGCCTTACATTATATTGAACAGCTTCATATTATTTTTCAAAACGTGTTTCAAACTTTAAAAACAAATGGAACCTTTACCTTTAGTGTTCAACATCCGGTTATTACCTCTTCATTTGAAAGCTTACAAACGAGTGGTAAAAGAACTAGTTGGCTCGTCGATGATTATTTCAAAACGGGGAAACGAGTTGAGCCGTGGCTTAATAAAGAAGTTATTAAATATCATCGTACAGCTGAACAATATTTCACATTATTGCAACAAGCCGGATTTACAATTACAAACTTAAAAGAAGCTTCACCAAATAGAAACTGTTTTCAGAGTGAAGAAGAATACGAACGTCGCTTACGTATTCCCCTTTTCCTACTATTTTCTTGCAAAAAATAAAAAAAACGATGAATTACTCATCGTTTTTTTTGTTATCTCATCGCCTGAACAGCTTCTTTACGTACACTTCTTCCTCTTCCATGTGGAATACAGAGCGGTGTTCCAAATAACGGATCAGCGCTTATTTGACACTCCATACGGAATACATCACGAACTAACTTCTGATCAACAACTTCTTCTGGTTTACCTTGCGCATATATTTGTTTATCTTGAATAGCTACAATGTTGTCTGCATAACGACATGCCAAATTCAAATCGTGCAATACCATAACAATCGTTCTTTTCTCTGTTTCATTTAATTCGAATAATAAATCTAACACTTCAATTTGGTGAGTCATATCTAAATATGTAGTTGGCTCATCCAGTAAAATAATATCGGTATCTTGTGCAAGAGTCATTGCAATCCAAGCACGTTGACGTTGTCCACCTGAAAGAGCATGAACATCACGCTCAGCAAATTCAGTCATACCCGTTGCCGCAAGCGCTCTTTGTACCATTTCCTCATCTTTTTCTGACCATTGCTTGAGCCATGTTTGATATGGATAACGCCCTTGCTTCACAAGTTGCAATACTGTAAGTCCTTCTGGCGCTTGTGGCCCTTGCGGTAAGATTGCCATTTGACGAGCAATTTGCTTCGTTTGCATACTTTGAATCGCTTGATTATCTAATAAAATGTCACCAGTTGTTGGCTTTAATAATCTAGCTAGTGAACGTAATAAAGTTGATTTCCCACAACCGTTAGAACCGATAAAGATTGTAATTTCCCCTTTTGGAATTTCTAAATTCAACTCATCAATAATAATTGTTTCACCATACGACAGCGTCAAGCGTTTCGTCTCCAATGCTTTTTGCATATTCATCTCCCTTTATGAATTCCGACTTTTATAAAGTAAATAAATAAAATAAGGTGCACCAATTGCTGATGTAAATACCCCTGCTGGAATTTCAAGTGGTGTGAAAACTGTACGCCCAATTAAATCTGCAGCAAGTACTAGAATTGCACCGACAATAGCTGCAACTGGAAGTAATGCACCGTATAAAGAACCAACTAGTCTTCGAGAAATATGAGGTGCCATTAAACCAACAAATCCAATTCCTCCTGCGAAAGCAACTGCCCCGCCAATTAAAGCTGTACTAAGTAATAGCATGAATACGCGCGACTTTGTTAAAGGAATACCGAGTCCTACTGCAATATCATCCCCTAGCTCTTGGGCATTTAAATGTCTAGCCGCTATAAATGATATTACCGTTAAAATAAGAACCCACGGCGCAAGTACCATAACATTTTGCCATGAAGAACCGTAAACAGTACCTGTAATCCATACATTTGCTTGACTCGCTTGATAAATTGGTGCTAATAACATAAATAAAGTCGTTGCTGCTTTCGTTAATGCCCAAAATCCAACACCAATTAAAACAAGACTAATCGGTGATAACCCGTCATTTCTCCATGCAAATAAATATACAAATAACGCTACAATCGTTGCTCCAGCAAAGGCTGCGAGCGGCATATAATGAATGCTTACTGTTAGCGCATTATTTTTATCACTAAATATAGCTAAAAATAGTACAACTGCAACACTTGCCCCGCCCGTAATTCCGATGATATCAGGAGAAGCAAGCGGATTTCGAACGAGCCCTTGTAAAATACAACCCGCTACAGCAAGTGCGATTCCCACAAGGATCGCAATTAAAATACGCGGCATACGAAACTTATTTACAACCATATTTGACATCGCATCGCCATTTCCGGTAATCGCTTGCCATACATCATAAGGAGCAATTTTCATATCTCCCATACCTGCACTGGCAAAAAATAATCCTATTAAAATAGCTAGTAAACTTAATAAGATTAGACAAGCTCGTTTATACATTAAAAACGAGAGCCCCTCTTTTCCTATACGAAACGGAATATACTTCTTCATTTGCTAAGCCCTCTCTTACGTGCAATATAAATAAAGAATGGGGCCCCTATAAACGCTGTCATAACCCCTACTGGTACTTCTTGTGGCATAATGACATATCGTGCCGCTATATCAGCAAATAATAATAGTATGGCCCCTAGCAACCCGCTATACGGTACTATCCACCTGTGATCTACCCCAACAAGAGCTCTTGCAAAATGAGGAGTAACGATGCCAATAAATCCAATTGGACCAGCAACCGCAACCGAACCGCCTGACAACAGTACAATAATAAGTAATACTAATGATTTCATTAAAATAGTTCGTTGTCCGAGCCCCTTTGCGACATCTTCCCCCATCATTAATGTATTTACTTTCCCTGCCATCATAAGGGATGCAACCCAACCTACTAATAAGTATGGGAATACAGATTGTAATATTTCTATCTTTCTCCCTTGTACAGATCCAGCAAGCCAAAATAATACTTCCTCAAGAGCTTTTTCATTTAATACAAGTAACCCTTGTGTTAATGATGAAAACAAAGCACTTATCGCTACACCTGCTAAAGTTAACTTGAGCGGGGTTGTCCCTTCTTTTCCTAAAGAACTAGAAGCGAATACTAGTACTGCTGCAACTGCCGTTCCTAAAAAGGCTATCCAAGTGAAAGCTGATAATGATGTGACGGAAAAAATCACAATTGCTACAACTATGAAGAAAGCAGCACCTGAATTTAATCCGATGAAATCTGGAGCAGCAAGCGGGTTCTTTGTTAAAGTTTGCATTAAACAACCCGCAATGGCTAAACTAGCACCAACACTAGCCGCAATTAACGCCCTTGGCAGACGCACATTTTGAATAATAATATGTTCATTTGAACCATTAAAATGGAAAAAAGCATCTAGCGCTAATTTCCAACTCGTATTTGTATATCCGAAAATAATACTTCCCCAAATACAAATAACGACTGCAATGATTCCAACAAATAATCCAATCCATTTTGCTTGATTTGTTTTTAATAACATGCAGCGTTTCCCCTTCAATGTATAATGATACGTTGTTAGTTTATTTCAACTTAATTCGCATTGTCAATAAAACTGATAATCATTTTCAGTGATATATATTGACAACCGAGCAGCAAAGTTTTAATATCATGCTTGCTATTGAAAAATTTTCTCAACATGTAGGGGGTACATAATGAATTTCATGCAAAAGAAATCGTTTACAGTATTTGTATTTCTACTAGCATTTTCACTGCTTTTAAGTGCTTGTGGAAAGTCAAATAACAAAGAAGAATCAACAAAAGAAGATAATAAAAAAGAAATGATTACGGTTGAACACGCAATGGGTAAAACAGAAGTTCCTGCTAATCCAAAACGTGTAGTTATTTTAACGAATGAAGGAACTGAAGCTTTACTTGAATTAGGTGTGAAACCAGTTGGTGCTGTAAAGTCTTGGACTGGTGATCCGTGGTATCCACATATTAAGGACAAAATGAAAGATGTAAAAGTTGTTGGTGACGAAGGACAAGTTAACGTTGAAACGATTGCTTCTTTAAAACCAGATTTAATTATCGGTAACAAAATGCGTCACGAAAAAGTGTACGAGCAACTAAAGGCTATTGCACCTACTGTTTTCTCGGAAACATTACGTGGTGAATGGAAAGATAACTTCACATTTTATGCAAAGGCTTTAAATAAAGAAAAAGAAGGTCAAAAGGTTTTAGCTGATTACGAATCACGTATGAAAGATTTAAAAGGCAAGCTTGGCGATAAAGTAAATCAAGAAATTTCTATGGTCCGTTTCATGCCTGGTGATGTTCGTATTTATCACGGTGATACATTCTCTGGTGTTATTTTAAAAGAACTTGGATTTAAGCGTCCTGGTGATCAAAATAAAAATGATTTCGCAGAACGTAACGTATCTAAAGAGCGTATTTCTGCAATGGATGGTGATGTATTATTCTACTTCACATTCGATAAAGGCAATGAGAAAAAAGGTTCTGAACTAGAAAAAGAATATATAAACGATCCTCTATTTAAAAACCTAAATGCAGTAAAGAACGGAAAAGCATACAAAGTTGACGACGTTATTTGGAATACAGCTGGCGGTGTAATGGCTGCTAACTTACTACTAGATGACATTGAAAAACGCTTTGTTAAATAATTTCATTCTAACCAGCTCCCTCTTTTATGGAGCTGGTTTTTTCATTTCACTGAAGTGTCACATTATTTCATTTTGTATTTTTATTCCCGATATGTTATATTATAAAAGTAAATATAGTTTATTTTCTCTATATCAGAATAAATATTCTAATCTAAATTTTCTGATTTATCACTATTTTACTTTCTTTTAGAATTCAATTACTACATTTGAAAACGCTTATTATCTTGTTTTCAGGGAAAAATACAATAACGGTTGAAGGAAAATAGATTTTTTTAGAAATTTTCTTGCTATTTCCATATAATTCTATTGACTTCTAAATATTTTGTGAATTAAAATAATTACATAAATATCCGTTATACAGGATTAGGGGGAAACAAAAATGGATACAGCTTTAAAATTAGACAAAGCTGGAGAACAACAATCACCAAAAAAACATCCACCAGGATTATATTTGTTGTTCTTAACAGAAATGTGGGAAAGATTTAGTTATTATGGAATGCGTGGCCTTTTAGTTCTTTATTTAACAACTGCCGCTGTTAGTGGCGGATTAGGATTTGATAAGGCAGTCGCAGTGCAATTATATGGTACTTTTACAGCGGCAGTATATTTCATGCCAATTATAGGCGGATGGCTAACTGATCATTATATTACAAGACGTCATGCCATTACTCTCGGCGGAATTATTATGGCAATCGGTAACTTTGTACTCTTCTCAATGAATACAAAAACAGGGCTATTACTTGGATTAATACTATTAGTTATTGGTAATGGATTCTTCAAACCAAATATTTCTACACTGTTAGGTGAATTGTATGGCGAAAATGATTCACGTCGTGACAGTGCATTTACTATCTTCTATATGGGTATTAACGTAGGTGCTTTCTTCGCTCCACTTATTTGTGGATTTTTAGCAGAAGATTTCTTTAAAACAAGCGTTGATGGCGTTATTGTTATGGGATATAAATACGGATTCTTAGCAGCTTGTATCGGTATGATTATTGGACAAATTGTTTTCAACTTATTAGCTCCTCGCTACCTTGGTAAAGCAGGAACGACAGTTGTCGGTAAAAAATCAAAAAATCAACCTGCAATCGAAAAGAAACCTTTAACAAAACAAGAGAAAAATCGCACTTGGGCAATTGTAATTTTAACTTGTTTCGTAGTATTCTTCTGGGCAGGATTTGAACAAGCTGGTAGTTCTCTAACACTTTATACAAATAAATTTGTTGATCGTACAATTTTCGGTTGGGAAGTTCCAACATCTTGGTTCCAATCAGTTAACCCAGCATTTATCGTACTACTTGCACCATTCGTATCTATGTTATGGTTAAAACTTTCTAAAACAAAACGCGGTGATTTAAAAGTGCCAACAAAAATGGCATTTGGTATGATTTTACTAGGTATAGGTTATCTTGTTTTAACATTAGCAGTTCTAAAAACTGGAAGTAATGAAGCTGATATAACTGTAAAAGCAAACTTATTATTCATCGTTATCACTTATCTCTTCCATACAATTGGTGAGTTATTCTTATCACCAATCGGTCTATCAATGGTAAGTGCAATTGCTCCTGTAAAATTAGCATCATTATTAATGGGTGTATGGTTAGCTGGTACGGGTATGGCTAACTGGTTAGCAGGTAAACTTGCTTCCTTTACACAATCATTAGGCTATCTTGAAGTATTTGCAAGTATCGGTATTATCGTTATCGTCCTAGGAGTTGTACTTCTTCTCTGCTCTAAAAAAGTTGCAAGTATGATGGAATAACACAAAAAAGACGCTTCTAAAATTAGAAGCGTCTTTTCTATTACATCTCTTCTAAAGCCGTCACGTCCACGTGAACGCTCTCTCCTGGATTGGATACGTCATACACTTGAGCACTACCCTTCTGCTCATCACAGCTCTCAATCCATACGGGGACTCCCTCATATGTAACATCAATTCTACTTGAAGAAGATAATATCTGTTTCACACGTTTTACATCCATTATATTATTCCTCCTTTGGCTTACAACACTCCTTTCTATCTTTTCATATCCCTTCAGAATATATTCCGTCAATTTAGCATTTCAACCGATAGTTTGTTTCTTTCTCACACGCTAATATATACGCTCTCAAATCTTCCTATTATTACATCTTTTCCAAATAAAAAAAGACGTATATTTTACACGTCTTCTTTCCATAATATTCAAAAATTAAGAAAATAATGTTTTTACTACTTCACTTACTTTATCGTTATGAATTTGATAGTACACTTCTAACCCGCGTCTCTCAAAGCGTACTACTTTATTTTGTTTTAATTTCGTTAAATGCTGCGAAACAGTTGATTGCGGAATTTCTAATACCTCTTGTAATTGTGTTACATTACATGTTCCACGCTGCATTAGTTCCATTACTAAACGTAGACGTAGCGGATGAGCTAATGCTCTTAACATCTGTACGTCTTCTTCTGAAATACGACAGTCAAATTGGTTTTGGTTCATAAAATTCCCCTCATTTTCATTTTTTATTTTCTTTTTATTTATTTATATATCTGTTCTTATATTTCCTGTTACGACATAACTTTATCAACCTATAATGCTGAGAAAATTTTCCGACTTTTATCAGCACACAGTTCAAGAAAAAATCCCACCTGATTTTGAATATTATACTATATGATACAATAAAAAAGCAAAACAAAGGGATAGCAATACTTTGCTTACAAACGTTGTTTTATCAGGCTTTTTGTTATATTTTCACCTTACTGAAATGTACAGTAATGATATTGTAAAATATCGTCTATAATTGATAACCTATCGTAAAGTAATTTGACCATATTTAACCACTTTGTTACGATAAAAAGGAAATTTAAGTAAGGAGGATGATTTAATATTAAAAAATGGTTTATTATTGCGTTAATTAGCATTGCGGTTGGCTGGACTATTATCGATCACTTCCTATTAGACAACAAAGAAGATATAGCTTCAAAATCAAACACCCCCATTGGAACTGAAGTTGGCAATGTTGCCCGCAATTTCCTTCTGGAAACAACCACCGGTCAAGAAGTTCGCCTTACAGACTATAAAGGAAAAAAAGTAATATTAAATTTTTGGGCAAGCTGGTGTGGTCCATGCAAAATAGAAATGCCTGATATGGAAAAGTTTTATCATGATACTAAAGATATGGGGATTGAAATTGTCGCTGTAAATGCGACAGCTACTGAAAAAGACCCGAACAATGTAAAACAATTTCTTGAAGAAAACAAATACACCTTCCCCGTCCTATTAGATCAGAAAGGACAGGCAAGTGCCGCATATCAAATCATCAGCATTCCAACATCTTTTGTCATCGATACAAACGGTGTCATTCAATATAAGCATGTGGGACCAATGACATATGAAAAAATGAAAGAATATGTAAATAATTTATAGAAGCGTATTCAAATCAATTTGATTACGCTTTTTGTCTACTTTATGAACAAAATGTTACTTTTAACACTATTATGGAATAATTATACTTTTTCACGTTGACAATAGTGTTGAAGGAGAATATACTAAGCATGTAAGTCGATTGTGAATAGTTTCACAAATAATGTGAATTTCTTCACATACAATAGATAGGAGTTGTCATTATTATGAGTACTTGGACACAAATTTATGACCCATTAAACAATATTTGGTTATCTGCACTAATCGCAGCACTTCCAATCTTCTGTTTCATCATTTGTTTAATGGGACTCAAAATGAAAAGTTACATCGCTGGGCTTTATAGTGTGATTGTCGCTATTATTCTTGCTATATTTGTTTATAAAATGCCCGCAACTGTAGCTGTAGCATCTGCCGGATTCGGTATTTTATCTGGATTTTATCCAATTTGTACTATCGTTATCGCAGCGATTTTCCTTTACAAATTAACTGTTAAAACAGAGCAATTCAACATAATTCGCGATAGTATTTCAAGCATTACAAATGATCAACGTTTACAAGTATTATTAATTGCTTATTCTTTCGGTGCTTTCTTAGAAGGCGCAGCTGGTCTAGGGGTTCCAGTTGCTATTACAGCTGCATTACTTGTAGGTATGGGCTTTAATCCATTAAAAGCAGCAGGTATTTGTTTAGTAGCTAACATCGCTGGTGGTGCTATGGGTGCTATGGGTATCCCAGTTACAGTACCAGCACAATTAACTGGACTCGACGCATTAACTATAGGTCGTCAAACTGTTCTTATTTTACCATTCATTAGCATTATTTTACCTTTCTTACTTGTTTCAATGGTCGATGGAATTAAAGGTATTAAAGAAACTTGGCAAGGTATTCTTGTAAGTGGTGTTTCTTTCGCAATTACTCAGTTCCTTGTAACTTACTTCTTAGGTGCAGAACTTACTAATATTTTCGCAGCCGTTGTAAGTATGGTCTCTCTTGCATTATTCTTACGTGTTTGGCAGCCAAAATCTTCTGCTAAAGAAGAAAAACAAGAAGAAAAAGAATCTCATACATTCAATCAAATTTTATATGCTTGGTCTCCATTCGTATTCTTAACTGCATTCGTAACAATCTTTAATTTAAAACCGATTAAAGCTTTATTTGCTCCAGATGGTCCATTAGCAAACTTAGTATTTAACATTCAGTTCCCTGGTCTTCATAATATGGTTATGAAAACTGCACCAATTACAAAAGCTGATACACCTTTCGCAGCGATTTTCAAATTTGATGTATTCTCTTCTACAACTACTGCGATTGTATTAGCAATTATCGTTTCACTTATCGTTTACCGCGTAAATGGTAAAATGATTAAAGAACTAATGATTGAAACAATTAAAGAACTAAAAGCTCCAGTATATACAATTTGTAGCGTTATCGCTTTAGCTTACGTAGAGAACTATTCTGGTATGTCATCTACACTTGGACTTGCATTCTCTTCTACTGGTAATGCATTCCCAGTTCTTTCTCCAATCTTAGGATGGATTGGCGTATTCATTACAGGATCAGTAGTATCAAGTGGTTCATTATTCGCACCGCTTCAAGCAGTAACTGCAGATCAATTAAACATCGTTCCTTCTACACTCGTTGCGTTAAACGTAGTAGGTGGTACAATGGCGAAAATGGTTTCACCACAATCTGTAGCAGTTGCTTGTGCAGCAGTTGGACTAGTTGGTCAAGAATCTGCCTTATTTAAAACAGCAATGAAATACAGTTTAATCTTCTTAGCTGTTATTAGCTTACTTCAATTAAACGCTGTATTTAATATCTTCTAAAAAAAAGCACCGATCCAAATGGATCGGTGCTTTTTACATTACATTTTTTACCCCGCTATTTGTGGGCAGTAAGACTCCCACCTCAAAATTCGGCGAATGTAAGGGAGTCGGGCTGCCCGTAAAAGCCCGATTGGTGAAGGCTAATAATCAGTGGGGGATGGCCCCCACTGATTAAAGTTTCACTTCATTCTTTAATAAAGAAGCTCCAGCAATTTCAGGATGCGTCATTTCGTATGGATCCAAAATAATATCAAGCTCTTCTGCTGTAAGTACACCATGTTCTAAACATAGCTCCCTAACAGATTTTCCTGTCGCAATTGCTTCACGTGCAATACGAGAAGCTGCTTCATAACCAATATGAGGATTCACTGCTGTAATAACTCCAACACTTTTTTCAACATATTGCTTAAGCAACTCTTCATTCGCTGTAATTCCTTTAATACAATATTCACGGAATACACGGAATCCATTGTTCATAATACTGATGGATTGAATTAAATTAAATACTAATACCGGCTCCATTACATTTAACTCTAATTGTCCAGCTTCTGACGCTAAGCAAATTGTATGATCATTTCCAATTACTTGGAAAGCAACTTGGTTAATTACTTCTGCCATAACTGGATTTACTTTACCCGGCATAATAGATGAACCTGGTTGACGAGCTGGTAATTGAATTTCCGCCAACCCAACACGTGGACCAGACGCCATAATACGAAGGTCATTTGCAATTTTAGACATATTCATCATACATACTTTTAGTGCTGCAGATACTTCTGTATACGCATCTGTATTTTGCGTCGCATCAACTAAGTGCTCTGCACCAACAAGAGGGAAACCACTAAAAGCTCGTAAATGCTTCACAACTTGTTCTATATAAGTAGGGTTTGCATTTAATCCCGTACCGACAGCTGTCGCACCCATATTAACTTCGTATAAATGTTGACGAGACTGTTTAATTCTTTTTATATCACGCTCTAGCACTCTGCTATATGCTTCAAATTCTTGTCCAAGGCGAATTGGAACTGCATCTTGCAAATGTGTACGCCCCATTTTAATGACGTGATCAAACTCTTTTGCTTTATCATGAAAAGCAGAGTGAAGTTCTTCCATTGTAACAAGAAGTTCTTCTAGCATCATAAGAGTTGCAATATGAATCCCAGTTGGGAACGCATCATTTGTTGATTGCGCCATATTCACGTGAGTGTTTGGGCTAATTTTCGCATATTCACCTTTTTCGTATCCCATACGTTCTAACGCTCTATTAGCAATTACTTCATTAGTATTCATATTAATTGAAGTACCTGCCCCGCCCTGAATTGGGTCTACAATAAATTGATCATGGAACTTTCCATCCACAATCTCTTGTGCAGCTTCTGCAATTTCTTGTCCGATATCTTTAGCTAAGTAACCTGTATCTATATTCGCAAGCGCTGCCGCTTTCTTTACAATTGCCATTGCCGTAATGAGTGACGGATGAATGCGGTATCCTGTAATAGGAAAGTTTTCTACGGCACGTAATGTTTGTACACCATAATAAGCTACACTCGGTACTTCCTTTTCACCTAAAAAATCTTTTTCTATACGTATATCCTTCGTTGCTATCATTTTTCATCACCTATACTTTTCATTCTAAATCCTTATCTAAAGAATTCGCCCTATAAAATACGAGTATCATTAAAAGAATTCTTCAGTATCCACCTTCACTATATAGCACCCTTTTTGAAAGCGCAAACATTTATTTTTCTATATATACTTTTTATTAAAGTTTATATAATAGAAAATCCATTCATTCTTCTACTTTCTTTATTTCAACTCGCTTAATTTGATGTATATCCTTTTCAAGAACTTTAAAAGAAAAGCCGTGTTTCTCAATAATATCTCCCTCAGCAACGATTTGTTTTTGTACCATAATCCAACCACCAATTGTATCAACATCATCAGCGACCAAATGTATGCCAAATAAATCATTTACTTCGCTAATCAGTACTTTCCCATCTACAATTTTACACACCGCACTTATATGTTCTATAGGTGGATGCTCATCTTCATCGTATTCATCTCGGATTTCTCCAACAATTTCTTCTAAAATATCTTCCAATGTAACAATCCCTGCTGTGCCACCATATTCATCATATAATACAGCTAATGGAATGCGCCTTCTTTGCATTTGCAATAGTAAATCATGGATTGCGATATTTTCTAACACTTCAATAACTGGACGTGTATATGGTGTAATCGAACACTCTTCATCTCGATTACCATCCATATAACGAATAAATAAGTCCTTTACATTAACCATCCCAATAATTTCATCTTTATCTTCACCAAATACTGGATATCTCGTATATTTTTCTTGTGCGATTACTTTAATATGTGTCTCAAACGGCTCATCTTCATATAAACCAACAACTTCAGTACGAGGTACCATGATTTCCTTTGCTACCCTGTTATCAAATTCAAAGATGTTATTTACATATTTAAATTCAGTTTGATTAATCTCGCCACTCTCATAACTCTCAGACAAGATTAATCTTAGTTCTTCCTCAGAATGCGCAACTTCATGTTCAGATGCAGGATGTAAACCAAATAAGCCTGTCACAAATCGTGCAGAGCCATTTAAAGCCCAAATAAATGGATACATAACTCGGTAAAAATAAATAATTGGTTGCGATAATAATAAACTAACTTGCTCTGCTTTTTGGATAGCTAACGTCTTTGGAGCAAGTTCACCAATTACAACATGTAAAAATGTAATGACTGCAAATGCAATAATAAATGAAGCCGTACTTGCAATTGCAGGAGATAAATCCAATTTTAAAAACAGCGGTTCGAGTAAATGTTTAATCGTCGGCTCTCCTAACCACCCGAGCCCTAAAGCAGTAATCGTAATTCCTAATTGACATGCCGATAAATACTCATCTAAATTTGAAGTTACTTTTTTAGCTGCCAATGCGCCTCGTCTTTTTTCACTAACGAGTTGATCGATACGACTGCTACGCACCTTTATAATTGCAAACTCTACAGCTACAAAGAAACCTGTTAGCGCAATAAGAACAGCTACCATCAATAATTTAAAAATATCCACATATGTCCTTTAGCTTTTCTTAGCTAAAGTTACACCTCCTTTAAATAAAGAAGTTTCACTTTAGTTTCTTCATTTACTTGAAAGCAACCCTATATAAAATTCACCAATTTTCAGCCCTCATACAATTCTAATGGCAAACCGTCGGGGTCTTGGAAAAAGACGAATTTTTTTCCCGTTATTTCATCAACACGTATCAATTCTGTCTCAACATCGCATTGATTTAAATGTTTAACAGCTTCTTCTATATCCGTAACAGCAAAGGCTAGATGTCTAAGTCCAGCAGCCTCTGGAAAGCTTTGGCGCTTCGGTGGACTTGGGAATGAAAACAATTCAATTTGATACTCTCCCCCTACACATAAATCTAACTTATAAGAATTTCGTTCCTTTCTGTATACTTCATTTATCGCTTTGAAACCTAATATTCTTGTGTAAAAATCTTTTGACACTTCATAATTCGAACAAATAATTGCAACGTGATGTACTCTACATATATTCATGATTCCTCTATTCCTCTCTTTACCAAACATGCATATTCTCCCTTTAAATGAAAAACATATATATCAGAATATCTCTTTTAGGAGGCTTATTATGAAATTTATCACTTTCTTTGTCGGACTTATCGTCGTCTTCTTGCTCGCCTATATTGCTAGTAACAATAAAAAACATATTAAATTCAAACCAATTTTCATCATGCTTATTATACAGTTAATTTTAACCTATTTATTATTAAATACAGAAATTGGCCTCGTACTTATTACGATAATTTCTAATTTGTTTACAAAGTTACTCGACTACGCTGCATCTGGTATAAATTTTGTATTTGGCGGTCTTGCAAACAAAGGTGAAATGTCATTTTTCCTTAACGTATTATTACCGATTGTCTTTATCTCCGTCTTAATTGGTATATTACAACATTTCAAAATACTACCATTCTTCATTCATTGGATTGGTTTCTTTCTTAGCAAAATAAATGGTCTTGGGAAATTAGAATCTTACAACGCCATCGCTTCCGCTATTGTCGGCCAATCAGAAGTTTTTATTACGGTAAAAAAACAATTAGCCCAAATCCCAAAACATCGGCTTTATACACTTTGCGCCTCTGCTATGTCAACAGTATCTATGTCCATTGTCGGTGCCTATATGACAATGATCGAACCAAAATATGTAGTAACCGCACTCGTTCTCAATTTATTTAGTGGTTTTATTATCGTACTCATTATTAATCCTTACGACGTTAACGATAATGAAGATATTTTGGAAATCAAAGGGGAAAAACAAAGTTTCTTTGAAATGCTTGGAGAATACATTCTTGATGGTTTTCGCGTAGCAATTGTCGTCGGCGCTATGCTCATTGGATTCGTCGCATTAATGAGTTGCATTAATGACCTATTCCTCATTATATTCGGCATTACTTTCCAACAACTAATAGGCTATGTATTTGCCCCTATTGCATTTCTTATCGGCGTACCAAGTTCTGAGATTGTCACAGCTGGTAGCATTATGGCAACAAAGCTTGTAACTAATGAATTCGTTGCCATGATGGACCTTAGCAAAATTTCCAGTACTCTCTCTACCCGTACAATTGGTATCATTTCTGTCTTCCTCGTTTCTTTTGCCAACTTCTCTTCCATTGGAATTATTTCAGGTGCGGTAAAAGGATTAAACGAAGAACAAGGAAATGTTGTTGCCCGCTTCGGCCTAAAATTACTATACGGAGCTACTCTTGTTAGCATTTTATCTGCGATTATTGTAAGTATTATGCTTTAATTAGGAAAAATTTTATCATTTTCTTATCCCTGTCTTTTGTATACAATAACGAATAGATGTCTTATAAATAATCAAGACATCTATTTTTTATACATGTACAATACCTTTTATTTAGCGTACAATATTTTTTATGTGTCTTAATACGCTTCTAGATGTATACACTTTGATTGTTTTAAAGGAGAAAAAATGATGAAATCCGACATTAACAACGAAACTCGAGCCAAAAAAGGACGTTCGAAGAAAAAGCGCCTACTTTGGTTCATTCTTATTCCTTTACTTATTGTAGCAATGGGAGCAGGAGGCTATTCCTTCCATATATACAGTAAAGCAAAATCCGTCTTAAGCAACGCCTATTCCGAATTAGGCCGAGGAGATAAATCCAGCAAACGTGAAAAAGCTGTAAAGCCTATGACTGACAATATTTCTGTTCTTATCATGGGTGTTGATGAAAGTGATATTAGGGAAAAAGATTACGGAAAAGCGACTCGTACAGATGCATTACTACTTGCAACAATTAATAAAAATGATAAATCTGTTAAACTAGTCAGCATTCCACGTGATTCACGCGTCTACATTAAATCACGTGATAAATATGATAAAATTACACATGCACACGTATTTGGTGGTGTGGACAGCACAATTGATACAGTAGAAAACTTTTTAGATGTCCCAGTTGATTACTATGTAAAATTTAATTTCAAATCATTTATCAATATTGTTGATTCCCTCGGTGGTATTACTGTCGACGTTCCAGTTGAGTTCACAGAACAAAATAGTAGCGACGAAGCAGATGCTATTCACCTCAAAAAAGGGCGCCAACATTTAAATGGGGAAGAAGCACTTGCACTGGCTAGAACTCGTCATATTGATAGTGATTATATGCGTGGTCAACGACAACAACTTGTTTTAGAAGCTATTGCTGAAAAAGCACTATCGCTCAATTCCGTTAATAAAATCGGAAGCTTATTAGATGCTGTCGATAACGACTTAAAAACAAATTTAACTTTTGATGATATGATGGCTATTGCAAAAAATTCAATGGATTCAAATTTAAAAATGGATAAGCTACAAGTAGAAGGTACTGATAAATATATAGGTGGTATTTATTATTACGTTCCGAACGAAAAAAGCGTTCAGGATATATCGACAACACTGCAAGAACATCTTGATGTTACGAATAAAAATGAGCATAAAAAATTATAATAAAAAGGCTGCTAGATCTTTCTAAGCAGCCTTTTTATTATAATTTTCAACATATTTCTCATGCATATTGTGACAAAAAGAGACAATTATTACAACAGTGTAACATTTTTTATGAAAACATTACACACATAGTGAAAATAATAGTATACTAGTACGTACATAATGTTATTTTCATCATTTTTATACAAAAAATGTAATACATATATTTATACAAATTTTTCTGGGGGGAAATAAATGAAGCTAAGCAAAATACTGATCGGTTCCGCTATTGCTGGTGGCATTTTACTTTGTGCTGGTGGGGTTGGTGGATATCAATATGTATCCAAATTAAATAATCAACTAAATACAACTGCACTACCCAACACTACATTTGAAGGTATTTCTCTTGATGGAAAAAATAAAGCAGATATTCAAGCTATTGTTAATCAAAAGGTGAATGAATTAAATCAAAAATCTCTTAACTACGTATTCCAAAATGATAAACAAAATTACACATGGAAAGATTTAGGGGTAGATTATAAAGAGAAGGATATTGTCGACAATATCTTTAAAGAACAAGAAGGGAACGTAATGAATCGTTACAACATGCGTAAGCAAGCTGAAAACGGTGAAGTAAAACGTGACTATAAATTAACACCACAATTAAATACAACAACTTATGAAACCTTTATAAAGGATAAATATAATGAAACATTAAAAAATCCTGTCAACGCCGAATTAAGTGTTGAAGGCTCTACAGTAAATATTAGCCAAAGTCAAAATGGGGAAAAAATTGATAAAGGAAAATTAACCGATTTAACGAAACAGGCTATTACTTCTGGCACATCCGATGTTGCATTACCAGTTACACTAATAAAACCTGAACGTTCTACAGAAGATATACAACAAATGGGGATTAAAGAAGTGATTGCTGAATACTCTACCCCAATGGCTGGCCGTAATGGAAATCAGTCCTATAACGTAAATAAGTCAGCTAATACTTTAAGTGGAGTTATTGTAGCACCTGATGAAACGTTTAGTTTTAATGGCCGTGTTGGCGTAACTGATGCTGCACATGGTTATAAATCCGCAGCAGTATATTCACAAGGTAAAGTTATACAAAGTGCAGGCGGAGGCGTTTGCCAAGTAAGTAGTACTTTATACAGCGCAGCTTTAAGGGCGGATTTAGGAATTGTTTCTCGAAGCAATCATTCTATGCCCGTAAATTATTTACCACTTGGGCAAGATGCAGCAGTGGCAGATTATGGTCCGGATTTAAAATTTAAAAACAATACAGGTAAGCATATTTACATTCAAGCATTTTCAAATGGCGGTAGTATTACTACACGTATTTTCGGTACAAATACTGGTAAAAATGTTGAAGTTTCTTCTCAAGTAATTAGTAATACTGGTGATAAAATAACAGCGGTTACGTATAAAAAAGTAACACAAAACGGTGAAGTACTCTCAAATGGACAAATTTCAAAAAGCGTATATAAAAGTGCCCCAAAACAATGAGGTAATATCAAACGGACAAATTTCAAAAAGTGTATACAAAAAGGCGTGATCTACTCACACCTTTTTCTTTTGCAATAATAGTAAAAAAATTTCCAGATGATCTTTCGTTTCTTCTAAAGACCACACACGATTTCCTTGCTTCGCAGCTAATACGCACGCTTCTTCCCACGCGCTCTTTTTCTTCATATTTACTAATTCATCGCGTAATTTCAAAACAATTTCTTCGTCTTCTTGCTCTATAAACTCTTCCATCACGCTTACTATTTCATCCTCATGAACACTTAACGTACAGTACGATTTAAGAAAGTATTGTAATGTCGTATACATATATACTCCCCCCTTTATTTATCTGATGGATAAGAAGTAATAATCTTAAATCCTAGATCTCCTGATTTATCTCTCGCTAAAACAGTAACAGTCTTTACTAGTTTGTCTTTTACATTCATATTTTTCTTTATTACCGTTTTTCCAACTGGGAATGAATGAGTTGTATTCAATACAAGGCGAGCCTCTTTAGAGTTTTTCAACCAATCCTGAATTTCTTTATCATGTTGTTTTAAACTATCTTTCACAGCCTTTGTCGCTGTTTCCTTATCATAGTATGTACTTGCCGCTGAAACTTTATCTGTCTTCAAACGATTCTTCAAATCCTCTTCTGATTTGCCTACATGCCTTTCAATCGTATGACCATTTTTAGGTGGCCCTTCCATTTCATCTAAAATATTATCACTAATTTTTTCTACTGATGTAGAATGATCCTCTTTTGGTTTTTCTGTTTTTTGTTCTTTTCCTGCACATCCACTTAAAATCAGCATTAGTGCCAATAAACCACTCAAGAAAAGACTACTTAGTCGTTTCATCGTATCACCTCTTCCATGATTATTATCGTAACTCCACTAAAAGTCAATTTCACAAAGAAAAAGTGTATACAGTTTTAAAATCCCTCATTCATTTTGCTATATTTGCCAATCCACTTTCATCAAACCACTGTTTTTCGCCTACATTAAAATATACCCCCATGTTTTTCGGATTATTTTCCAGATAAAAACGTCAACTAAAACACTCCATAAACCCTTTAAATATAGGATTAATGGAGTGTTTTTTAAACAAACTAAATATACCCCTGACTTTATATACCCAATACCCATAAAGGGTATTGGGTATCGTTCGTATCGACAAATATCTATATTATGTAAATTTACACTTGCCTATACAATTGAAATATGATGTAATTCAAAAAAAGATAAAGGATTTTACACTATGACAGAAACCATTCAAAATTTCTTAACGGAATATTACTCAATCGCAATACCACTTAGTATCTTGATCAATATTGTTATTAGTCTATTAGGTGTTATTCCTAGCATCTTTTTGACGGCCATTAATATACAGCTCTTCGGTGTAACAAATGGCACAATCATTTCGATCGCAGGTGAAGCATTAGGGGCTATTATCTCGTTTTATATTTATCGCATAGGCCTTCAAAAATTCACTCACGACAAAGTAAATAAGTACCCAAAGGTAGAGCGTCTCCTGTACGTAGAAGGCAAAGAAGCCTTTCTACTCGTTCTATCTTTTCGTTTTATCCCTTTCATTCCATCAAGTATCGTTACTTTGTTTGCAGCTCTAGGCAAAATGTCATTACTCTCCTTCAGTATTGCCAGTACAATAGGTAAAATACCGGCCTTATCGATTGAAGTATATTCGGCATACCAAGTTATGAACGGAACAAATGAAGCGAAATGGATTGTAACAATCGCAGGTTGTATCGGATTATTTTATTTGTGGAAAAAATGGAGAAAAAAATAAAGAAGGAGCATATGCTCCTTCTTTATTTTTGAGGTATTTTATTAATAACTATCCTTTAAAGCTTTAGTTTACACCAACAGCACTAAATGATTGCTTAACTGCTGTTACTTCAGCAGAACTCGCACCATATAAATCAGCAGCAGCTTGTACTGCGCCAGCACGAGCTTGACTAAATGTAGTAGATTGCGTGAAATACTGTGTATTTGCACGGTAGTAAATCGCACCCAATTTATCTTTACCGATACCAGCTACAGTCACACCAGAATGCGTACCACCATTTGCTAATAGATAAGCTTGTTTGTTAATAATACCACTGTTTGTATGAACGCCACCGTTATCACTTGAACCAGTGTAACGCTTAGAATAATGATCTGGATCACCATACTTCGCAGGATCACTCATAGAACGAAGTGCATCTCCTGCTTGTCCAGGTGTATAAATATCTTCACCAATCTCCCAATCTGGGTTACGGTTATCATAGAATTCTACTAAAGTACCAAAGATATCAGAAATTGCTTCATTTAATGCTCCTGATTCATTTTGATAAATTAAATCCGAGCTATTTTCCGTAACAGCATGTGTTAATTCGTGTCCAATTACATCAATTCCACCAGATAATGAAGTGAATGTTACACCATCACCATCTCCGTATACCATTTGTGAGCCATTCCAGAATGCATTATTATACTTACTTCCGTAATGAACTGTTGATTTTAATGGCGCTCCTGCATCATTGATAGAGTTTCTGTTAAATGTAGCTTTATAATAATCATATGTTTTACCTGCATAGTAATGAGCATCAACTGCCGCTGCATCATATGCTGCATTAAAAACATTATCTGCATCTGCCCATAATGTTCCTGGTAACGTCGAACGATTTTTCGCATCATATGTGAAAATCGTTGCTCCACGTGTATTATCTTGCAAGTAGTAAGATGATCCCGATAACGTTGTATTAAGCGATTTCGTATCTCCTAATACACCTTTACCAGTTCCCACTTTATTCGTTCCTGTTACAGGCTTTACAACCGCTTTTGCATCCTGTTTAGGAGCATCTTGCTTAACTGGTGACTTATCATCATTCGTTACATGATCAAGTTTATTATATTTATTTAACACTTTACCGCTTTCCGCCTCAATGAAATAATAATAGTTTCCTGGATTTGGCTCTAAGAAGTTTAAATTCACAACATATGCATATGTTGTTTCTTCACCGTTTTGATATACATATAAGTCCGCTTTTGGTTCTACCTCATATTTAGGTGTTACTCCTAAATCTTGCTGCGCGATTTCAATCGCTTTTGCGCCTTCAATCTTATTTTTATTTTTCAACTTTTCCTTTTTGTCTAAATCAGGTGCAACTGTTCCAGACAATACTTTTAAAGAACCATCTTTACTTACGTGAGCTACTTGAGTAGAACCCCATACAGGCACTCCCTCGTAAACTTGTTGCATACGCACTACCGTTGAATCAGTTACTGCATCTTTCTTCACTTGTTTCACTTTGAAAGAATCTTGCGCACTCTTTTCCCCTAGCTTATAATCACCTTTTGCCGCGTTTAAGTAATCAAACACAACAGATTCCGCTTTCTTGCCAGTTGCTCCAGTTAGATCACCAGAAATAAATTCAGGTGACTGCACCGTCTCATTGTACTTCTTCGTAGAGAGTACATTTTTAGAATCCGCAAACGCAGAGCCTGTCCCTCCAAACGTTGTAACTGCCATTCCTGTCGCTAAAACTAATGCTAAACTCTTCCTTTTCATATAACCTTCCCCCTAATAAAAAATTTTTGAAAAAGAGTAATTTTATATTAGCATTATGTTTCCACTATTAATATACTAAAAATTCAAATAATTAATTTCTCAAGTTTTGTAGAATTTTGAGGAACAAATATTGAAAAAACCCCTTTCCGATTGGAAAGGGGTTTTTTCTAAGAGTTTACTACTTCAACTACCTTCTCTCCTTGGCCATAGATATCCGATGTCCAAGCATATTGTGGCTCCAATACCACTAATACAGCTACCAAAGCCAAAGCACCAATAATTATTTTTTTCATATTATTTTCCTCCCTTTTCTTCTAATAAATTAATTGCTAATTTATAATAGCTATTACTTTCTCGAAACTCTAATAATTCTTCATGATACTCTGCTAGTTCTAAATACACCCTTTTTAATTCCTTTTTATTCTCTTCGCCTCTAAAAAATGGGATTGCTTCAACTTCTAAAAACTTTTTATAAACATCTTTAGTTTCAAAGTATTTATTCTTAAGCATTAAAAGTATATACAGCATACTTTTATACTTTTCATCCCTCTTCGCGACACCTATCCCTTTACTAATCCAATCTTTCGCTTCTTCAAACTCTTTTAATTCAATACATTGTAAAGCAATCTCATATACTGCATCAATATAATTTAAATCCTCTTCCTTCTTATACTGTAAGCATTGCAAATAATAATCTTTAGCTTTTGCATAATCTTTTAAGTTATAGTACAAGAATCCTAAGTTATTTAAAGCAATAGCTGTTATGCTTTCTTTATCAGCAAAAGAATTCGCTTCTCTCAAAATATTATTATAAATAGATAGCGCTTCATTATATTGTTTTTTTTGTATATAACTCAGTGCAATGAGTAATTGGCAATTTATCACATAACGGAACTTATATTCGTTCTTAAACCCTTCCATTGCCACATTAGCAAAATGTAAAGTCATATGTTCAACTTCTAATTCATTATAAACAAGAGCTAAATTGAAATATATCCCATTTTCATGATACCCTTGTTCCTTCGCCATTATTTCTGTTCGAGCTAAGTACTCTAATGCCTTCTTATATTTATGTTGTAAAAAATAATATAACCCTTTGCTATACGTATATAATAATTTCTGAAATGGTGAATACTTTTTGTACATCTTCTTTAAGCTCTCTAACTCTTCTTCAACAGCAGGAAAATCCCTTTTCATAATTAAATACCGCGTATAAAGTAGTTTATAATAATTTATGATTTCAAAATCTAAAACATGTTTCATTTCACCTTGTAACTCTTCATATATGCGTTCTACCTGTTGCTTGTCCAAATGAATTAATGCATTCAACCACTCGTCCAACTTCACTTTCACATCTTCTTCTACATCTCTCAAATCCGTCACAGCAATTTCTAGTCTTGTGCAGAGCAATTGTAGAATCTCTTCTGATGCTTCTATCTTCCCATTTTCGATCTTACTTAAGTATGAGACAGAACAAATGCCCTGACATAATTCTTCTTGTGTCATTTTTTGCTGTAGCCGCTTATAAAAAACTTGCTTGCCTATTTTTTCTAATGTTTGTTGCATTGTCCTCCTCCATTCTCATTACCCCCATTACTCTAATAATACATAAAATCTGGAGAAATATAAATTGATAAATGTAAATTTTCTAAAAAATATGCATTATTTCATTTTTTTCTCTCTTGACTTCAATCCTCTATTACTTCTTTGCTACGAAGGGTGGAAAATTGGTATACTATAACCAAATTACGGAGGTGTTTTCGCAATGAATCATTATAAAGACGATAGTTATGCCTTACATACAGATTTATATCAAATCAACATGGCTTATACATATTGGAAAGATGGTATTCATACTCGCCGTTCTGTTTTTGATCTATACTTTCGAAAGCTTCCGTTTGAAAATGGCTATGCTATTTTTGCTGGTCTTGAGAAAATTGTAGAGTACATAGAAAATTTCAGCTTTACTGAAAGTGATCTCGCTTATTTAGCAGAGCTGCAATTTGAAGAAGACTTCCTTCATTATTTACAAAACATGAAATTCACTGGCACGATTCGCAGTATGCAAGAAGGTGAAGTTGTTTTTAATAATGAGCCTTTATTACGTGTTGACGCACCACTCGGCGAGGCACAAATAATTGAAACCGCCCTCTTAAATATTGTAAATTACCAAACATTAATTGCTACAAAAGCTGCACGTATGAAGCACGCTGCAAATAATGATAAGCTTTTAGAGTTCGGTACAAGACGTGCTCATGAGTTTGATGCTGCCCTTTGGGGCACACGCGCTGCCTTTATTGGTGGGTTTTCATCTACAAGTAACGTTCGCGCAGGGAAACGTTTTGGCATCCCTGTAGCTGGCACACATGCCCACTCTTTCGTTCAAGCATATCGCGATGAATATGTTGCATTTAAAAAATATGCTGAAACACATAAAAAATGTGTATTTCTTGTCGATACATACGACACATTAAAATCTGGTGTTCCAAATGCGATTCGTGTTGCAAAAGAGTTCGGGGATCGTATCGATTTTTATGGCATTCGTCTGGATAGTGGTGATATGGCATATTTATCAAAGGAAGCAAGAAAACAACTTGATGAAGCTGGATTTACAAACACAAAAATTATCGCTTCTAGCGATTTAGATGAATATACGATTATGCACTTGAAATCTCAAGGGGCAAAAATTGATGTATGGGGTGTTGGCACAAAGCTGATTACATCCTTTGAGCAGCCAGCATTAGGTGCTGTCTATAAACTAGTTGCTATTGAAGATACCGACGGAAAATTAAATGATACGATTAAAATCTCATCTAACCCTGAAAAAATTACAACCCCAGGACTTAAACGAATTTATCGTATTATTAACCGTGTTAACGATCATGCAGAAGGCGATTATATTGCTTTAGAGTCTGAAGAACCTGGTAAAGAAGAACGTCTAAAAATGTTCCATCCTGTTCATACATATATAAGTAAATTCGTAACAAACTTTGAAGCACGCGAACTGCATCAAGATATTTTCGTTAACGGTAAAAGAACGTATGAATTACCTAATATATTAGACATTCAAAAATATAACGAACACAGCCTCTCACTATTTTGGGAAGAATATATGCGAACTTTAAATCCTGAAGAGTACCCTGTAGATTTAAGCCAAGAATGTTGGGATCATAAAATGAATTACATTCAAACTGTTCGAGAAAAGGTTGCGAAAAACACACAAAAATAAACAGAGAAGTTTCTCCTTCTCTGTTTATTTTCAATATTATGTTACCAACAGTCACCCTCAATAACACGGTAAAATAATAAAAATAAGCGAGGGCGTAATCGCGCCCTCGCTTATTTTTATAAATCTTTCACTCTCAGTACACGCATTGCATTTAAAACTGCAAGTAGTGTCACACCAACATCTGAGAAGACTGCTTCCCACATTGTTGCAATACCAAAGGCGCCGAGTAATAACACTAACCCTTTTACCCCTAATGCAAATATAATATTTTGCCATACGATGCTACGTGTACGTTTTGCAATTTTTACTGCCGTTGCAATTTTTGAAGGCTCATCAGTCATAATAACGATATCAGCAGCTTCAATTGCTGCATCTGACCCTAAGCCGCCCATCGCAATACCAACGTCTGCTCGCGCTAATACTGGTGTATCATTAATACCATCACCGACGAATGCAATCTTTTCTTTACCGCGTTTTGCTGCATCAATTTTTTCGATTTCTTCTACTTTTTGGTGTGGTAATAATTCGGCATGAACTTCATCTAAACCTAATTCTTTACCAACAGCTTCACCAACTGATTTTGCATCACCAGTTAACATGACTGCCTTCTTAATACCTAGTTCTTTTAACTTTTGAATTGCTTGTTTTGAATCCTCTTTTACCTCATCAGAGATAACAATATAACCCGCATATTTACCATCTACAGCAACATGAACTAGTGTACCTACTGTATTTGGTTGCTTAAATGTAATGTTTTCTTTGCTCATTAATTTAGCATTACCTGCGAAAATTTCTTTTCCTTGTACTTTTACAACCGTACCATGACCAGAAATTTCACTATAGTCTTCAATAACATTTTCATCGATTGATTTTCCATATGCATTTCGAATAGATTGTGCAATCGGATGATTAGAATATACTTCTGCAAATGCGGCATATTCTAATAGCTCTTCAGCTGTAATACCTTTACTAGGCTCCATCTTCGTAACTTTAAAGACACCTTTTGTTAATGTTCCTGTTTTATCAAAAACGATATATTTCACATCATTCAATGCTTCTAAATAGTTACTTCCTTTTACTAAAATACCACTTTTAGATGCCCCACCAATACCGCCAAAGAATCCAAGAGGAATCGATACAACGAGCGCACATGGACAAGAGATTACTAAGAACACTAAAGCTCTATAAATCCAATCGGAGAATGTAGCACCATCTAAAATAAGTGGTGGAATAAATGCCATTATTGATGCTGTTATAACTACAACAGGAGTATAATAACGTGCAAACTTCGTAATAAAGTTTTCTGTTGGCGCTTTTTTGCTACTTGCATTTTGTACTAAGTCTAAAATTTTCGATACAGTCGATTCACCGAACTCTTTTGTAACTTCAACAATTAATACACCATTTTGGTTTACAAAACCACTTAATACGTCATTACCAACTTCTACTTCTCGCGGTACAGACTCACCTGTTAACGCTGAAGTATCCATCATTGATGTTCCCTCAACTACTTTTCCGTCTAACGGTACTTTTTCACCTGGTTTTACGATAATATACTCACCAATTTGCACATCTTCTGGTGATACTTGTTTCGTTTCGTTTCCAACTTTCACATTCGCATAGTCAGGACGAATATCCATTAATGACGTAATTGATTTTCGAGAACGATTTACTGCAATACTTTGGAACAATTCCCCTACTTGATAAAATAGCATAACTGCTACCGCTTCTGGATATTGTTGAATCGCGAAAGCTCCTAAAGTTGCAATTGCCATTAAAAAGTTTTCATCAAACACTTGGCCGCGAGTTATGTTTCTTACTGCTCTCCAAACAATATCTCCACCAATTAATAAATACGCAAGGACGAATAATGGAATTGTTATCATTTGCGGTAATCCGGCTAACGCAGCAATCCCTGTCAAAATTCCGCCGACTACTAATCGTCCTATCATCTTTTTCACATTTCCATCACCATGATCATGGCCGTGGTCGTGTCCTTTTTCCTCTTCACGAACAACTTTTACATCAGGCTCTAGCTTTTGAACAACATTTTTTATATTTTGTATAGTCGATTCAAGTTCTCGTTTGTTTGCAACTTCTACTCGTAATTTCTTTGATACGAAATCAACAGTCGCTTCTGAAACGGCCGGCATTTCCTTTACCTTATTTTCAATCTTCATTGCACAATTTGCACAGTCTAACCCTTCTAATACAAATACTTCTTTTATTGATTTTGTTTTTTGCTCTTCTTGCACTTTAATATGCGGCTCTAATTTTGTAACAAGTTGCTTCGCTTCCGTAACAACTTGATTTTCTTTATTTTGCGGTGTTTCTAAAAGCATCGTTTTTGTTGCAAAGTTTACGGAACAAGATGTTACTCCTTCTATATTCCCAACACCTTTTTCAATTTTCATTGCACAATTTGCACAATCTAAACCTTCTAGCATAAGTTTCTTTTTCACTAATGCTTCTGCCATCATTCTCCCTCCTCGCCTTTTTATTCTTCCTCGTTTACGTGTTCAAACGCTTGCTCGAAGATATGAATTACGTGTTGATCAGCTAATGAATAATAAACTACCTTTCCTTCTTTACGGTTCTTTACAAGCTTTGCTTGCTTTAATACACGAAGCTGATGTGAGATTGAAGATTGCGTCATTCCTAATAAATAAGCTAAATCACAAACACACATTTCAGCTTCAAATAATGCATGCAATATTCTCGTACGTGTACGGTCACCTAATACTTTAAATAATTCTGCTACTTTACTTAAACTTTCATCAGTCGGAATTGTTTGTTTTACTTGATCCACGATTTCCTCGTGAATTACCGTTTGAGAACATGCTTCCTGTTGCGTTTCTACTTTATTTTCAGCCATCACAGCTCACCTCTTCATTTGAACATATGAACAATCATTCATATATCTTATACCTTTATTATATGAGCGTCTATTCATATGTGTCAATGAATTCTCATACATTTTTCCGAAAATTTCGTTCACATTTCAAAATGCACCTGTAAATATTCTCAGCATCTATCATGATCTTCATACAAAAAGGATGCACGAAAGCTATCGTGCATCCTTTTCTTATTTATTAACTTTCACTGCATCCACAATTAACGAAGCGAATCCTAACTTTCCATCTTGATTTCTATGGTCAAAGCGCTTCGAGCGATAAATAAAACCTCCTTGCTCATTCCAATCATTATACTGAAATTCTCCATTTTCATCGCAATACTCTAGCAACTTTACTTGAAAACCCGCTACTTCAAACATAGATACAATCGTTTTATAGTTATGTACAATTTTATGACTTGCAGCCGGATGATCTAATGGACCTGGCCCTCCTACTTGCACACCTTGCTGATATTCTTCATTTGGAAAAAATGCATCTGGTACCGCACAACGAATGTAACCATCATCTTGTAAAAATTCATAGCATATTTTAGCTGCTTCTATACCTTCTTCATACGATAAATGTTCCCATACGTGTTCAGCTAAAATTACCGATAAAGAATTAGGCTGAAATTTATTAAGCCACGTTTCTCTTTTTAATAAATTTAATTCTTCTTCATTCGTATGTAACCAACCTGGGTTATTATTATATCCCTCTGCTCCAACGACAACTTTCGTCTCCATCTTTCCACCCCTTCGTATATTCCGACATAAAAATTCGACAACATAACATTGGTCTCCTTTATTTCCCCAAAAGAAAAAGCCTTGCGCGCTCCCTAGATGCACAAGGCTTACTAACTTTATATCCCTTTAATTAGCTTTTTCTAAACTATCTTGCGAACTTCCATCGTCTTTTAAATGACTATGTTTTTTCGAATAAACAAAGTATACAACCACTCCGATTGCTAACCAAACACCGAAGTAAATCCATGTTGTTAATGGTAAATTTACCATTAAGAATAGACAGCTTGCAACTGAAATAATCGGTAAGATTGGTACAAGTGGTACCATAAATCCACGTTGTAATTTCGGATGCGTTTTACGAAGAATGATGACAGTTACACCAACCATCGCAAATGTTAATAACGCTCCAATATTCGCTAAATTCGACAATTCTTTTAAATCGATAAATCCGGCAATTAAAGCACTACCAATTCCTGTTAACCAAACTGAAAATGTTGGTGCTTCTGTCTTCTTGTTAATTTTCGCGAAAGATTTTGGCAATAAACCGTCACGGCTCATAGCGAAGAATACACGTGTCGTAGCGTAGATGTATGCGAAAATTACAGCCATAATACCAATTACAGCTCCAATAGCGATTACACCAGCCACTTTATCTTGTCCTACAACTTCTAATACGTAGGCCATCGCTTCAGGTACATCTAATTCCTTATAAGAAACCATACCTGTCATAACGAGACAAACTACAACATAAATGATTGTACAAATGACTAACGAAGCAATAATCCCAATCGGTAGATCACGTTGCGGATTTTTTACTTCTTCAGCAGAAGTTGCTAATGCATCAAATCCTAAGAAAGCGAAGAATACTGCTGCCCCTCCGGCAAAGACTCCACTTAAGCCGTACGGTGCAAATGGTATCCAGTTTTCTGGTTTCACGTAGAATACACCAACTGCAATGAATAAAACAACAATACCAATTTTAATTAATACCATTATGTTATTCACACGCTTACTTTCTTTTGTACCTCGTGATAATAACCAAGTTATCACCAACGTAACGATAACTGCGGGTAAGTTCACCATACCACCTTGCGATGGAATCGTTAACAATGCTTTTGGAATTTCAAGTCCCAATCCACTCACTAAATTATTGAAATAACCTGTCCATCCGCCAGCTACTGCGGCAGTCGTTACGACATATACGGATAGCAATGTCCATCCCATTAAATGTGCAACAAACTCACCAATTGTTGCATATGAATATGTGTACACACTACCTGAAACAGGAAGTGCAGATGCAACCTCTGCATAACATAAAGCTGCAAATCCACAAACAATTGCTGCAATCATAAATGAAAAAATAACTGCTGGACCAGCATCTCTTGCTGCTACTAATCCCGTTAATACTAGAACTCCTGTACCAATTATCGCACCAATCCCTAGCATTGTTAGGTCAAATGCCCCTAGCGTTTTCGTCAAAGTTTTACTTTTACTTTCCCCTAACAATTGCGTAACGGATTTCTTTTTGAATAGGTTGGCCACGATGAATGCCCCCTTTTACTAAGAAGAGCTAAGAGGTATTATCTCTTAGCTCTTATCATGTTGTATTATATATTGTTCGATTTTTTTGTATAATGCTGCTATTAGCAAGATACTGTTTCTGCTTCTAATAATTCTTTTGCACCTTTGTACTCTACACCGTGAGCTTCTGCAACTGCTTCGAATGTTACATAACCTTCTAATGTATTAATACCTTTTAATAATGCAGTGTTGCCTAGGCAAGCTTCTTTGTAGCCTTTGTTAGCAATTTGTACTGCATATGGTACTGTTACGTTTGTTAATGCAAGAGTTGATGTACGTGGAACCGCACCTGGCATATTTGCAACTGCATAATGCACAACGCCGTGTTTTTCATAAGTTGGGTTATCATGAGTTGTAATACGGTCAGTTGTTTCGAAAATACCACCTTGGTCAATCGCGATATCTACAACAACAGAACCTTGTTCCATTGATTTAATCATTTCTTCTGTTACAAGTTTTGGCGCTTTTGCACCTGGGATTAATACTGCACCGATTACAAGATCAGATTCTCTTACAGCTTCTGCAATGTTGTATGGATTAGACATTAATGTTTTTACTTGGTTACCAAAAATGTCATCTAATTGACGAAGACGTTCTGCACTTAAGTCGATGATTGTTACATCCGCACCTAGTCCAACTGCAATTTTAGCAGCATTTGTACCAGCTTGTCCACCACCGATAATTGTTACTTTACCACGTTTAACTCCTGGAACACCTGCAAGTAAGATACCTTTACCGCCTTTGTTTTTCTCAAGGAATTGCGCACCGATTTGTGCAGCCATACGACCAGCTACTTCACTCATAGGTGCAAGTAATGGTAATGAACGGTTTTCTAATTGTACTGTTTCATATGCGATAGCAACAACTTTCTTTTCAATTAACGCTTTTGTTAATTCTGGCTCTGGAGCTAAGTGTAAGTATGTGAATAAGATTAAACCTTCACTGAAGTGTTTGTATTCGCTTTCAACTGGTTCCTTAACTTTCATAACCATTTCCATGTTCCAAGCTTCTTCAGCTGTATCAACAATTTTTGCTCCCGCTTCAACATACTGAGCATCTGTGAAACCAGATCCTACACCTGCATCCTTTTGAATGAATACTTCGTGATTGTTACGAACTAAATGTACAACACCTGCTGGTGTCATTGCCACACGGTTTTCGTTGTTTTTAATTTCTGCTGGTACCCCAATACGCATAATGAAATGCCCCCTTATAATTAACAGAAAAAAGGAATTCTTTTTTCTTTTTTTAATAATTAATAACTTATGTCCTTATTCTAGCATAACTTAAAAATTATGAAAACGCTAACATACTATTTTTTTAAAGTTTATATATTTAGAATAGTGTAAATATACTAAACATTGATTTTATTGGGTTCTTCGTACCATTTCATCATCTATCACTCTATTTCTATTATATCCATTCAAAATGCATAGTAATTATTTATTATTTGACAATAATGTAACAATGTAAAAAAACTAAGCAATGACGTATACATATACACTTATTACTTTGTACAATACTTTGGAAATATACTCTTTTCATAAAAAAACAGCTACTAGCATTTAGCCAGCAGCTGGATAGATCATAAATAACTTTGAAAATAAATCTTCTGTCGTTTCAGTAATTTTATCAAATATATCACTTTCACGATCTTCTTGCTCTTTTAACATCTTAATTGTTTCACGCGCGTCTTCAGGGTAATCGGTAATGATACCATCCACGTTCAACTTATAATATGCCTTTAAACTTTCCATATCATTTACTGTCCACACGTAAATTGGTTTATTTAGCTTTCGCGCTTCTTTCACTAGGCGTTTATTTAACATATATTCTTCTGCTACATAGAAATCCGCCTGTACATTCTTTAAATTAGCCCTGCTTGCAAACAATACATACCCTACTTTTATATCCGGATTTGCACGCTTAAACTCTTTAATAAGCGGGTAATGTAACGTTTGAATTACACATTGTTTCTCAAAATCGTTCTCTTTAATTGTTTTTAGTACTTTCTGTACGAAATCCTTCTCATTACCGTGAAGTTTCACTTCTATATTAAGTTTTATTTTGCCTTTTGCAAGCTTAATGATCTCATCAAGTGTACTTATTTGTCCCGAGAATCCATCTTGACTAAGAGTAAGCTCCCTTAGCTCATCCATCGTCAAATCTGATACATGCACATTCGCATTCGCAAGACGTTTCAACTTCAAATCATGTATGACCGCTAGTTCGCCATCTTTCGTTTGCAAGACATCTATTTCAGCATAGTCTGCTTTTGCATCAATGGCACCTTGTACTGCTTCTTTCGTATTCTCTACACCTTTTGATATATATCCACGGTGCGCCATAATAATTGGTTCTTTATATGTGTTTGAAATAAAGGTCACAATGAAGGCAACGACCATTCCAGCAGTAATAATCCCCACGATATATACACCAATAAATTTCCAACGGTGTTTTTTGAAGAAACATTTATCTGCTTTTGTTTTTGAATAATCTAATCCTTCTTCTAATAAAACATCTTCAACCGAAACTTTCTGTAAGTATAATCTTGTTAACGCCATAATATAAAACGGCGTCATAATGAAGCTAAATAAATACAATGTACTCGTTAAGAAGACCGAAATCGTCGACTCCGCTAACAGCGCAAATGTCCCTTCTGGGTTTGTAAATTCGTATACTCCCCATAAACAGAGTAAATACACTCCTATAAACAAAAGAAAGACCATTCCTACAGAGATGAAAACTCCTACTAAAAAGAACAACACTTTAAAAAAGCTTTCTTTTACTAAGTTCGCACTTTTACGTGCTGCTATGCGGAATGGTTTTTCTTCTAAAACAATAATAGGTAAAACAAAAATCCAGCGAAGATTTAAATAAGCAACTACAGCAAAGAAAGCATAATAACCAACCTGACCCATTGTCGTCTTAAATAGTTCACCTGTAATAAAATTAGGAATTTGAATTTCAGGAATCAATGCAGATTTATATCCCATACTTAATAGCGGTAATAACACAACTGCATACAACACAAATCCTGGTAAGCAATATGTAAAAAGAGAAGGTAAATACGTTACTGTTTTATACAAAATCGGACGTAATCTTACCTTTTGCCTTTTATGAGCGAAATACGAAATAATAATAAGCACTGCAAATTCTGTAAAAATAAGAAACAATGCTAGTATCGATAAAATTACAATCGCCAAAATCCCATATGGTGTTTTCAAAAATGCTACTAATTCATCATTTGTCGCATTTGCATAACCACCAAAGTACAATAACTTATTGAAAACAATACCTAAGAGGGGGATAAACACAATTGCAGCTAACAATTTATAGACGAGCTGAAATGTTAACACATTCCAAAAAGCAAATTGTACTGTTTGAAAGGAATGTCTCATTACTCCTGGTATAGATAGTCTTTTACGGTGTTGCATATATTCCTCCACATTCTAAAACTATATTTGAGATGGATTCCACATTTCCAATTTAAATCCATCTTTTTAATAATAATATATTCCGCTTAACATGAACACTCTTATACATATAATGAAAAAAGTGATGGCTAATCCCATCACTTTTTTCACTCACTCTATTTTTTCTCTAGTCCTTGGCCAAATGCTTTTAAGAAACTAAAACCGAATGTAATCGCCCTGTTGATATCTGGATCTTTTAATACCTTAAAGAAATCCATCACTTTTGTTTTCTTTCCGTTTTTCAGCTCATCCGTTGCAAATTGTAATCCATTGACTAAACTAGATGTTATTTGTTTCGTTATTTCTGGGTCCACTGAAGACAAAGCCTCTCCTGCCCCCATCATATTGTTTAATGCATTTTTTACTGGTTCACGATTTAATTGTTCAACAGCTATTTTTGAAACATCTTCTTTTGCAGCAAGCAAGCTAATCGCTGCATCTAAAATCCCAGCTTGTTGCAACTGCGCTAATAGCTGCATCGTCTCTTCTACTGCTTCCCGGTTTTTAGCTAGCTCAGTTAACAGTTCATCTGTTAATTGTTGTTTCTTTTCTTCTTCTGTTACAACCTTCTTTTGGATCAATGTAATTTCTTTTGCCACTATCTCCGCCCCCTAATTCTGGTCCACAAGTGATACGTATTGTTTTCTTTGCCACTTTTGCTGAATTTCAACACCATTTTGTGGATGACGTTTTTTATCTCTCGGGTTTGAAAATGGTAATGGGCGTTTTCCCTTTTCACGTAATACGCGCATTTTCACCATTGTTTGTTTATAAGCTGGTGTACACGTATAAATGTCTGTTGCTGTTCCTGTTAAAATATTAATTGCCTCTTCATTTACTGTCGCATGCATCGGTAAATATAACTCATTTCCTGTTACACGGTCTGTAACAAGCGCTTGCACTTTAATCTTTCCGTACGGTGATGCTAATTCTACAAGACCACCATCCTTCACATGGCGCTTCTCGGCAAGTTCAGGCGAAATTTCAACAAACACTTCAGAGATTTTAGATAAAATTCCAGCCGATTTATTCGTCATATTCCCTTCATGGAAATGCTCTAACATACGGCCGTTATTTAATAGTAAATCATACTCATCCGGTGCTACAACTGGCGGTACCCATTCATCTAATGATAAACGTGCTAGTTTGTCTGTGAAGTTAAATCCATCTACATATAATAACGGTGTGTCACTACCATCATGGCTACCCCAACATAAACTATTCCAGCCTTCTAAACGGTCATACGTTGCTTGTGAGTACAACGGGGCAAGCGATGCAATTTCATCCATAATTTCACTTGGACTTCCATAATTCCAATCTCCACCCAGTGCACGAGCTACTTTTTGTAAAATCCACCAATCTGGCTTAGAATCACCAAGTGGCTTCAATACTTCATACAATCTTTGAATACGACGTTCTGTATTCGTAAACGTTCCTTCTTTTTCTAAGCTTGGTGCTGCCGGTAAAATAACATCAGCAAAACGAGCTGTTTTCGATAAAAACATATCTTGAACAACGAGGAAGTCTAAATTCGATAAAATATGTTGCACATGGTTGGCATTCGAATCTACTAAAGCCATTTCTTCTCCCATAACATACATACCACGCAGTTTTCCTTCTTCCGCTGCAAGTAACATTGCGATATTATTTAATCCCGGTTCTTTCGGAATAGTAGTACCATATGCTTCTTCAAATTTCGCACGATGCACATCATCTGAAACTGCTTGATAACCCGGAAGCCAGTTCGGTAATGTTGCCATATCACAAGCGCCTTGTACGTTATTATGCCCGCGTAACGGATACGCACCAGCACCAGGACGACGATAGTTACCTGTAACGAGAAGCAAATTTGAAATTGCTGCTGACGTTGTACTTCCTCCTGTATTTTGAGTTACACCCATTCCCCAAAGTACACAAGTACCATCTGCTTCATATACCATACGAGCCATTTCTTTTAACTGAGCTTTAGAAATCCCTGTAATTCCCTCAGTATAATCAAGCGTATATTTTTCTAGCATTTTGCTATATTCATCAAAATTCTTTACATTTTCAGCTATGAACTTTTTATCGTGCCATTCTTGATCAATAATGTATTTCGTTATCCCAGCAAGCCATACATAATCCGTTCCTTGACTCGGGTGAACAAATATATCAGCACGCTCCGCCATTTCATGTTTACGAAGGTCTGCGACAATCAGTTTTTGTTCATGTAATTTATGAGCACGTTTCACTCTAGTTGCAAGTACAGGATGTCCTTCTGTTGGATTTGCACCAACAATAATAACAAGACCTGCCTCAGCAATATCTTTCACTGTTCCAGCATCTCCGCCCATACCGACAGTTTTAAATAAACCATCTGTTGCTGGAGATTGACAATAACGGGAACAGTTATCTACATTATTTGTTCCATATATTTGACGAGCTAGTTTTTGCATAAGATAGTTTTCTTCATTTGTTACTTTTGAAGAAGAAATAAACCCAAACGCATCGCTACCATATTCTGATTTAATATGTTGCATATTAGATGCGACAACTTCAAGAGCCTCTTCCCATGAAGCCTCAACAAACATATCCCCTTGGCGAATTAACGGCTTTGTAATACGCTCTTCACTGTTCACAAAGTCCCATCCAAATTTTCCTTTTACACATGTGGAAATACCATTAACCGGTGCATCTGAAACAGGTTGCACTTTTAAAATTTGACGATCTTTCGTCCATACTTCAAATGAACAACCTACACCACAAAATGTACAAACTGTTTTTGTCTTATTAATTTTCGTCTTACGCATCGCGGACTCTACTTCTGAAACTGCTAAAATACTGCTATATCCAGGCTCTACATCTTTTACAAAATCAATCATTGGATTTAGCACATCTGGTTTTAAACCAGTCATAAATCCAGCTTCTCCTATCATCGTTTTTTCCATTAATGCATTACAAGGACAAACTGTTACACATTGCCCACAGCTAACACAAGACGAGTCATTTATACTCACACCATTGTCCCAAATAACACGTGGACGTTCTAAACTCCAATCAATCGATAAAGTTTCATTCACTTGTAAATTTTGACATACTTCTACACATTGTCCACAAGCAATACATTGATTGGGATCATAACGATAAAAAGGATGAGACGTATCTACTTCACACGCACTTACTTTCGGTTCATATGGATATTTCTGTTCCTCAATTTCCATCATATGTACTGTATTATGGACTTTACAGTTACCATTATTGTTATCACATACTGTACAATACAATAAATGATTCTCTAATATTCGATCCATTGCCTCGGTCTGTGCCTCTTTAGCACGCTGTGATTGTCTTTCAATATGCATGCCCTCTTCTAACCTTGTTGAACAAGCACGCATTAACTTCCCATCTACTTCTACAATACATGTATCACAAGTTTGAATAGGATCTACCTCTGGTACATGACAAATTTGAGGATGTTCTAAATCACTTTCGTTAAATAATTGAAGTATCGTCTTTTCACCTGATGCGAAAAACTCTTTACCATCAACGGTTACACGGACTGTCTGCTCTGTCATAGTTTCCCCTCTCCTTACAACCAACTGTACAACATAGTTATGAATCCGTTTTCAAAACTGCGTTGCTTTACATATTTTTGCATTGCCATGTTGAAATACTCTTCTTTTGAAGTCGATTCTAGATGTTATAAGGTATAACTACGAAAGCTCGAAAATGTTACTATTCTACAGCTCTATTATATCGTACATATACAATAATAACCAAAATAATCTGTTATCTTCCTGCTAGTAGATGCTTTTATTTTTTCGATGTTTTATGATAAATATGGAGAAAAATACATATAAAGGGGAATTTAATATGGGGCCTATTCAAGAAACGTATACAATTGTACGCTACCAGTCTGGTACATTTTCAAAACAAACTGATGAGGTTGTTACAGAATCTCCTATTACAATTAAATTAAATAGCGAAGAATACGTAACAGTTGTATGCACTCCTAATTACATTGAAGATATGGTAATCGGTTTTTTAATTTCTGAAGGAATTATTTCTTCTTATAAAGATATTGAAGAATTATGGATTCAAAAAGAAAACGGAATTGTTCATGTAAAATCATCAAAAATTAATCCGCTCTATCAAACTTTATATAATAAACGGTACGTAACTTCTTGTTGCGGGAAAAGTAGACAAGGTTTTGTTTTCGTCAACGATGCAGCAAAAGCAAAAAAGTTACATGATATACATATAACTATTACTCCGGAAGAATGTTTTCACCTAATGACTTCCTTACAACAATCTTCAACTACATTTCGCCAAACGGGTGGTGTGCATAATACCGCTCTATGTGATCGAAAGAACATTCTTTTAGCAAGAATGGATATCGGAAGACATAATGCGCTAGATAAAATATACGGTCATTGTTTACGAAACAATATATCTGTTCAAGGGAAAATCATTGCATTTAGTGGCCGTATCTCATCTGAAATTTTGTTGAAAGTTTCAAAAATTGGTTGCGAAATTGTTCTATCTAAATCAGCTCCAACTAAACTAGCTCTGCAACTCGCTCATGATTTAGGTATTACCGTAGTAGGCTTTATTCGAAATGAATCTTGCAATATTTATACACATCCAGAACGAATTGATGGATACAAAATAAACGATTAAATACGTAACATAAAAAAATGACTCCTTTACAAAGGGGTCATTTTAGTTATAAAAATGTAACATATTAAAAACTTGAATAGTTAATGAAGTTAATATATAATTTCATTACATAAATAAAATGACAACATAGTAGCATAATCTTTTCATTCTTTTACAAATTAAGAAAGAATACTCACAGAATATATTTATAAAGTCAAACTACGCTTAATCTTATAACGTTAATAGATTAAATTTGGATTAACCAAGGAGGTTACAACTATGGAAATTCGCTTATTAACAACAGAGGATGCAGAAATATATTTAAAAGTTTGTATGGAAGGCTTAACGAAAAATCCTGAAGCTTTTAGCTCTTCTTACGAAGATGTTTTGAAACATGAAAACCCTGTCGCTGCCATGGCAAAACGATTAAGCAATCCGGATAAGTATACTCTAGGTGTCTTCAAAGATAATGATTTAGTCGGTATTGCTACTTTAGAAACAAAACCATTTATTAAACAAGAACATAAAGCGAAAATCGGTTCCGTTTTTGTTTCTCCAAAAGCGCGTGGCCTTGGTGCAGGACGAGCTTTAATTAAAGCAATTATTGAAAATGCCGATAAATTACATGTAGAACAGCTCATGCTCGATGTTGTTGCTGGAAACACTGCTGCCAAAAAATTATATGAGTCCCTTGGCTTCCAAACTTACGGCGTACAAGAACGTTCCTTAAAGCATAACGGCCAATATTGGGACGAAGAACATATGGTTTTATTCTTAAATAATTAATAATTCAATATAACTTTTCAAAAGCATCTTCTTATTAATAAAGATGCTTTTTTTTATTACAATAATGTAATTTTCATGTCACCTTTATCGATCGTTCCAATCCTTCCCATTCGTTATACTAAAAATATAAAGTGAAACTTTAATCAATGGGGAGCTCCATCCCCCACTGATTATTAGCCCACACCAATCGGGCTTTTATGGGCAGCCCGCCTCCCATCTAACTTCTTCGCATCCGCTAAATTTTGAGATGGGAGTCTTACTGCCCGTTAATTCGGGATAAAGTGAAACTTTACTCAGTGAGGAGGAACCATCTCCCGCTGATTATTAAATGAACGTATAGCATGCAATTGATATGTAGAGGAGAATGTAACATGAAACAAAACAAACAAGCTATCTTTTTAATATTTGCTGCAGCAATTGTAACTTCTGGACTGGCAATTCTACCTTGGTTTATTATATAGAACACATTAAAAAAGCTTATTGCTTCTTAAGAAGCAATAAGCTTTTTTTCTATTATAAAATCCCGAAAAATTTATTTACACAACTTATCATAATAAGCATAGATACCGCAACACACATTACAATCGCATTACGATCTTGCTTTTCTTTTTGTAAAAGTTCTACTTTTTTACTCATGTGTACAATCCCCTTTATATTAAAAAAAGTGTGAGATAGGAAATTTTTCTTATCCGATGCGAGGTGAATACGAAAACCCTCTCTATCTCACATACACAATAGAATGGAATTGTCATTTTATAAATAAAATGACATGACGTTATGTCGCAACATAGGGTATTTGTGTCGCTACGTTTTCTATTATAAAAAATAGTTGTGCAAAACTAGTGCATTTTTTATGTCAATTGCCCTGATTGAAGAAATCAGCCATCCATTCAATCACATAAAAAGAGTTTTTTATTATTTTCATGTAAACTATACAAGTAGAATGAATAGTTTGGGGTGCACAAGATTATGGTAAAAATTTTATTAGTAGACGATGAAGAACGTATGTTACGATTATTAGATTTGTTCTTAAGCCCTCGTGGCTATTTTTGTATGAAAGCTAGTTCTGGCCTTGAAGCGCTAGAATTAATCGAACAAAAGGACTTCGATATTATTTTATTAGATGTCATGATGCCGAATATGGATGGGTGGGATACTTGCTATCAAATCCGTCAAATTTCCAACGTTCCAATTATTATGCTAACAGCTCGCAACCAAAATTATGATATGGTCAAAGGCCTGACCATAGGAGCAGATGACTATATTACAAAACCATTCGATGAACATGTATTAGTCGCGCGAATCGAGGCTATATTACGTCGCACAAAGAAAGATGGCTTTGTTAGCTTCAATGGTATTGAGTGGGATAAAACAAAACATACTGTTATAGTTTATAATGAAAAAATCTCACTAACTCCTATTGAATTTTCGTTACTCGGACTATTTTTACAAAATACAAACCGTGCCTACAGTCGAGACGATTTAATCGAAAAGATTTGGGGCTACCAAACAGACATCGAATACAGAACTATCGATTCACATATTCGTAATATACGGGATAAGTTACGCAAAAAAGGATTTCCAGTTGAAGATTACTTAGAAACTGTCTATAAAGTCGGATATAAATGGAAAAATGAATAATTACTTTATATGAAATAAGGTATGGTGAGGAAATGAGCAAACTTTCCCTTAAAGTTGGGACATACTTTTTAATATTAGCTTTATGTATTGAGACAATCGCTTTCGTATCTTTTTATAAAAGTCTTTCAAAAATGCGTGTTGAAGAGGAAACCGTTGCTCTTTTAGAGAAAGGAAATCGCTATCGTGATACGATTGAACGGCGTGCAAAATGGAGCAAATACGGCAAATACGCTGAGCAAAGAAAACATGCTGAACATCTCAATCGCCCTGCCTCTTCCGGCTTCTCTATTGAAGATGCCGCTGAAGATTTAATGGAAACAGAAGCACTTACTAATTCGGATATATCCATTGTTATAACTGACAGTAATGGAAAAATCACTTCGGCCTCAGAAACAGTAACAAAAGATATGCAAAAACAACTTCATTGTAAGCTCCCCCCCATTAAAAAGGGTGGATTAATCGTAGAAAAGAATTGGAAAAACTCAAAATTCATCTCAACAGTAACACCAATTGACACAAAAGACTTTCAAGGCAAATTACACATGTTCTTAAAAACATCCTTCTTAGAAAATATGCTCCTTAAACTCATGAATCAATTCATTATCGTGAGTATTTTAACACTTATTTTAACAACTATTTCTGTCTTTGTTTTTTCTCGAGTTATTACAGATCCTCTTATAAAGATGAAAAGAGCAACAGAAAAAATGTCAAAATTAAACAAACCAATTCAATTAGGGATTAAACGAAATGATGAACTTGGAAGTTTGGCCAAAACCATTGAAGAACTGTCTAGTGAGCTTACGTATATGAAAAAAGAGCGAAACGAATTTCTTGCCAGTGTAGCGCACGAGTTACTAACTCCACTAACTTATATGAAAGGTTATGCAAAAGTGGCAAAGAGAGATTCTTTAACGAAGGAAGAACGTGAAGAGTATTTACAAATCATCGAGGATGAAACCGATAGTGTAACTGATCTCGTACAAGATTTATTTATGCTCGTACAATTAGAGCAACATCAATTCGTTATTAAAAAACAAAAAATGCTCCTTAGGCCATTTTTAGAACGAATGGTTGAAAAAACAAAAACAACATTAACCAACAAACAAATAGAAATTCATGTATACTGTAAAAATGATTTAGAAGTTTGTATAGATGAACGACGTATGGAGCAAGTGTTGTTAAATTTATTGCACAACGCTTATCAACATTCACCAGAAAACACTTCTATAACAATACGTGTACTATCGAGTACGAATACTTTTACAATAAGTGTACAAGATGAAGGTGAAGGTATTCCTGAAGAAGATATCCCACATGTTTTCGATCGCTTTTACCGTGTCGATAAATCCAGAACACGAGCTACAGGAGGAAAAGGTATCGGACTGGCTGTTGCAAAAGAAATTGTAGAACTTCATAATGGTTCTATTGAAGTTAAAAGCGAATTAGAAGTCGGAACAGAATTTATAATTGAATTACCATTTGAATAATATATGCGTGAAATCACCAGTAGTAGTCAACACTACTGGTGATATTTTATTTATAAAACCAACTATTATAAGCTAAGCTTTTGAAATTATTCTTATTTCAATATAAAATATAAATACATTTGTCAAAGAATTGGAGGGTGATACAATTGGATATCCATGTATTAACAAAAGACGAAGCAGAAATTTACTTAGAACTTCGAGTAGAAGGATTAAAACAAAACCCGGAAGCTTTCAGTTCTTCTTATGAAGATATTATTAATAAAGAGTGTGCTATTGAATATAAAGCCCAAAAATTAGCACAAGATGAGAACTATACACTAGGTGCATTTAAAGATGGAAAATTAATCGGAGTTGCAACACTGGAAACGAAACCATATGTAAAACAAGAACATAAAGCGAAAATTGGTTCAGTATACGTTTCTCCAAAAGCACGCGGACTTGGAGCGGGAAAAGCACTTATTAAAGAATGTCTTGAGCTTGCTAAATCTTTAGAAGTAGAGCAAGTTATGCTTGATGTTGTTGTCGGAAACGATGGTGCAAAAAAACTTTATGAGTCATTAGGATTTAAAACATTCGGTGTGCAAGAACGCTCATTAAAATATAACGGACAATATTGGGATGAAGAGCATATGGTTCTTTTCCTAGATGAAGAAAAATAACAAAAAAACATCCTCCATTTATGAGGATGTTTTTTACTTTCTTGTAAACCATGCTGTATATAATAATTGAATGGCCTCTTCAATTTCTTCCTCTAATAAAGTCGCAAATCCAAGTAATACTGTACTTTTTGGAGAAGTCCCTTCCTTATAATACATCGAAACAGGATACACTTTAATACTCCTTTCAGCTGCAGCTTCCATTAATTCTTTCTCTTCCATCCCATTATGCACTTTTAATAAAATATGTAGGCCGGAATCTTCCCCTATTACTTCAATGCGATTAGAAAAATATTTTTCTATTACCGAAACAAGACGGTCTCTCTTCTTTCGGTACACAACACGCATTTTATGAATATGCTTTTCCCAATTCCCGTCATTTAAAAATTTCTTAATGATCTCTTGATCCATTCTTGAAACGCTTTGTGTGTAAAATAAATATTGCTCTTGATACTGTTTAATGAGCTGTTTTGGCAACACCATATAACTCATCCGTAATGATGGCAATAGCGCTTTAGAGAGCGTCCCCATATAAATTACTTTCCCATCTCTATCTAACCCTTGCAGCGCCGGAATCGGCTTTCCTGAATAGCGGAATTCACTATCATAATCATCTTCAATAATATATCTTCCTTCTTCTTTTTTCGCCCATTGTAAAAGCTGCATTCTTCTCGTAATTGGCATAATCATCCCGCAAGGAAACTGATGCGAAGGTGTAACAAATACAACATTTGCATGGCTATCAGTTAACTGTGACATACAAATTCCATCTCCATCTAAAGATAACATTTGGACATTTTGTTCCCCTTGCTCAAAAACAACCATTTTCCGATGGTACCCAGGATTCTCAACCGCATAACGACTTCCCTTTAACAGCTGAAATACCATTTTTACTAATATTTGCGTACCCGCTCCTATTACAATTTGACTAGCTGCGCATCGTACACCTCTAGATTCATACAAATAGCTCGCGATTGCTTCTCGTAAACTTACCTCCCCTTGCGGATGTCCAATAAAAAGTAAATCTTTATTTTCAAATTGCCATACCTCATTCATAATTTTTCGATATACACGAAACGGAAAAGTATTAGTATCAACACCCCTTTGAGTGAAATCAAATTTATACTTCTTATCTTGAAAAGGCGCTTCTCCTATTACCTCTTCACTGCCTTCCACATGAATCATTTGCTCGACTTCACATACAAAATAACCTTTTCTAGAAATCGACTCAATATATCCTTCGGCAAGAAGTTGCTCATAAGCAGCTTCAACTGTATTTTTACTCACTTGTAAATATGTCGCCAGCTTCCTCTTAGCCGGTAATTTCGTAAAGGCTGGAATCGTTCCATCTTTAATCTCTTTTTTTATATACTCATACAATTGTACATACAATGCTGTCTTACTATTTGCATTCAAATTAGGCGTTAGTTCTAACACAACATCTGACCCCTCCTAAAAACACATAACTGATACTTTTTACAGTATCAGAAGTTCTATATAATTCCTTTTATCATGTAACACATTAATAATCAAATACTAGAGAGGAGATGCATGATAATGAACAATGGTAGACGCCTTGGACTTATGATGATTATTACAGGAGCTACCCTATGGGGATTATCTGGTCCCATGATTCAGTGGCTATTTCAACATACTAACGTATCATCAATTGATTTTTTAACAATTCGCCTGTTACTCGCAGGAATATTCATTTTATCTTTCTTGCTTATTAAAAACCAAAACATATTTCACATTTGGAAACATCCTAAACACTTTATACATCTTATAATTTTCTCTATTCTTGGCATGCTTGGTGCGCAGTACGCTTTTATCGAAACAGTTCATATTAGTAATGCCGTAACGGCAACACTATTTCAATTTCTAGGCCCTGTTCTTATTACTATTTACGTTGCGTTTGAGCAAAAGAAATTCCCTGCTTCTATGCAAATACTCGCAATTATAACTGCTCTAACAGGGACATACTTTATTATTACAAACGGTTCAATTGAAAATATTATTTTATCTAAAGCAGCTATTACTTTCGGCCTATTAACAGCGATTGGCTTCGCGTTTTATACCCTTCATCCGGCTTCTCTTATTAAAGACTGTGGAACAACTATAGTAATTGGCTGGGGGATGTTAATTGGAGGGATTGCACTGCTTATTTGTAATCGTCCTTTTGGATGGAATCAGATTTCACAAACTTTCACACTTCAAACTTTTTCTATGCTTATTCTTATCATTATAAGTGGCACTCTTTCTTTCCTTCTTTATATCGGGAGTCTTAAATATTTAGCAGCAACAGAAACAAGTATTTTATCTAGCATTGAACCACTTGTAGCTGCCATCGTTTCAATCGCTTGGCTTAATGAATCTTTTGGAGCATATCAATTATTAGGCGGAGTATGTATCGTTCTTTCTGTTATTTTCTTAACAATGCCTCAAAAAGAGAGAGAACCAACCTTTTCAACTGAACAAATATAGAAAATGTCAAAAGAGGTCGTACAAAACTTACGACCTCTTTTTATGATTTAAAGGAATTGTCTCGTCTTCTAGCAAATACAATTACACTAACAATAAAAATTAGGAGTGTGGCACCATGAAAAAAATCGGAACTATGCTACTTTTCTCCTTCCTCATTACTGGCTGCGCGCAAGTGCAGCCAGATTCAAATGTACCTAAAAAAGAAGTACTAGAAACGTCATCCTCTCAAATTAACGCACCTTCCTTTTTTCATCTTAGTGTCTTAAAAGATGTAAATTGGGAAGAAGCGCCATCATTCGTAGAAGGAAAAATACCGTTAAAAGGCATTGAAGGAAAAATTGCAATGGCTGATAGCTCTATTATCGCAAATGAACAAAATGAAATAATGTGGTTCTTCCTAGATCCTGAAATGCCAACTGGAAAACTATCTATTATCGCGTTAAAACAAGGAACTACAACTCCAACACCAGTACTCTTTCAAAAAGAAAATTCCAAACAAATTTGGACTACTTCAAATACAGTCGATACAATCATAAAGGAACTCCCTCTCGTAATGTCACTACCTTCATCTGGATTATGGGTATTAAACATATATGTGAATGAAAGATATTATGATCAATTTGTAATCAATGCCGAGTAAATACACTTCTTCATTATTTTGATTTCTTATCTCCAAAAAAGCAGTGCCTTAAAGGCACTGCTTTTGACTATTTATAACTTGGCATTTTCGTAATTTGCGCCACCCCTGATTCAATGGCTGCTTTTGCTACTGCTTCTGCAACACTTGGAACAACTCTTTTATCTAATGGATTTGGAATTACATAATTCGCATTACGCTCTTCGTCCGTAATGATGTTAGCGATTCCATATGCTGCCGCTAATTTCATCTCTTCTGTAATATCTGTCGCACGTACATCTAAAGCACCACGGAATATACCAGGGAACGCCAATACATTATTTACTTGATTCGAATAATCAGAACGCCCAGTTCCTACTACAGCCGCCCCTGCTTCTAATGCATCCTCTGGAAATATTTCTGGAATTGGATTCGCCATTGCAAACACAATTGGTTTCTCATTCATCGTCTGTACAAGTTCTTTCGTTAATACGTTAGGGGCAGATACACCAATGAAAATATCAGCCTGATGAATCGCTTCCTTTAATGTTCCACGTACGTATTCTCGATTTGTCTTCTTTGAAACCTCGATTTGTGCTTCGTTCATCCATGTTTCACCTTCACAAACAATACCTTCTAAGCTAACTAACGTAATATGTTTTGCACCAGCTTTTAATAATAATTTTCCAATTGCAATTCCTGCCGAACCCGCACCGTTAATAACAATTTTCACATCATCTATTTGTTTACTTACGACTTTTAATGCATTAATAACAGCTGCTAAAACGACAATAGCCGTCCCATGTTGATCATCATGGAATATAGGAATATTCGTTTCTTCTTTTAATCGTTTTTCAATTTCAAAGCAACGTGGTGCTGCAATATCTTCTAAATTAATACCTGCAAATGTAGGCTCTAAATTTTTCACAAGGGTAACGATTTCATCCACATCCGTCGTCCCTAAACATAACGGGAAAGCATCTACATTCGCAAACTTCTTAAATAAAATACTTTTCCCTTCCATAACAGGCATAGCCGCTTTCGGTCCAATATTCCCTAAACCAAGTACTGCTGTTCCATCTGAAACAACTGCAACCATATTTCCTCTTGCTGTATAGTCATACGCTGTTTCTTCATCTGCCGCAATTGCTTTGCAAGACTCAGCTACCCCTGGTGTATAAGTCAGGCTTAAATCATCCGCTGAATTTACTTCTACTTTACTTGTAATCTCAATTTTCCCCACTAATTCTTTATGCAATAATAATGATCTTTCATTAATTTGACTTTCTAACATACTTATAATCTCCCCTTAATTTGACAAGCTAGCTATATGTATATAGCTAGCTTGTTTGATCATAATTTATGAAAACATTTTCAATAAAATTGTTGCTGTTACGACCACTGCTGCCCCGCCTAAACGCGTTGAAATTTGCGCAAACGGCATTAATTCCATACGATTTGAAGCTGATAAAATAGCAACATCACCAGTTCCACCTAAACCACTATGACACCCAGTTACAATCGCTGATTCAACTGGATACATTTTCATCACTTTCCCTACAAGAAAACCTGATGCTACCATTGTAAGAACAACTGATGCACAAACAACAACATATCCTACAGAAAGAACTGCTGCTACGTCTTTTAACGGAATATATAGCAATCCTAAACCGACCATTAATGGCCAAGTGAAGTTCTTTGAAATAAATTTATATAAATGGAATGCACCTTGCTCCATTTTTGCTGGCATTAATTTAAAGTATTTCACAAGTGCTGCTGAAAAAATCATAATGATTGCTCCTGGAATACCAATAAACTTAGAAGCGAATCCTCCGAAAATAAAGAATGTACATGCAATCAATAACCCTGCTCCCATTAATGAGAAATCAATTGGTTTTTCTACATTTTGCCCTTTTAATAACTCTGCTTGATTATCTGTTTTTACTAATACACCATTCCCACTAAGTTCAGGTCTCTTCTCCCCTAAACGTTTCATATAGCCTGCGCTTACGATCGCAAACATATTCCCGATAATAGCCGCAGGAATAAGCTGTGATACAAATGTTGCTGATGATTCGTTTAAAATATCACCGTAAGCTAGCGACAATGGTAAAATTCCTTCTCCAATACCACCACTCACAATTGGTACGATGATAAAGAAAAATGTCTGCTTCATTTCAAACCCAAATAGTGAACCTACTAATAAGCCTACTGCGATAGAAGCTAATGTTCCTACTACTAAAGGAATAAACATGCGAACGAAACCTTGTACTAGCACTTTACGATTCATTCCCAAAATACTTCCTACTACTAAACAAGAAATATATAAATATAAAAAATTCGATTTTTTCATTAACATAGTCGCAGCTTCCATTGAAGCTGGATTCATCCAGTTGAAAAATACAAGTAACGATGGAATAAATAATGAAAGAATTGCTGGACCACCGATGTTTTTTAGAATTGGAATTCTCATCCCAATGTCACCTAAGAAAATACCCATAATCATAATAACTGCAAATCCACCAATCATATCTGCTGGTAATTTATTATATACAGATGCCCCATAAATAATAGCAGCCAATACTACATATAACGGTAAAGGTATTACACCGATTTTTACATTCATAATTTTAGAAGCGAACGATTCTCTTTGTACCTCATTCCCCTCAGAAAATGATACCGCTTCCACATTTTTTTGAATTCCCATATGGCACCTCCTTGTTTTCTTAATAACAATATTAAAACGCTTTCAATAGTAAAAATAGTTTTTGTAAGTTTTGTAACTACTTTTGTAATTAAAAAAAGTATAAGCGACCTATAATAAGTCGCTTATACGTAAAAGTCTATTTTGTTTTGGTCAATACACCTTAATTTACTTACAGGCCTTCCAACATGCTGATACACCATTTCATTCTCTAACACTCCAATTTCAGTCAAAAACATTACATATTTTCGAATAGAAACTCTTGAAACCCCTACTAATTTCGCCATTTCATCTGTTGTAAATGCTTGTCCATGAAGCGATTTGATTTGCTGCCAAATTAGTTGCAGCGTTTGCTTTGTTAATCCTTTCGGAAGCTCTTTATAGATAAAGGACTCTCTTTTTTCTTTTTGTAAAATTAGCGAATCTAATTCCGATTGACTAATTTTTTGTTGATCTTTCATAAAAGTAAGCTTTTCTCGATATACAGTTAATGCCTCTTTAAAGCGTTCAAATGTAAATGGTTTAATTAGATAGTCTACAACTCCATATTGTAATGCTTTTTTGATACTTCCCATATCATGCACAGCTGAAATCATCATAATATCAATTTCTTTTTCTTGATTCCGAATATACATTAAAAGCTCAAATCCAGTCTCCTCAGGCATAAAAATATCAAGTAATATGAAATCTACTCGTGACTTCTCTAATACTTCTATCGCCGATTTTACTGAGTTAACTGCATGGACAAGTTCAAACCCTCCCACTTGCTCTAAATAATGCGTATTTAACATCGCAACCATCGGATCATCTTCTACAATCAAAACTTTGATCATCTTATCTCTCATCCCTACTTTTAGGTATTTCAATCGTTATTGTCGTTCCCGTTCCTAACAATGAATGAACATAAATTTCCCCATTTATTCGCTGTATGCTTTCCTTTACGAGATGCAAACCATACCCCCGATTATCACCCTTTGTGGAATAACCTTTTATAAATAATGCATCAATTTCATCTTCTTTTATGCCTTTCCCTGTATCTTGTACTGTAATAATTAATGTATCCCCATATTGTATTCCAACTTCAACCTGTTTCTTCTCACAATTCGTCACTGCGTCTAATGCATTATTAATTAAATTTCCGACAATGGTGATCAGTTCATGAATGATACGTTCATCATATATTTCTGGTAAGTAAGAATCTTCTTTTATAATTAACTTTATATTCTTCTCTCTAGCATAACTAAGTTTACCTAGTAAAAATCCAGCAAATACTGGGCTTTTAATTTTTTTCATAACCCCCCCAATTTCATATTGATGCTCTGATACCATACTACTTACATATTTCTGCAATTCTTCATACTGTTTCATATGTGTTAACCCTAATACGACATGCATTTTATTCATAAATTCATGAGATTGAGCCCGTAATGCTTCCGCATATAGCCTAATACCAGTTAATTCTTCTGCTAATTTTCTAATTTCTGTTTTATCACGAAATGTTGCAATCGCGCCAACTATTTCTCCTTTTACATATAAAGGAACACGATTAGTAACAATCGTAATTCCATAAATATTTTGTTCTTCGTTTAATTGTACCTCTCCTGTTTGCAACACTTCTTTTATACGTGAATTTGGCATATACAATTCAACATCTTTACCAATAAAATCTTCTTCAAGTCCACTTTTCTTAAATAATCGTTTTGCCTCATTATTTATTAAAGTTACATTCGCCTCTTTATCTACAGCAATAATACCTTCTTTCACCGAAAGCAACATCGTATTTCTTTCTTCAAGAATTTTTGCTATCCTATGCGGCTCAAGACCAAATAAACTTTTCTTTATATGTCTAGCTAGCAATATCGCCCCTATAATGCCAACTAATACTCCAACTCCAACACCGATATACATAATATATCTACTTTCCTTAACTCGCTCTTTTACATTATCTGCTGAAATTCCAACCGCAACCGCTCCAAGTTGTTCCCCTGTTTCAGAAAAAACCGGCACAAATACTCTCATAGAAATCCCTAAAGTTCCTTCTGCTAGCGACACATGTTCCTTTCCCTTCAATGCCGTTCCTTCATCTCCTCCAATGAAATGTTGCCCTATTTTTTGAGGATTGGGGTGAGATTTCCGGATTCCATTCATATCCATAACTACAATAAATTGAACATCTGTACTCTTTAAGAGCTTATTTGTATACACCTGAATCAAGGAGGTATCTACCTTCCCCGCCAACCCATCAATTACAATAGAATCATTCGCCACAATACGTGCAATCGTTTTTGCCTTCTCAGCCTGACTATCTTCTGTCGCCCGTTCAACATTATGGCTAATTAAAATATCTGTTACGAGTAAAGAAAAAATTACAACTGTACACACTAATAATGTAATCGTTTTCCATAAATTCCATAGTTTTTTTCTTTTTCTCATTCCTTCAATAGCTCCCCTAGTTATTAAATAGAAAAATAAGTAAGGTGGTATCATTTTCACCTTACCTATTTGCTGTTATTATACTTTAAATTTACAGTCATTTCTTATAGTTCTTTTCTTCTTCCATCAAATTAACTTATTCTTCTACAGCCGCTGCACTCTTCGTTATTTCACCAACTTAGGAAACAATATATAATAATAACATGTATTATTTTGCTCAATTATGCATTTCTGCATATTTAGTTATTTTTAAAAAGATTAACTTACAGAATAAGAGAACCCCATATAGAAGTTCTCTTGTTTCATATCACTTTCGCTTCTTAAAAACACCTTTTACAAAACTTTCTTTATGATCCATGTACTTCTTTATCCCGACTGAATGCTTCTTAGCATAATCTAATTTTAAATTTTTGTACTCCACTTTCGCTTCCTCATTGGCATTCAAATAATCTCTGAAGAAGATTAAATCATTCCAAATCCCTTTTTCATACTCTACTAAATGGATATAATGTGTGCGTTTTTAAAAAGTAGAATCAGTAAACTTTTCAAAGATAATTTCACCAGGTCGTTCCACCTTTAATTGTAAAAATCCTATAGATTTAAAACCATCCGTAATACACTTTTCTACTGCATTAAAATCCTCTACAGCTACTAATATGTCTATAACTGGCTTGGATACCATACCTTCAATAACTGTACTACCAATGTGTTCTATACGATTCGCCTCTATATGCATATTTTCTTGTATTTCATGTTTCACTTTAGAAAATTCTTTTTTCCATTCATCTGTATAAGTCACTAATTTAATTTCGTCACCCGTTATGCCTAATTTATTTTGATCTTTTCACATAACTAATCGCTTGGCTCCCCATTTGTACCCACGCCTTTTCAAAATCCGCTCTCGATACACTGATATTCGGGCGTTCATTAAGTGGATCTTGAATATATACAGACTCCTTATCATATCCAACAAGAACAACACAATGTTCATTATAAGTAATAGAAACATCCCCACTATTTGTTTCCCATATAGTAAATTCATCCTCATCTAATGGGGCATATGTTGCATTCGTAATCATTACTACCGGTTGCCCATTATTTACACTCTTATAAATTTCTTCTATACTGTTTCCTGTTAAATCTACAGCTTCATTCGGTAAATATTTTTTTGTTAATTGAAAAAGTGGTCCATGATATACACCGTATCCCGATTCAGAAAACGTATAAATGTTCCCAACAAATCCTTCATTCGGATTTCCTCTTACACCATCGTCTAAAAAATTAACTTTTTTTATTTCATTTGCTAGCTTCATCTTATCTGCAGAAACACCCGCATATTGTAACATCATCGCTAAACTTGTTACTTCGCATCCTCTCTCTAGCTCTGGTAACTGCTGAATTAAAGGCACATTTGATAACATGACTTTTTCATCGTTATTACTAAACTCTATTCGTTTTTGACTTTGTATACTTGAGAATAGTAACCCCTTTACTTTCTCCACATACGTTGTAATCCCATTTGTATATACACCCCATATTCCTATACATAGTACGGCCATACATATATACCACTTCCATTTTCGTATCACTCTCACACCCTTTTTAATTCGTTAAATACGAATAAAACGCATCAGCATCTGTTTGAACCATAGGAACAAACTTAAGCTCTTTTCCCTTTTCAGGTTGTTCAAGATTTATCTTCTCCGCTAAATCTTGAATATTCAAATTCGCTCTATCCATACCAAGCTCATCTGCTATTTCTATTACCTTTTGCTCATTTATTTCTCTTAATACTTGATATATATCTTTGCCATATAAATCAATATGATATTTTTTTGCTTCTTCCTGCACTTTTTGTTCGTACACTTCTTGTGCTAACTCTTCCATATCTTTTCCTTGTTGAGCAATACCTAGCTTTTCTGCTTCTTCTCTAACTTTCGTTCCGTAGATTTCTTCCTCAATCTCTTCTATTTCTTTTCCTTCAGTTGAAACACCAAGCTTTTCTGCTTCATTATTAATTTTAATCTTATTAATTTGATCAATTAAACTTACAATCGACGTATTCTCTATAGATATTCCTAATTTCAATGCTTCTTGCCTCACTTTTGTTTCATAAATTTCTTCTGAAAGAATTCCAACATCTTTTCCTTCTGCCGAGATACCTAATTGATCAGCTTCTCTTCCTACTTCCGTCTCATGAATTTCTTTTTCTAACGTAATTTGTTCTTTACCATCCGTTTCAATGCCTAACTTTTCCGCTTTTTCTTCTGTATGCATTGCATGTATTTTCCCATCATTTAATTGTTCTTTACTACGCTGCGTGTAATCTGTCTTTCCTTTTGTCATTCCAGAAGGAGAGGCACCCCCTAATATACTTAAACTCATTACTCCAATAGCGAATACCGTCATCATTTTCTTTTTCAAGACTTCTTCCTCCCTGTCACGCTTTCTTTTTCCATCTTCACCATAATTTTTCCAATACTATACATCAACTTCATCACTGTTAGAAATAACAGTATGATTCATCTAATTCATTCAAAAAACATCTACTCCTGCGTCTCTTTCTATTACAAGTTTCCATGATGTAATACATGCTACAAGTTATTCCTTAACTTTCCCTTAAAAAAGACGACCTTGTAAAAACAAGATCGTCTTCTCACTTATAATCTTTGATTTTTTGGGAAAATCACTTCAAAACAAGTTCCTTCTCCCCATTTGCTCTCTGCCGATATTTTCCCATAATGCTTTTCTACAATCCAATTAGCGATTGAAAGACCTAATCCCGCTCCTTCTGATGGACTTCTCGCTTTATCTCCTTGATAAAAACGATCAAATAACTTTGGAATATCCCCTTCTTTAACTCCTATCCCGTTATCTTTCACTTGTATGCGAATTGAACTACTCGTTTGCATACAATTAATTTGAATATGTCCACCTTCATTCGTATACTTCATCGCATTATCTAGCAATATAACCATCAATTGATGGATTCTCTCTCTATCGCCAATAAACGATATGTCACGTTCTACTTTTAATAGCATCTCTTTTTCTTGATAAGAAGCAATTTCTTTATATGGATCTATTATTTCTTCTAACAATTTATCCAATTCAAATGTTTTCTTATCCATCTCGATTTGATTAGAATCCGAACGTGCTAACAATAATAAATTAGCTACGAGCTTCGATAACCGTCTACACTCCTTTGAAATCGTAGAAATATCCATCGCTTTTTCTTCTATCGTAGCGGATGGTGATTGGAATAACACATCCGTTTTTGATTGAATAACTGCAAGCGGTGTTCTTAATTCATGTGATGCATCTGAAACGAATTGTTGCTGTTTTTCCCATGAATTTTGAATAGGTATGAGCGCTCTACCAGCTAGGAAAAAACCGATACCAATTGCACATAGACTTCCTATGCTACAGCCAATAACGAGAATTAAAAATAAAGTATTTAGCATCTCTTCTTCAGCTGTTGTATCACGTACGATTTGAACTATTTTCCCATCTTTTTGAAACGAAAATGTTCTAAAATATTTGCCTTGCACTTCGATATCTTGTACGGATTCTAACTTTTTGGGATAAAACTTCTCTAAATGCTCTTCAAAAGTGGGACGAAGTTTACGATTATCAACATCTACTTCTACCGTTTTTCCAATCCAAGTTAACTGCACTACCCGCGGATCTCCAACTGGAATTTTTTCCATAAATTTCCTACGAGGGATTTTATCATCTAATCTTTCTCTATATTGAACCGTTTTTTCTATAGATCTATTTACTTCATTATAAGTACGTTTATATGTGTATGCATAAATAATACTGCCTAAAACTCCTATTAATAGGATAAACACTAACGAATTTAATATAGTCAGACGAATGCGTGTTTTTTGAAACATACTTCCTTTTTTCATTGTTCTTTTAATATATATCCAATACCTCGAACGGTTTGAATATCTTTCTGATAACCGAATGGTTCTAATTTTTTACGTAAATGATGCACATACACTTCTACAATCGCTACTGTCGTATCTGAATCAAATCCCCAAACACGATCAAAAATTTGTTCACGCATTAAAATCTTACCGCTATTCTGAATGAGGTACTCTAGAAGTTCATACTGTTTTAAAGTCAACTTAATTGCTTGTCCATCTACTTGTGCATCTTTATCTTTTCCAAACAGTTCGATCCCTTTATAACGAATTGTCTGCTTTGTTGTTAAACTACCACTTCGTCGTAATAAAGCACGAATTCTCGCTTTTAATTCCGGTGCTTGAAATGGCTTAACGAGATAGTCGTCTCCACCAAAATCCAATCCTTTCACCCGGTCTTCCAAAGAATCCCTCGCTGTCAAAAACAGGACTGGCGTTTCAATCTTTTCATCACGTATTTTTTGAATCACTTCAAATCCGTCCATTTCTGGCATCATCACATCAAGTAGGATTGCATCATAAATGTTTTGCAGTGCTAAAAATAATCCATCTTCTCCATTCAACGCTGTATCTACTTCAAACTCATCACGTAAGATTTGGACAATAGACTCTAATAAAGAAGCATTATCTTCTACTACAAGTAAGCGCATATTCTCACCTTCCACAATCTATTTCAACTCTATTTATTATTACATTTCTTCTCTTCATAACGAAAGAATGTAATCATATTATGTAATTTTATTTTCGAATATTTCCTTCTAAGGTTTTGCTTGATATAGAATTTTGAACCTTTATTATAAAAGCTCTTTCTTAAATTTTGCTTAATAAAAAATTGAAAGAAATAAGATTTCCCTTATCTCTTTCAATTTTTTACTACATACACCTTTTTACTCGGCAACTCCAAACAATTTAACTGCCCACCATACACAGACCCGCCATCAATTCCAATAATACGATTACTACCAAAATATACTCCGCAATTTCCATTACCATGAAGCGTCTTCGTTTCCGTATGGCCAAATACAACAACCTTTTCGCCACTATATCCACTATGAAACTCATTACGGATCCACATTAACGTGTACGGTTCAGATTCAGAAACTCGTTTCATCGGCTCAACACCAGCATGTACAAATATATACTCTTCTGTTTCAATGTAATGATCTAGTTCTTGAATAAACTTTACATGTTCTTCTAATACATGAGATTGTAAAACCGGCTTTTGGAAGTCCTCCTCATTAACCGCAATATCTTCTTCTAGGAATCCATAGCTATATAATGTTTTATCGCCACCATTTCTTTTTACCCAATGATTCCATGAACGTTCCTCATCTGTCGTTAACGCTTTAATCATCATATCCTCATGATTTCCCTTTAAAACGAAAGCTCCCTCTTTTTTTAACTCTTTCACCTTTTCAATTACAGCACATGCATTTGGACCCCGGTCCACATAATCCCCTAATAAAATGAGCTGATCCTGTTTCGCGTCGTATTGAGCTTCTTTCAATAATTTCTCGAACTTTTCTATTTCTCCATGAATATCACTAATAACAAGTATTCTCCTCATTTCTTCCCCTTCTTTCTAAACCACTCTCTTTCTAATTATAGATCAAACCAGCAGAAATTTCTGAATCCTAATCCGAAATATCATTTCTTACAAATAAAGCTATTACCCTTACAACAATGTAAGTCTCTTGTCATCCAATTCGATAGTTGTAATTACTACATTTCCTTATACTTAAGGTAAGAAATGAAACAAAAAACAAGGAGAGATGAGATATGAAAAAAGTGATGGAAGTTGTAGTAGCGGTGGCAGTGGTTTTCGTAAATGGCAAACAAGTTGCAATGGAGTTAAACAAATAATGAAAAAGACAAGATTCATTCTAGACCCTTTACTCATATAAAAGAGATAAGAGTTCCTCATTTCTTTGATCCCTTATCTCCCTGTAAAGAAAGCCGTATCCTTTTTAAGGATACGGCTTTCTTTTATTTTTGACTTGTACGAGTTGAAATACTAATTGCTCTATCTGTTGCTTTTGCAGCTTCATCTAATGCTTCTTTACTATTTTTCCCGTCATACATTGCTTCTAATGCTTTTACAACTGCATCTCGTGATTCTGGAAATACACTAATTAATGCCCCTTGAGTTGCTGGAGATTGCTTCGTCGCTTGTAGTTGTTCTACCGTTACTTTTAGCTGTGGATATTTTTCGTATTGCTCTTTTACTAACGGCTCATTATATGCATCTGGATTAATTGAGAAATACCCTGTTGCTGTATGCCATTTCGCTTGTACGTCTGGTTTCGTTAAATATTTCATAAAGTCCCAAGCACCTTGCTGCGTTTCTTCTGAAACCATATTCGTCATCCATAATGATGCTCCGCCAATTACAACACCATTTTGTTTCGTATCTTCTGGATATGGAATATATGCAACACCAACATTAAACTTAGATGCATCAATTAAATCACGAACACCAGCTGAAGAATCTAAATACATAGCAACTTGTCCAGATTGGAATGCGGCACGAATATCATCCCAACTTGCTCCATACTTTCCGAGTGTACCGGCCTTATTCAATTCATCTAACATCCCAAATACTTTTTGACCTTCTTTTCCGTTAAATACTGCTTTCGTAGCTGCATCTTTACGTCCATTCTCTTTATCTACATATAGACCGCCTTGTGTCGCTAATAATTCTTCAAAGAACCAACCATAGTTCAGCATAGAGAATCCATATTGTTTTACATTTCCGCCCTCTTTAATCGTTAACTTCTTCGCTGCTTCTTTTAATTCTGCATATGTTTTTGGAGCTTTCTCCGCATCTAACCCAGCCTTTGCGAAAGCATCTTTATTATAAATTAATACTGGTGTAGATGAATTAAATGGCATAGAGTACATTTTTCCATCAACTGAATAATAATTCGTAATTGCTTTTTCTAATTTTGATGTATCGTACTTATCTTTTTTAATCCAGTTATCAATAGGCGTAATCTTTTTGCTATCAATCATATATTTCGTTGTAATTTCACTTGATTGAACAAGAGCTGGTGCTTCTTTCGTTGCAGCTATCGTTTTGAACTTCGTTAAAGACTCTTCGTATGTTCCTTGAAACTCTGCCTTTATCTCGTATTTATTCTGTGACTTATTATAGTCTGCAACAAGCCCATCTAGCACACCTTGTGTTTTTCCACCCATCGCATGCCAGAAGCGAATTACAGTTTTATCACCATTTTTTTCAACAGGAGCTACTTTTTCCTGTGCTTCAGATTTCCCCTCTGTTTTACTACTTGAACAAGCTGCCCCAGTTAACGCCATTGTGGCTGCCATCAAAAGAGCAGCACTTTTTTTCAATAAACTCATCTCAATCCCACCTTTTCCTATGTATGCTTATTTAATTGCACCTTTTGTTAATCCTTGTTGCAATTGCTTTTGTCCTAAAAATAATAAAATCAATGTTGGAATGACGATAACAGTAACACCAGCCATTACACTTCCCCAATCAGTTGCAACTTCTTGAGACTGGAGCTGCTTCACACCAATTTGAACTGTTCTTACTTTTTCATCAGTGGTCACTAAAAGCGGCCATAAATACATATTCCATGTTGTTAAAAAGCTATATACTCCAAGCGTAATAAAACTCGTTTTACAATACGGAATTACAACACTGAATAAAAATCTTACATTTCCAATCCCTTCAATAAAAGCAGCTTCTTTCAGTTCATTTGGAAGTGTCATAAAATGCTGACGTAGTAAAAAAATACCGAAAGCTGTTGCAAAAAATGGCACTGTCATCCCAGCAAAGCTATTGATCCATCCGAAGTTTTGAATCGTTAAAAAGTTTGGTACCATCGTCGCTTCCCACGGAATGAGCATCGTTGAAATAAACAAGAAGAAAATAAAGTTCCTTCCTTTAAACTGAAGAAAGACAAAAGCATAAGCTGCTAAGCTTGATACGATAAGTTGTCCAAACATAACAACTGTCGATACAATTAAACTGTTATATAAATATGTAAAAAGCGGTACTTTTTGAAAAATATTAATGAAATTATCAAAAGTAAATTGAGTTGGAAATAACCTTCTCATTTGAATATCGTCTGGTGTCATAAAGCTTATTAAAAACGCGTAGAGTACAGGAAAAAATACCATCATCGCACTAATGATGAGCAACATATATAAAAGAAAATTTTGTTTCCATTTTTTCACGATCATTTATAATGCACCTTTCTCTCTGCAAACTTGAATTGAAGTAATGTAGCAATGAAAATGAAAACAAATAATACCATTGCTTGTGCACTTGCCGTTCCAAATTGATGATTCACAAATGCCTCTTTATAAATCGAGTACACAATTAAATTCGTTGCATCATTCGGTCCACCATGTGTTAAAATATCAATTTGCCCAAAGCTTTGAAATGCACTAATCAACGTTACTGTCACGATAAAAAATAAAGTTGGTGATAGCATCGGTAATGTAACGCAGCGAAGCTTATATAAATAACTAGCACCATCTATAGATGCACTCTCATATAAAGACGTATCAATATTTTGTAAACCGCCTAATATAACTAAAAATGCAAATCCTGTATTCACCCAAACAGTTGTAACCGATACAGAAAATAATGCCCAGTCTGGACTCGTTAACCATGCAATTGCAGGGAGATTCATAGAGGCTAATATATTATTAAATAACCCTACGCTTGGATGGAATAAAAATAACCAAATCACTGCACTAGCAGCTACCGATATCCCCATCGTTGAAGAAAAGAGCACCCGGAACAATCCAATACCTTTTACTTTCTCATTTGCAATTAATGCAAGAAATAAAGCAAATACAATACTAGTAGGCACTGTATATACAACAAATAATAAAGTTGACTTTACGCTCTTGTAGAAAGCAGGATCAGAAAATAAATATTGATAATTTTCTAAGCCAACAAAAAGGTTAGCTTCCCCGTGTATATCTGTTAAATAAAAACTATAATAAATCGTCCTAAACAATGGATAGAAAAGAAAAATCGAAAACAATAAAATAGATGGTGCTAAAAATAATAATCCTATTCTTAAATCTTTCGTTCTTCCCCATAATGCCTTCTTTTTTGAAACTTTTGTTTGAGTTGGTAATTTCCCTACCTCAATCATTATTTCGCTACCACTTTTAATCTTTCATTCGTATTCTGGTGAAAGAAGCATAGTTTTTCTTGCGAGAATAATAATTTTACTTTGTCACCTTTGTTCAGGAGTAATTGTCCGATGACTTTCGCACTCCAAGTTGTTCCATTTACCGCAAAGTTTAATATAGATTCATTCCCTAATACTTCTACAGATTGCAGCGTCACTTCTTGTCCTTCCTCAGACAATGCAATATGCTCAGGACGCATGCCTATTCGAATAGTTCCTTCTGGTAATTGCTTTAGCTGTCCAATAGATAATGGGATTTGCAATTGCCCTATATGTAATATGCCTTTTTCTTTATCCACTTCCCCATCATTCATATTCATAGACGGAGAACCTATAAAACTTGCAACAAATTCGTTTGCTGGTTCGTTATATATGTCAAGCGGTGTTCCAACTTGTTGTATACTTCCTTTATTTAAAACCATGATACGATCTCCCATAGTCATTGCTTCTATTTGATCGTGAGTAACGTAAATCATCGTAATTCCTAATCGTTGCTGAATTTCTCTAATTTCAATCCTCATCTGTGCACGTAATTTCGCATCTAAATTCGAAAGTGGTTCATCCATTAAACAAATCGGTGCTTGACTCACAATCGCCCTAGCAAGCGCAACACGCTGTCTTTGTCCACCTGATAATTGCCCCGGTTTCATTTTCACATACTCTTTCAGTCCTACCATTTCAACAGCTTCCATTAATCGTTTTTGCCGCTCTTCTTTCTGTACTTTTCTTACCTTAAGTCCGAATAAAATATTTTCTTCTACAGATAAGTGCGGATATAACGCATAGTTTTGAAATACCATTGATAGATTACGATCTTTTGGCTCTAAATCATTTGCAACACGTTCATTAATAATTAAATCTCCCGAAGAAATTTCTTCTAAACCAGCCAGCATTCGTAATAATGTACTTTTTCCACATCCCGAAGGTCCAACTAAAACAAAAAATTCTCCTCTTCTAATATGAACTGATACGTCTTTAACTGCTGTCTCTTCCGCATTTTTATATACCTTTGAAACATTTTTCAATTCAATCACAAGGTTGCACTCCTTTTTTCTTCTTGTATCCACACTTCATAATGGCTCGTTGAAATTGCACTTGCTCCTGCACGAATTGCAATTTCCGCATCTTCTCTCGTTTGAATTAGTCCGCCTGCAATAATAGGAAATTCTATTTCCTCTGCTAGCTGTTTAATAATAGAAGGCATAATACCAGGCATAATCTCTACTGCATTCGGTTTAGTCGTTTTACAATTTTCAATTGATTTTGTAAGAGATAAAGTATCAACGATAAAAATACGTTGAATCGTTTTCAATCCAATTTTATTGGCATTTCGAATTGTCGATCCCTTTGTCGAAATAATACCTTGTGCTCCGATAACATCTTGAATATATAAAAGTGCTTCCTCTGTGTTCGTATTTAAGCCTTGTATAAAATCACAATGAAGAAATACATCATGTCCATGTTTCTGTAATTCATATACACGCTCTGGTAACTCCAGCATTGAACCAGTCATAAGAAAAACTGTTTTAGGTAATTTTTTGTATGTTTTATACCCTTTCCAATTCTTTATCATCGCGATATAAGGTTCTTTAAACATTGATTCCACCTAGCTTTTCTATTTTTATCCAAACTAAAAACACCTACTTACATAGAACACCTTTCTCCTTATTTGAACTCTAGGGAATAGAGCACACCTAAGAAAGTGGCACGTTATATGTAAGCGGGTGTTCTCAAATGTTCTCTACCCTAGTTATTTTGTTACCTTTACTATATTACGTATTTATTAAGTCAGTTTTGATAAATTGTTAATTAGGTGTTAACCGAATGTTAATATTCAACATATTCCTTTTACAATAATCTAGATATAAGAATAACCCCACACAGAAAACAACTATGCTTAAAGCTCAAGTGATATGTAAATTCATTCCATAGTTAATAAGTTTTAGTTCTCTTGCCACTGCTTGTGAAGCAAAATTATCCCAAGCCGTACTATACAGTGGAATGTGTTTTTCTTCTTGTATTGATATCGCCCAGGCCGTAACAACATCCGAACCATACCCTTTCCCTTGAAACTCCGCTAACGTTTCCACACTCGCTCCAGCAGCCACTCCTGTACTTCTTGCACTGCAACATATAGAAACTACTTGTTCATTTTCAACAATTGCAAAATAAGGTTGCCTCCATTCCATATTACTGGGTATATAGCCCCCATATAGCAAAACTCCATACAAAAAGATTCATACTCTATTCCTCTTTTCTAAAACAAAAATCCCATTTAGATAAACATCACTGAGTCCATCCTATCGAATGATTTCCTCGTTCTGTCTATCTAAATGGGATAATTTCGCGACCGTTATTTTCTTAGTTTCTTATCGTACTCTTGTATTATTCTATAGGTTGCTGCTGCATAACTTCATTTGCCCCAGCTTGCCTCAACATATTTGCAATATCTTTAAAACCTCTTTTTTCAGCATATTGCAGCGGCGTAGTCCCCTCACTGTTAGCCGTATTTACGTCAGCTCCATGCTCAATAAGCATTTGAATTACCTTTTTATGATTTTCGCTACCATTTCCTAATACAATCGCTTCTAATAATGCTGTTCCACCACGATTATTTTTGTAATTCACATCAATATCTGTGTGCTCTAGTAATTCTTTTACGACCTCTACATGACCACGCTCAGATGCAGAAGTTAATGCTGTTCCACCTGACCGAGTAGTTTCTTTCGTATTAACTCCTGCATTAATTAATAGTTTTACGATATCCTTGTAGCCTTCTCTACTAGCGTAAAGGAATGGATTACTTTGTTTCTCATCTTGAATTTCAATATCAGCTCCCGCATCAATTAACGCTTTAACTGTCTCTACATGATTCTGATACGTTGCTGCAAGGACAGGTGTTTCTCCGTTATCACCTTCTACGTTAATATTCGCTCCGTCTTTAATCAACTTCATAGCCGTTTCTGTATCACCTAGGGTCGCAGAAAGCAATAATTGCTTATCCATTAAATTTATACCAGTCTCTTCTTTATCTTTTTCCTTTTCTTTATGCTTTTCTTGCTTTTTTTCGTTTTTCACGTGAACCGGTTTCGATTCAGGTTCTTCTTGCTTATCACAAGCCACTACCATCATTAAAAGTCCTAATAATGTACATAATAAAATTTTTTGTTTTCTCACAACTACAGCTCCTATGAAAGATAATGTTTTCTTAACCATTCCTCCATCACATGCAATAACTCTTCTTCAATAGATTTATCCATAAGTACCTTATATTCCTTCTTCAATTGTCATAGTATACTTATGCTCATGTTTTCTCAACATATAATTCATGTTTGGAATGATATGCCACCCAGCTCCATCATTAATATTATGGAGCAATTAGTTTAGCATGTTTCAGCGATACTTGTACATCTTTGTTACCCTTAATTACTCAAATACACATAGTAATCACTCTGAATATGTCACTATATTATATTGTAACTGTTCTTCTAACTATTTTACACCTTTTATCTTTCCGTTTTTCATCTCATCAGCCAAAGAAAAGGACAACCTTAGATGGTTGTCCTTTATGTAACTACTTTTTCGGATTAATGAGAATGTCCTCCGCTATTCCCTTTTTGCGGTTTCCCCATCATCTCTTTATTCATTTCCCACTTATGCTCTGATAATTCTTTGTCGGAAAGGACCTTCCCCTTATATTTAGATACAAAACTTTCCGCATCTTTTTTATCTTTAAACGAGATCACGTTATAAGCCATAGGTGTTGTTATTGTTTTATCATATACGTAAGTTGCGTCCTGTAATGGAACCCAATCTTTCGTATTATAGTCTCGTACAAACTTTTCTTTCGTCTTCTCATTTTTATTGTTATCCATCCATTTATACATACAGCCAATATCATCAAACTTTAAGGCTTTTCCATTATCTAAAATAATTTCTGTTGCAAATTGATTATCCATTACCCCTATTTGACAAATATCACACTTATCATTTTTCTCATCAACCGCAATAGCTTCTATGTCCCTTTTCCCACATCCTACTATTGTAAATACGAAGCATAAACATATAACAAGCACAGCATACTTTACTCTCATCCCTATTTCCTCCCTATTAATGACAATACATTACTCCTAAAAATTTATTCATTGTACTCAACTAGGAGAATATCAAAAAGTTGTGCGAGATTTGTGAAAAAACATTGTTCTTTTTGTAATATATGGAACAAAAAAGAGATGTGCAGTTATTTCTACACATCTCTCATCATTCACAACCAGTAATTAACAAATCATCTTCTATCTTAACTAATAATGTATCCGCACTAATTTCCTGTCCAACTTCTACATTTACTAATCTTATATTTCCACTGATCCCAACCCCGATTTTTTCAAGCTCACCATCGTGCTTTCGGATCATCATTAATTTTTCCCATTCATATACGTAAGAGGATTCATTAATAAAAATCTCTTCTACTCTTCCTTTACACGAACTATAAATCTCTTCTATTCTTGTTTCCATTCAAAATCTACTCCCTACTTCACGCGCTTCTCGTTTTCACCTTATTCTACCATTCTTGTGCGAAGTAAATTATCTTTTTAAAAATTCAAAATTACCTTCATGAACAAAATGATCAAAATAAAAATTATGCTTCTAATGATGTTATTTTTCAAATTATTTACCATTTGAACGAATGCTTTTATTATAAACAAAAAACCTTTTTTCTGAATTTTTATTCTATTTTGAAAGCGCAATCATTCTTTTGAGGGGGAGATTACATGTTAGCACTACTTGGATTTACGATGGTATTTGTCTTTATGTTTTTAATTATGACTAAACGTATGTCAGCATTAGTAGCATTAATATTAATTCCAATTACTTTCGCATTAATTGGTGGCTTTTATGCAAATATGGGACCTATGATGCTAGAGGGGATTAAAAAGCTAGCACCTACCGGTATTATGCTTATGTTCGCCATTTTGTATTTTGGAATTATGATTGATAGTGGTTTATTCGACCCTGTCATTAGCAAAATTTTGAAATTTGTAAAAGGTGATCCTTTAAAAATTGTTGTTGGTACGGCTATTCTTACTATTATCGTTTCATTAGATGGGGACGGAACAACAACGTATATGATTACTGTTTCCGCAATGTATCCACTATATAAACGTCTTGGAATGAATCCACTTATATTAGCTGGGGTTGTCATGTTAGGAGCTGGGGTGACAAATCTTACACCTTGGGGTGGACCAACCGCTCGGGTTATGAGTGCACTTGGGCTTGAAGCTTCCGAACTATTTACACCACTTATTCCCGGAATGATTGCTGGTGCAATTTGGGTAGTTTTCGTTGCCTACTATCTTGGAAAAAAAGAAAGAAAACGTTTAGGAATTATGGATGTACAATATTTAAAACAAATGCAAACAATGGATGAGCAAGCTGCGACAGTTGAAGCTGAAATACATAAACGCCCGAAACTACTATGGATTAACTTTTTATTAACTGCTTCCCTCCTCGTTTGTCTCATACTAGAGATTATGCCGTTACCTGTTTTATTTACAGTCGCTTTTGCTATTGCTGTTATGATTAACTACCCTAACTTAGAACAACAGAAAGAGCGTATTGCGTCTCACGCTGGAAACGTATTATTGGTTGTTTCTCTCGTCTTTGCCGCTGGAATTTTCACAGGTATTCTATCTGGAACAAAAATGGTAGATGCGATGGCTCAAAGTGTTGTTACTCTTATACCAGATGCACTTGGCCCCCAGCTTCCAATTATTACAGCTTTACTAAGTATGCCGTTCACATTTTTCATGTCTAATGATGCTTTTTACTTCGGCGTATTACCTATATTAACGAAAGCTGCTGCCGCTTACGGAATTAGTGCAGCAGAAATGGGACGTGCCTCGTTACTCGGTCAACCTGTTCACTTACTGAGTCCCCTCGTTGCTTCCACTTATTTATTAGTCGGAATGGCCAAGGTTGATTTTGGTGAACACCAACGATTCACTTTACTTTGGGCTGTTGGAACGACAATGGTTATGTTGATTACTGGCATTGTAATTGGAATTATTCCAATATAAGATGAAACTAGGAAAAACAGTAGAGGAAATGTAATAATCCTCTACTGTTTTTATTGTTGTAAAAATCCCCTATGAAGAAACGCGGAAATACCTTCTTTCTGGCCTTCCCACACTTCCATATATAAGCTCCGCATGCACTTTCTTTCCAGAAATCAAATACTCTAAATAGCGCCTCGCAGTTGATCGGCTTACACCTACCATTAAACTTAGCATCTCTGCAGTAATTCCCTCTTCATTAATAGTTAGCATATGCTTTTTTATTTTTGCTAACGTTAATGGGTCTATCCCTTTCGGGGCGTATTCTATATGATTTGCCTGCACTCCTCTTTGAGACCATAGATGTTCAATTTGTTCCGGGGATAATTGAGCGCTTTTCTTTAATTGCGTAATCTTTTTTTGATAATTTTCTAAACTTGTTTTAAATCGATCGAATGTAAGTGGTTTTACGATATAATCTGTTACTCCGCCTCGTAAAGCATGTCGTACTACATCTGTTTCCGACGCAGCTGTAATCATAATAATGTCTGTATCATGTAAATGATGCCTAATATATGTGACAAGTTCCGTTCCTTGCATATCAGGTAAGTACACATCTAATAAAACAAGCTGTGGCTTCACAAATTCTAACCATTCCTTCGCCTGTTCTCCAGTCGTTGCCGTCCCAATCACTTTAAATCCCTCAATTTTTTCAGTAAAACGCCGATGAATCTCTGCAATCCGGATATCATCTTCTACAATCAATACTTCAATCCCCTCAGTCATTACAATTCGCCTCTCTCTTTCGGTAATGCAATGATAAATAACGCACCACCTAAATCCCCTTTTTCGATTGCAATACTTCCATTTAAATCTTCCACTAGCTCTTTCACTTTTGCTAATCCATATCCACGTTTTCCTCCCTCTTTCGTCGAAAAACCTTTATAGAATATGCTAGTAATTATTTCATCATGAATCCCGTGTCCTGAATCTTCCACTTCAATTAATATTTCTTCACCAATATCCGTTACAAACATTCTAACTCTCTTGTCATACTCTTGATTTTTTTCAATTGCTTCAAATGCATTCGTAATTAAATTTCCCAGTATAGAAACAACATAATTACTATCAATATGCGGACTTAACTTTTCTAAACTACTTTCTCGATCTAACACAAAATCAATCTTCAACTCTCGTGCTCTATTGTAAAATCCAATTAAAATTCCACCTAACCATGGATTTTGAATTCGTTTCATAATAAATTGAACGAAATCTTGATAGACTGCCGTTTCCTTATGAATAAGCTCTAAAGCATCTTCATATGACTCTAACTGAATAAGACCTGAAAGCGTATACAATAAGTTGTTATATTCATGTGTTTGTGCCCGTAACGCCTCTGTATATTGCTTCGTCTGAGACAATTCTGCTGTTAACTGATCCATTTCAGATTTCAAACGTAAACTAGATACGACGCCAGTTACTTTATTGTTAACTTTAATAGGTAAACGATTGGCAATAACGGCCTGTCCCTTTATATTTAATTGCCGATCAAACTGTTCCTCACCGTTTTGAAGTACCTCGAGTATCGATGAATTAGGGATAACATTTAAAATAAATTCTCCAATGATACTTCGCTGTTTATTTAAAGAAAGAATATCGTATGCCGCTTGATTGACTAAACTAACCATTCCATTTTTATCAATTACGATAATCCCTTCACGTACAGATTGAATCACAGTACTATGTTCTTCGTATAAGGAAGAAATTTCTTCTGGTTCCATTCCAAACATCATCCGCTTAATACTTTTTGCTAAATATACAGAGCCAATTATCCCAATTAACAGACCTGCTATTGTAATCCAAAACACACGCTTTCCATACACTTCTATCGCTCCATGAATATCATCCATTGAAAAACCAACAGATACTACGCCAATAATTTCATTATCCTGATTACGGATTGGAACTTTTCCGCGTAAGGACGGTCCTAATGATCCCGTTGCTTTCGAAACGTAAGATTTCCCTTCTAATAGAACTCCTTTGTTATCTCCACCAACCATTGCTTCTCCTATTTTATCTTTCTTAGGATGTGCATAACGAATACCATCTTTATTTCCAACTACAATAAAGTCAGCATCTGTTTCGATTCGAATTTTTTCTGCAATTGGCTGAATAATAGAAGCCGGATTTTCTTTTTGAAAAGCTTCCCCGATTTCTGGTATAGCAGCAACTGTTTTCGCAACATGCAACGCCCTTTTTCCAATTTGCTCTTCTACTGTTTCAGATAATATATAGTAAAATAAATAACTCGTTAACAGCAGTACAGCAAGAATAAGTGTACTAATAGTTAATGTAATTCTCGGTTGCAGTTTCAATTTCTTCAATTTCAAAATCATTCCCCTAACATTACTGAAGATAGAATTCAAAGAATATACAGACTTTTCAACTTAATCATACCACATTTATTTCTTTACTTTTATATCATTATTCACTACTCTGTCGGGGTGTTAGCAGAGAGGCCTATAAACACACAAAAGCCCCTCTAGTATCTATTTACTAGAGGGGCTTTTCACCTTACTATTCCTTATCTTTCTCTACTTCTTTTTTCTCACCTTCTACTACAGATACGACAGGTTTATCGTTGGATAGTTGCTGCACGGCACCTTTTCCAGCGAATCCTTCTAGTAATTCTTTTAAATCAATACCAGAAGAGGCTTTTAAAGTTTCTTGCATTGTTGCCATTAAATCTGTCGCATACCCTGCAACTTTCCCGGCGCCGCTATTCTTTCCGCCACCGCCTGTATCAACGACTGTAATTTTATCAATGTTACTAAGTGGACTCGCAATTTCTTTCGCATAACTTGGAAGCATTTTAAGAACCATATCCATAATTGCCGCTTGCCCATATAATTCAAATGCTTCTGCAATTTTTTGTTTCGCTTCTGCTTCTGCTAAACCTTTTAACCTGATAACATCTGCTTCCGCTGTACCTTGTGCCTTTTGTACTTCTGCCTTTGCCTGACCTTGTGCTTTTTCAATTTCTGCTTTTGCTAAACCTTCTACACGAACTTCTTCTGCACGTGCTCTTGCTTCTGCTTCAATTTTATATTGATCCGCATCTGCTTTTTTCATTTGTTTTACTTTTTCCGCTTCGGCTGATTGTTCAACAGCATAGCGATCTGCATCTGCCTTTTTCTTTACTTCTGCATCGTATTGCTTTTCACGACGCGCAATCTCTTTTTCTTCTAACTCAATTTGCTTTTCACGCTCAATGATTTTAACTCGCATTTGCTCTTCTGTAACACCTTGTTGCGCTTTCGCTTGTTGTAATTCGTAAGAAAGATCTGCATCTGCACGAGCTTGTTCTTGGTCTCTCTTATAAGATTGTACTTTTAATTCCTTATGTTTTTCAGCTTCAGCGATTTGTGCATCACGTTGATATTCTGCTTCTTTCGCTTCTTTCTCAGCACGAGCTTTTTCAATTCGTGCCTCTTTTTCACGCTCTGCATTCGCAACTGTTGCATCACGCTTAACCATTGCAATTTGCGGCTGACCAAGTGCATCTAAGTAGCCGTTTTTATCCATTATTTCTTTAATTGTAAAGGAAACGATACGAAGACCCATCTTCTTCAAATCAGTAGAAGCTACTTCATGTACCTTTTGTGCGAATTGCTCTCTATTACTATAAGCATCTTCTACTGTCATAGAAGATAATATAGCACGTAGATGCCCTTCTAAAACTTCTTTTGCTTCTACTTTTAACTCTTCCGTTTCTTTTCCTAGATATTGTTCAGCTGCTGTAGAAACTTCTTCAATTGTCGATCCTACTTTAATAATAGAAACACCGTTTACTGTAATCGGTACACCTTGTTTCGTATACGTATCACGTGTTCCAACTTCTAATTTGTAGTTTAATAAGCTAAGAAGTTCTGCTCGTTGCATAATTGGCACAACGAAAGTACCACCACCGCGGATAATCTTAATCTTCTTTCCATCATCAGTGGTAACAACATTCTTTCCACCACCAAGCCAGTTCCCTGTTACAATTAATGCTTCATCTGGACCAACTGTACGATACTTCGTAATGAATACTAAAATGAGTAGAATTAAAATTGCGAGTAAAACTCCACCGATAATTAATGGAATCGTCATGTAAATTCCCCCTTATAATTTTGGTTTCTTTAAAGAATAAGCGATGTTTTGTACAAGCAAAACACCATCTTGAACTCCCTCAATAATAACCTCGGTTCCTTGTGAAATATCTTTTTTCCCAATTGTTTTCGCTGGTATTGCATTACTTCCAAATTGGGAGGAGATTAACACTTCACCAAATCCTTCTGTAGGAATTGTCGTAATGACTTCTCCCTTGCAACCAACAAATTCATCCATACGTTGCACAGTGTTTTGTTCTGCTTCTGCAATCGGTTTTAAAATTAATATTTTCATAATAAATACACCAATAAAAGATATAGCGAATGAGGCCCCGAAAATAACGAGACTATTATAGGAATATAAATACTCTCCTATATAACTAAGTCCACATAACATGGCGAAGAAACTAAGTAGTAAAGTAACAACGGATACAGATCCGCCCCCAAAACTAAATATTGATTCAAATATATCTCCAAAGAAAATATAAATAACAGTGAGTATAGTAGCGATAATAAATCCATATAAATAAATTGTTTCAAGTGGATAACCAAACAAGACCATTTCTTATCCCCCTTTCTTAAACAATCCCTTTTTTTGTTATATGTATGCCCCACCTCTTTCAAAGATTATCGTTCTTAATTTTCAGTTATTTACCTTTTAAAGAAAAGCCTGTAAGACAGGCCTCTAAAAAAGAACAGGAGAAACCTATTGTGACAGGCTCCTCCTAGTAAATAACCGATATATTGTATATCTATATAATATACTATTTTCCACAAAAAGTAAAGTTAAACATACATTGGAAGAACACTTATTTTACTGATAATGCGTACGCTCCATCACCATTATCATATTTATATACATACAAGTAATACTTACCTGGTTTTGCATTAAATTTTGCTTCTATATGATTTCCATTAGCTTGACCGTAAGCTGCGTAATTTTGCATATCTGATTCATGGTGAAGTACCCATGTCATCCCGATTCCATGCTCATTTAAAACAGAAATATCGATATCTTTCGCTGATGCCACATTAAATGTATAAACATCGGTGTGATCCACGCCAATAAGGCTACCTTTTATAGTAGTATTTAGCCCGATACGATTTGATTCCTCTGGACGATTATTTGGTTCAGATTCTGTTAAACTTCCATCTTTAATCGTAACAGTTGTTTCATTTCTACTCTCTTTACCTTTATCATCTCTTACTCTTAACGCTACTTTATAAGTTCCTTCTCTTTCATATGCATGTACTGGATTAACTTCTGTACTTGTACTTCCATCCCCGAAGTCCCATAAATAAGAAACGATTTTTCCATCTTCATCGTTTGATCCATCACTTTTGAATGGAATTCCTTCTTTTACAAGCCCATTATAAGGACCATTTATATTAACAATTGGAGCTTTATTTTCTTTATCATCTTTTGCGACACCATGGAAGACTACATCATATTCATATTCATTTGATGCATTAATACGGTAATTCACGAAGTATGCTGTAACAGTTTTGTATCCACTCCATTCCTTTGTCGCTAATTGTTCCAAAGCTTCATTTACTTGTTTACTCATTGCTTTCCAGTCTTCTGATTCACCTTTTGTTACACTACCTGTATACGTACCTTCTAGTGTAAATGTATTAAAGAATTGAGATGTGTGCTTTGTTATTGTTGCATCTTTCATATGCAAAGTATCGTTAATTTCTTTCTTTACTTCTGTTAATGATTTTGATGCATGTTCAGTTAAATAATCATCTGCTACTTCCGGCACATTATACTTATCTTGATTATCAATTAACTGCTGCATATAAGCTTGGTACTCCTTATTTAACTTCGGATCTTTACTTAAAGTTTCACGATATGTATCATAATTTTTCACGTCATTCGCACGAATTAAATCTTGAATTTTATCAAACGTTTCAAATTGATGAGTATATAAGTACGACTGCAATGCAAACGAGTAGTTATAGAAATCCCAAGAGCCATATTTAGCAAATAGTGTACGCTCTGCCGTATAGCGGCTTGCAGGATCAGATGATAATCCACTAATTATGCTCTTTCTCGGTACAACGTTATTCGTACGAGTAGATCCTGCGAAAAATTCTGCATTCCCTTCTTGGAACCAAGTTAATCTTTCATTTTGATACATATCTCCTCTTCCAAATAAACCTGGAACTTCATATCTCCCTTGAAGATAATGAGTAAACTCATGACGGAATAACTCTTCTAAACTATAAATACTTTGCTCTGGCGTACGCTCATATGTAAAGAATGTGCCTGTCTCTTCAATATAAATCCCACCGTTGTTTGTCTCATATCCGTACAGTTGTCTATTTAATTGATATTCATCTGGAGTGTTATAGATTACTATCGTTAATACATCGTCTGCATTACCTTGTTCTAAAGCTTTATCATTACTGATTACACGGTGATATTGCGCCTTTACTTCTTTCGCTGCCCAATACAATCTCTTAATTTTTTCCTCTGATACTTTGTCCCCTGTTTTAAACACAATGGATCCATCGTCAAATCTGTACGTTTTTGGTAAGTATTGCTCTTTTCCTTCTTTACGTATCTTCTCTAAGTCTACCGTATTCCCGCCATAATCTTTCCCGTTATAGTTTGTTGTAATTTGTTCTACTGCAACAAAATACGATTCACTTAAACGTGGATACATATGCATCGCTTGTGTAACAACCTCTAATCCTTTATTTGGATTGCTATGAAACTTCCCTAAACGGCTAGCAAAGTAAATTCCATTATTAACGAGCCACTTATTTTCTGGCGTTACTTCATTTAGAAGAGCAATACGATTAATCTCATTAATAAATCCATCTACTTTTCCATACCACATTGTATCTTTTGCCTCTTTACGAGTTTCAAATAAATAAGATTGCATATCATAATCAATACCTTGCATAAGATCGTATACAGCTTGTCCTTTCATACGATCGTCTACATATGCATTAAAATTATCATTATATTGTTTTAAAATATTGGCTGCGTATTGCACTGTTTCAACATCACTTGAAGCATTACTAATTAATTTACCGTATGCAGATACTACTGCATCTTGCTCATTTGTTCCAAGCTTAAAGTTTGGATTTTTTGCGATTGCTTTTAAAGCAGGTAAACATTTGTTCTGGAAACTTCTTTCATTTAAGGCGCCTAATTCATTATTATAAAATGCAAGATAAAAAGCTGAACGTAACACTTCAGTAAACGTTTGAATTCCTTTTGAATCATCTTTCGTAAATGTACTACCTCTATGAGCTAATTCGTCTATAATTACTTGCATTTTTCCGTTATCTTTATAAAAGGCTTTTGCATCTTCATTAAACTGGAATAAGTCTGTAATTTGATTCCACTTAATACTTCCTAACGTTTCAATCAATTCTGGATCATTCATTTTGTTTAAATCAGCCATTGAATAACTTTCTTTAACCTGTTTTACTTCTGAACTCTTCATAATAGATGCTGGTCGCTGTGAAAAATCTCCTACTTTTAAACGTTCTTGAAACGATAATGTTTCCTCGGCTTTAGAAACGTGTCCAATCTCATCTACTGATTTTTCAATTCCAACTGGTTTCGAATGCAATACATTATATGGTACTTTTTCTTCCGCTGACACATGAGTTTGAATTGCTCCTAACGATAGGGCCATTGTGCTAATACTAAGCATGACTTTATTGATCTTTGATTTCTTGTTCATATCATTTCCCCCTATGTAAATATTCCATTCACGAACTTAACATATTATCCAAATTAAATGATATAAAATGCAATATTTCATATTATTTCTTCATACATTTTGAACATATAGTGAACGAAAAGGACTTACAATTTTTGCTACAGTCGCTCCATTATTGAAGCGATCGAAACATCCTCGTATTAATCCTTCCCCTATTCAAAAAGACCTGATCATAAGCATATTTCAACATGAAATTGCTATGACAAGGTCTTCTCAGAAACTCATATAATTATTTTATATAATAATAAGATAAAACGTTTTTTATTTCTTAAATAATCTCTTTCTAAATACAAACATACTCAATGCTGAAAGCACAAATGCTATACCTGCAAGTAATGCTGATGTATTAGCTTGTCCACCTGTTGCTGCTAGCGATTTTTCATTTTCTTCTTGCTTATTAACAACTGGTTTACTTTCTTTCATACTTTGATTCCCTACTACTTTCTCTTTCACAACCTGATTATTTATATTTTGTTCTTGAACTGCTGACTGATTTATTTCTTTTTTCGATTTTTCGATTTCTTGTGCTACTTCTTTTTCTTTTGGTCCTTCAACTTCTTTTGTCGGTTCTTTTACTTCTTCTTTTGCTCCCTCAACTTCTTTTGTCGGTTCTTTTACTTCTTCTTTTGCTCCCTCAACTTCTTTTGTCGGTTCTTTTACTTCTTCTTTTGCTCCCTCAACTTCTTTTGTCGGTTCTTTTACTTCTTCTTTTGCTCCCTCAACTTCTTTTGTCGGTTCTTTTACTTCTTCTTTTGCTCCCTCAACTTCTTTTGTTGGTTCTTTTATTTCTTCTTTCGATCCTTCAACTTCTTTTGTCGATTCTTTTACTTCTTCTTTTGATCCTTCAACTTCTTTTGCTGGTTCTTTTATTTCTTCTTTTGATCCCTCAACTTCTTTTGCTGGTTCTTTTATTTCTTCTTTTGATCCTTCAACTTCTTTTGCTGGTTCTTTTACTTCTTCTTTCGATCCTTCAACTTCTTTTGCCGGTTCTTTTACTTCTTCTTTCGTTTCTTCAACTTCTTTCGTTGGCTCTTTTACTTCTTCTTTCGCTTCTTCAACTTCTTTTGTTCCTTCAACTTCTGTTGTTGGCTCTTTCACTTCTTCTTTTGATTCTTCAACTTCTGTTGTTGGCTCTTTCACTTCTTCTTTTGATTCTTCAACTTCTGTTGTTGGCTCTTTCACTTCTTCTTTTGATTCTTCAACTTCTGTTGTTGGCTCTTTCACTTCTTCTTTTGATTCTTCAACTTCTGTTGTTGGCTCTTTCACTTCTTCTTTTGATTCTTCAACTTCTGTTGTTGGTTCTTTCACTTCTTCTTTGGGTTCTTCAACTTCTTTTGCTGGTTCTTTCACTTCTTCTTTCAGTCCTTCAACTTCTTTTGTTGGTTCCTTTGATTCTTCTTTCGTTCCTTCAACTTCTTTTGTTGGTTCCTTTGATTCTTCTTTTGGTCCTTCAACTTCTGTTGTTGGTTCTTTTGATTCCAATTTCTCTACTATATTCTGTACAACTTCACCACTAAACCATATACCAAGTCCATAATAGTCTGTTCCATCAAATGCAAATTCATATTTTTTCTCTCCAGGAGTACTCCAAACGATGGTACCATCTTCTTCATTGATTGTCCCATCTTCACTTTCCAACGTAATATCCTCAAGCGGTTCCCCTTCTACATCATGCACAGAGATTTTCACTGCTTGATTTACTTGTGCGTCATCAAGAACAATCTTCTGCTTTCTAATATCAATTGTTATCCACTGAGCTAATTGAATGATTGGTCTTATGTCACGAATCTCATTACCAGGAAGTTTTAAACTAAATAACTCTAGCATAGAAGAGAAAATAGAAATATCTTTAATTTTATTATCTGATAGATTTAACCATTGTAAATTTTGTAATTTACCTAATGGTGACACATCTACTACTTTATTTCCAATAAGCTCAAGTTTATTTAATTTACTTATTTCACTTATTCCATTCAAATCACTAACTTCATTACTATTCAATAATAAGACATCTAAATTTTTTAGTTTGTTAATTCCTTCAAGATCAGGGTTACTAATTTTATTATTTGATAAGTCTAAGTTTTTGAGAGACGATACTGTATATAACAACTTAACATTTTTCACATTGTTATGACTCATATTTAACTTTTCAAGTTTTTCTAATTTAACTATCGGTTCAATGTTTTCGATTTCGTTACGAACTAAATCTATTGTTTTCAAACTTCTCAAATCCGAGATACCATCTACAGTTTTTAATCCACTATTTTGTAGTGTCAGATTTTCTAAGTTCTTCATAAATTCTAATCCAGAGAAATCCTTTATCCCTTGCTGTTTGCCATCAACTATTTTCAAGGTTTTAATTTGCAATAAATCGTCTTTAGTTATAGACGTATCTAAGTTTGTTCTACCTAAATTATTTTTATTAATAAATCGTTTTAAATTTTCATCTTTAATAACATTCACTTTCGCTTGCTTCTCTACGATATTTTGTATTATCGTTCCATTAAATCTTATTTGGCTCTCAGCAGAATTCACCTCTAAATTAAACTCATATGTTTTTTCTCCAGTACTATTCCACTTAACATACCCGTTATTTAGCGTTCCACCTTCACTCTTCCATCTGATATTTTGAAGAGTTTCTCCTTTTAAATCATATATAGGAATTTTTATATCTTCATTTACAATTCCATCACTTAAAAAGATTTTTTGTCTTTGCAGTTTAATTGGCACCTGCTTCCCTAATTCTACAACAGGTCTTATATCACGAATTTCATTTGCAATTAAGTTTAATGCATACAAATTCTTTAATTTGCTAAGTGGTGATAGATCAGAAATATAGTTTTCTTCTAAATTAAGCGATTGTAACTGTTCCATTTTAGCTAAAGGCGTTATATCCTTTATTTCCGCATCCATAACTTCTAGCTCAATAAGGCTCTTCATTTTACTAATATCTTCAAGATTAGTAATGTGATTATTCCCTATCCATAACACTTTTATACCACTTAATTGCCCAATATCTGTAAGATCACTAATTTCATTGTTAGACAAGTATAATTTATCTATAGATGACATAGAAAGTAAAGGTTTAATATCTTTAATTTTATTGCCAACTAAATCTAATACTTTAATTTTTTTCAATTGGTTTAATGGTTTCAAATCACTAATTTTATTATCTCTTAAATAAAGGAATTGAAGTCTATCTAATTGAGCGATCGGTTCAACGTTTTCAATTTGATTAGAAAAAAGATCTAAAAGCTTTAGTTTCTTCAAGTTAGAAATAGGAGCTAATTCCTTTACATTTGACTCATATAATCTAAACTTCTCTAAATTCAGCATATGTTCTAGACCTTCTAAACTACTAATCCCTTGACCACTATTTCCAACTCTTTAATTTGAAATGCTTCTTCTTTAGTGATGGGTGCACCAATATCTTTTCGCCCTAAAACATTCTTATTAATATATTGCTGTAATTTAGTATCAGCTATTACGTTTTTCACTTCTTCTTTTTGTTCTTCTTTATTCTCTTTTGGATCTTCTGAGGTATTATTTTCTACATGGGTAGTAGTCACTTCGAACTGTACTTGATATTTTTCATCATACCCCATAGTTGGAATTAAAATATGCATTTGCATGTTATATCTTTTTCCTAATTCTCCAACTTCGAATTGAATAACTTTCGTCCCATTTTTCTTTTTATCCTCAGATATTACTTTCACATTATGAAACACACCAGGAGTATGAATATCCTCTGTTTTCAAGTATTGAAAGAAATCACTATCACTTAACGTTGCCGTTACAATTTTCTTTCCATTCTCAATTGTTAATTTCGGATCCTTTATATAAACAGCTGCCATGGACTCTTCATTTGTTTTATCTTTATACGCTTTAATAACAGCATCATATGTACCATCTTCTAAAGCATGTCCAGTTTTGTTCACCTCAATTGCTACAGCCGCTAAAGCAGGTGTTGAATACACAGCAAACGGTAGCGCTAAAGCTGCCGCCACTAACATCGCATTTATATGTTTTCTTTTATTTCTTTTCAACTTTACATCTCCTCCAAAATATATAAATCGAAATATAATCATTTCTTGAATAAATGATAATGATTTTCATTTTCACTGTCAACTAACAATATAAATATTTCGCAAAAATTCCACAAAAAAATAACCCCTTTTACAAGAGGTTATGCCATTTTCTCTCCTGATTCTTCTTTAAAAAAGCTTTTCATTGCATGAAATACATCTGCTTTTTGCTTTAAAATATAATATCTGAAATTCTCATCTTTAATGTTTTTGTAGGCTGACATAAGTGTACTATGGCGGTTGTACTGGTTTAGTTGGCAGGGATGTACCCTGTACTTCACAAAATAAACACCATGGTCTAGAAAGTATTCTTCTATTATCTGTATTACAAATAAGATTTAAAAACAAGCATCCACGCCAGGGATGCTTGTTTTTATCTAATTTATTTTAACAACTATTACTTTAAAATGAAGTTTGATCATTTCCTATTTATGCTACTCCACAATCGCGCCCGATAATTGAACAAGATAAATTCCAAGGTTTCCCCCATTTATGTATAACAACTTTACTTCTATTATAAATTTAAAGCGTTATGTAGAATGAATACGAATCAACGCTTCCGCATGATTAATGCTTTCTTTTAAATAAATTGGCGAATTGGGGTGATTTAATATTTCATCAGTAGTTAACCATAATACCTCTTCAACCTCATCGGGACTTTTAGAAAATGCCTCCCCCGATTCATATTCGCAAAGAAAAACAATATCCACAACATTTTCACCTGTATCGGTTACGAATGACGTACTATGTACATAATTTAGCCTGTCTTTTACGCTCACACCGACTTCTTCTAATATTTCTCGCTTTACTGTTCTCTCTAATATGTCTGATGAATTCTCTTCTATATCTACCTTACCTCCCACTAGAGAAAGCCAACCACCAGCATGTTCCTCTTTTTTGCTTCTTTCAATAATAAGCCATTTATCATTTTTCCTTATAGCACCTTCAACATTTACGATAAACATTTTAAAGTACCTCCTATAAATTATCCTTATTAATTTCGGGTATTTCCTATGCTTTGTAGCTTGTTCAAAAGCATAACCAAGTGTTTTTTGCCCTTTTTTATTTTCATATATGTACTCCCTTTCGAAAGCAAACGTATTTCTATATATATTGCTTTTATTATACCGTCTATCGTAGTTTTTAGGATATCGCTCTTTTACGTTTACAATTAAACAGCTTTATTATCACTGCACAGCTTGAATATAAACTAATGCGTGAAACGGCAACACCGATATTACCACAAAAGGCAGAAAAAAATAGCCCTACTTTGGCAGTGGACTTGTTGTTTAGCTATAAGCGCGCTATACGCTATTAGCTATATGCCAGGGGTATTGTATATATTGCATGTACTCAAATCATAATTTTAGATTGCAGCTGTTCCATTACAAAAAGTATTAAACTAACTAGCAAATATGCGATTTTTATATGGGAAATAAGGACAATTCTGAGACTGCATACTTAATAAAACAAGTATGTTTTTTTCTATAAATCTTTCAAAAGAAAAAAAGGCGTAATCCTTGATACATAAGGGATAAGCCTCTTTGCTTACCTCTTGCAATAGTATGTAATGGCAAATACCTATATATGATATCACAAATTAATGTTATATTTCCCCAATCAGGATGAATACCACTATCCAACCATCTGTACTTTCCATATAATTGAAATATTCTATGTGTCGAGGTGAAATCATGGATTCTTCTTCGTTTTACTCTATTGTGATCATAATTGCTGCGTTAGTCATATGGCGTAGAACTTTGGCAATGTATCGCCCTATTAAAGGAAACGGAACCCGCATTCTCTTACCCATACTATTTTTGTTACTCCCCTGCATTCACATCATCTTAAATCCAAAAGCACATGCCGCTGGCTGGGAATGGATTTGTGCAGCTATCTTTGGATTTCTTTTGTCAATTCCACTTATTTGGACCACTCACTATGAACTCCGATTCGATCAGCATATTTATGCTATAAGAAACAAGAGCTTTATTATTACCTTTCTCATCGTACTTATTATCCGTTTTTTACTTCGTGATTATTTAAAATGGCTAGGTCCAGAAACAGAAGCAGCACTATTTATGACTGTAGCACTGGGATATATCTTACCTTGGAGAATTATCTCTTTCATCAAATTTCGTCAACTATACAAAAGTCGAATCCAAACTAACAATAACATTGACTTACGATAACACTAATTATGTGAATGGAAAGTACTTTCAGAACTTCTGAGGGGACTTTCCAGGTTTTGAAATACATTGGTTTTATGCTAACAAAAGATGCTTATTTTTTTGAAGAACTATGTTAATTTTGAGGAACAAAGGGACAGATTTACTGCCCCCTATTGTTTACTTATTTTGATTTTTTTTGGGCTCTTAATGCGATTTTTTCAAGTCCATTTTCTCCCGCAAATTCTACATCTGCTTTTGGTACAGCATTTTTATTGTTCTTCAATTGATTATTCTTATTTTTAGCCATTTTTTCACCACCCTTGTAGCTTGATTTAGTTATTCCTTCAAGGATGCCAACTATAATAAATACACTATATACAGATAGCGGAGTTGTGTTTTTTCGTCATCAGCACCCACGATTTTAGTTTGCTTTCTTTTTTGTAGCCTATTCGATTTGATTTACTTCTTTAAATAAACTGCCCCATTCGCTCAATAAGAAATTGAATACAAAGCGATTGCACCCAATGGTTTTAACAATTAATATTTTTTGTTCCTTCGTTGGATAGATACGAAATTTATATGCTTTGTTGTAGCTTTTGAATAAAGTTTGATTAAATTAACCTAATAAACCTTGATAAAAGAGCAAATAGAAAAAGCGTGCTTTGAAAAAAGATTGATCAAAACACGCTTTTTCTATATTCAATTGAATCATCCTTTTATAAAAAAGTTTGATGATTTTTGTGATCCTTGCTCAATTAAAGCGCCCGATTATTGAAGTTCAGTTTTAGACTAATCCACTTCACATATTTACTTTATGAAGCTTCAAGATGAAGACTGCTGCCACGATAAGAAGGGACACCGTCAGAAAAGTAACTGCGAACGCGCTTTGCCCACTTGCGTACAAAGCTGCGGAAGCAACAATGAACACAACCAGCTTAAGCGTAGTTCGTATGGGGAAGGAGAAGATGGGGAGCGACGCCTTCGGGGAGAGAAACATCCCCCATAGAGTGGCTATGACTAGTGGCGTGGCAACCGCGAGTATAATTTTGACCGCTGCCCCTGTCTTGATATGATAACCCCAGTAACTGAACGCAGCCATTGCACCAAGCTCCAGTAGAAAGAATCCGGTGAGGACGCTAACACCTATCCATTTTATTTCCATCCGACTCTTCCTCCCAATAAAAAGAATTAAGAAACTAATGTTAATTTTTTTATATACAATATGTTTCGGTCATATTCTAAAATCCTGCCATTTAACTTAATAACAATTATTTCAAAATTCTGTGATTTAAGCAATCGCTTTATTCCAGAAAATGGCCCGATTGCTGAATAAGAAAAAAACCTGCACATCAACACAGCATTTTGAATGTACATTTTTACTTTGTACTTCGAGGATATTATGCGATTTTGGATGGAGTCAATATTTTAGGTGAAACGAATGTAAGCTAATGGGTAAAAGTTTACATTGGGATTTTGAATCATTTATAGCTAGTTTTGTAATAAATTTCTCAATATTGATATAGATGTTAAATATGGGTTTTATATCGAAAATTAACAAAAAATATAATATCATAAAAATTAAGATGGTTTGTGTCACTTGTTTTTCCCTTATGCTTAAGATAAGATCGTATTCGCCGATCTTATCTTTTTTTATTTGTAAATTTTATATGCAAAAAAAGGAATCCTTATAATAAGGATTCTGCAACAGGGAATTTACTCTTCTGTTTTAGGGGTAGCACTCCATGCCCATCAAGCTAACATTTTGAAGTGATACCGAAATGAAAATTTCATCTTTTCATAGGTATCCATGAGAATTTAGTTCATTTTTTTCGTTTTAGGGTAATTCTGAATTCTTAAGTTGATGGCAATGGGGTGGGACTCCAGTTAGTAATGAAAATCCCCATTAGGGGCACGGCAACGATTCCTTGTTTTTGGGGCCACTCATGATTGTAATTTAATCGAAATATCACTTAAACACGCATTTTACAATAAATAAAAGGAATACATTTGGAAAGAAGATTAACCAAAATGTATTCCTTTATGCTAATACTTATCGAAAAATAGACATATATAATAGACGTTTAAATGAATACAATCCAAATTAGGATTTTGTATATCGCCCAAGCTTCATCCTGTTTAATGGCTTGTTTCATGATTTTTTCTTTTTTTTGTAGAAATATATCCCTAAACAAATACCTATGACAACACAACCGATAATCGTTACTGTAATATACAGTGGGTCTTTATTTATTTCACCTGGGATTACCCTTTCTAAGATTGGGCCTATACACATTGAAAATGCTACAAAAATCGTAATCCACGATTTTGTATACAACGCAAACATAATAAAAATCAGAATACAAACAGCCGCAATACTATAATTTTGTAGTGTAGTTGCCACAAAATAATCGGTATCAATTTGTTTATTCATCCAAAAATAGAATCCTACCCAGACTCCGATAGCAATAAAATTAGCTAACATTACAAGAAATAGTGAACTTTTTGTAGATGGATATACTTTAGGAATCCCTTTGAATAGTGTAATTGCAAATACAGAAAGGGTCAGAAATAAGGGTAATGATCCAAATAACAATATGTTTTGTGAAATTTTGAATTGTCCTCTAATAGCTGGAGCAAAGCACATATAAGCGACAATAACTAGAATTGCTGCAGGAATTAATACGAACAATCCTTCTTTATCTACAGGTAGTTCTTTCCCAATATTCTTCATATGTTGTTTTCGGCTTTTGCCAATAATAGTATCTACACTTTTCCCCTTGTTTTCAGCTTCTATTAAATGAACTTCTAATTCTTCCACGATTCCATTTATATCTTCATCTTTTTTTCCTCGTTGCAATAAATACATTCTAAGTTCGACTAAAAATTGTTCAGACTTCGTTGATAACATGCTATTTTCCCCCTTTATTAATCACATTTTCAACAGATAGTTTTAAATCGCTCCAACGCTCTTTAAAACTATCCAATTCTTTTTCACCTAATTCTGATAACAAGTAGTATTTTCGTTTTGGACCAGCCGTAGATTCCCTTAATACACTCGTAACTAATCCTTCTTTTTGCATACGTAATAATAATGGATATATCGTTCCTTCACTAAACGAATGAAAGCCATAGCTATGCAATTTCTCCGTTAATTCGTAACCGTATATTTCCCCTTCTTGAATAATGGCTAAAATACATCCATCTAAAATACCTTTTAACATTTGCGTTGAGTCTGCCATTTCATCCCCCTTTTCATACATATTTTCTAGTAGCTTGTAATGCAAGGTATGTGGATGTACCTTTAAAGTTAACACTCACAAAAACAAAACGATTTCAAAAGTATCTATTTTTAACTTCTTCCTATGTTTTATCTTTTAATATAAATATTACTTGATATATATTTTTGTTAACAGAATTAGAGTTCCGTTAACTTTTTGAGATGAATTTAACAAGATTAGTTTACAGAACACCTGTAAATATTGCTTAAAATATGTTTACGGAACACATTTTAAGCAAGTATTCTTGAAAATTTCAAATCTAATTACCTTAAATTCATTGTTTTATCATAACTTTGAAAGTTTTTTGCAAGTGGCCCGAAAAAGAACGAATCGTTGCCGTGCCCCCATTAGAGTATGAGATTTAAGGGGATTTTTATTTTGTCTTATTGAGATTTATAATAAATTATTAAGTATTTGATAATCTAAAAAAGAAGAAATATCTTCTTCATAATATGGTATCCTTATTAATTTAAAATCATTGTTTTGACAGTAATCATTTTTTATCTTGTCCCTTTTTTTCGTCTCCTCATACTTCTTTTTCCCACCAAAGTATGGAACCGGTTTAAAATGCTGTTCACCATCAAATTCAATTAAAGCAATTAAAGAGTTATTTTTATCAAAGATAGCAAAATCAAATTTTAATAAATCAATATTTTTACAATCTGGGAATGTATATTCTCTTTTAAAACAAATATTTTGTGATTCAAGGTATTCTTTAATGATACGTTCCCCCTTACTTTCATTACAATAGGGACATCTAGTTCCTGTAACAAAGTGTGAAGGAGTTACTTGATATGTATGACCACAAATCGTGTGTTGCATAAGTATCTTCTTTCTTGCTTTTTCATAAGAGCCAATAACTTTGTATTCGTTCCCTACTAGTTGGAATACTCTTTCTACAAATTCATCATGTGTTTTTGTTTTAGCCATACTAATTCTTTTACCTTTGCATTTTGGACAACCTTTCCCTCTTAAAAAATTAGATGGCATGACAGTGAATTCATTTCCACAATTATTATGTCTCATCAGTACATGGACATTTGTTGCTATGTATTCTGATAGCAAAGTATATTCCTCGCCAACTAAATGCTTGCACTCTTTAAGGAACTCAATATGGGATTTTCTTTTTAAATCTCCAATCACCTTACGGTTACATTCAGGACAGCGAGAACCAAATAGAAAACTTGCTGGATCTACTAAGTACTCAAGTCCACAATTGTTATGTCGTATCAAAACCTTAATATGTGCCCTTTCATAATTTCCTAAGACAGTATATTCCTCACCTACCGTAGAGTAGATATCTTTTATGAATTGTTCATGTGTTTTTGCATTCATATTCTTAAATGAACATACTTTACATCTTGAACCAGAAGAGGTGAAATGACTGGCTCTAACCCAAAATTCACGTCCACAAATATTATGCCTCATCAAAATTTTCTCTTTTGATGAAGTATAAGTAGTTAAAACCTTGTATTCTTCCCCTACTAATTTATAAATTTTAGTTAGGAACTGTTCATGTGTAATTGAATTTCCGTTCCTTTTCTTTATACTTCCGGACATTATCAAAAACTCCCTCATGTGTATTTAAATAATGATTTATAAAGAAAAGTCCTGTATTAACAGGACTCAATTTCTATTGTTTCTTTACAGATTTTCGCTATATACTTTATAAAATCAATTATCGGATATGTTATTAACGAAGGATGTTGTGTAAAATGTATTCCTTCTTTTTGTATTATTGAAACGAGTTGTTCTATACTCATTTCTTTTCGTTTAATTTTATTGTAATGTTTAAATACGATATTTTTCCACCTGAAAGAATCGCATTGGAAATAACTTTCTCCTTTTATTGTACGGTTGAAAATTTGTTCTAACTTTTCTCTTCGATGTTTTTCTTTCAGATAGTTCTCCATAATACATACCCCCTCCTAATCGTTAGCTATGCAAAGTTTTCTTCCGTATTTGCTATAACCAGTCTCTAAAGTTAAGATCCATTCATGTAAATCTTCCCAGGAGTATCCTAACTCAGATAAAAGTATAGGAAATAGATCAAAATTATCACGCCAATCATACATATTATTGAGAGCATCCTCTAATCGACCGAATGAAAACAAGGGAATATTTTTCTTCTTTTGATTTTTATAAGTAGCACGTACTAAGTAAACATAAGTCCTCCCATGTTTCTTACTAAACACAAAAAAGCCTTTCGTTCCCTCTTTCCCTTTCATTTCTCTCACCCTTTACGTTTTTCCCACCATACTATTGGAAAAAGAGAATATGGTGGGAAAGATTTGTTTAAATGTGATCTTATTTAACTAGTTACTAGTACATTATCTTTTACGAATTTTTCAGCTTGTATATAGAGCAAAAACAAATCGGCACTAAGCGTTATAGTAGTTGAGTCTTTCATTCTTTTAAGGTTAATAAAGTCGTGTTCTTCATTACCGAACATTTTTGCGTAACCTAAAACTAAGTATACAGTGTTATCTTTTGAAAAGTGAAAAAATTCACCGCGTTTTGGCCTCATATTATATCCTCCTAAAAGTAATTAGTTATAAGGGAAGATTATTGCGCCAAGAGCAAATGTTGTTTTCGAATTTTTTTAAACTGACCAAGCTTTACTAGTTGCCGGTCTTCTAGTCCAGGGATCTTATTTGGAGAATCGGAGACAGCCACAACAATGGTATTAGTTAATACATTAACTACAGAACCAATTAGTGTTACTGAAGAATCATGACGATAATGGAATTGTACAGAATCACCAATTTTTACATTTACAGATTTTTTATTCATAAAATAATTCCTCCTTAATTATATAAGTTGAAAGATATTAGAATTAAAACCCAAAACATATTCCAGAGATCATATATGTAGCTACAACCATGAAAATAGATATTCCAAATGTACCGAAGAACCAAATTTGTGAGGTAATACAATTATCTATACCAAACCATTTACAAGTGACGTTATATCGCTTATTTAAATTGGCCTTTATAACAATTTTCATTTTTTCTTTTTTAGTTAAATGTGATAAAATATTCTTGCTGTTATGAGTTTTTAGGTAGCTATTTGCCATCTAGAATCAGCCTTTCTTTTGTAATGTATCTGGAAAAGCCCTTACTTACTTTGGCGGTGGTGGGGGCTTTTTCATGTCTATTTTTAATGGGTATTTCTTGTGATTTATGGATCCTTAATTCTTTTGAAATCCGTAAACTTCAGTCATAACCTCTTTAGTTAGAAGCCATGTATTTCCTGACTTCTTGACTAATCCTAATTCTACGTAATTTTTTAATTTACCACGTACACATGACGATCTCACGGTACCTTTTTCTAATCCCCACTTCTGTTCGGCTTCACTTGCTGTAAAAACATTGGAAAGTGGGGAGTTTGAAAATTTTTTTCTACAGAACTTTTCTTATCAGGCATTATATCCCTCCTCTCCAATCACGAAAACGTGATATCCTATACGTCTATTCTATCACGTTTTCGTGATTAATTAATAATATTTCTGAAAATTCATTCTGTTAATTTCGACAAAAAAGCACATAATCTAAATAGATTATGTGCTTAATGGGGTACCGCCAGCATTTTGGAAAAAAACCACGTTAAGCAAAAAATAAAATGAGCTGTCCATATGGACAGCTCATTTACATAATTCTCGTTATTGGAAGTTATAAGCACAGTTTGTATTATGTTTAGGTAAATCTCAATCTTCATCAAGCATATAAAGTTCCTAAAATAAATCAAATATGATATTAGTTATGTAAGTTTCTAAGAATGCAGCAACGATAATTATAGGTAAAGTTAAAATAGCATAAATTTTTATTACTTCTAAAATTTTTTTACTAAGAGATACTCTTTCTTTATCCTTTTTGAACATAATTTTTAATTTGATTCTAATAAATTTATTTAATTCAAAAAGAATAGCCGCAAATAAACACAAAGCGAAAACTTCAACAAGGTAATGAGGGATGGATGAAATTATCATCACAAAACCTTTTTTAAAACCAACTTGTAACGCAATTCCAAAAGAAACCCCAAGAAGTGAAGCAGTTAAAATTATATGTATAACATATAAAAATTGTATTGGAATCAAGGCTAATATAAACATTTGTAAAGGCACGATAAAACCATTATTAACAATGTATTTCCATGCCTTTTCTATACCTGTTAATTCCTTTACTTGATCTGGTATTCTATTTCCTAACCCTTCCAGTGTTTCTTTTAGATCTGGATTGATTATAAAAGTTATTATGGTTGCAATAACAGTTAGTGCTACCCCTAATATGAAAAAGTTAATAGCTCTTTTAAATACAACCTTATTAATTATTTTCGAAATAACTCTCACCTCTCTTTTCTAAATTTTACCATCTGAATAATACGGTAGTAAAGAAATTTTTCTTGTATATCGTATACATAACCGGTTAACATAACGTCCCATTATTGGTAGCAAGGAAAAGGAGAATCCCTACTCTCACAAGGGATCCTCCTTTTTTCGTT
>NZ_PCNZ01000010.1 GCF_002975175.1 Bacillus sp. MYb209
TAATAGATCGAGGACTTAACCATATAATATGAAGCAAATGTTATCTAGTTTTGAAGGAATATACCTTCAATAGTTTGGTGATGATGGCAGAGAGGTCACACCCGTTCCCATACCGAACACGGAAGTTAAGCTCTCTAGCGCCGATGGTAGTTGGGACCTTGTCCCTGTGAGAGTAGGACGTCGCCAAGCAAAAACCTAAGTCGTTTCGACTTAGGTTTTTTTGTGTTTATTTTTATTTACCGAAGGTTAAAATCCATAAATTTAATAATCCTAAAGAAGAAAAAAGAATAAAATAGAGGCTATTTAAAATAATGGCAATGATTTTTTGTGCTCCTGATTTTCCAAATGCTCCTAAAATAATCCCTAAGATAGGAAACATTATTTCTATCATAAGTATATATTTTAAATAATGAGAGTAGAAAAAATGGGATGATATAAATAAGTATTCAATAATTACAGCAATTACTGCGACAGAGAAAAATAAATATGATAATAGCATAGTTATTTTTTTCACGGTTATCCTCCTTATAAATAAAATCACCACCATATAAATTATATTGATTTGTAGACACAACAGTGTATATATTGAATTAAAGCATACTGAGGTAGTATATGAACAGTTATGTATAAAATAGATCTCTAGAAATATATATTCTAATTCCCTTTCCTTCTTGCATATAGTTGCAATTCTTCTTTTGAATATAACTAAAACACGAACGTTAGCAACAACTACTAAAAAAACATTCGATTATTTATTGACATTGTTTATGAAATATTGTTAATATAGCCATAGAAACAATAATATATAAGACCTCATATAATCGCGGGGATATGGCCTGCAAGTCTCTACCTAACGACCGTTATTCGTTGGACTATGGGGGAAAGTCACTCGGTATTTTTCTATTCACAAGGGATACGTATGCCTGAGTAGAGCGCTTTCTCTCATAGTAAAAGAGAAACTGTTCTATTTCAGGCTTTTTTTATTTGAATCGGGGGGATTCTAATATGAAATCACTAGTTGGAGTCATAATGGGAAGCACGTCAGACTGGGAAACAATGAAATATGCTTGTGACATTTTAGATGAATTAAATATACCGTATGAGAAAAAAGTTGTATCCGCTCATCGGACTCCGGATTATATGTTTGAATATGCAGAAACAGCTCGTGAACGTGGATTAAAAGTTATTATTGCTGGAGCTGGTGGAGCAGCACATTTACCAGGAATGGTTGCAGCGAAGACAAATCTTCCTGTAATCGGTGTCCCTGTTCAATCAAAAGCGTTAAACGGCCTAGATTCGTTATTATCAATTGTCCAAATGCCAGGAGGGGTTCCAGTTGCAACAGTTGCAATTGGTAAGGCTGGTTCAACAAATGCTGGACTACTGGCAGCACAAATACTTGGATTATTTCATGATGATATACATGATGTATTAGAGTTGAGACGAGAAGCTATTGAGAAAACTGTGCGTGAAGGTAGTGAACTAGTATGACGAGAATCATTTTACCTGGAAAGACAATTGGAATTATTGGCGGTGGCCAGCTTGGAAGAATGATGGCGCTGGCAGCTAAGGAAATGGGTTATAAAATAGCTGTTTTAGATCCTACTAAACATTCACCATGTGCACAAGTTGCCGATGTTGAAGTTGTTGCATCTTATGATGATTTGAAAGCGATTCAGCATTTAGCAGAGATAAGCGATGTTGTCACATATGAATTTGAGAATATTGATTATAGATGTTTACAATGGCTTGAGAAACATGCGTATTTACCACAAGGTAGTCAATTATTAAACAAAACGCAAAATCGTTTTACAGAAAAAAATGCGATTGTAAAGGCTGGTTTACCAGTCGCATCTTATAGACTAGTTCAGAATCAAGATGAACTTTCAGAAGCAATTGCTGAGCTGTCCTTCCCTTCGGTGCTAAAAACAACGACAGGTGGATATGACGGTAAAGGGCAAGTTGTTTTAAGATGTGAAGCTGATGTTGAGAGGGCAAGGGAGCTTGTTAGTAAAGCTGAATGTATTCTAGAAAAATGGGTGCCATTTGAAAAGGAAATATCAGTTATTGTAACTCGCAGTGTAAGTGGTGAAACGAAAGTATTCCCAGTCGCAGAAAATATTCATGTGAATAACATTTTGCACGAATCTATCGTTCCAGCTCGTATTACAGAAGAGCTTTCGCGAAAAGGGATTGAATATGCAAAAGTACTTGCGGATGAATTAAAGCTTGTGGGAACACTAGCGGTAGAGATGTTTGCTACAGCTGATGGTGAGATTTACATTAATGAATTAGCACCAAGACCGCACAACTCAGGGCATTATACACTTGATGCATGTGAAACGAGTCAGTTTGGTCAACATATTCGAGCAATCTGTAATTTACCTCTTGGAGAAACAAATTTGTTAAAACCAGTTGTCATGGTGAACATTTTAGGCGAACATATAGAAGGGGTCCTAGGACAAGTGAATAGACTAACCGGGTGCTATTTACACTTGTATGGAAAAGAAGAAGCAAAAGCACAGCGAAAAATGGGGCATGTTAATATTTTAAATGATAATATTGAAGTCGCTCTAGAAAAAGCGAAGAGTTTGCATATTTGGGACCATCAAGAACAACTGTTGGAGGGAAAAAGATGATTAATCGTTATACACGCCCTGAAATGGGTGCGATTTGGACGGAAGAGAACAAATTTAAAGCGTGGTTAGAAGTTGAGATTTTAGCGTGTGAAGCATGGGCGGAGCTTGGCGATATTCCAAAAGAAGATGTGAAAAAAATTCGTGAACATGCATCATTTGATATTGATCGTATTTATGAAATTGAAAAAGAAACACGTCATGACGTAGTTGCTTTCACTCGTGCTGTATCAGAAACACCAACATTAGGTGAAGAACGTAAATGGGTTCATTACGGTTTAACATCTACAGACGTAGTAGATACAGCTTTATCTTACATCTTAAAACAAGCAAATGAAATCTTGTTAAAAGACTTAGAAAACTTTGTTAGCATTTTAGCTAATAAAGCGAAAGAGCATAAGTACACGATTATGATGGGAAGAACACACGGTGTACATGCAGAGCCAACAACATTTGGTTTAAAACTTGGTCTTTGGTATGAAGAAATGAAACGTAACGTAGAGCGTTTCAAACAAGCTGCTGATACAGTTCGCGTTGGTAAATTATCTGGTGCGGTTGGTACATATGCAAATATTGATCCATTCGTAGAAAAGTATGTTTGTGAAAACTTAGGATTAGAAGCAGCGCCAATTTCAACACAAACATTGCAACGTGATCGTCATGCACATTACATGTCAACACTTGCACTAATCGCAACATCTGTTGAAAAGATGGCAGTTGAGATTCGTGGTTTACAAAAGAGTGAAACACGTGAAGTTGAAGAGGCTTTCGCAAAAGGTCAAAAAGGTTCTTCTGCAATGCCGCATAAACGTAATCCAATTGGATCTGAAAATATGACTGGTTTAGCTCGTGTTATCCGCGGTTATATGATGACAGCTTACGAGAATGTTCCGTTATGGCATGAGCGTGATATCTCTCACTCTTCTGCAGAACGCGTAATTTTACCAGATGCTACAATCGCGTTAAATTACATGTTAAATCGCTTTGGTAATATCGTTAAAAACTTAACTGTATTCCCAGAGAATATGAAACGCAATATGACAAGAACATACGGCTTAATTTACTCTCAGCGCGTAATGCTTACACTAATCGACAAAGGCATGGTACGTGAAGAAGCTTATGATATCATACAGCCTAAAGCGATGGAAGCTTGGGAAACACAAGTACAATTTAAAGAGCTTATAGAAGCTGACGAGCGCATTACAAGTAAGTTAACGCAAGAAGAAATTAACGAATGCTTCAATTATGAACATCATATGCAACACGTTGATACAATCTTTGAACGCCTTGGATTAAACGAAGCGTAAAATTTCATATGGCACAGAATAGAGTCATTCTGTGCCATTCTTTATAAAAATATTATTCACATTTTTCAAACTACAGGGGGCTTGCGAAATGCAAAAGCTAGAATTGCTGTATGAAGGTAAGGCAAAAAGAATTTATCGTACAGAAGCAGCAGATATGGTTTGGGTAGAGTACAAAGATAGTGCGACTGCTTTCAATGGGGAGAAAAAAGCGACAATTACAGGAAAAGGTCGTTTGAACAATGAGATTACAACTTTATTGTTCAGAAAGTTACAAGAAGTTGGAATTAAAACACACTTTGTGGAGAAGTTATCTGATACAGAACAACTTGTCAAAAAGGTGAGTATTATTCCATTAGAAGTTGTCACAAGAAACGTAATTGCAGGTAGTCTTTCAAAAAGGCTAGGAATGGAAGAAGGAACTGCTCTTACAACACCAATCGTAGAATTTTACTACAAAGATGATGATTTAGGAGATCCGCTTGTAACGGAAGATCATATTCGTTTGTTAAATGTTGCAACACCAGAGCAAGTAAGCGTATTACGAGATGCAGCTCTACAAATCAATCAAGTGTTGATTGAGCATTTCGCAAGCTGTCGTGTAAGATTAGTAGATTTCAAATTAGAGTTTGGCGTAACAGAAGAAGGGGAAATCATATTAGCAGATGAAATTTCACCAGATACTTGCCGTTTATGGGATGAAACGAGCAATGAAAAATTTGATAAAGATGTATTCCGTCGTGATCTTGGGAATTTAACAGAAGCATATGAAGAAATTTTAAAACGTTTAGGGGGAGCTTCACATGTATAAAGTTAAGGTATATATAACGTTAAGAGAAAGTGTATTAGATCCACAAGGAACTGCGGTAAAGGGAGCACTTCATAGTCTTTCATTTACAGAAGTACAAGACGTTCGAATCGGAAAGTATATGGAATTAACAATTGATAAATCAGTATCTGATCTGGATAGCAAGGTAAAAGAAATGTGCGAAAAACTATTAGCAAACGTTGTAATGGAAGACTACCGTTATGAAGTTGAGGAGGTTGTCGCACAGTGAAATTTGCCGTAATAGTATTTCCAGGTTCGAACTGTGATGTTGATATGTTTCATGCAATTAAAGATGAGCTTGGCGAAGAAGTAGATTACGTTTGGCATGATACAGAGAACTTAGATGAGTATGATGCGATTCTATTACCAGGTGGATTCTCTTACGGTGACTACTTACGCTGTGGTGCTATTTCTCGCTTTGCTAATGCAATGAAAGCAGTGCAAAAAGCTGCTGAGCAAGGAAAGCCGATTTTAGGTGTATGTAATGGATTCCAGATTCTTGTTGAATCGGGATTACTACCAGGAGCATTAATGAGAAACGAAAACTTAAAGTTTATGTGCCGTACTGTTCAGTTACGTGTTGAAAATAATGAAACGATGTTTACATCACAATATGAAAAAGATGAAGTAATTAACATTCCAATTGCACATGGCGAAGGAAATTACTATTGTGATGAAGCGACCCTTAAACAATTAGAAGAGAATAATCAAATCGCATTCCGTTACGTAGAAAATCCGAATGGAAGCGTTTCAGATATTGCAGGTATTGTAAATGAAAAAGGGAATGTCCTTGGTATGATGCCACACCCAGAGCGTGCTGTAGATGAATTACTTGGCGGTGCTGAAGGGTTAAAAGTCTTTCAATCTATCTTAAAACAGTGGAGGGAAACATATGTCGTTAATGCTTGAACCAAATCCAACACAAATTAAAGAAGAGCGTATATATGCGGAAATGGGGCTAACAGACGAAGAGTTTGCCATGGTTGAAAAGATTTTAGGCCGTTTGCCGAATTATACAGAAACGGGACTATTCTCTGTTATGTGGTCTGAACATTGTAGTTATAAAAATTCAAAGCCAGTTCTTCGTAAGTTTCCAACGACAGGTGAGCGCGTTCTGCAAGGACCTGGAGAAGGCGCTGGAATTGTAGACATTGGTGATAATCAAGCCGTTGTATTTAAAATGGAAAGTCATAACCATCCTTCTGCAATTGAGCCATATCAAGGGGCAGCAACAGGTGTCGGCGGTATTATTCGCGATGTATTCTCTATGGGAGCACGTCCGGTAGCTCTATTAAACTCACTTCGCTTCGGTGAATTACAATCACCACGCGTGAAATATTTATTTGAAGAAGTAGTAGCAGGAATCGCAGGATACGGTAACTGTATCGGTATTCCTACTGTTGGTGGAGAAGTACAGTTTGATCCATGTTATGAAGGAAATCCACTTGTAAATGCAATGTGTGTAGGCCTAATTAATCATGAAGATATTAAAAAAGGGCAAGCACATGGTGCTGGTAATACAGTAATGTACGTAGGAGCATCAACTGGTCGTGATGGTATTCACGGTGCAACATTCGCATCTGAAGAGCTATCTGAAAGTTCAGAAGCGAAACGTCCGGCAGTTCAAGTAGGAGATCCATTTATGGAAAAACTTCTTATTGAAGCATGTTTAGAACTTATTCAGTCTGATGCACTTGTTGGAATTCAAGATATGGGAGCTGCTGGTTTAACATCATCTTCTGCAGAAATGGCAAGTAAAGCAGGTATGGGTATTGAAATGTACTTAGATGATGTACCACAGCGTGAAACTGGAATGACTCCATATGAAATGATGTTATCTGAATCACAAGAGCGTATGTTAATCGTTGTGAAAAAAGGTAGAGAGCAAGAAATAGTAGATTTATTTGAAAAGTATGGTCTTGCAGCAGTTACGATGGGGAAAGTAACGGAAGATAAAATGCTTCGCTTATTCCATAAAGATGAAATGGTAGCTGAAGTACCGGCGGATGCTCTTGCAGAAGAAGCGCCAATTTATCATAAACCGTCAAAAGAAGCAGCATACTTTGCTGAGTTCCAGCAGATGAAAATGGAAACACCACAAGTAGAAAATTATAAAGACACGTTATTATCTCTATTACAACAACCAACGATTGCAAGTAAAGAGTGGGTATATGATCAATATGATTATCAAGTGCGCACTAGCACAATCGTTACACCAGGTTCAGATGCAGCGGTTATACGTGTACGCGGTACAGAAAAAGGATTAGCAATGACGACAGATTGTAACTCTCGCTACATTTATCTAGATCCAGAAATGGGCGGAAAAATTGCAGTAGCAGAGGCGGCACGTAATATCGTATGTTCTGGCGGGGAGCCACTTGCAATTACAGATTGCTTAAACTTTGGTAATCCAGAAAAGCCAGAGATCTTCTGGCAAATTGAGAAATCAGTAGATGGTATGAGTGAAGCTTGTCGCACATTACAAACGCCAGTTATCGGCGGAAACGTTTCAATGTATAACGAGCGTAGTGGTGAAGCTGTATATCCAACACCAACTGTTGGGATGGTTGGACTTGTACACGATTTAAAACACGTAACAACACAAGAATTTAAACAAGCTGGCGATTTAGTTTATGTAATCGGAGAAACGAAAGCTGAGTTTGGTGGAAGTGAATTACAGAAAATGATTTACGGCAAAATTTTCGGTCAATCACCAAGCATTGATCTAGATGTAGAATTAAAACGCCAAAAACAATTACTAGCAGCAATTCAAGCTGGACTTGTTCAATCTGCACATGATGTTGCAGAAGGTGGTTTAGCAGTTGCAATTACTGAAAGTGCAATTGGTACTAACGGTTTAGGTGCTACTGTGAAATTAGACGGGGAAGCAACAGCAGCACTATTTGCAGAATCACAATCTCGCTTTGTTATAACTGTAAAACGTGAAAATAAAGAAGCATTTGAGAAAGCGGTTGAAGCAATTCAAGTTGGAGAAGTTACAAATACAAATGAAGTAACAATTCATAATGAAGAAAATGAAGTATTACTTACAGCAAATGTAGATGAAATGAGAAAGGCTTGGAAAGGGGCAATCCCATGCTTGCTGAAATAAAGGGGTTAAATGAAGAATGTGGCGTTTTTGGAATTTGGGGGCATGAAAATGCAGCACAAGTTTCGTACTACGGATTGCACAGTTTGCAGCACCGTGGACAAGAGGGCGCAGGCATTGTTGTAAATAATGGGGAAAAAATCATCGGTCACAAGGGATTAGGTTTAATATCAGAAGTGTTTTCAAGAGGTGAGCTAGAAGGATTAAACGGAAAATCAGCAATTGGACACGTACGATATGCAACAGCTGGTGGAAGTGAAGTTGCTAACGTTCAACCATTATTATTCCGTTTTTCTGATCATAGTATGGCGCTAGCTCATAACGGAAATTTAATTAACGCAAAGATGCTTCGTCGTGAATTAGAGGCAGAGGGAAGTATTTTTCAAACAAGTTCAGATACAGAAGTACTTTTACATCTCATTAAACGTAGTACGAAAGATTCTTTAATTGATAGTGTAAAAGAGGCCCTAAATAAAGTGAAAGGTGCGTTCGCATATCTTTTACTAACTGGAAATGAAATGATTGTTGCGCTAGATCCGAATGGATTCCGCCCTCTGTCAATTGGAAAGATAGGGGATGCTTACGTTGTAGCATCAGAAACATGTGCTTTCGATGTAGTAGGTGCAACATACATTCGTGATGTAGAACCTGGTGAATTAATTATCATTAATGATGAAGGAATTCACGTAGATCGTTTCACAAATGATGTAGAACATGCAATTTGTAGTATGGAATACATTTACTTTGCACGTCCAGATTCTAATATCGCTGGCATTAATGTTCATGCAGCACGTAAAAACATGGGGAAACGTTTAGCGGCGGAAGCTCCTATTGAAGCTGATGTAGTTACTGGTGTGCCAGACTCTAGTATTTCAGCAGCGATTGGTTATGCGGAGGCGACAGGAATTCCGTATGAGTTAGGATTAATTAAAAATCGTTACGTTGGACGTACGTTTATTCAACCTTCTCAAGAACTGCGTGAGCAAGGGGTTAAGATGAAGCTTTCAGCAGTAAGAGGCGTAGTTGAAGGAAAACGAGTTGTTATGATTGACGATTCTATCGTAAGAGGAACGACAAGTAAACGAATTGTTCGTATGCTTCGTGAAGCTGGAGCGACAGAAGTTCATGTAAGAATCGCTTCACCACCTCTTAAGTACCCATGTTTCTACGGAATTGATATTCAAACGAGAAAAGAATTAATCGCAGCAAATAATTCAATAGAAGAAATTCGTCAAATCATCGGAGCAGATTCTTTAACATTTTTAAGTGAAGATGGATTAATAGATGCAATTGGACGTCCATATGAAGGGAAATACGGTGGCTTATGTATGGCTTACTTCAATGGGGACTATCCAACAGCTCTTTATGATTATGAGCAAGAGCTTTTAGAAAGTATGAAATAAGAAAGTGAAAAAAGCTTCTACTTCTTTTGATGTAGAAGCTAGCTTCTTTCTTAAAACAGCCCGCCCTGGATGGGGAGAAATTAAAAGACGAGGTGTAAAAAACGATGGCGAATGCATATAAGCAAGCAGGAGTAGATATTGAAGCTGGATATGAAGCGGTATCTCGCATGAAAAAACACGTACAAACAACAATGAGAAAAGAAGTACTAGGCGGTTTAGGCGGTTTTGGAGGTATGTTTGATCTATCAAAATTTGCATTAGAAGAACCTGTATTAGTATCTGGAACAGATGGCGTGGGAACAAAATTGATGCTCGCTTTTATGGCAGATAAACATGACACAATTGGTATTGATGCAGTAGCAATGTGCGTAAATGATATTGTTGTCCAAGGAGCAGAGCCGCTTTTCTTCCTTGATTATATTGCTTGTGGTAAAGCTGAACCTAGTAAAATTGAAAACATCGTCAAAGGTATATCAGAGGGCTGTCGCCAAGCTGGTTGTGCATTAATTGGTGGGGAAACAGCTGAAATGCCAGGTATGTATTCTACGGAAGAATATGATTTAGCTGGTTTTACAGTTGGTATTGTTGATAAAAAGAAAATTGTAACAGGTGAAAAGATTGAAGCTGGTCAAGTATTAATTGGCTTAGCATCTAGCGGTATTCATAGTAACGGTTATTCTTTAGTGCGAAAAGTGTTACTAGAAGATGGAGAATTATCTTTAGATCGTATTTATGGGCGCTTAGAACTACCTCTTGGTGAAGAATTATTAAAACCAACGAAAATTTATGTCAAACCTATTTTAGAACTATTGAAGAAACATGAAGTATACGGTATGGCGCATATTACAGGTGGCGGGTTCATTGAAAATATTCCACGTATGTTGCCAGAAGGAATCGGTGCGGAAATTGAACTAGGAGCTTGGGAAATTCAGCCGATTTTCAGTTTACTTCAAGAATTTGGAAAACTAGAAGAGAAAGAAATGTTCAATATTTTTAACATGGGTATTGGTATGGTAGTAGCAGTAAAGGAAGAAGAGGCAAAAGATATTGTTCGTCTTCTTGAAGAGCAAGGAGAAACAGCTCGTATTATTGGACGCACTGTACAAGGATCTGGTGTTACTTTTAATGAGGGAACAGAACTATGAGTAGAGTAGCAGTTTTCGCTTCTGGGAGCGGCTCTAACTTTCAATCTCTCATTAATGCGGTAGAAGAAAAAAGATTGGACGCAGATATTAGTTTATTAGTATGTGATAAACCAGAGGCACGCGCTATTGGACGGGCGCATTATCATCATATTCCGTGTTTCACCTTTTCAGCGAAAGCATATGAGTCAAAAGAAGCATTTGAAAAAGAGATATTAAAGAAGCTAGAAGAGTATGAAATTGATTATGTTATTTTAGCTGGATATATGCGTTTAATTGGACCGACTTTACTAGCAGCATACGGCGGGAAAATTATTAATATTCATCCATCACTATTACCGAGCTTTCCAGGTAAAGATGCTGTTGGTCAAGCGTTAGAAGCAGGTGTGAAAGTAACTGGAGTAACAATTCATTATGTAGATGCAGGTATGGATACAGGTCCAATTATTGCACAAGAAGCAGTAGTTGTTTCTGAAAGGGATACGAGAGAAAGCTTACAAAAGAAAATTCAACAAGTTGAACATAAATTGTACGTAAATACAGTGAATCAAATTGTTCAGTCTGTGGAAGAACCAACTGTTAACTAACATACAACCAGGGGTGAAGGATAAATGAAAAAGCGCGCATTAGTAAGTGTTTCAGATAAAACAGGAGTAGTAGAATTTGTTAAAGGTTTACTTGAACAAGGGATTGAAGTTATTTCAACAGGTGGTACGAAAAAATTACTAGAAGAAAACGGCTTACAAGTAATTGGTATTTCTGAAGTAACTGGTTTCCCAGAAATTATGGATGGCCGTGTAAAAACATTACATCCAAATATTCATGGTGGTCTATTAGCAGTTCGTGATAATGAAACGCATGTAGCGCAAATGAATGAATTAGGTATTCAACCAATTGACTTTGTTGTTGTTAACTTATACCCATTTAAAGAAACAATCGCTAAGCCTGACGTAACATTTGCTGATGCAATTGAAAATATTGATATCGGTGGCCCAACAATGATTCGCTCTGCTGCGAAAAATCATAAATTTGTATCGGTAATTGTAGATCCAGTAGATTATGATGTTGTATTAGTAGAACTGAAAGAGAACGGTGAAGTAACAGAGGAAACGAAACGTAAATTAGCAGCGAAAGTATTCCGTCATACAGCAGCATATGATGCGTTAATTTCTAACTATTTAACAGAGCAAATGGGCGAAGAAAGCCCTGAAACAGTAACGGTGACATTTGAGAAAAAACAAGATTTACGTTATGGTGAGAACCCACATCAAAAGGCAACTTTCTATAAGGCACCATTTGCTGCAACTTCTTCTGTTGCATACGCAGAACAATTACACGGTAAAGAATTATCTTACAACAATATCAACGATGCGGATGCAGCACTTAGCATCGTGAAAGAATTTACAGAACCAGCAGTAGTAGCGGTAAAACATATGAATCCATGTGGTGTTGGGGTAGGAACTGATATTCATGAAGCATATACACGTGCTTATGAAGCGGATCCAGTATCAATCTTTGGCGGTATTATTGCAGCAAATCGTGAAATTGATAAAGCTACAGCTGAAAAGTTACATGAAATTTTCTTAGAAATTATTATTGCACCTTCTTTCTCACAAGAAGCTTTAGAAGTGTTGCAAAGTAAGAAAAACTTGCGCATACTAACTGTAAATATTGAAAAGGCAACGACTGCAAGCAAAAAGCTAACTTCTGTACAAGGTGGTCTTCTTGTTCAAGAGGAAGATACGTTATCATTAGATGAAAGTGCAATTTCAATTCCAACGAAACGTGAACCGTCAGAGCAAGAATGGAAAGATTTAAAACTAGCTTGGAAAGTTGTAAAGCATGTGAAATCAAATGCAATTGTTTTAGCGAAAGATGATATGACAATTGGTGTCGGTGCTGGACAAATGAACCGCGTAGGTTCTGCGAAAATTGCAATCACACAAGCTGGCGAAAAAGCACAAGGTAGCGCACTTGCATCTGATGCTTTCTTCCCAATGCCAGATACAGTAGAAGAAGCAGCAAAATCTGGAATTACAGCAATCATCCAACCAGGCGGATCGATTCGTGATGAGGATTCTATTAAAATGGCAGATGCGTATGGGATTACGATGGTGTTCACTGGCGTACGTCATTTCAAACACTAATAGAGGATGTTTAAAAGGTCCGGTCAAGATAACTGTTGCATGTCGTCGTTGCATCGCCAGTGCGGTACTCATGTAGGAAAGCTACACTCCGTGTCCTCCTGGCAATTGCGCCTCGACCTGCTCGGTTTTCTTGATCCTCCTTTTTAAACTTTTATCCCGCATTAACGGGCAGTAAGACTCCCACCTCAAAACTCGGTGAATGAGAGGAAGTTAGGTGGGAGATAACTGCCCGTAAAAGCCCGATTGGTTCAACTAATAATCAGTGGGGGATGGAGAAAACCCCCACTGATTAAAGTTTCACTTTATTGATATGAAAACAAACTAGGAGCATAGCTTCTAGTTTGTACTTATTTAATTATTGGGGGATGAAATATGAATGTTTTAGTAATTGGTCGCGGTGGACGTGAGCATGCTTTAGCCTGGAAGTTTGCGCAATCTGAAAAGGTAGAAAAAGTATATGTAGCGCCAGGTAATGAAGGTATACGAGATGTTGCAACACCAGTTGATATTGATGAGAATGATTTTGATGCACTAGTCTTATTTGCAAAAGAAAACAATGTAGGCTTAACTTTCGTTGGACCAGAAATTCCACTTATGAACGGAATCGTTGATCGCTTTAAGGAAGAGGGACTTCGTGTATTTGGGCCTAATAAAGCGGCTGCTGTTATTGAAGGTAGTAAAGCTTTTACAAAAGAATTGATGAAAAAGTATGATATTCCAACTGCGGCCTATGAAACTTTTACAGACTATGAAGAGGCAGTAAAGTACATTCAAAAAGTTGGTGCACCGATTGTAATTAAGGCAGATGGATTAGCTGCTGGTAAAGGTGTAACCGTAGCAATGACGCTTGAAGATGCATTGCAGGCCGCGAAAGAAATGCTACAAGATGTGAAATTCGGCGCAGCAAGCAAGAAGGTCGTTATTGAAGAGTTTTTAGATGGACAAGAATTTTCATTAATGGCATTTGTAAATGGAACAACTGTGCATCCAATGGTAATTGCTCAAGATCATAAACGAGCTTTTGATGGCGATAAAGGTCCTAATACAGGCGGAATGGGCGCATATTCTCCAGTACCACAAATTCCGGAGTCAGCGGTTCAAGAAGCGATTCAAACAGTATTACATCCAACCGCTAAAGCGATGATCCAAGAAAATCGTTCGTTTACAGGGATTTTATATGCGGGGCTTATTTTAACGAATGATGGTCCAAAGGTAATTGAGTTCAATGCACGCTTTGGTGATCCTGAAACAGAAGTTGTATTACCTCGCTTAGAAAACGATTTAGTTGATGTATGTAACGCTGTATTAGATGAAAGTGAATTAACGTTACAATGGTCAAAGGAAGCAGTTATTGGTGTCGTACTTGCTTCAAAAGGATATCCAGAAGCATATAAAAAAGGTGAAATTATTAACGGATTAGATGCACTGCAAGAAGTAATTGTTTTCCATGCGGGTACAGCGATGGAACATGGTGACTTTGTAACAAACGGTGGCCGTGTATTATTTGTTGCTTGTAAAGCGAATAGTTTACAAGAAGCGAAAGATAAGGTCTATAAAGAAATCGGTAAAATTGAGAGTGATGGTTTATTTTACCGAAGTGATATAGGATATCGTGCCATTGGGCATGAGATGGCGAGAAGCTAATGTATAAAAAATCCCGCTGATTTCTCAGCGGGATTTTTTATGCATCTTTATCTTTTTTTAGTTTTCCTTTTTGCTTTGCCATTTCTCGAAGTAAATACTCGATGTGTGCGTTGACGCTGCGAAATTCATCATTCGCCCATTTTTCGATGACTGCGTGTAATTCAGGATCAATACGTAATGGAAAGCTTTTCTTTTTAGCCATAATTACTTACAACCTTTAATATAGGCTTCCTGTATTAATAACTGGTTGCGCACCTTTATCTGAAACGATGGCAACTAATAAATTGTTCACCATATTTGCTTTACGCTCGTCATCTAATTCAAGTACGCCTTCTTCATCTAACATATGGATTGAATCTTTCGCCATCTTCACAGCACCTTCAACAATCTCTTTTCGAGCAGCTAATACTGCTTTTGCTTGTTGACGTTGCAACATTGCATGGGCAATTTCTGTTGCGTAAGCTAAATGTGTTAAACGAGTTTCTAATACTTCTACGCCAGCGATTTCAAGTCGTGCTTCTAACTCACGCTTTAATTCTTCAGAGATTTCTTCAGTATTTCCTCGTAACGTTATGCAAGTTTCATCTTGGAAATTATCATAAGGATATTTTGTAGCAACGTGGCGGATTGCTGTTTCACTTTGAATTTCTACGAATCGATCGTAATGCTCAACACCAAACATTGCTTTTGCGGAATCAACAACTTTATATACGATAACGGCTGCAATTTCAATTGGATTGCCCTCAACATCGTTTACTTTTAATTTCTTACTGTTAAAGTTTTCAACACGTAAAGATACAGTTTGACGAAACGCGAATGGAATTGTTAAAAATAAACCATTTTGACGAATTGTTCCTAAATAACTACCGAAAAACGTAATTACTTTTGCTTGGTTTGGTTGAACAATACCAATACCTGTAGCGAGAACTGCGGCTAAAATAATAGTTAATGCTGCTACTACAAAAACTTCTTGCACAAGGAAAAACACACCGATAGCGGCTAAAATTAAAATCCCGATAATACCGAGAAAACCATTTACATAAAAAACTTGTTTTTCTTTCATATGATCGCCTCCTGATATAAAAATGATATCATTTTTATATCATTACATGCAAGGATTTTATACCTAATTTTCTGGAATTTATCGATTGATATCTTTTATGTACTTTTTAGGGATAAAACTCCAAAAGGATAAGAATGTACGTTCTGTTTTGTGGTAAAATAAAGAAGACTTAGCCGCCCACTGCAGCGGCTAAGTCTCTTTGAGAGCATCTTGCATCGTGACAAATGATTCAAAGCGGTTTTGCCAGGATTAATTCTTCAATCGCTGACTCAATCTCTTTGTCAGAAGTGTCATAACTTCCATCTGACTTTGACTTTGGCTTGTCATGACTGGAAGCTGAATTAACTTCTTCTTTATTATGTCCTTTTTCAGTGAAATTCATGCTAGGCATTTTAAATGCGCTCATATTCATATATTTTCCAAACTTACAGGCTTCAACAATAGGGCAGAAACGAACGATTCCCTCCGCAATTTTCATGGCACCAATCCAGAGCAAAACTTTAGACCAAGTGCACCAAGGTTTACGTACGAGTTTAGCTGTACTACAACCGAAGAGGATGAGTCCGAGTGTGATTCGAATTAGAGCACTAATTGTGCCAATGTTTTGCTTCATTAGAAAAGCACTCCTTTTTAATTAACTTCGAAATAGAAATGCTATTTCATTTGTTAGTATTCCGTATAAGTTTTTTGATATGTAATCCAACATTTGACGTTGAAAAAGATGTTGGATTGGGCGTGTGTGTAGGTAGCTTTTTTTGTTATAATGAAAGAATGCGTAAAAGGAAGTTCAAAAAGTCCGGTAAAGATATAGCAAGGAATTTAAAAAATCCTGATAAAAATCAACTGTTATTTTGAACAGAAATATAGATATGACTAGAGAAAAGAAAGGGTGTTTTCATGTACGATATTTCCGGATGGAAACATGTATTTAAGCTTGATCCAAATAAGGAGTTAAGCGACGAACATTTAGAAATGATTTGTGAATCTGGAACGGATGCTGTTATTGTAGGCGGAAGTGATGGAGTTACAATTGATAACGTATTACACATGCTAGTTAGCATTCGTAGATATGCAGTTCCTTGTGTGTTAGAGGTGTCTGATTTGGAAGCAATTACACCGGGATTTGATTTTTATTACATCCCAAGTGTTTTAAATAGCCGAAAAGTAGAATGGGTAACAGGTGTTCATCATGAGGCATTGAAAGAATTTGGGGATATTATGGACTGGGACGAAATTTTCATGGAAGGGTATTGTGTTTTAAATCCAGAAGCGAAAGTAGCCCAGCTTACAGATGCAAAATGTGATTTAACAGAAGATGATGTTATTGCATATGCACGTTTAGCAGACAGGCTATTACATTTACCGATATTCTATTTAGAATATAGCGGGACGTATGGAGATATTGAACTTGTTAAAAATGTAAAAGCAGAATTGAAACAAGCTAAGCTATATTATGGCGGTGGTATTTCCAATGCAGAACAAGCGAAAGAAATGGCACAGTATGCTGATACAGTAGTTGTTGGAAATGTTATTTATGATGATATAAAAGCTGCGTTAAAAACAGTTAAAGCAGTAAAAGGAGAGTAGGTGCAGGCGCATATGGGTATGACAGATAAGTTATTAAATGGTTTAAATCCGCAACAACAAAAAGCAGTACAAACAACAAATGGACCACTTCTATTAATGGCAGGCGCAGGGAGTGGGAAAACACGTGTGTTAACACACCGTATTGCATATTTACTTGGTGAAAAAGGTGTGGCGCCATGGAATGTACTAGCAATTACCTTTACAAATAAAGCTGCTCGTGAAATGCGTGAGCGTATTGATAAACTTGTTGGACCAGAGGCAGAAGATATTTGGATTTCTACGTTCCACTCAATGTGTGTTCGTATTTTACGACGTGATATAGATCGTATCGGTATAAATCGTAATTTCACAATTTTAGATGCGGGCGACCAGTTAACTGTCGTGAAGAAAATTATGAAGGAGCGTAATATTGATCCGAAGAAGTTTGAGCCGCGCTCTATTTTAGCGGGTATCAGTAATGCGAAAAATGAACTGTTATCTGCAGATAAATATGCAAAAAAAATTACAATCGCTGATCCATATGAAAAATTAACGAGCGATGTATATACAGAATATCAAAAACGCCTTCTGAAAAATAACTCATTAGACTTTGATGATTTAATTATGACGACGATTCAGCTATTTGAGCGTGTTCCAGAAGTACTAGAGTTTTATCAGCGTAAGTTCCAATATATTCACGTTGATGAGTATCAAGATACGAACAAAGCGCAGTACCTTCTTGTTAAACATTTGGCATCACGTTTTAAAAACCTTTGTGTTGTTGGTGATTCGGATCAGTCTATTTACCGCTGGCGTGGTGCTGATATTTCTAACATTTTGTCATTCGAAAAAGACTATGAGAATGCGCAAGTTATTCTGTTAGAACAAAACTATCGTTCATCACAAAATATTTTAAATGCAGCTAATGCTGTAATTGAAAAAAATTCAAACCGTAAACCGAAGAAATTATGGACAGACAATCAAATTGGAAGCAAAATCTCGTATTATCGTGCTGCAACTGAAAAGGACGAAGCGTATTTTGTTGCGAAAAAAATTCGTGATGATATTCAAATGGGGAACCGAAAATATACTGATTTTGCAGTATTATATCGTACGAATGCCCAGTCTCGTATGATCGAGGAGATTTTCCTAAAATCTAATATCCCTTACAAAATTGTCGGCGGTACTAAGTTCTACGACCGTAAAGAGATTAAAGACATTTTGGCGTACTTACGTTTAATTGGGAATCCAGAAGATGAGATTAGTTTTGCACGTATTATTAACATGCCAAAGCGCGGGATTGGTGCGACTTCTATTGATAAAATTATTAACTACGGTGTACAAAATGGAATTTCATTAACTGCTGTATTAGATGAGATTGAGCATGTTGGAGTAAGTGCAAAAATTACAAAGGCAGTCAAAGAATTCGCAGGTTTATTACACAACTGGGTAAATATGCAAGAGTATTTATCTGTTACGGAATTAGTAGAAGAAGTTATTGAAAAAACAGGCTATCGCGATATGTTGAAAAATGAGCGTTCTTTAGAAGCAGAAGGTCGTTTAGAAAACTTAGACGAGTTTTTATCTGTTACGCAAACATTCGAATCTCAAAGTGAAGATAAGAGCCTTGTTGCATTCTTAACAGACTTAGCTCTTGTTGCGGATATTGATCGTGTAGATGAAGATCCAACTGCTGGTGAAGAAGTTATTTTAATGACGATGCACTCAGCAAAAGGATTAGAGTTCCCAGTTGTCTTTATTGTTGGCTTAGAGGAAGGGATATTCCCGCATACTCGTTCTCTTATGGAAGAGGATGAAATGCAAGAAGAGCGTCGTCTTGCCTATGTAGGTATTACTCGTGCAGAAGAAGAGCTATACTTATCCAATGCTCAAATGCGTACTTTATTTGGTAGAACAAGTATGAATGCAGCATCTCGATTTATTACAGAAATTCCGGCAGAATTAGTAGAACCATTAAACGAAACAGCACCGAAGCGTGAAACTTCGTTTGGTGCAAAAGGAAGAACGACAAGCGCAACTACAACACGTTCTCGTTCAGCTTTCGTGCGTCCGGCTGTTAAGACAACAGGTGGCGAGCAAATTGGCTGGGCAATAGGAGATAAAGCTTCTCATCAGAAGTGGGGAGTTGGTACAGTTGTAAGTGTAAAGGGTGAAGGTGATGCAAAAGAATTAGATATTGCTTTCCCAAGCCCAATTGGTATTAAACGTTTATTAGCAAAATTTGCACCTGTGACGAAACAATAGGAAAGGACTGAGGATATGTCAAAAGAGATAGCCAAAAAACGTATAGAAGAACTGCGTGATTTGTTAAATACATTTAACTATCAATATCACGTATTAGACAATCCTTCTGTTTCTGATGCGGAATATGACCGTGATATGCAGGAGCTTATGAAATTAGAAGTAGAGAACCCTGAATTTGTAACGGAAGACTCCCCCTCTATTCGAGTTGGGGGAACTGTACTTGATATATTTGAAAAGGTAACGCATAAATCACCGATGTTAAGTTTAGGTAACGCATTTAATGAAGGAGATTTGCGTGATTTTGACCGAAGAGTACGTCAAGGAATTGATGATACGAATGTAAGATATATATGCGAATTAAAAATTGACGGACTTGCTGTTTCACTTCATTATGAAAAAGGACGCTTTATTCAAGGTGCAACACGTGGTGATGGTGTAACGGGTGAAGATATTACCCAAAACTTGAAAACGATTAAAGCAATTCCACTTCGATTAAATGAAGAAGTAACGTTAGAAGCGCGAGGCGAGGCTTATATGCCGAAGCGTTCATTCGTTAAATTAAATGAGGAAAAAGAGCAAAATGGTGAAGATGTATTTGCGAATCCACGTAATGCGGCAGCAGGATCGATACGCCAACTTGATCCGAAAATTGCAGCGAAGCGTAACTTATCTATGTTTGTGTATGGTCTTGCTAATGTAGAAGAAAAAACAATTCCATCCCACAGTGAATCACTGGATTTCTTAGGTGAGCTTGGATTTAAGACGAATCCAAATCGTCGTACATGTGAAACAATTGAAGACGTAATAGCCTATGTAGAAGAGTGGCAAGAGAAACGCCCGCATCTTGATTATGAGATTGACGGAATCGTTATAAAAGTAGACGATGTTGCTATTCAAGAAAGCTTAGGAACCACAGCAAAGAGTCCGAGGTGGGCAATTGCTTATAAATTTCCGGCTGAAGAAGTTGTGACGAGATTAACAGGGATTGAATTAAGTGTCGGCCGCACAGGGGTTGTAACACCAACTGCAGAGCTAGAGCCAGTGCGAGTGGCTGGAACTATCGTTCGTCGTGCTTCTTTACATAACGAAGATTTAATTCGTGAAAAGGATATTCGAATTGGTGACTACGTTGTTGTGAAAAAGGCTGGGGATATCATTCCTGAAGTTGTGAACGTTATTTTTGATAAGCGTACTGGTGAGGAAGAAGAATATCATATGCCAACGCATTGTCCAGCATGTGAGAGTGAACTTGTTCGTTTAGAAGAAGAAGTAGCACTTCGATGTATAAATCCGACTTGTCCAGCTCAAATTCGTGAAGGATTAATCCATTTCGTTTCAAGAAATGCAATGAATATTGATGGACTTGGAGAACGTGTAATTACACAACTCTTTGATGCGGATTATATTCGTACGTTTGCTGATTTATATTCATTGACGAAAGAGCAATTATTACAGCTAGAACGTTTCGGTGAAAAATCAGCAACAAATTTAGTACAAGCAATTGAGAATTCTAAGGAAAACTCATTAGAGCGATTATTATTCGGTCTTGGTATTCGTCACGTCGGAGCGAAAGCGGCACGTACATTTGCTGAGCATTTCGAAACGATGGATGAGCTTGTGAAAGCAACGGAAGAAGAACTAAAAACAATTAACGAGATTGGTGAAAAAATGGCTCAATCCGTTGTAACGTATTTCGATAATGAAGACGTATTAGAGCTATTACAACAATTTAAAGAGTATGGCGTGAGCATGGCATACAAAGGTATAAAAGTTGCTGATCTACAAAATGTTGAATCGTACTTTGCAGGGAAAACTGTCGTCTTAACAGGGAAATTAGAAGTTATGGGACGCAGTGAAGCGAAGAAGAAGATTGAGGCATTAGGTGGAAAAGTAACAGGAAGTGTTAGTAAAAGTACGGATTTAGTTGTTGCTGGTGAAGCTGCTGGTTCGAAATTAGCGCAAGCAGAGAAGCACAATGTTGAAGTTTGGAATGAAGATAGGTTCTTACAAGAGCTGAATAAGTAAGAGGTGCAAACTTACGATGAAAAAAATAGCGTTAGCGGTATTAAGTCTTAGCCTACTTGTAAGTGGGTGTAGCATGGGTTCCAATAAGGATGAAAAAGTAGTTGAGAAATCGGGGAAAGCGAAAGAACAAGCGGTTATCCCGAAATACTCCATTTCGGATGAATATTATAAGACAACGGTTCCATTTGCTCCAGGTGAGGCACGTGGTTTAGTTGTACAAGGTTTAAACAGTCGCCTTGATATAGATGAGTTTGAAACTGGATTAATGCGCATTGCGAAAGAATCATTTAGCACGAAAGACTATTTCTTTAAAGGCGGAAAGGTTCTAGATGCTCAAAATATACAAATGCTTGTAAAAAGAAAGCGTACAGATGCTGAACAAAAAGAGCTAGAGGACAAGTTGAAAAAGGATGCAGTTAAATTTCCGAATATCGGACTGAATCCAGCCTTAAGTGAAGGTTCAGAGTCACTAGAAGTGAAAAATAAAAAAAATCCAATGTATATCTCAAATATTTTAGAGCATGATTACTACGTACAAAAAGGTGAGAACGATGTTGAACGTGGTGGCATTGTAATTGGATTGGCGATGAATTCTGTTCAATATTATGAGGAAGAGCATGGGTATCCACGTGAGGCTGCAATCCCAGATGAAAAAATGTTAGCTGAAGGGAAAAGAATGGCACAAGAAATCTTGAAATTCATGCATCAAAAAGACGCTGACACAAAAAATGTTCCGATAACATTTGCAATTTATCGTCAAGGTCCAAAGTCTTCACTTGTGCCAGGGAATTTTGTTTCTTATGCTAAGGTAGAAAAAGGCAGTGAAACGGTTGAGGATTGGCAACCAATCAATGAGAAATATTACTTGTTCCCGTCTGAACAAGCAAAAGCCGATAAACGTGAAGACATTATGAGGGTGACAAACTTTAAAATAAAATTAAGCGAGTATTTCCAAGGGGATTATACAGCTGTTATCGGTACTGGAATGTATAAAGACGATGAACTAAAAGAAATGAAACTTGATATTCCTGTCCAATTTAATGGGAAAGCTGAAGTAATTGGTTTTACACAATATGTAGCAGGACTTGTTATGGAATACTTCCCAAATTATATGAAAGTACAAGTAACAATTAAATCTGTAGAACGTCCAGAAGCAATTATTATACGTGAAGCGAAGCAAGATGAACCGTTTGTAAAAATTTTAGATTAAAGATGAGAGCTGTTCCATAAAGGAACAGCTTTTTTTCTCGGAAAATTTTGTTATAATTTTAAATGTTACAAATAAAGGGGTAAGGGGTAAATTCATGGAAGAACTAAGCTTTCAAGTCATTATTTTATTAATTGCATTCGGGTTTTTAGCTGCTTTTATTGATTCGGTTGTTGGAGGGGGAGGGTTAATTTCGCTTCCTGCACTTATGTTTGTTGGTTTATCACCAGCCTCGGCAATCGCAACGAATAAATTGGCAGCAACGATGGGGACGCTTACGAGTACAATTTATTTTATTCGATCAGGTAAGGTTGATTTTCGGATTGTAGGAAAGTTAATCCCGTTAACTATTATTGGAGCGGTCGCAGGTGCTTTAGTAGTAAAGTTTATTCCGCCTGATATTTTGCGTCCACTAGTGCTCGTAATGTTGGTTTTTATTGCCATTTATATTATTGCGAAAAAAGATTGGGGAAGTGCATCTACCTATAAAAAGATGACAAAAGGGAAAACATTAATGTTTTTCTTTGTTATTTTAATGATAGGGTTTTATGATGGATTTTTTGGACCAGGGACAGGATCCTTTTTAATTTTTGCATTTTTATTAATTGGTTTGGATTTTATTCAAGCGGCAGCATCTGGAAAACTTTTGAATTTCGTTAGTAATATCGTATCTTTAATTACTTTTTTATTTTTAGATGTGATTCATTTTGAATACGGTATAATTATGGGATTATCAATGATTTTAGGTGCTTATTTTGGATCGAAGTTTGCGGTTCAAAAAGGTGTTGGATATGTAAGGACTTTATTTTTATTAGTTACTATTTTATTAATCGGGAAAAATGTTTTGGAATATACTCATATTTTGTAGATTCATACGTATGTATGAATCTCTTTTTTTTTATTATATTTTAAAAATTTATTAATTTTTAAAATATAAGTCTAGGAATATTTGAATAAATCTAAATTATCGTGTAGAATAATGTTGTAAAATGTAAACGTTTTTCTAAGGGGAGGCTAAAAAAATGGTAGTAGCATACAAACATGAGCCATTTACAGATTTTTCAGTAGAGGCTAACAAATTAGCGTTTGAAGAGGGTTTAAAGAAAGTAGAATCTTATCTTGGACAAGACTATCCATTAATTATCGGGGGAGAAAAAATCACTACAGAAGACAAAATTGTTTCTGTAAACCCTGCAAATAAAGAGGAACTTGTTGGTCGCGTTTCAAAAGCAAGCCGTGAATTAGCTGAAAAAGCAATGCAAGTAGCGGATGCAACATTCCAAACTTGGAGAAAGTCAAAACCAGAAATGCGTGCAGACATTTTATTCCGTGCTGCAGCAATCGTTCGTCGTAGAAAACATGAGTTCTCTGCTATTCTTGTAAAAGAAGCAGGTAAACCATGGAATGAGGCAGATGCTGATACAGCAGAAGCAATTGACTTTATGGAATATTATGCTCGTCAAATGTTAAAATTAAAAGACGGTATTCCAGTAGAAAGCCGTCCAATTGAATATAATCGTTTCTCTTACATTCCATTAGGAGTAGGTGTTATCATTTCTCCTTGGAACTTCCCATTCGCAATTATGGCAGGTATGACAACGGCTGCTTTAGTTTCTGGTAACACAGTATTACTAAAACCAGCTAGTACAACTCCTGTAGTAGCAGCGAAATTTATGGAAGTATTAGAAGAAGCTGGTTTACCAGCTGGCGTAGTAAACTTCGTTCCAGGTAATGGTTCTGAAGTTGGTGACTACTTAGTAGATCACCCTCGTACACGTTTCGTTAGCTTCACTGGATCTCGCGATGTAGGTATTCGTATTTACGAGCGTGCAGCAAAAGTAAACCCAGGACAAATTTGGTTGAAACGTGTTATCGCTGAAATGGGCGGTAAAGATACAATCGTTGTTGATAAAGAAGCAGATCTTGAGTTAGCAGCTAAATCTATCGTTGCATCAGCATTCGGATTCTCAGGACAAAAATGTTCTGCATGTTCTCGTGCAGTAATCCATGAAGATGTGTACGATTACGTATTAAATCGTGCTGTTGAATTAACAAAAGAATTAACAGTAGGTAACCCAGATGCAAAAGATATCAACATGGGACCTGTTAATGACCAAGCTGCATTCGATAAAGTAATGAGCTATGTTGCAATTGGTAAAGAAGAAGGTAAAATCGTATCAGGTGGCGAAGGAGACGATTCTAAAGGCTGGTTCATCCAACCAACAATCGTTGCTGACGTTGCAGAAGATGCTCGCTTAATGAAAGAAGAAATCTTCGGACCAGTAGTAGCATTCTGTAAAGCAAAAGACTTTGATCATGCACTTGCAATTGCAAACAATACAGAATACGGTTTAACAGGAGCAGTTGTTTCTAACAACCGTGACCATATTGAAAAAGCACGTGAAGACTTCCACGTTGGTAACTTATACTTCAACCGTGGATGTACTGGTGCAATCGTAGGTTACCAACCATTCGGTGGCTTTAACATGTCTGGTACAGACTCTAAAGCTGGTGGCCCTGATTACTTAGCACTTCACATGCAAGCAAAAACTACTTCTGAAACTTTATAAGAAATAGTAGAAGAGATCTTCACAGTCTGTGAAGATCTCTTCTTTTTGAGAAACTCTCTATAATAGAAGCTAGTTAATTTGAACCGAGAAATATTTACCAAATATTACTATGTGTTATTTAAAACCAGCTAAACCCTATTAATATCGGGATAAACATGAAAATAGAAACAAAACAACGAGAAAAATTGACTTATTAGTCATATTTTTTAGTATTCATTTTGAGAATTTCCTGTATAATACAATTTGAAAGAAAATCTATGGTTCGACAAGAGAACACTCCTTTCGGTTTTGCTAACTGAAAGGAGTGTTTTTTTAGGTGGTTAAAAATTCTTCGGTACTCATTACATTTGCATATACTACATTTAAACTCGCTAAAATTGCATTGTGAATATAAACAGCTGGTATAGTAGCGTTTTTAAATGAAAGATCTTTTGTCGCACAAGCATCGTGTATAACGGTACAATGAAAGCTAAAATCAAAAGCAGCCCTTACTGTAGCATCAATACACATATGGGTCATCATTCCGCAAATTACGACGTGCTCAATTTCTGAACGTTGTAATCGCTCTAGAAGGTCAGTTTCTCGAAAGCTATTTGGATAGTGTTTCAGTATAACAGTTTCCTCTCTAAGTGGACGGACATTTTCGTGAATATGGACACCTTCTGTATTGGGTAGGAAAAAAGTAGCGTCATTTTTTATAGCTACATGTTGGATATGAAAAATAGGTTCGTTTCTAATTCTAAAATGTTGTAGTAGCTGACTAGCATATTCACTTGCTTCTACTGGATTACGTAATTCCATCTTTCCATTTGGAAAATAATCATTTTGAATATCGATGAGCAAAAGGGCTGTTTTCATATATTTATCTTCCTCCGATTTCATATTCAAATACTGTTATTCAATTAGTAGAGAAGATCCTCCTTTTTAAAAGTATGAGTGAGGAGGATTTTACATAACTATAAAAATTACTATTGTATTGTGATTTTTTATTTGAAAATTTTAATAGAGGGATAATTAATATTTTTCTAAAAAATGTATTGACTCTTATTATTCTGAGTTCTATAATGAGAATTAATTAAATGACAATTAAATCGATACACTCTTATCCAGAGAGGTGGAGGGACTGGCCCTACGATACCTCAGCAACGGGTTTTTTAATACCGTGCTAATTCCAGCAAGCCTATAAAGGCTTGGAAGATGAGAAGATGTGAATGAGTACATATATAAGTGCTCTCCTTCTTATCTTTATTACTGATAAGAAGGAGAGCACTTTTTATTTTATCTCGAAAGCTCTACTTCAAGTTTTTACAGCATATAGGAGGGAAGAAAATGATTTCTTTTAACAATGTAAGTAAAGTATATGAATCAGGCGGACAATCAGTTCATGCCGTGGAGGATGTAACGTTGTCAGTTGAAAAGGGCGAAATTTTTGGCATTATCGGATTTAGTGGTGCAGGGAAGAGTACGTTATTACGTTTAGTAAATATGTTAGAAAGACCAACTGCAGGAACAATTTCAATAGATGATAAAGATATTACATCATTATCGGCGAAAGAATTACGGAAACTAAGACAAAGAATTGGAATGATTTTTCAAAGCTTTAATCTATTTAATTCAAGAACGGTGTTTGGGAACATTGCTTATCCATTAAGGTTAGCGAAATTGCCGAAGAATGAGATAAAAGAAAGAGTGAATGAACTACTAAAATTTGTTGGTTTAGAAGATAAAGCGAACTATTATCCAGAACAGTTATCAGGGGGGCAAAAGCAGCGTGTTGGGATTGCAAGAGCACTTGCGACATCACCAGATATTCTCATATGCGATGAGGCAACATCAGCTTTAGATCCGGAAACAACGACAGAAATTTTAAATTTATTAAAGAAAGTAAATAGAGAGTACAATTTAACGATTCTACTTATTACACATGAAATGCACGTTGTGAAAGAAATTTGTCACCGTGTAGCCGTTATGGAAAAAGGAAAAGTAATTGAAGAAGGAAAACTGTTTGATGTTTTCACACAACCAAAAACAAAGACAACTCAAAATTTTGTACGCTCTGTTATTAATGATCACTTACCAGAAAGTGTTCTAGCGAAAATTCAAAACGGAGGTCAGATTTATCGCCTGACTTTTACTGGGGAAGAGACAGGGCAGCCTGTACTATCATATATTGCGAAAAACTATAACGTCGATGTAAATGTTCTTTACGGAAATATTATTGAACTCCAAAATGTGCTATTTGGAAATCTTCTTGTAGAACTACAAGGTGAACAGAAAGAAATTCAAAAAGCATTACAACATCTAAGACTGCAAGTACAGCTGAAGGAGGTGGAAGCTCATGCGAGTTGATTGGAGTATATTTTGGCCTCGCATATTAGATGCGACAGGGGATACCCTCTTAATGGTAATTGTAACCCTTATATTTGCTACAATTCTTGGTATACCTCTAGGTTTACTTTTATACGTAACGAGAAAAGGAAACTTTTTAGAAAACAAATGGGTCTTTTCTATTCTTAATATCGTAATTAATACAATTCGTCCGGTTCCATTCATTATCTTTTTAGTAGCTTTAAGTCCGATAACAAGAAGTGTTATTGGAACGACGATTGGAACAGCAGCAGCAATCTTCCCAATGACGTTAGTTGCATCAATTGGTATTGCTAGAATGGTTGAAACAAATCTTGTTTCTGTTCCGAAAGGGGTAATTGAAGCAGCACAAGCAATGGGCGCTTCACCACTTAGAATTGTTTTTGAAATCCTCGTGCCAGAAGCTTTAGCACCATTAATCTTAGGTGTCACGTTTATGACAGTTGGTTTAATTGAATTTTCTGCAGTTGCTGGGCTTGTCGGTGGTGGCGGTCTTGGTGACTTAGCAATGACATATGGTTATCAACGCTTTGATACGTCAGTTATGTTCGTAACGGTCGTTTTACTTATTATTCTTGTACAGGTAGCTCAAAATTTAGGAAACTACTTTGCGAAAGTCTTTTTACGCAGATCATAAAAAGGAAGAGGGGAAAAGAAAATGAAGAAAATTTTAGCATTTGCATTATCAGCGATTGTAGGAATTACAGCCTTAAGCGGCTGCTCAGGTGGAGACACAAGTGCAGGAGCGAAAGAGAAAGTAGTTCGCGTAGGTGTAACTGGAACAGATGGAGACGCTTGGGAAATTTTAAAGAAAAAAGCTGAAAAAGAAGGAATTAAAATTAAACTGGTTGAGTTCTCTGATTACACAACGCCAAATAAAGCGTTAGCTGATGGAGATATTGAACTAAACTCATTTCAGCATATTGCTTTCTTAGAGCAATTTAAGAAGGAGCATAAGGTAGATATTACAGCAGTTGGTACAACGCAAATTGCACCGATGGGCTTATACTCTGAAAAATATAAGAAAGCAAATGAAATCCCAGATGGTTCAGAAATTGCTATTCCAAATGATCCAACGAACCAAGCGCGTGCATTAAAACTTCTTGATGCAGCTGGATTATTAAAGCTTAAGAAAGATTTCGGTCTATTTGGAGATCCAAGCGGCATTGCTGAAAATCCGAAGAAGTTAAAGGTTACACCGGTTATCGCACAGCAAACACCTCGTGTGTTAAAAGATGTAGCGGCTTCAGTTATTAATAATGGTGTTGCTGGTCAAGCTGGATTAGACCCAGCGAAGGATCCAATTTTCTTAGAAGATCCAAAAAATACAAATGCAAAGGCCTATATTAATATTTTCGCAGCTCGTACGAAAGATAAAGATGATCCAACACTGAAAAAAGTAATTGAACTATATCATTCAAAAGAAGTAACAGATGCAATTAAGAAAGAAACAAATGATGGTTCAATTTCAGTAGATCTTTCACTTGATGAGCTTGAAAAAATCGTAAAATAATTATTGGGTTTAACGGCTAACAGTAGGAACCCCTCCACTGTTAGCTCGTTCAACATATAATCTACTTAACAAACAAAACCCTAATTCTGTACCTTCCAATTTTGTATAACATAGAATCCAATGTTTGTTAAGTAGAGTGATGGATCAGGAGTTTTCCTGGTCTTTTTTTATTTAAAACAGTTAGCTAATAATAAGATAATCCAAATTATGATTGGGTAAGAGAGTAAACTGAAAATGAGTGTAATTGCTAAATTCCTTTTATTGATTAAGCATTTTTCTGATGAAAAGAAGAAAATAGAAAACAGAATAATGGAAGTTGCTGATATTACACCTGGATTATAAGAACGATAAATGAAATACAAGATAATATGCTGAACGGCGTTAAAAAAGATACAGCCCTGTATAAAAATGATCCAGTAAATAGAAGATATGATGCTTAATTGATATAGAAAGACTATGATTAAGACAAAGGTTGTTAATATGGAAATTGCAATGAAAAATTGTTGGCTAGTTATAAGATGAATTGAAAATTGATTAGCAAGATATTGTGGCATCTGGAAAGCTTCTTCAAGGTTATGAATGAAAAATAAAAAGGGGATTAGCCAGATTGTACGAGTAGTGACATGTCTTGCAGAAGATGTTTTCATCAATTTACATCAGCTCCAATAAAGGGATAGAAAGCCTATAAGAAAAGGCTTTCTACAAGGGTATAGTTATTCAATGATGATGCTCTTTAAATTACCTTCAGGTTGCGGTTGTTCTTCCGCAAAAGAAGAGAGCTCCTCCTGTAAAATGTTTAGTGCTTGCTTAGCTGATTGCTGAATCGGATTTGGTAGCTCTTCTAATATACGTATACCGACTTTTATTTTTGTACGAATTACCTTTCTTAGTAGTTCATCATGCATGTACTACACCTCCAAACCGAATGTTTAGTACATCCTCTTCAAACTTTGCTCCTTGAATAGAGAGGTGTGTTAATGTTTTTGGCAATGTTATGTTTCGTTTAACAGAACCAGCTCGAATGATAAGTTCATCACCTTTTTGATTTAATGAAAGTTCACTCTTGTTTGAGAATGGAATAGAAAGAACGAAAATATATTCATCGCCATCTTTTTTGACATATTGTGTGCGACCGTTAAATTTCACCTCAGTAGGACAAGGATCAGTTTTGAATAAAGCATTTCCTACACGCTCTAACATAGGCAAACCAACAACTTCTTGTTCAAACATCGGAGCTTCGTAAATAGGAAGTGGCTGAAAACTATCTTGAATTAAGGCTTTATATTTCTTTTGTGTATCTTTCCATGCTTGAAAGTAAGGATCGGTGACAGTGTTAGGGATGACGCGGTTAATCATAATGGCATCTACGTTATAATCGTATAAGTTTAAATAAGTAAAACTACGCTGAGCTTCTTTAATGACCATTTTTTCAGGATTCACAACAACGCGAATACTCGTTACTTCTCGGTTTGATAAAATATCTCTCATTTCTCCAAGTTGTTCAAGCGTATTCGTTAATTCGTCCATAATATCATCGGTTGGAAGGGGGACACCAAGAAGTGGTTGAGCTACAGGACGAACAACTTTTAAAATCTTCCTTTTAATAGGAAAGAGTTTTTCCATCCACCAGCCGAGCATGTCTGGAAAGCTGAGCATTGCTAATGTTTCTCCGGTCGGTGCACAATCAATGATGATGACATCGTATGTGTTTTGTTTATAATAATCTAGTACTCGAAGTAAGCTAATTAAATCTTCCATACCAGGGAACATCGTTAATTCTTCTGTCGTAATATCATCAGCTGCTTTGGAAGTGAAGAGTAGTGTAATATATTTCTGCAATTTCCCCCAGCCTTTTTCCATTTCATAAATAGTATTAATTTCTTGTGCCCACAAGTTTTCGCGAATTTCTAGTGGTTCAGAAGATAGTTTTATGCCAAATGAATCTCCTAAACTATGAGCGGGATCTGTGCTCATTACTAATGTTTTTAATCCTTGTTTTGCACTTTGGATTGCTGTTGCTGCTGAAATACTAGTTTTTCCTACGCCGCCTTTACCTGTATACAAAATAATTCTCATCATTTTATCCCCTTTGTTTCGAATGTCGAATATTACGAGTATCGAAGTAAATGGTTGAATAAAAACCCAGTTAGGGCTTTATTCAATCGGAATGTTTTTCATTTTAGGTGTAGAAACCTTTTCTTCTGTTTTTTGCTGTGACGTAGCAATGTGATTCATGATCTTTTGGAAGATTTGTAGTAAGAATGCTTTTTCTTCTTCTGATAGTGCGTCTGTCACTAGGCTAAAGTAATGGGCCGCATTTTGTTTTACTTCTTGAACGAGCATTACGCCGTTTTCTGTTAAACGAATTAATACAATGCGTCGATCGCTTTCATCCCGGTAGCGTTCAATATACCCCTTTTTTACAAGGCGATTTACAACGCCTGTCGTTGTACTCATCGGTATATCAAGAAGGTCAGCGATCTTTGTCATTGTAATATCTGTATTTCGCTCCATCCAAAGTAAACAAAATACTTCTGTCTTGGAAAGTGTTAAATCAAGGCTTACCCATTCTTCAGGATAGAAAAGTTTCTTGGCGTTATCTAGCAGTAAGTCTAAAAAATGTTCATATTGCAACAATTATTTCCACTCCCGTATATTTCGAGATTCGTAATATTTGTTTTTATTTTATGTGGAATTGAAATAAATGTCAATAATTTTAACTGTTTTTTCAGATTAGAAAGAAAAAATATCTTCAAAATAGCAATTTTTTGTGATAGATTAATAAATAGAAAAATAAAATTTACATAAAAATCCATTAGGGTAAATATATTTATCTATAATGGATGTGCAGCTAACGAGGGGGAGAACGATGAGGAGAAGAAATACGCAAGCGTTCACGTTTTTAGCATGGACTTCATTTGTTTGTGCGCTGTCAGGAATGCTAATTGGGATTTACACGTTAGATGAAACGCTTAGTGTAAAAGGGTACTATTTAATCGGAACATTATTTTTAACGATGTCTTGTTTTGTATTACAAAAAACAATTCGTGATAATGAGGAAGATAATGAAAGATTTCCGAAAAATAAATCGTTAGATAAAGAGTAAATTGTAAAGAAAGGCACTTGCCTTTCTTTTTTTATGTAAAAATACCGTAAGTGCCGTGTGTTGACTTGCTTGAAGTACTGAAAATTTGGTATCATCAATAGTATTGTAGATTGAACGATATATTATGGAGGTGGCCTAGCCGTGTCAAGAATTTCCGTTGAGAATGTAAAGCACGTAGCACATTTAGCACGTCTTGCAATTACTGATCAAGAAGCAGAAAAATTTCAAAAACAACTAGATGCAATTGTTACATTTGCAGAACAGTTAAATGAATTAGATACAACAGATGTAAAACCAACAACTCATGTATTAACTATGAAAAATGTTATGCGTGAAGATGTGCCAGAAAAAGGTTTACCAGTAGAAGAAGTATTAAAAAATGCACCGGATCACAAAGATAATCAAATCCGTGTTCCAGCAGTATTAGAATAGAGGAGGGAATTTCGATGTCATTATTTGATCATTCTGTATCAGAGTTACATAAGAAGTTAAACAACAAAGAAATTTCCGTTACGGATTTAGTAGAAGAATCTTACAAACGTATTTCGGATGTTGAAGATAACGTAAAAGCTTTTCTTACATTAGATGAAGAAAATGCACGCGCGAAAGCGAAAGAATTAGATGCAAAGATTGGTGCTGAGGATAATGGTTTATTATTCGGTATGCCAATCGGTGTAAAAGATAACATTGTAACTAACGGTCTTCGTACAACTTGTGCGAGCAAAATGTTAGCAAACTTCGATCCAATTTACGATGCGACAGTTGTACAAAAGCTAAAAGCTGCTGACACAGTTACAATCGGTAAATTAAATATGGACGAGTTCGCAATGGGTTCTTCAAATGAAAATTCAGGCTTCTACGCTACAAAAAATCCATGGAACTTAGATTACGTTCCAGGTGGATCTAGTGGTGGTTCTGCAGCAGCTGTAGCAGCAGGAGAAGTATTATTCTCTCTAGGTTCTGATACGGGTGGTTCTATCCGTCAGCCAGCTGCATATTGCGGCGTTGTAGGTTTAAAACCAACTTACGGACGTGTATCTCGTTACGGATTAGTAGCATTCGCATCTTCACTTGACCAAATCGGACCGATTACACGTACAGTAGAAGACAATGCATACTTATTACAAGCTATTTCAGGTATTGACCGTATGGATGCAACTTCTGCAAACGTTGAAGTAGGAAACTACTTAGCTGGTTTAACAGGCGATGTTAAAGGTTTACGCATTGCTGTACCGAAAGAATACTTAGGCGAAGGTGTTGGCGAAGAAGCTCGTGAGTCAGTACTAGCTGCTTTAAAAGTATTAGAAGGTATGGGCGCAACTTGGGAGGAAGTATCTCTTCCGCACTCTAAATACGCTCTAGCAACGTATTACTTACTATCTTCTTCTGAAGCATCTGCTAACCTTTCACGCTTTGATGGCGTACGTTACGGTGTTCGTTCTGATAATGTAAATAATTTATTAGATCTTTACAAAAACACACGTAGCGAAGGTTTCGGTGATGAAGTAAAACGTCGTATTATGCTAGGTACATTTGCTCTTAGCTCTGGTTACTATGATGCATATTACAAAAAAGCACAACAAGTACGTACATTAATTAAAAATGACTTTGAAAATGTATTTGCTAACTATGATGTTATTATTGGACCAACAACGCCAACTCCGGCATTTAAAGTGGGCGAAAAAGTGGACGATCCAATGACAATGTATGCAAATGACATTTTAACAATTCCAGTAAACTTAGCGGGTGTTCCAGCGATTTCTGTTCCATGTGGATTTGGTGCTAACAACATGCCACTTGGTCTACAAATCATTGGTAAACACTTCGATGAAGCGACAATTTACCGCGTTGCACATGCGTTTGAGCAAGCAACAGACTATCATACAAAAAAAGCAAGTCTGTAAGGAGGCGAGCATAGATGAATTTAGAAACAATTATTGGTTTAGAGGTTCACGTTGAGTTAAAAACAAATTCGAAAATTTTCTCTGCGAGTCCAACAGAATTCGGAGCGGAGCCAAATACACAAACAAGTGTAATTGACTTAGGATACCCAGGGGTACTTCCTACTTTAAATAAGGAAGCAGTTAACTTTGCAATGAAAGCTGCAATGGCATTAAACTGTGAAATCGCAACGGAAACGAAGTTCGACCGTAAAAACTATTTCTACCCAGATAATCCGAAAGCTTACCAAATCTCTCAATTTGATAAGCCAATTGGTGAAAATGGTTGGATTGAAATCGAAGTAGACGGTAAAAAGAAACGTATCGGTATTACACGTCTTCATTTAGAAGAAGATGCTGGTAAATCAACGCATACAGCTGAAGGTTCATTAGTAGACTACAACCGTCAAGGTATGCCTTTAATCGAGATCGTATCTGAGCCAGATATGCGTACTCCAGAAGAAGCATATGCCTACTTAGAGAAGTTAAAATCAATCATTCAATATACAGGTGTATCTGATTGTAAGATGGAAGAAGGTTCTCTTCGTTGTGATGCGAATATTTCACTTCGTCCAGTTGGACAAGAGAAGTTCGGTACAAAAGCAGAACTGAAAAACTTAAACTCTTTCACTTACGTGCAAAAAGGTCTTGAGCATGAGCAAGTGCGCCAAGAGAAAGAATTATTATCTGGCGGTATCATCCAACAAGAAACACGTCGTTATGATGAAGCAACGAAGAAAACAATCTTAATGCGTATAAAAGAAGGATCTGACGATTACCGTTACTTCCCAGAGCCAGACTTAGTTGAACTTTACATCGACGATGAGTGGAAAGAAGAAATTCGTGCTTCTATTCCAGAACTTCCAGATGTACGTAAAGCTCGCTATGTTGAAGAAATTGGCTTACCGGCTTATGATGCACACGTATTAACATTAACGAAAGAGATGTCTGATTTCTTTGAAGCAACAGTTGCAGACGGTGCTGATGCGAAATTAACATCAAACTGGTTAATGGGTGAAGTACTTGCATACTTAAACAAACAACAAAAAGAACTAAAAGACGTTGCATTAACGCCTACTGGTTTATCTAAAATGGTTCAATTAATTGAAAAAGGTACAATTTCTTCTAAAATCGCGAAGAAAGTATTTAACGAATTAATTGAAAAAGGTGGAGACCCAGAAGAAATCGTTAAAGCGAAAGGTCTTGTTCAAATTTCTGACGAGGGTACACTTCGTAAAGTTGTAACAGAAATTCTTGATAATAATGAGCAATCTATTGAAGACTTTAAAAACGGTAAAGACCGTGCAATTGGCTTCTTAGTTGGTCAAATTATGAAAGCTACAAAAGGACAAGCAAATCCACCGCTTGTTAACAAAATCTTACTTGAAGAGATTAATAAGCGCTAAAAATAAGAGCGGAATTCTTATTTTTGAACGCTAAAATAGTATAGATTCTTAAAGATTAAACAGAAAAAACACCCGTATTTGGGTGTTTTTTCTGAGTTAATCAAACGTTTGTTTAAATGATAAAAAATAATTTAAACAATAATTTAAACAAACGTTTGATTAACTTTGAAAAGTGAAAAAATGTTTGTATAGCAACTATGGTATGATAGTTGCAAAAAGGTGGGAATAATGATAAATCTAGACATAGAGGTTTTTTTCATATCATGAAATAATAGATAATTATTATTCATTATATGTAAATTGATGTGAGAGAATGGATAGACATAAATTTTTGGTCAAATAAAACAAAACTATCAGGAGTAAACAGTTACTTTTGATGGGCTACACGAATCGGGTTCTTACTGCCTGTTTGAGCGGAATTAAAGAAGGATAGGAAGATGAGAGGAGGTAGGCATAGGGATACTGAATAAGAGTTCGGTGTATTCTTTTTTCAATGAATATGGAATTTCCTGTGCTAATAAATGATGAAGCGAGCAAGAATTATTTATAATCCTACTTCTGGGCGCGAGCTATTTAAGAAGAGCTTACCAGAAGTATTACAAAAATTAGAACAAGCTGGATATGAAGCGTCTTGTCATGCGACAACTGGTCCTGGAGATGCGACTGTGGCAGCGAGGCAAGCTGCGGATCGTAAGTTTGATGTTGTTATCGCAGCTGGTGGTGATGGTACATTAAATGAAGTAGTGAACGGTTTAGTAGGACATGAGCATCGTCCAAAGTTTGGAATTATTCCAGTTGGAACGACAAATGATTTTGCGCGTGCGATCGGTGTACCTCGTGCTATTGAAGAGGCTGCGGATATTATTTGTGAAGGAACAACGGTACCGTTAGATCTTGGTAGAGCGAACGATACATATTTCATTAATATCGCTGGTGGCGGCCGTATTACAGAATTAACATATGAAGTACCAAGCAAGCTAAAGACAGTATTAGGTCAACTTGCTTACTATTTAAAAGGAATCGAAATGTTACCATCATTACATCCAACATATGTTGAAATCGAGTATGATGGGAAGTTGCTACAAGAAGAAATTACGATGTTTTTAATTACGAATACTCGTTCAGTTGGTGGATTCGAAAAAGTAGCACCATATGCATCTATTAACGATGGATTATTTGATTTATTAGTACTGAAAAAAGGTTCTATCGCTGATTTAATTAAAGCAGCAACACAAGCGCAGCGTGGGGAACATATTAACAATCCAAAAGTGCTATATACACAAGCGAATCGTATTAAAGTGCATTCACCTGATAAATTAATGATCAACTTAGATGGTGAATATGGCGGAGATGCACCGATGGAATTCGAAAATATATATCATTGTCTGGAACTATTTGTTCCTGAACATCAAGAGGATGCCCTGTAAAGGCATCCTTTTTTGCTTTTTCCCAGCTATTTGCGAGTAATAAGACTCCCAATCAAAATTCGACCCAAGCAAAGAAGTTAGGCGGAAGTGGGCTAATGATCAGCGGGGGATGGACAGCCCCCGCTGATTAAAGTTTCTCTTTATACAGATGAATTGTAAATTGGAAGTTAGTTTGATTTTTATGGTATTTTTACAATCCGTTTATTTTTTATCCATATTTTATTGATACACTGGAAGAGATAAGAAATGAGAGGTAGGGTGCTATGGAGAAGGTAAAAGCAATACTATTTGATAAAGATGGGACATTAATGGATTTTCATTCGATTTGGATAAAAGTAGCTGAAGAGCTTGTTGCAGAATGTATAAATTTATATCAATTACCAGAATCAATGCAACCAACGTTATTAAAGGAGATAGGCGTAGACGGAGCATTTGTTCATCCGCGTAGTGCGCTCGCTGCTGGAACGAGTCTTGATGTTGCCAAGGGGCTTTGTAAGTATATTGCATCATCTAGAGAAGAAGAGATGCATCAATGGGTGAGTGAAAAGTTGTTTGCTCTTATGTACGAGCATCGTTCACATATGAGAATGACGGCAGATTTACCGAAAGTTTTACAAGCGTTAAAGGATAGAGGATTTATTCTAGGTGTCGTTACAGCTGATGATTTCGCGCCGACAGAATTATTTTTAAAGCAATATCAATTGGAAGCTTTTTTTGATTGTGTTATAGCTTCAGATACATTTCCAGCACAGAAGCCAGATAAAAAAATTGTAGAATCGTTTTGTGAGAGATTTAATTTAGAGACATGCGAAATAGCGGTCGTCGGGGATACACCGACGGATTTACATTTAGCGAAAAATGGTGGCGACTGTTATGCGATTGGCGTACTATCTGGTACGGGTGATCGTCAAACGTTAGAACCACTTGCAGATTTAGTATTACAATCTGTTGAAGATTTAATTTCTCATTCAGGTGAGTTTATTTGGAAACAAGGAAAGTCTAATGTATAAATGGATAAGTCTATAAGGACTCTATATGAGTCTTTATAGACTTATTTTTTATGCCGAGATAGTAAGAGAATGGGATCAATACTAGAAAGAGGAAGTTGGCATACATCTTGCAATATAAAGAGAAAACATTGTATAGAAAAGGATGGGGTACACAATGAACACAAAAAAATTTGCTAAAGTAAATGAACAAATTCCAGGACCGAAAGCAGCGTCTTTATTAGAACGCCGCCAAAATATAGTACCAAAAGGAGTAAGTAATGGTATTCCAACATTTGTACAGTCTGCAAATGGTGCACTCGTAACAGATGTGGATGGAAACCAGTATATTGATTTCGCAGGAGCAATCGGGACAATTAATGTAGGACATTGTCATCCTACTGTTAAAGAAGCGCTTCATAAACAAGTAGATCAATATATTCATACTGGTTTTAATGTGATGATGTATGAGCCATATATTGAATTGGCAGAAAAACTGGCAGCATTAGCACCAGGTAATTTCGATAAACAAGTGCTGTTTTTAAACAGTGGGGCAGAAGCGGTTGAAAATGCAGTGAAGATTGCTCGTAAATATACGAAGAGACCTGGAATTATTGCATTTTCTAAAGGATTTCATGGGCGTACATTAATGACAATGACGATGACAAGTAAAGTAAAACCATATAAATTTGGATTTGGCCCATTTGCTCCAGAAGTATATAAAGCGCCATTCCCATATGAATACCGTCGCCCAGAAGGGTTAACAGAAGAGCAGTATGATGACTTTATCATTGAAGAGTTTAAGAACTTCTTCATATCAGAAGTAGCACCAGAAACAATTGCAGCTGTTGTAATGGAGCCTGTTCAAGGGGAAGGTGGATTTATCGTTCCAAGTAAGAAATTTGTTCAAGAAGTACGCAGTATTTGTTCAGAGCACGGTATTTTATTTGTAGCTGATGAAATTCAAACAGGCTTTAGTCGTACCGGAAAATACTTTGCAATTGATCATTATGATGTCGTTCCAGATTTAATTACGGTATCTAAATCATTAGGTGCTGGTGTACCGATAAGCGGTGTGATTGGGCGTAAAGAAATTATGAATGAGTCTGCACCGGGAGAACTGGGCGGAACGTATGCAGGAAGCCCACTAGGGTGTGCGGCTGCATTAGCTGTACTTGATGTAATAGAAAAAGAGAAATTAAATGATAGAGCGATAGAAGTAGGGAAAGTCGTAATGAACCGATTCCAAGAGATGAAAAACAAATATAATTGCATCGGTGATGTGCGCGGCTTAGGGGCAATGTGTGCATTCGAGCTCGTTCAAGATCGTAAGACAAAAGCGCCTGATAAAGCATTAGCGGCTAATTTATGTGCAGAAGCAAATAAGCATGGATTACTTCTACTATCAGCAGGAACATATGGAACTGTTATTCGTGTGTTAATGCCATTAGTGATTACAGATGAGCAACTTGAGGAAGGTTTAACAATAATTGAAGAATCATTGCAAGCTTGTTATGAGCAAGCAAACATCGCTCGTGTATAAAAACTGAATTATAAATCACAAACATTCTAGCCGGCTCTATATAAAATACAGAAAATTCATTTTATAATAAAGGTAGTAAAGTGAATCGATGGATTTGAAGTAGGGAGTGGCTAGGATGGTTGCAGAAAAGGAACGAGTGTTGATGGATTTACAAGATGTATTTGAATATGCATTTGACGAAATTTTTGTTACGGATGATAAGGGAATCGTTGTACGTGTAAATAGTATGTGTGAAAGACATTACCAGCTCTCTGCTAAGGAATTAGTAGGAAAGCATGTACAAGAACTACAGAAAGAAGGGATTTTTTATCCATCGGCAACATTAGAAGTGATTGAAAAAAAGAGACCAGTTGAACTTGTTCAAACAACGAAATCAGGAGAGTATTTGCATGTTCGTACAAGGCCTGTTTTTGATGATGAGGGAAATTTAAGAAGAGTGATTAGTTATTCTCGTGATCTTACAGAACTCTATCAATTACGTCAAAAGATAGAGGAAATGGATAATCAGCTAAAGACATATAAGAAAGAATTAAGAGAAACATATGAGCATGAAGGACTTATTTTTAAAAGCATCGCTATGCAAAAAATAATCGAAACAATAAAAAAAGTATCTGTAGTGGATAGTACTGTTCTCGTATTAGGTGAGACTGGAGTGGGGAAAAGCCGATTAGTACGTCATTTACATGAAGTGAGTAACCGGAAGCATGAAAGTTTCTATGAAATTAATTGTGCGGCATTGCCGACGAATTTAATTGAATCTGAGCTTTTTGGATATTCAGGTGGGTCTTTTACAGGTGCAAATCGTGAAGGGAAAAAGGGATTACTAGAATCAGCACATAAAGGGACCCTTTTCTTAGATGAAATTGGTGAAATGCCGCTTGAAATTCAAGCGAAGCTTTTGCAAGTATTGCAAGAAAAAACGTTTCGCCCTATAGGCGGAAGAGAATTAAAAAAGGTGGACGTTAGAATTGTAGCGGCAACAAATAGAGATTTAAGTACGATGGTGAAACAAGGAACATTCCGGAAAGATTTATACTATCGTCTGAATGTCATTCCAATTTCAATTCCGCCACTTCGGGAAAGAACAGAGGACATCTTGCCGATCATCTATCATTATTTACAGCATTTTAATAAAAAGTACGGACGTGATGTGAAGTTAGCACCTAGTACGTTACAAATGTTTGTCGGATATCCATGGGAAGGAAACAATAGGGAAATAGAGAATGTAATTGAAAGAATTGTTATCACTGCAGATGATTTTGTAATGGTAGAAGATTTGCCACTATCTATGCAAGAGGCTACAGTTGAACAATCCGGACAAAGTCTTTATAGAATGCTGGAAGAGGTAGAGAGAAATATTATTATTAAAGCGTATAAAACGTATGGATCAAGTTATAAAGTAGCTGAATTTTTGCAAATAAGTCAATCTGCTGCTACTAGAAAAATTAAGAAGTTTATCCCGCATTAACGGGCAGTACGGACCCACTTGAAAATTGATGAAGACAAATGGATAAGAGGGAGAACAACTGCCCGTAAATGCCCGATTGGTTCAACTAATAATCAGTGGGTCCCCCACTGATTAAAGTTTCACTTTATAGAGGAGGAAGAAAACATTGGATAAAAAAGCGATGTTCGTAAACTTAGAGAAAAAGGCGATGTATATAAATGGTGAGTGGATTACACTGCAAGAACAAATCGAAGTAAACAATCCAGCGACAAAGGAAGTATTTGCAACTGTACCAAAGGGCGGGATTACAGAGGCAAAGCAAGCAGTTGATGCTGCACATGAGGCTTTTAAATTATGGTCAAAATTAACGGCGGCGGATCGTGCAGTAAAGTTAAAAAAGTGGTTCACACTCATTGATGAAAATAAAGAAGAAATTGCAGCAATTATGACGAGAGAACAAGGGAAGCCGTTTGCAGAAGCACTTGGTGAAGTGAATTATGCAAATAGTTTTGTTGAATGGTACGCAGAAGAAGGAAAGAGAATATACGGTGAAATGATTCCTGCTTCTCATCCGAATAAGCGCATTTTAGTTATGAAGCAACCAGTTGGGGTTATGGCAGCTATTACACCGTGGAACTTCCCAGCTGCTATGATTACGAGAAAGGTAGCTCCAGCACTTGCAGCAGGCTGTACGGCAGTTGTAAAACCTGCAAGTCAAACACCGTTAACTGCATTGAAATTAGCTGAACTAGCCCATGAAGCAGACATTCCAAAAGGTGTAATAAATATTGTAACAGGTAGCGCAAAGGCAATTGCTGATACGTGGATGGAAGATGAGCGCGTTCGAAAAGTTTCCTTTACAGGATCAACTGAAATTGGGAAAGAATTAATGGCTAGCGCTGCGCAAACGATGAAAAAGGTTTCGCTTGAATTAGGTGGTCACGCTCCATTTATTGTTATGAATGATGCTGATTTAGATAAGGCGGTAGAAGCGGTAATCGGTTCGAAATTCCGTAACGCAGGACAAACGTGTATATGTACAAACCGCGTCTTTGTTCAAGAAGAAGTGTACGAAGAATTTGCAGAGAAGTTCACAAAAGCTGTAGAGCAGCTTAAAGTTGGAGGCGGATTCGGCGAAGGAACAACTGTAGGTCCACTTATTGATGCGAATGCAATTTCGAAAGTGCAAGAACATATTGAAGATGCTATTCAAAAGGGTGGAGAAGTTTTATATGGTGGCCAAAAATTTGCAGAGTTAGATGGATATTTCATTCAGCCAACAGTAATTGGATTGGCAAATGACACGATGCTTTGTATGAATGAAGAAACATTTGGACCAGTTGCACCAGTTGCTAAATTTAAAACAGTTGAAGAAGTAATCGAGCGAGCAAATAATACACCATATGGCTTGGCTGCTTATATTTTCACAAAAGATATTAGCCAAGCATTCCAAATTAGCGAAGCGTTAGAGTACGGAATTATCGGCTTAAACGATGGCCTTCCATCAGTTGCACAAGCACCGTTTGGTGGCTTTAAAGAAAGTGGTATCGGTCGTGAAGGAGGCCATTTCGGTATCGAGGAATATTTAGAAATTAAATATATTTCGTTAGGGCTATAAGTAGTATACTAGAATCTCTATAAGGTAACAGAGAAGGAGATTCTAGTATGGTATATTGGCTATTATTACTCGTAACAATTATTTTTGAAGTAGCTGGAACGATTGCGATGAAGTTATCGAACGGTTTAACAAAGCTTGTTCCAAGTGTCCTTATTTTCGTTTTTTATGGTATTTGTTTCAGTATCTTTGCTATCGTTGTAAAGAAGATTAACTTAAGCATTGCTTATGCGATCTGGTCCGGCCTAGGGACACTACTTATTACAATTATTAGTGTGTACTTCTTTAAAGAGCATATTAACTTATTCCAAGCGTGTTGTATTCTCTTTATTGTTCTAGGAGTAATTGGACTTAAAGTATCATCGGCATCATGAAAGCTATCTTTTGTATAAGATAGCTTTTTTCTATTTGTGCAGTTAGCAATTAATACGACAAAATATGACAAGAAAACGTAAAGAGCTTTGCTATGATAAATATAAAAATCTTGTCTCATAAGGAGGGAAGAGTATGTTAAAAAAAGTGAGTCGAATTGTGTTGATTTGTGGAATGGCTTTTAGTTTAAGTGCTTGTATGGAATCTAAAAATAGCGATGAAAGTAAACAAGAGGACGTTCAAGATAAAGTTTATAAAATAGGAGAGACAGTGGACGTGGATGGTTTGCAAGTAACTCTCGATTCAGTTCAATTAGGGTATCCAGATTACACCACAGATAAAAAGAAAGATGATATTTTAGGGATTGTTTTCACGGTGAAAAATAATAGTAAAAAAGAAATACCTTTTGCATTTTACGAATTTGAGATTACGGATAAGAAAGGTACAAAATTTAAAGAATATAAATATGATAGCTTCATTAGTAAAAAGTTAGCACCAGATGAAAAAATCCAAGACGTCATGCTATTTGATGTAACAAAAGAAAATACATATATCGCCACATATAGGCCTGAGTTTACACATGAGAATAGAACGATAAAATTTGAATTGAAGCCTAACAAATAAAAACACATTGGGTAATCCAATGTGTTTTTATATTAATGAATTTAAAACGCCCAGTTACCTTTACGGAAGATAGGCTCATGTTTGCCATCAGCTGTAATACCGTCAATATCAAGCTCAGCTGATCCAATCATGAAATCTTCGTGTGTAATACTAGCGTTCGCACCATTTTCAGCAAGTTCTTCTTTCGTCATTGTTTTTCCGCCATCTAAGTTAAATGCATAAGCATTTCCGATTGCAAGGTGGCAAGATGCATTTTCGTCAAATAGCGTATTGTAGAATAAAATATTTGTATTTGAAATTGGTGAGTCATGAGGTACTAAAGCTACTTCTCCTAAGAAGTGAGAACCTTCATCTGTTTCTACTAAATGTTTTAAAGCTTCCCCACCAGCTTCAGCTTTATAGTCCACGATACGTCCATTTTCAAATGTTAACGTAAAGTTATCGATGATGTTACCTGCAAATGCTAACGGTTTTGTACTAGACACTTGTCCGTTTACACCTGTTTTAAGTGGCATTGTAAATACTTCTTCTGTTGGAATGTTAGCCATAAATGGTACGTTCTTTTCATTTAAGCTACCAGCACCAGCCCATACATGCTTTTCTGGAAGTTCGATCGTTAAGTCTGTTCCAGGGCCTGTATAGTGAAGAGCTTTATAATGTTTTTCATTTAAGTAATCAACTTTTTTATGTAGCGTTTCATCATGTTCTTTCCATGCTTCCACAGGATTTTCTAAATCAGCACGAGTAGCTTTGAAGATAGCGTCCCATAGCGTTGCTTCTTGTTCCGCTGGTGCTACGTCAGGGAATACTTTTGCAGCCCACTCTTTTGTAGGAACAGAAATTACACACCAGCTAACTTTATCAGCTTGTACATAATCACGGTATACTTTCATCGCTTCTCCAGCTACTTTATGAGCAGTTGCGATACGTGTTGGTTCTACACCTTTTAATAAATCAGGGTTTTCTGCATAAATAGACATAAATGCAGCGCCTTCTTTTGCTAATTCTTCACGAGCATGTGCTTTCCAAGATGGAAACTCAGCGAATGCTTCCTCAGGAGCTAGATCGAACTTTAAGCGTGTTAATGTCTCATCATTCCAATCCACATATACGTGTTTTGCACCAGATTTATATGCTTTTTCTGTAACGAGGCGTACAAATTGTACAGCTTCAAGAGGTGCACTAATTGATAAAGTTTGTCCGGGTTGAATATTAACACCAACATTGACTGCAAGGGCAGCATATTTCTCTAACGTTTGTTCAAATGACATATGTATAATCTCCTTTAGTTTGAAAGATTTCTTACTATATATAATACAAGAAAATTCAAAAAATATATATAAATATAACGTAAAAAGAGAGCTCAAAATATATTGAGCCCTCACATTTACTTAATTGAAGAGGCAAACTGTTCTACTGTAGTTGTATGATGTATACGAACACGCTTCATCTTTAACAACTCATCTGGTTCACCTTTCGTAATGAACTGCCCAGGTTTCGTTGTCGTTGCAAATTGATAATATTTCTTTGTCTCTGCGACAACTTTATCATCTACATGACCGAATGGATAAGCAATTGCGATAACAGGCTTACCTGTTATTTTTTCTAGCTTTTCCTTCGATCCTTTTAGTTCTTCTTCATAGTTTGTAATCTTTGGTAAGTCTGCATGCGTTGCTGTATGAGATTGTACAGAGAAAATACCGGAATCAATCATTTCTTTTATTTCAGATGTAGAAAGAGCTCCTTCTACAGCAACATTATCAACAATCATATATTCTGTTGCTGTTGGTTTGAAAGTATCGTCTTTTAGCTTTTGTAAAACACGAAATGCATTCATATTATTTTTCATACCGTCATCGAATGTAACGAAAATCGGCTTATTCACTTTATTTATATCGCCCCAGCGTTCAAACGTTAACAATGTATAACCGTTTTCTTTTAAATATTTCATTTGTGCTTCAAAGTTAGCAGGTGATACGAATAAGTCTTTAATGCCTTGCCCGTGATAATCATCAATTGCATGATACATAAGAACAGGAATTTTTTGCTCGAAAGTAATAGTAGACTTCGTAAGTGGAATAGCTTGTCCGCCCTCTGTTGTTCCTGTTGCTTCAATTTGATATTCACCGCGTTTTCCTTCAAATTCTTTTATATCAAAAGAAATTGTGAATTGTTTTTCCTTTTCTTTAGAAGAAAAAGATTTAGTAGTTTCTTTTCCATCAGCAGTACGCCAAATTTTATACTGCACTTCGGTTAAAGAATCTTTTATGTCTGTAATTTGAATACTTGTGTTTGTAGATTCGTGTGTAATCGGATTATAAGAAATTTTACCTTGTTCTTGCACAGTCTCTTCTTGTTTCTTAACTTCTTGAACCTTTTTCTCTTTTTTAGGTTCTTGACTTACATTGCTAGTATTACAACCTGCTAGAATGGCAGACGTACATAAAGCAATCGCTGCGTATTTTCTCATGAAATCACCTTCTATTGTGTATTATGTTGCATACTTACATTAAAATCCCCACCGCTATAAGAGTGGTGGGGATATACCCTTGTTCATCATATCATTTGAAGAAAATGAGGGGAATATGATTTTTAGGAGGAGCTATTAGAGCGATAGATTAGTGACTTTGAATAGATGTAGTCTTTCGTTTTTTATTAGAGCTGATAATGATATAACCTACTACAAAAATAAGAGGAATAATGAAGACATAGATTGGCATTCCCCATACATAATAGCTTTTCATGGTCAAGACTAGTAAATGTAAGAAATCGATAAGGGCGTGAATTTTCATAAAGTCCTCCAATGTGTTTTTCCAAATTATAACATTATGTGCTTGTTATTTGTATAATTTGGAAAGTGTTTTAAGCTAATTTTAAAGTAAGAGGAAGGCTTGTTAATATGCAATTTTGCATATAAATAGTGGTTCTTATTAAAATATAAGGATTTTGGACTATAATAAGAATCGCTATAAATTTAAGTAAGAATGATGTACGGAGTGGAGAACAGAAATGAAATATAAAAAAATAGTATATATCCTTCTCATATCGCTATTTATAGTCGGTTGTCAAAGCGAAGTGAGTAAGGCGAATAGTGTGGAAGAGTATATTCCGCCGCATCTTATGAACGCGGAAGTGACGGCGGATATTATGACGATTGAGATGGATCGTGATACCCGTAAAAAAGTAGAGGCTATTACTAAAAAAATGAGAGAGCATGTGGAAAATGATAGAGAATGGTATGTAAAATATATATCGGGGCATATAGATAAGCAGGTGAAGCCTTATCATCCGAATTTTGGTGTTACGGAAGAAGAATATAACTTTTTTAGGAACGCCGTTAAGAATAGTAATTTATCTAATACAAGTGACGGAAAACTTCAATTTAAGCAAAAAAGTAACCATGAGATAGAAATTGTTTCAAGTAAAAACTTAGAGCTATTTCGAAATATAGTAATTGATACTGAGAAAAATATAGTAAAAACTTCGTTTGGAGAATGTCAGTATGTTGGAGAAGAAAAAACATCTTTGGAACAAAAGATAACGGGGCCCTGGCATGGCAAGCAATGGATGCTAAAAGAACAAAATTTAATTTATATATTTTCTTTGGGTAAGCTTGAAGGAGAGGATAAATCCATTATTGATATTTCAGTAAAAGGTATACACGAAGGAAAGCTTATTAGTAAAGAAGAAGTGATTGAATTCCGTTCGATTTCATAAAGAATCAAAAAAATCACCTTACTTAAAAGAGTAAGGTGATTTTTTATTAAATAAACAATCCAGCGATTGTTGCAGATAAAATAGAAGCAAGTGTTGATGCAAATAGCATTTTCCAGCCGAATTTAGATACGACGCTTCCTTGTTTTTCAGAAAGGGCACGGATTGTACCAACAATCGCACCAATTTGGCTAATACTTGCGAAGCTAATTAAGAATACTGTAACGATTCCAACTGTACGTGGAGATAATGTTGCAGCAGTGCCTTTTAAATCAAGGATTGCTACGAATTCATTTAAGACAATCTTCGTACCCATAATACCACCAGCTGGGATAATATCTTGAGTTGGAATACCCATTAAGAATGCGAATGGAGCAAGTATATAACCGAAGATTTGTTGTAAAGTAACAGCGTATCCCATTGCACCAGAAGCAGCACTAATTACGTAGTTTACAACTTCCATAACGCCGATGAAGGCGATCATTAATGCAGCAACGATACCAGCTACTTTTAAACCATCAAGCGCACCGTTAATCATTGCACCGATAAGGCTATCACCAAATAGGTTTCTATCAAATTTTTGTACCGTTTCTTCTTCTTTTTGCGTATCAACAGGCGTTAATAATGAACAAACGATTAAGCTTGAGAATAAGTTTAGCGGAAGAGCTGCTAGTACATATTTTGCATCTAACATCATTACGTATGATGCTGTTACAGAAGCAGAAACTGAGCTCATTGCTGAGCAACAGATGATAAACATACGGTTTTTATTAAAATGCTGTAAATCGTTTTTAATAACGATTAATGCTTCACTTGAACCGAAGAATACAGAGTTCACTGCGTGGAATGATTCAACACGTGGTAAACCAGTAATTTTTGAAATTACACCGCCGACAATACGAACGATGAATGGTAAAACACCTAAATAACTAAAGATAGAAAGTAGTGCTGAGAAAAATACGATAATTAATAATACGTTTAAGAAAAAGACAAAATCTCTTTGGATTCCATTGAAGAGAAAATCGACACCTGTCGTACCAAGTTTAATTAGTTTGTTGAAAACTTTACTAATTAAAATGATGATTTGCTGACCGATTTTTGTGCCAAACATAAACCAACCGATTAAAATTTGGAAACCAATCATAATAGCAATTGCACGGAAGTTGATTTTACTTTTGTTGTTTGAGAAAGCAAAACATAAACCTAACACGGCAAGGATACCGATAACGCTCATTACATATTGCATGTAGTTGCCCCTTTCAGAAGTTCGTATAAAGTTTTTACATAAAACACTCGTTATATGACTAATAAATAAAGTAGTAAAGGTTTTATGTCATACGTAAGATGTCTGACCTTTTGGAAAAGTAAAAATAAAAAAAGACCCATATGGATTCACTTTCATCTATGAGAGAAAGCTAATCAATATGAGTCTTTTTATACAAAAAACAAGCTAATATTCATTAGTTTTCCCCATAGTCCAGCAATTTAAGGTTGCCGGGTAGAAACTCTCGATCCATATTATCGACTATATATGAGGTAACATCGTCCGTATTAAATTAGTAGTAGCGTAACATTACTAGAGAACTATCGTCAATAGCTTTTTTTCTTCCGATAGAAATAGACCATATAAGTATGATAAAATGTAACGCAGTGTTATGAAAAAGAGAGGTCGGAAAATGAGTACAAAAATGACGCCACCAGTTGAAAAAAACGAGTTTATAGATGTAGTGTTTGAAGATTTAACACATGATGGTGCCGGTGTTGCGAAAGTGAAAGGATATCCTATTTTCGTAAAAAACGGATTACCAGGTGAGGAAGCGCAAATTAAAATTATTAAAGTGAAGAAAAACTTCGCGTTTGGTCGTTTAATGAAGCTTCATCAAGAAAGTCCATATCGTAAAGATGCAGAATGCCCCGTATACAACGAGTGCGGCGGTTGTCAACTTCAGCACTTAACATATGAAGGACAATTAAAAGCGAAAGAAAAACAAGTACGTGACGTTATGCAGCGCATCGGTGGATTAAGTGAAGTTCCTGTTCATCCTGTACTTGGCATGAAGAACCCATGGGTATACCGTAATAAAGCACAAGTGCCAATTGGAGAACGTGAAGGTGGACTTGTAGCTGGTTTCTATCGTCAAGGAACGCATGACATCATTAATATGGAATCATGCTTAATTCAAGCAGAAGAAAACGATACATTAATTCAAGAAGTAAAACGTATTTGTGAAAAGTACGGTATTTCGGCTTACAATGAAGAGCGTAACAAAGGAACACTTCGCCACGTAATGGCTCGCTACGGACAAGTAACAGGGGAAATTATGCTTGTCTTTATTACACGTACGGCTGAACTGCCAAATAAAGAAGCAATCATTGAAGAAATCGCAGCGAAATTCCCAGAAGTAAAATCAATCGTTCAAAACGTAAATACGAAACGTACAAACGTTATTTTCGGAGATAAGACGACAGTACTGTGCGGATCAGAATATATTTATGACTTTATCGGTGACATTAAATTTGCGATTTCAGCACGTTCATTCTATCAAGTAAACCCAGAACAAACGAAAGTGCTATACGATAAAACGTTAGAATATGCAAAATTAAATGGTAACGAAACAGTAATCGATGCATATTGCGGAATCGGATCAATCTCCTTATTCTTAGCGCAAAAAGCGAAAAAAGTGTACGGTGTTGAAATTGTTCCAGAAGCAATCGAGGACGCAAACCGAAACGCAGCACTAAACAACATGACAAACGCTGAATTTGGCGTAGGAGAAGCAGAAGTAGTTATTCCAAAATGGTACAAAGAAGGCGTAATCGCCGACACAATGGTCGTAGACCCACCGCGTAAAGGTTGTGATGAAGCACTACTAAACACAATCATCGACATGAAGCCAAAGCGCGTCGTATACGTATCATGTAATCCAGCAACATTAGCACGCGACTTAAAAGTACTAGAAGAAGGCGGATATAAAACACAGGAAGTACAACCTGTTGATATGTTCCCGCATACTACGCATGTAGAGTGTGTAGCTTGGCTTAAGTTGGTATAATAGAAAAGCAGTTGATATAGAAAAAATCTATACCATCTGCTTTTTGGTTTATAAAAATACCATTCAGCAACGATTTTAGTTAAAATAAATATTGCTGATTTTCACAAATTATAAATGTCCAAATGTACTGGCGTTTGATAATAAATAATTGTAACATTTGGCTTTATATTTTTTAATTGAGAGTTTGAAATTGTATTCATAGTGAGAGGATTTGAATTTGAAATGATAGATAATTTTTGGCGTGATTTACCACGACCATTTTTTGTACTTGCACCAATGGAAGATGTGACAGATGTTGTTTTTCGTCACGTAGTAAGTGAGGCCGGTCGACCGGATGTATTTTTCACAGAGTTTACAAACTCGGATAGCTACTGTCATCCAGAGGGTATGAAAAGTGTACGTGGCCGTTTAATTTTTACAGAAGATGAACAGCCGGTGGTGGCACATATTTGGGGAGATAATCCTGAATATTTCCGTCAAATGAGTATTGGCATGGCGGAACTAGGATTTAAAGGCATCGATATTAATATGGGCTGCCCAGTACCGAATGTAGCATCAAGAGGAAAAGGTAGTGGTCTTATTCTACGTCCAGACGTTGCGGCAGAACTTATTCAAGCCGCAAAAGCTGGCGGACTACCTGTCAGCGTGAAAACACGACTTGGCTTTAAAGAGTTAAATGAGTGGGAAGAGTGGTTAACGCATATTTTCAAACAAGATATTGCGAACCTTTCTATTCATTTACGTACAAGAGAAGAAATGAGCCAAGTAGATGCGCATTGGGAGCTAATTACGGAAATTAAAAAATTACGTGACCGCATTGCACCAAATACGCTAATAACAATCAATGGAGACATTCCTGACCGTCAAACTGGAATGGAACTTGCTGAAAAATACGGTATTGATGGCGTTATGATCGGGCGAGGTATCTTTAAAAATCCGTTTGCTTTTGAAAAAGAGCCGAGAGAGCATAGCAGTAAAGAACATCTTGATCTTCTAAGACTACAACTTGATCTTCAAGATCAATATGCAGAAGTACTACCACGTTCAATCACAGGGCTTCATCGCTTTTTCAAAATTTATGTAAAAGGATTCCCTGGAGCTGCTGAATTAAGAAATCAATTGATGAACACGAAATCAACTGATGAAGTGCGTGCATTGCTTGATAAGTTTGAGGCTAGTGTTGATAAGGATGGAGATAGTGAAACAGTGTAACTTTTGAAAGTTAGAGGGGATGGGGTGTAGCGATTTTATGAGTGTTTGTTTCATTTTAATTAAGGTGAACCGTATCATAAGTAAGTGAGGTATTCTATGTAAAACAAGGGTAAGAAAAGAATACAGGAGAAAATTGAAAATGGCAGGTTGGTCTTGATTTTCACTGATATTATCATGTTTATTTTATTATGCCTATAATTGGAGGCTATGTGAATGTTAAGTGATCAGGCGAGATATTCTAGGCTCGCGGATATAACAAAAATAATAAATACAAAATTAGAACTACGTGAAGTATTGCAGCGTGTAACAATGGCGATATCAGAGGAGATTGTTCAATGCAACGCTGTTGGAATTTATTTACCCCAGGAAGATGGAACATTTAGAGGGTTTGCAGGAAAACCAGAGACCATAAATGGCGTAACGCTCGATACTCAGGTAATTGATCCTGAAATAGACTTACTGGCAAAAGAAGTTATTGAAACCAAAAAAACCATCTATATCCCTGATACCTCAAAGGATCATCGGCCGGATCCGAGACCAGTTGATGCGTTCAAAATTAAGTCCTTATTAGCCCTGCCTATCTCATTTGGGCAAGAGTTATTTGGTCTGGTTTTTTTATTTGATTATGGAACTCCAATGAACTTAACAGATTCAGAAATTCAAAGTGTTGAAGCTTATGTAAATATGGCTGCGGTCGCAATTCAAAACGCAAATAATTTAACACAAAAGGAAAACCTTATTGCCGAGAAGCAGCTGTTACTAAATGTTACCCGTGATTTATCAATGTGTTCCTCGATACAGGAGAGTTTTGATAAATGTTTTTTTTACTTAGGACAGATTTTAGAGAGTAAAAACGTGGCTGCCCACCTTTTAGACCCGCTAGACAAAACAACGATTAAAACAACGAAGTTAAGCAAGGACTGTGATCGGACAGAAGCGGATTGGATGGAGAAAAGCTATGAAGCCAAGATCCAAGAGGTTATTCAAACAAAAAATATAGATAGTAAGGGTCTACTGATGATTCCATTGGTTTCAATGGGAGAAGTATTAGGGTTAATCGTCGTTGGCAAAGAGGGAAAAGCTCACAATTACGATAATTCCCAAATTCAACTGGCAAAATCTATCGTTGATGCCACAGCTCCTACGTTTTCAAACTTGTTATATATGGATCAACTTGAAAGCATGGTGGAAGAGCGAACGAGAGAACTAGCTGCTGCTAATGAAAAAGTTACAAGTGTGATTGAAAGTATTATGGATGGATTCTTTACTTTGAATAATAAATGGGAATTTACGTACGTAAATAAGCATCAATATTTTCCACAAAGAAAAACAGCAAAAGATGTATTAGGCAAGAATATACGGGAGGTTTTCCCGAGGAGCGTCGACACAGTTATGTATAAGGAATTTCATCGTGCAATGTCAGAGCGAACTACAGTTCATTTCGAATTTCTTTCTACCTCTGATGAATATTGGCACGAAGTTATTGCATACCCGTATGATGATGGTATTTGTTGTATTTTTAAAAACATAACGGAAAAAAAGCAATATGAGCAGGAATTGAAAAGGTTATCCAACATAGATTTAATAGGGCAAATGGCAGCAGGTATCAGCCATGAGATTAGAAATCCAATGACAACAGTACGAGGATTTTTGCAGTTATTAAAAGAAGAGAACATCTATGAGAAACATAATAAGTACTTTAATTTAATGATTGAAGAACTTGACCGTTCCAATTCTATTATTACTGAATTTCTCTCAATGGGTAATACAAGGAAATCGGATTTGCAGATGTTAGATTTAAATTCAATTATCCACGATATTATTCCTTTAATAAAGATTGATACGTATAATCAAAATAAATATATTCAAGTCGATACAAATGAAATTCCGGAATTACTTTTAAATCGTAATGAGATACGGCAATTATTAATAAACCTATACCGTAATGGCTTAGAAGCGATGGGCACAGGGAAAGTTCTAACCATTAGCACCTACAAGGAAGGTCAAAATTGTGTGGTGCTTGCAGTGCGTGATCAAGGAAAAGGTATCAGGCCTGAAGTATTAGAGAAACTGGGTACTCCATTTTACACGACCAAAGATAATGGAACTGGATTGGGGTTAGGCATATGTTATGCCATTGCTGCCCGTCATAATGCAAAAATAGAAATTCAAACAGGATCGGAAGGCACTACCTTTTTTGTTAAATTTAATTATGAAAATAATGAACAATAACCTCATTTAGATTAGTTACGGTGAACCGTGCCACAAATAAAAAGTAAAACCTAAGTAAACATAATCAATATAGTTCATCTGAATTTTGCGTAACATTCATGTTTGAGTTGCCCACTAAATTAGAGTTGCATAAAAAGAAATGGACTAACCTATATCAGGTTAGTCCATTTTCAAGTGTGTTAATTAATAGTAAATCCCCATCCGTAATTTCGCACGATTATCCCATCCTTTTTTGCTTTATTAATATCATCGTCAAAGGAAGGAGCTATCCCATTACCAACTAAAATACCTTTTACAGTATTTAATTTTAATTCTTCTTTACATAGTTTGATATAATGTTTAATTTGATTTAAAGCATTTCGATCACATAATATGCGGTTATATAGCGCTTGTTATGTATTGTTTTATGAAAGAATAGAAAATCTCCCTTTTGTACTTTTAGGAGCTTTTCGGTATTAGATTCTGACTCTCCATATGTATATTCTGTTAGCATTGGGTCCTCATGTCCGAAGTTTCGTTCAGCATCTTTATAACCAATTAGATAATTCAATATTGATTCCCTCCCATAGTAACTCTAGTATCATTATAATTTAATTGGGTTAAAATGGATAATTTAAAGTACCTAAACAACATATGTTGCTGTTTTAAAATCATCCCCAAAAGCATTAATCCACCTAAGACTACAAAACCAACCTCTAAAATGTTAAAGTAGTAACTTAACGACATTAATTTACACATGCTAAAAGCATTACTATAATCAACATTTCAGGAGGAAAACCAATGGCAATGAGCAACAATGATATATTAAAAAGAGTAAGATATGCTATGGATATAAAAGATATAGATATGGTTGAAATATTTAATCTTGGTGGCATTGAAGTAACGAAAGAGGACGTACTTGATATGCTTACAAAAGTAAAGAGAAGTCCACAACATGAAGCGGAAGATGCTGATGTAGTCGAAGATGAGTACGTACTAACATGCGATATGATGATGTTAGAGGCATTTTTAAATGGATTTATTACTTTAAAAAGAGGAAAGCAAGACCCGAAACCAGGGCAACCTGCGGGACAAGCAGCACCTTTACGCAGCAATGAAAGTGCCAATAACCTTCTTTTAAAGAAAATGAAAATCGCACTATCTTTAACGAGTGAGGATGTGCTTGATATATTAGACAGCGTAGGAGTCATCGTAACAAAAGGAGAATTAGGCGCTTTATTAAGAAAGAAAGGCCATAAGCATTACAAAGAGTGCGGCGATAGATACGCAAGGAATTTCATTAAGGGATTGGCTGTAAAGTATAGAGGATAATAAGTTTGTTAAAGCAGTAAATGATATAATAGGTAGAGTAGGACGTTAGTAGCCTGCTCTTTTTTATTTGTAAAAATAATTATGAACGAATACGTTAGGTGATGAAATGGTACATACATATTTAGGTGAGACAATTAATTTTCATATAACTTATAAGAAGAAAAAGTCCGTGCGTCTTTATGTAGATTCTTACGGTAATGTTGAAGTGCAAGCTCCGAAAGGGACACCTGTTGAATACTTAGTCCAGTTGCTAGAGGAGAAATGGGATTGGATTCAGAAAACCCGTAAGGAAATGCAGGATCGAGCGCTTGGTCCACAGGAAAAGGATTATGATCAAGGAGAGGGCTTTCTGTATTTAGGGAATACGTATCCGATACAGATTTCTCAAGATGCAAGTATTACGCAAGACAATGCAGTTTTTGAAGGGGATAAGCTACACATTTATGTGAATGAGCTTAAGGATGAGAAAATACAACAAGCTTTAAAACGATTTTACTATAAGCAGTGCAAGGCATTAGTAGAGAAAAGTATTAAAGCGCATCAAAGTAACTTTAAAACAAAACCGCGTTCTATTCGTATTACAGATAGTAGTCGTACGTGGGGAACTTGTGATTCAAATCTACAGTTAACGTTTAATTGGAAGCTAGCAATGGCACCTCAGAGGGTAATTGATTATGTAGTTGTTCATGAAATGTGCCATATGGTTCATTTAAATCATGATCGATCTTTTTGGCGTCTTGTCGGGAAGATAATGCCTGACTATAAGGAAATGGAAAACTGGTTAGCGTTATCGAGTTGGAAGATGACGGTTTAGGGGTGATTATTATTTTAAAGATGGGACAGAGAAATGCTAGACAGATACTTCTGTTTATATCACAATAATAGTATATGACATGGAGTAGGGGAGAGTATGAAATGAAGGGGTTAAATGCAGCTTTTGTTGAAAATAATTATACGTTCATAAGAGACACTAGCAAGGCTATAGAATTTGAGAATAGCCAAAGTAAAGAAGTAGTATATTTGTTACATAATGTCGAAATTAGCATTGTGTTAAATCCTAAAACTGTAGAAAATAATGATAGTTTAATGAATAGAAGTAGTGGTAAATACCATAATACAGCGTTAAGACAATTCCCTAAGAGAAAGAACAAAGGGAAAAGCCTTATACATTATGGATATATGTTTAAATTTCAACCAGGAAATGAATTAAGTACTTTTTTAACTGATTTAAATGGACGTTAAAATGTGTTTTTTAAGAGAGATGAAACCTGATTATTGTTAAGGTTTCATCTTTCTTGGTTTCTAAAAAATAAAAGTTTGATTTTTACTTTTTAAATTGAACAGAATATGTTTCATGATTTTTTTCCATCTTATGGCCCCGATAGCCTTCAGTAAGTAATTTTTTTTGCCCACTAAAATCACTCATCGCAACATTTTTCACATCTTTCCAATCTGTCTCCTTATTCTCACGCAATTCCTTCACAAAAACATACCGCATACTACCACCATACTTCTCCTTCAGCGCAGCAATTTCCATTCCTTGCGCGAACTTATCCTTTAAACTAGGGATGTTGAAAGGTGCAACGGTGCAGCAAACGTAATCGTATTTGCTGTCTTCTTTTTGTAATTCATCCATGATGACTGTGGCTAATATTTTTTGCATGCCATTTCCTCGGCAGTTCGGATGAACGTTTGAGATTTCTTGATAGATGACGCGGTGTAGCTGACTTTCTGGTAGACCAATATCAAGCCCTAAATGTTCATCGTCGATAGGAGGGATTAGTAGGGCACGAAATGCGATGAGCTCGTTTTCTATAAAGGAACCGATCATCATGCCCTTTCCTTCTAAAATATATTGAAATTCTTCTAGCGAGAGTGGTTGTAAACGACCTTTATCTTCTAGCGCTTCAACTACAACGTTTTGTAATGATAAAATTTGTTCCATATGTTCTAAAGATAGTAATGTAACGTGAAATGGATCTTTGTTTTGTTTTAATTTTCCTTCGTAAAGAATCGTCATGTGTTAGTCCTCCTTTAGCGTACAACGTCTTGAAAGACGCTTAATTCTTGTAATGTATTTTCGTTTATTTCAATGCCGAGTCCCGGCTTTTCGTTTAAGCGAATAAATGGTACGTCGTAATGTAAGTTTCCGATGTCTTTCGTGAATTTTAATGGTCCTGTCAGCTCGACGCTAGTAATGATTTTTTTTGAGAAAGCGACATGGAATCCTGCGGAAGAGGCAACAGATGATTCGACCATGGATCCAACTTGGCATTCAATGCCTGCCATTTCAGCTTGATGAGCGAGTTTTACAGCTGGATATATGCCGCCGCATTTCATTAGTTTTATATTCACTTTATCAGCTGCGTCTAATTTAATAATTTGGCGCATTTCACGAGAGCCTTTTAGTCCTTCATCAATCATAAGCGGAAGATCTGTTTTCGAACGAATATGAGCCATTGCGTCAATATCATCCGCTACAACAGGTTGTTCAATCCAGTCGATGTTTAAATGTCCTAATGAACGAAGTGCTGTTAATGTGTTTGCGCTATTTTTCCACCCTTGGTTTACATCAACGCGAATCGCGATGTCATTTCCTACACGTTCTCGTACAGCTTCAATTCGTTTTACATCTTCTTTTACATTCGTGCCGACCTTCATTTTGAAAGACTGGTAACCTTTCTTAATCATAGAGGCAGCTTCCTCGGCCATATTTTCTGGCTCGGCGATACTTAAGACGTGAGTGACAGGAAACTCTTCATGGTAGCGTCCGCCAATTAATTGATATACAGGTTGATTTAATTTTTTGCCCATTATATCAAAACAAGCGATATCAATCGCAGCTTTCGCAGTAGGAATACCGTAAATTGTATTGTCCATCATATCGTGTATTTTCTCGATATTCATTGGGTTTTGTCCGATAAGAGCAGGAGCTAGTGTATGTTTTAAAACATGGAAAGTACTTTCCCATGATTCGCCTGTAACGTGATCATCGGCAACGCCTTCGCCGTAACCGATAATACCTTCATCTGTTTCCATTTTGACGATAATAGAAGGCATATCAGAATAAGAACCATAACTAATAACAAACGGATCGCGAAGCGGTAACCGAATTGCATAAAGATGAATAGCTGTAATTTGCATTGAATAAAGACCCCTTCCTGTTTACAATGGTTTTGTACATTTGATATAGTTGACGTTAAATAGTCGTTAATTAATGATAAGGAGTTAGAGAAAATGATGATAAAAATTGCAGTTGTCGGTTCAAAAGAGTTTATGGAGAATCTTTTACCTATTGCTCATAAACTAGAAGAAATAGAGATTGATCCATATATTTACCTTCATCCGGCGGAATCTTCTGAAATATTAAAGCGTTTAAAACCTTGTGATGTTATCTTTTTCTCGGGTGCCTTACCTTATTATATGGCAAAAGAAATAAGAGAACAATTACGAATTCCAAGTATGTACTTACAGCAAGACGAGACAACTGTCGCTTCTTCACTTCTTTCTATAATATATCATCAAGGTATTCAACCTCATAAAATTTCAATTGATTTAGTAGATCGTTCGTTTATTACAAATGTGTTCCATGATATCGGTCTGAAAGAAACGCCGCAAGTGATGGATTATGAAAATATGTTATGGAGTAATGATGAAATTAAGAGAATCATTGATTTTCATTTAGCTAAATATCAATCTGGAGAGGTTGATTTAGCTTTAACTAGTATTCACGCTGTCTACGACGAACTTCAAAAAATAGGTATTCCTTCAGAGCGTATGATAGATCCAACGCAATCAATTATACAGGGGTTAAAAGATGCAAAAATAAAAGCTGAGTTAGCAAAAAGCCATTCAGCTACTGTTGGTGCTTGTATTATATCCTTTATAGAGTTACAAGAAAGATCGTTTGAACAATTAAATGTAATTTCAAAAGAATTACGTGGTTCATTTAAACAAGTTGATGAAATGACTTTTATTTTGTATACAACTCGTGGTGATATCGAATCGAGTACAAAAACAAATACGATAGATCGTTTATTTACGAATATAGAAGGAGTGGTATCTATTGGATTTGGTTACGGAAAAACAGTAAATGAAGCGGAACAAAATGCAAAAATCGCTCAAGGTTTCGCAAAAAATAATCCGATAGAGCGCCGCTTTTATATATTAACAAGTGATAAAGAATTATTTGGTCCGTTCCCGAAAGAACAGAGGGTACAAAGTTTAAAAAACGATAATCCTGAATTAATGAAAATAGCGAAGGAAATGAAGCTTAGTCCTGCAAACTTGTCAAAAATTATTCAGTTTAGTCAATCGCATCCATCATTGAAATTTACAGCGGCCGATCTTTCTGAGTATTTACAAGTGACTCGGCGATCGACGGAAAGGCTGTTAAAGAAATTAGTTGATTACAGGTATGCCAATATTTGTGGCGAGGAAATGCCCTATCAACAAGGGCGCCCTCGCGCAATATATGAGCTGAATTTACCATTGTATTCGTTTCAAAAATTTTAAGCTTCTAGTTGCGCTTTTTGTTTTTTCAATAGGTCTGCTTTTTCAATATCCGATAGCTTCGTAATTGTGAGGCCAGTTATACCATAAATGATTGAAATAATAGGTACGATGAAATTCAATATAGCATAAGGAGCATATTCGAATGCGCCTACTCCAAGTGTTGCGAGTATGAATACACCACATGTATTCCAAGGTACGAAAACAGAAGTTAATGTTCCACCATCTTCTAATGCTCTGGATAAGTTTTTAGAATGTAGTCCTTTTTCTGTGTACGCATTTGCATACATTCTTGAAGGAACAACAATCGAAATATATTGTTCAGAGCAAGTAAGATTCGTTGCAAAGCAAGATGCGATAGTAGAAGCGATAAGTCCTTTTGATGATGTCGCTAATTTTAAAATTTGATTTACAATTGAGCGAAGAATGCCAGTATGTTCTAGTACTCCTCCGAAAGTCATAGCGACAATTGTCATAGAGACTGTATTCATCATAGAGCTTAAGCCACCACGGTTAAATAGTTCGTCTACTAGCTTGTTTCCAGTGTCTATAACAAATCCACTTTGGAGTGCACCGACAGCTGATGAGACAGAACCACCTTGAATAAAGACTTGTGATAAGAATCCTAAAATAACACCTACGAGAATAGCTGGTATAGCAGGGACTTTTTTAGCGACCAATACCATAACGACTACTGGTATAATTAATAGAAAAGGCGAGATAACAAAGTTTTGTTGCAATACTTGTAATGTTTGATCGATGCTTTTTGCATCAATATTGTTAGCGCCAAAGCTTCTTCCTAAGAACGCATAAACGATAAGAGTAATAATTAAACCTGGAATTGTAGTAAATAACATATGACGAATATGTGTGAATAAATCTGTATTTGTTAATCCTGCGGCTAAGTTTGTCGTGTCTGAAAGCGGTGACATTTTATCGCCGAAATAAGAACCGGAAATTATAGCACCGGCAACCATTGGAGCTGGGATTCCCATACTTAGGCCAATTCCCATTCCTGCAACACCAATTGTTCCCATTGTAGACCAAGAGCTACCGATAGCTAATGCAACAATAGAACAAATAATTGTAATTGAAACTAAAAATAGTGATGGAGTTAAAAGATTTAAACCGTAATAAATCATTGTTGCGACGATTCCGCCGCCAATCCAAGCACCGATCGTTAAACCTACAAGAATAATGATAACGATAGCGGGTAATGCGAGGCGAATTCCTTTATACATTGCTTCTTCAATGTCATTCCATTTGTAACCGTAACGCCAGGCAACGATAGAAGCAACGGTTGTACCGATAATAAGTGGGACGTGAGGGCTTTGTTTTAATACAACAATTGTAACCATCATAACTGCAACTGTAATGATAATAGGGATAATTGCTACTCCAAAAGGTATTTCTTTTTTCATAAAATGCCTCCTCATTATGTATGTTTGTATTTTTAGAATTGTCGCAAAATAGACGTTTATTAAGTTATAATAACTAAAAATATATGCAAGCGTCAATAAAAAACAGAAAATAAGGAATGTTCTATCTGTATGGATATCTTTATAAAATGAGTAAATATTGGTATTAATAGCATTTTAAAATAAATAATTGACTTTTTTCTTAAAATTCAATATGTTCATAAAAACATCTGTTTTTTCAGAAATATAATTAACTTTAATGGTTTGTAATTTGGGAAGGAGAATGAAAAGTTGAAAACATTAGAACTACAAGAGCGTTTAACTGAAATTTTTCAGCATTTACATGAAAACCCTGAAGTAAGCTGGAAGGAATATGAAACGACAGCTTATATTACTAACTTTCTAAAAGAAGAAGGAATTTCATATAAAATATTTGATGATTGCCCTGGCGTGATTGCTGAAATCGGAAGCGGGAATCCAGTTATCGCGATTCGTGCTGATATGGATGCGCTATGGCAAGAAGTAGACGGAGAATTTAAAGCGAATCACTCATGCGGCCACGATGCTCATATGACAATTGTGATGGGCCTTATTTTACAATTGAAAAATATGAGATGGGATAGCGGTACTGTTAGATTTATTTTTCAGCCGGCAGAGGAAAAAGGAAATGGTTCTTTAAAGATGGTAGAGAAGGGCGCCGTGGATGATGCTGATTTCTTATTTGGTGTTCATTTAAGGCCGATTGAAGAACTGCCTTTGAAACAAGCTGCCCCATCTATTCGTCACGGAGCTGCAGGATTTTTAGAAGGGATGATTCACGGAGATGATGCACACGGGGCACGCCCACATCAAGGGATAAATGCAATTGATGTCATCTCAATGATTAATATTGGATTGAAAAATATATGGTTACCGCCGCAGACGTCTTATTCTGTTAAGATGACGAGATGCCAAGCTGGCGGTGATAATCTAAATATTATTCCAGGTAACGGGCATTTTAGTTTAGATGTAAGAGCAGAAAATAACATATTACTAGATGAATTGAAGCGAAAAATAGAGCAAGTAATTCAGTCAGCTGAATCAATGGGATCTAAACTTTCTTATGAGTGGATCGATCTCGTACCAGGAGCTGAAGTGTCAGAAGAAGCTGAGCGCTTTATGCGAAAAGGTATTCTTGAAGTGTACGGGGAAGAGGGATGTACTGGACCACTGTATACGACAGGAAGCGATGATTTCCATTACTATACAGTGAAAAGACCCCATTTAAAAGCTGTCATGCTTGGACTAGGGGCGAACTTACAACCTGGATTACACCATCCGTATATGAAGTTTGATCATAGCTGTATAATGAATGGAGTAGAAATATTAAAACAAACTGTATTGAAAGTATTAGAAGACAGGGGCTAGAAAGCTCCTGTTTTTTTTGTAGGAATTTGTCGTTAAGTCGATATTCCTTGTCGAAGCGTCGATATATTTTCATTTGCGACAATATAATTTCACGTACCAATTAATTTGATGAAAAATGAGCATTCAGTACGTGGTGTATAATAATAGTAATATTTCTTAATAGGAGCAAACGAATGAACGAACAATATTACGATGCTGTATTACATATAAAAACTGTCGGTGAGCAAAAAGGCTTTAATAAGTCTATGCATTACCACCGCTATGAGCCAACGCCATATAGTGGGTTAGAGGAATTATTGAGCCAATACGAAATTAAAAGTAGTGATCGAATTGTAGACTTTGGATGCGGAAAAGGGCGGCTAAACTTTTACATGCACCATAAGTGCGGTGCATCAGCGGTTGGGATTGAAATGAATGAAGAGTTTTATAAAGAAGCAATGGAAAACCGTGAGCGTTATGCAAGGAAGGTAAGAAACAGTAAAGATAAAATTCAATTTGAATGTTGTTTAGCACAGAAATACGAGATTGATCCGCGTGATAACCAATTTTATTTCTTCAATCCATTTTCTGTACAAGTGTTTATGAACGTAGTAAATAACATTTTGCTTTCGGTAGAAGCGGTGGAGAGAGAAATTGATATTATTTTATACTATCCTTCTGAAGATTATATTTTCTTCTTGGAGAATCAGACTGCATTTGAATTGAAGAAGGAAATTAGGTTGCCAGGGGCGTATGAGAAGAATGGAAATGAGAGGTTTTTAATTTATAGATTGGGGAACTAAGAGATAAATGGTGTGAATGGAAGTATTGGCTTATATACGTTGGTAGGAGTATTGATTAAGCAGGCATGCAATTATTAGGAAAGAGAGGCGAACTTCATGCGAAATGCCATATATGAGTTAATTGAGGTTAACAACAGTCTACCTTTCGATGTTTCACTGAATAGTATCAATTATGTGCCGAGCCATTGGCATAACAGCGTAGAAATCATTTTTGTATTACGTGGTACAGTAGAAGTTAGAGTGAATGATGAAAGAAGGATGCTTTCGGAAGGTGACGTATTGTTAATTAATCAATGTCATGTGCATGAAGTGATAGGTCTTGATAGAAATATAATTGCAACGTTCCTTATCCCTTCTAGTTATATAAAGGAAAAATTGGTGCAGGTAGAGGAGATTAGCTTTCATTGTTATTCAGGAGATAAAGGGAAGGAACGACGTCATGCTTTAAATCAGATTCGACGATTGCTGGCTGAGATGGTGCAATTACAGTATCATCAAGGTAATGTATATAAGATTGACATGCAAATTCGAATGCTAGAAGTATTCTCTATCCTATTGAAACAATTTAGGCTTGAGGAATCAGAGGAGATCATGAGTGAGAAGTATATGGAGCGTATGCTTCGTATCATTACTTACATTGATGATCATTATAAAGAATCTATTACATTACATTCAATTGCTGAGCGTGAATATTTATCTATTCCATATTTGTCCAAGTTTTTTAGAGAGAATATTGGACTTAACTTTCAATCGTATCTGGCAAGTATTCGTTTGAAACATACGGTGGAGGAGTTGCTTTATAATATTGAAACACCTATTGCTGATATAGCACTGAAGCATGGGTTTCCAAATGTTAAGTCATTTTATGCCACGTTTAAAGCAAGGTACAATGAAACTCCAAGTGAATATCGAAAGCATTTTCGGCTAGATGTGGGGGATAAAAAGGAGAGAGTAACGGCTAATTATTTGACGTTTAATCAATCTAGTGCGCTCGGTATTATTAGTCAGTACTTAAAGAGAAGTCCCTCGCAGCAGATGGAGGAGATTACGCCGCTAGAAACGGTAACATATCAGATAGATGTTTCTAAGAAAGATAGACATTTAAGGCATACATGGAAAAGTTTAATAACAATTGGTAAAGCGAAAGAAGGATTACATGCGGATATACAACAACAACTCAAACTAGTTCAGAAGCGCTGTCCTTTCCGCTATTTAAGGTTTCATGGTATATTCGATGATCCTATGATGGTGTACTCAGAAGATGAGGCGGGAAGAGCTAAATATAATTTTAGATTAGTTGATGAGTTATTTGACTTTCTTCTTTCTATTAATCTTAAGCCGTTTGTTGAGCTTGGTTTTATGCCCTCGGCGTTAGCAAGGGATCAGGATAAAACTATTTTTTATATGAAAAGTTATATTAGTCCGCCAAAGTCTGTAGATAAATGGTGTGAGCTTGTTGAACATTTTGTCCGCCACTGTATGAATCGTTATGGTAAAGAAGAGGTAGAAGCTTGGAAGTTTGAATTTTGGAATGAGCCGGAAGTGAAGGCGTTTTGGCCCGGAACGATGGAGGAATACATGGAGTTATATGCCAAAACCTATGAGACTATAAAACGAGTATCACCGCATCTGCAAATTGGGGCTCCTGGCCGAGTTATTACGCTTTATGAAGGGGAGATTTATGATGAGTTTTTTCCTTTTTGTCATGAGCGGCAATGTTTGCCGGATTTTATCCCACTTCATTTTTACCCACATGAAAGGATGGATAAGCTGGAGAAGATCAGTGAGATCCAACAATTAGAATCGTTTCAAAAGTTAATTGAGGAGTTTGGTGGTATATCTCCCAATCCAGACCTTTTAAAGGATAGGCTTGCAAGTGAAAAAAGGCTACTCGAAGATTATGAAATATATGATATTGATCTTTATTTAACAGAGTGGAATTCGACAGCATATCATCGTGAGTTAACGAATGATACGCTGTACAAAGCGGCTTATATTGTTAAAAATATTATTGATAATTTGGATAGTATTGAAGGATTTGGTTACTGGGTACTGAGCGATAATATTGAAGAAACAGTAGCTTCACCAGATTTGTTCCATGGTGGATTAGGTTTATTCGCCCAATATGGTATTCCTAAGGCTGGGATGATTGCTTACGAATTGCTAGGGAAATTAGGGAATCAACTCATTGAACGTGGGGATTGTTATATAGTTACCTCTGGCCACGGGGGATATCAAGTGTTAGTTTTTAATTATTGTCATTTTGATGATTTATATGCACTGGGGGATATTTCATTTATTGATGAGGTCAATCGTTATAATGGTTTCAAGGATGTAAAGACTATGAAAATTGAGTTGGAACTTACTAATTTACCGAGTGGTACATATCGCATGATTACTCGTACACTTGGTAGAAAGCATGGAAGTAGTTATGATCGCTGGGTAGAGATGGGGGCTCCAAAATCTTTATGTTCTGAGGATGTGGAATACTTGAAAGCAGCGACTCATCCGCGCATGACTAGTCAATATATTGAGGTACATAATGGTCAAACATGTATTTCTATTTTGGAACCACATGGGATTGAGTTAATTGAGCTAATTCCGGTGTATTGATCAACTAGGTTGAAATTTAATCTCTTTTATTTAAAATTGTAGGTTTAAAAGTAGAAATAGGTTAAATAGAGTAATAAAAAGCGATAAACCACTGTCTCTTCAAAGAGGCGTGGTTTTTTTATAATTAAATTGTAAACGCTTTCTAATCGTGTGGATTATTACTTTACTTCATGTTGATAAGTAATAATCTAGTTTAAAGAAATGGAGGAGGCTGTTATGTCAGCTCAAGAAAAAACTGCTATAAATAGTCAACAACCCGTGATTGAATATGTTTGTAACGAAGGAGGGCCTAAACTAGGCTATTCTACTTTATCAGGTGTTCGAATTATTGAAAAAAATGGTTTATCTTTTAAGAATTTAAGTAAGGATGGAATTTTAAAACCGTATGAAGATTGGAGATTATCGGCTGAAGAACGAGCGAAAGACCTCGCTTCACGTATGTCCATTGGGGAGATTGCGGGATTAATGTTATATAGCCGGCATCAAGCAATTCCAGCTGCGAGTGGCGGTTGGTTCTCAGGAACTTATGGCGGGAAATCTTATGAAGAGAGTGGTGCGAAGCCTTGGGATTTAACAGATGAGCAAATTGCATTTTTGACTGAAGATCATCTCCGTCATGTTCTTATTACAACTGTTGAAAATCCAGAAACGGCTGCGCATTGGAATAATAAGCTGCAAGGTATCGCAGAAGGAACAACTTTAGGCATTCCTGCAAATAATAGCTCAGACCCGCGTCATGGTTCCGATGCAAGTTCGGAATTTAACGTTGGTGCAGGAACAGCTTCTCGAGTATCATTTTGGCCGGAAACACTTGGGCTTGCTGCTACATTTGATCCAGAGGTGACACGTACATTTGGTGAAGTTGCTTCTAAGGAGTACAGGGCGCTTGGTATGACGACAGCACTTTCACCGCAAATTGATATTGCGACTGATCCACGTTGGTTCCGTTTCAACGGTACATTCGGTGAGGATTCAACTTTGTCTACAGACATGGCTCGTGCTTATGTAGATGGTTTCCAAACATCAGAAGGTGAACGAGAATTAGAAGATGGCTGGGGGCTAGATAGTGTGAACGCCATGGTGAAACATTGGCCTGGAGGAGGATCTGGTGAAGGCGGAAGAGATGCACATTTCGGTTGTGGAAAGTACGCTGTTTATCCAGGTAATAATTTTGAAGAACATTTGAAACCTTTTGTGGAAGGTGCTTTCCAATTGGATAAAAAGACAAGTAGGGCTTCTGCAGTTATGCCATATTATACGGTTTCTTTCAATCAGGATAAGGAAAATGGTGAAAATGTAGGTAACTCTTATAGCTCCTATTTAATTACTGATTTATTACGTGAGCAATATGGTTATGATGGTGTAGTTTGCACAGACTGGTTGATTACTGCTGATGAGCATGAAGATAAAGATACATTTTTGACAGGGAAGTCATGGGGAGTTGAGCATCTAAGTGTTGCGGAGCGGCATTACAAATTATTAATGGCCGGTGTGGATCAATTTGGCGGTAATAATGAAGTTGGACCGGTTCTAGAGGTTTATCAATTAGGGGTATCCGAACATGGTACGGAGTATATGAGAAATCGGTTTGAACAATCAGCGATACGCCTGTTGTTAAACGTGTTTCGCCTTGGACTTTTTGAAAATCCTTATTTACAGTCGGAAAAAAGTAAAGAGGTCGTCAGTAATCCAGAATTTATGAGAGCAGGTTATGAAGCGCAGTTGAAGTCAGTTGTACTTCTGAAGAACAAAGGACAGACGTTGCCGCTGAAGCCTAGAAGCAAAGTATATATTCCGAAGCGTTATTTACCGGCTGGGAAAGACTGGCTTGGTATGCCAACACAAGAGAAACTAGAGTGTCCAGTCAATCTTGACGTTGTGGCTCAATATTTCGATATTACTACTAGTTCAGATGAAGCTGATTTCGGACTTGTGTTTATTCAAAGTCCAAAGTCAGGAACGGGATACAGTCAAGACGATGCTGCTAATGGAGGAAATGGTTATGTACCAATTAGTCTTCAATACAAGCCATACACAGCTGAGTATGCCCGTTCACATAGTATAGCTGGTGATTCTAGGGAAAATGATGTAATGAATCGTTCATATAAAGGTAAGACGGTTACAGCTCATAATGAATCGGATTTAGATATGGTACTGGAAACAAAAAAAATGATGAAGGGCAAGCCAGTCATCGTATCAATTTTATTATCGAATCCAACTGTTGTTGCAGAATTTGAATCTGAAGTGGATGCCATTGTAGCGAATTTTGGGGTGCAAGATCAAGCAATTATGGATATCTTGTCTGGGCATTATGAACCATCCGGTTTGTTACCGATGCAAATGCCGCTAAATATGAAAACAGTCGAGGAACAACTGGAAGATGTGGCACATGATATGGAATGCCATATTGATTCTGAAGGACATGTATATGACTTTGCCTTTGGAATGAATTGGAATGATGTAATTGAAGATTCTCGTACGAAAACATATCGTAGAAATCTTTAGTTATTGACCATTCATTCATATATGAAAGCTATATTCGAAAATATTTAAGATGGAGATGATAACGATGAGTAATCAAACTTTATATACTAATCTTCTTTCGAATTTAAGTGAAGAGACATCCGTGGTTAAAAAAAGAGGATTTGATTTTATCGCTAAACCGATTCCCGATTCTAGTGTAACTGGTGGATTAGATCCTAGGGTTCTTCACGTAAATTTACAAGTAGCAGAGCAAATGGCTATGATGGGTAATCAATCATTTGATCCGGCGGATACTATGAGTTTTGTTAATGGCATGCGAGCTATGATGGGCTGGAATAATGAAGACGTTACGACAAGTAAAATTGAAACGACGTATAAAGTAATTGAGGGCAAGAATGGAACAATTCCTTTACGAATTTATACACCTTCTAATGAAGGTAACTTGCCTGCTGTAGTTTTCTTCCATGGTGGAGGGTTTATTGGCGGCAGTGTCGATGTTGTAGAAAATCCTTGTAAAGCATTAGCTGAAAAGGCTGGCGCTGTGGTAATTTCTGTTGATTATCGATTAGCTCCTGAGCATCCATATCCAGCTGGGCTAACGGATTCTTTTGAGGCTGTAACATGGGTATATGAACATGCTACAGAGCTTCGAGTGAGCCCACAACAAATTGCGGTATCTGGAGATAGCGCGGGTGGTAATTTAGCTACTGTATGTGCACTAATGGATAGTGAAAAAGGAACTAAGATGATTAAGCTTCAAGCACTTATTTATCCTACAGTGAATATGGCAGGTGTTCAAACAGAGGATTTTGAGTGGAGCCGCGATCAGTATGAAATCCGTAACCATTCGGAATTAATTATTCCAATGCTTGAAGGTATGGCTGGAAGTAGTGAGCTGCTTTTCCAATTGTATTTACAAAATAATGGAGAAATTACAGACCCTCATGTTTCACCATTACTATCAAATAAATTAAGTAACATGCCGCAAACACTAATTGTAACTGCTGAATTCGATTATTTAAAAGTAGAGTGTGAAGCTTATGCAGCGAAACTAGCGCGCAGTGGTGTAACTACTAAGCTTATTCAGTACAATGGTACAGATCATGCCTTCATGGATAAGATTGGTTTATATCCACAAGCAGAAGATTTAATGAATGAAATTGCGAAAGAGATTAAGAGAGTGTTTATCTAAATTTAGAAGCTTGCTTGAAAAAATGTTTTTGAGCAAGCTTTCTTATAGGAATGAATATATGTAGGAGAGGAGCAAGTTGAGATGATGAAGAAACAAGTAGGTTGGAGAGAAAGAATTAGTTACGGGCTTTCAGATACGGCTTCCAATTTGATTTTTCAAATGATTACTATATATTTGATGTTTTTTTATACGGATGTATATGGGATTAGTACTACCGCTGTTGCTTCTTTGTTCCTAATAACACGTGTATTGGATGCTTTCGCTGATCCGATGATGGGGATTCTCATTGATAAAACAAATTCAAAATGGGGGAAAAGCAGGCCCTACTTTTTGTGGTTAGGTATTCCGTTTGCTATTATTGCAGTCATGACATTTTATACGCCAGACCTTGGTTCTACAGGTAAAATTGTATACGCTTACATCACTTATACACTTCTTGGTATTATTTATTCTGGTATAAATATCCCGATTACATCAATTTTACCTAGCATGACGAGTAATCCGCAAGAGCGAACAGAACTGGCTTCTATTAGAATGTTTTTCGCTTTTATTGGGATAATTATAGTATCTGTTGGTACCCTTCCAATTGTTAAAGCACTTGGTGGTGGTGATCAGCAGAAAGGTTTCTTCTTCACAATGATTTTATTTAGTGTCATTGGCGGGATTTTCTTCATTATTACTTTCTTGAACGTTAAGGAACGGGTTGTTTCTCCAAATGATAAACCCTTGCCGTTTCGTGAGTCTATAAAGGCGGTAAAAGGAAATGTACCATGGTTCCTACTTTTAGCGAGTGGATTTGTTCAAATGACTATTATGACGATGCAAACGCAGACAACAGTTTATTTTTGGACATATAATATGAAACGACCAGATCTTATAGCAGTTACGATGGCTTTATCTCTAGTATCATTAATCACACTGGCACTTTCAGTATTTGTATCTAAGAAAATTGGGAAGAGAAATACGATGATTATGGGTTCTTCGATTATGATTATTGGCTATACTACTGCCTTATTCGGTAGTAATATTCAATCGATTCCTCTCATTTTAACAGGGATGGTTATAAACAGCTTAGGGCAAGGTTTTTCTATGAGTATGGCATTTGCGATGGTTGCAGACACTGTTGACTATGGAGAATGGAAATCTGGTGTTCGAGCTCAAGGGTTATTATCTGCGGCTATTAGTTTTGGAGCAAAAGTAGGCATGGGAGTGGGAGGAGCACTATCGGCAGCGATGCTTTCTTTTGGGAAATATGTACCTGGTGCAGAACAACAAGCACATTCCGCACTTGTTGCGATAAAAATAAATTATTTGTGGGCACCGCTGCTCGCAGCAATTTTAGGAATTATCATTATGAAATTTTATAAGCTAGATCGTCAAATTGATGTTATTTCAGAAGAACTGGAAACACAGAGAATACAGATGTAATTCCTTTTGATATTATTATTTTAATTATATAATCTTATAAAAAAAAGAAGCATAGCTACCGAAATGATAGCTATGCTTCTTCAAATCTGTTTTATTAGTTACGGATTAAGTAATCAAATGCACCTAAAGCTGCATTCGCTCCTGAACCCATAGAGATGATGATTTGTTTGTACGGATTATTTGTACAGTCACCTGCAGCAAACACTCCTGGTACGTTTGTAGCGCCGTGCTTATCTGTTACGATTTCACCGCGAGCGCGTTCAACAGTTTCGCCTAACCAGTCTGTGTTTGGCACAAGACCGATTTGAACGAATACACCTTGTAATTCAACGTGATGAACTTCTTCAGTTTCACGATCGATGTAAGAAATACCGTTTACTTTGTCAGTACCAGTGATTTCTTTCGTTTGAACGTTTTTCAGAACAGTTACGTTTGGTAAGCTGTTAAGACGCTCTTGTAATACAGCATCAGCTTTTAATTCTGGCATGAATTCAAGAACAGTTACGTGCTTAACAATACCTGCTAAGTCAATAGCTGCTTCAATACCAGAGTTACCTCCGCCGATAACCGCTACATCTTTTCCGATGAATAATGGGCCGTCACAGTGTGGGCAGTATGCTACACCTTTGTTTTTGAACTCAGCTTCACCTGGTACGCCAACATTACGCCAGCGAGCACCTGTTGAAACGATTACGCTCTTACTTTTCAGAATAGCGCCGTTTTCAAGTTCCACTTCAATAAGTTCTTTTTTCTCTAAACGTTTCGCACGTTGTAGATTCATTACATCGATGTCGTATTCTTTTACGTGCTCTTCAAGGCTTACTACTAGCTTAGGACCTTCAGTGCGTTTTACGCTGATGAAGTTCTCAATACCCATAGTATCCATTACTTGACCACCGAAGCGCTCAGCAACGATACCAGTGCGGATGCCTTTACGTGCTGCATAAATTGCTGCACTTGCACCAGCTGGGCCGCCACCAACAACAAGAACATCGTATGGATCTTTATCAGAAAGCTCTGATGCATCTGGACCGTTACCCATTTTAGCTAAAATTTCTTCAAGTGTCATACGACCGCTTCCGAAAGATTCGCCGTTTAGGTAAACAGTTGGTACTGCCATAATGTCTTTGCTTTCTACTTCCTCTTTGAACGCAGCGCCATCAATCATAGTATGTGTAATACCAGAGTTAAGAACGCTCATTACGTTAAGAGCTTGTACAACATCAGGACAGTTATGACAACTTAGGCTGATATAAGATTCAAAATGATATTCGCCTTGAATGTTTTTGATTTGATCGATTAGTTTTTGTTCAACTTTTGGAGCACGTCCACTAACTTGTAGTAAAGCTAACACTAATGAAGTAAATTCGTGTCCTAATGGAATACCAGCGAATACGACACCAGTGTCTTCGCCAGGGCGATTTACGCTAAAGCTTGGTGTTCTCTCTAGTTCAACTTTTTCTACTGTAATCTTAGATGACATAGTAGCTAATTCATCTACTAGAGATAACATATCTTTAGATACGTTATCGTCTCCTGCGCTAACTTTAAGTAAAATATCGTTCTCCATTAACTGAAGGTATTGGGATAGTTGTGTTTTTATATCTGCATCTAGTATCATTTTGATCGAACTCCTTAGATTTTGCCTACAAGGTCAAGGCTTGGTTTAAGTGTTGCAGAACCCTCTTGCCATTTAGCTGGGCAAACTTCACCTGGGTTGTTACGTACGTATTGAGCTGCTTTAATTTTGTTAACAAGAATGCTTGCGTCACGGCCAATACCGTCAGCATTGATTTCCATAGATTGGATAACGCCGTCTGGATCGATGATGAATGTACCACGAGCAGCAAGACCTTCTTCTTCCATTAAAACGTTGAAGTTTGTAGTGATTGTGCGAGTTGGGTCACCAATCATAATGTATTCGATTTTGCCGATAGTTTCTGAGCTATCATGCCATGCTTTGTGAGTGAAGTGAGTGTCTGTAGATACAGAGTATACTTCAACGCCTAAGTCTTTTAGAGTTGCATATTGGTTTTGTAAGTCTTCAAGTTCAGTTGGACAAACGAATGTGAAGTCTGCTGGGTAGAAACAAACTACGCTCCATTTTCCTTTTAAACTTTCGTCAGTAACTTGGACAAATTCTCCATTATGGTAAGCATTAGCTTTAAACGGTTTTACTTCTGTGCCGATTAATAACATATTAAAATTCCTCCTAAAGGTTGGTTTTGAGCATCGGAAATTAGTTTGCTCATAAAATATATTTTTTAATTAACTATAATAATTCTAATTCGATATTAATTATCATATAGAAGTGGTTATTTTGTCAAGAGAATAAACTAACTTTATTCCAATTTAATTAATATTTATTCTCAATTAAAGCTACTAGGGACTGGAAAGGTAATTTTAAGTTTATAAATTTTAAATGAGTGGTTGAAAGGTTAGTGTTTATATTAGAGATATGGTGTAAGTATAAATTCTTAGGAAGGAAATCTTTCTTAGAAGTTGTGGATTTGAAAAGTAACTTCTTACTTTATTGTACAAAGAATTGTGCAATAAATACAACAAAATGTATCGGAATCTTTTTGAACAATTATTGTCATCTTAAATATATATAATAAGAAGTATATTGCAATGAGAAATAGAAACATTGACGCTTATTTCTAAAAAGATATAATAAAAACGAGATATGTATTGCAATAAAAAAGATATAGTATAGATTGAAAAAATTTCAGTCTATTATTTTTTATGGCTTTTAGAAAACGTTTACATTTAGTGTGGAGGGGAAACCATGTCTAAGTTCACGAAGTATTTTTTAATGGAAGCTAAAGATGTGATTGCATATGTGAAAGAGAAATTATCTAAGTTTGAGGATACAAAGGGGTTACAATGTAAAGAAATAGGAGATGGAAATTTAAATTATGTGTTTCGTGTTTGGGATGAGGAGAGTAATAATTCCATTATCGTGAAGCAGGCTGGGGATACAGCACGTATTTCAGATGAGTTTAAGTTGTCGACGAATCGTATTCGTATTGAATCTGATGTTTTGCAGTTAGAGGAGGAGTTAGCATCAGGACTTGTTCCAAAGGTGTATTTATTTGATAGTGTAATGAATTGTTGCGTAATGGAAGACTTATCAGATCACACAATATTACGTACAGCACTCATAAATCATCAAATATTTCCAAGGCTTGCTGACGATTTAACTACCTTTATGGTAAATACTCTTCTATTAACATCAGATGTTGTAATGAATCATAAAGAGAAGAAGGAACTCGTGAAAAATTATATAAATCCTGAGTTATGCGAAATTACAGAGGACCTCGTATATTCTGAGCCATTCACAAATCATAATAAACGCAACGAATTGTTTCAATTAAATGAAGGTTGGATTAGAGAGCATATATATAGCGATAAGGAACTTCGTATGGAAGTAGCAAAGCTTAAATTTGCGTTTATGACGAATGCACAGGCTTTACTTCATGGTGATTTACATACTGGCTCTGTTTTTGTAAAAAGTGATTCTACAAAGGTTATTGATCCTGAGTTTGCCTTTTACGGACCTATGGGATATGACGTTGGGAATGTAATGGCGAATTTAATATTTGCTTGGGTGAATGCAGATGAGACTATGCCGCCTGGAGCTGAGAAAGATACATATATGGATTGGTTACAATCTACAATGGTAGATGTAATTGATTTATTTAAGAAGAAGTTTTTAGATGCTTGGGATATTCATGTGACAGAGATTATGGCGAAGGAAGAAGGCTTTAACCATGTTTATTTACAATCTGTATTAGAAGATACAGCTGCAGTGACGGGTCTTGAGTTAATTCGTCGTATTGTTGGTCTAGCAAAGGTAAAGGATATTACTTGTATTGGGAATGATGAAGTACGTGCTAGAGCGGAGCGAATTTGTCTTCAAGTAGCGAAGAAGTTTATTTTACGAGCAAATCAATATAAAACAGGTACGAGTTTTGTAGAAACGTTAAAAAAACAGTCCATGCATAGTGCGAAGTAAGGGGAGAAGATGATGGAAGAGCAATTAATACCAATTCAGTGGGAAAATGATGCTTTAGTTTTATTAGATCAAACGTTATTACCGAATGAAGTTGTCTATGAATCTTTTAAAACAGCTGAAAGTGTGTGGGATGCAATCCAAGTAATGAAAGTACGAGGTGCACCAGCGATTGGGGTTTCAGCAGCGTATGGTGTGTATTTAGGGGTAAAGGAATTTACTGAGAGTACGGTAGAAGGATTTATTGAAGAAGTAAAAAAGGTATGTGCATATTTAGCAACATCAAGACCGACGGCAGTAAATTTATTTTGGGCGCTTGAAAGAATGGAAAGTGTAGCGATAGATAATGTTCACTTATCAATCGCACGGTTGAAAGATAGATTATTAGAAGAAGCAAAAAAGATTCATAGAGAAGATGAAGATATTAATCGTAAAATTGGAGAGTATGCATTAACTTTATTCCAAGACGGCATGGGAGTATTAACGCATTGTAATGCAGGTGCGTTAGCAACGACTAAGTACGGTACTGCGACAGCTCCAATGTACTTAGCGAAAGAAAAAGGATGGGACCTTAAAATCTATTCTGATGAAACACGCCCTAGATTACAAGGTTCAACGTTAACAGCATTAGAACTGCAGCGAGCGGGAATTGATGTAACAGTCATTACCGATAATATGGCAGCGATGGTCATGTCACAAGGGAAAATAGATGCAGTAATCGTTGGATGTGATCGTGTAGCGGCAAATGGTGATGTAGCAAATAAAATTGGAACATTAGGTGTTTCAATTTTGGCTAAATATTATAACATTCCGTTTTATGTAGCAGCACCAACACCGACAATTGACTTAAAAACACCGACAGGAAAAGAAATTCCAATCGAAGAAAGAGATGCTTCTGAAGTGATTAATCGTTTCGGACAATATTCAGCTCCGAAAGGAAGTAAAGTATATAATCCGGCATTTGATGTTACGCCACATGAAAATATAACAGCGATTATTACGGAAAAAGGGATTGTAAAAGCACCGTTTACGGAGAATTTAAAAAAGCTATTTTAGTAAGTAGATAGATATAAAATTTCAGTCATCATAAGCTTCATACTTAGGGGGATATATATGTTATTACAAAAAGAAAGAGAAGAAATTGTAGCGTATGGAAAGAAAATGATCTCTAGTGGTTTAACGAAGGGGACCGGGGGAAATATTAGTATTTTCAATCGTGAACAAGGCCTAGTTGCAATTAGCCCAAGTGGTTTAGATTATTATGAAACAACGCCCGAGGATGTAGTTATATTGAATTTAGATGGTGAAGTGGTAGAGGGAGAGAGAAAACCATCAAGTGAATTAGATATGCATCTTATCTATTATAGAAATCGTGAAGATATAAATGCGCTTGTGCATACACACTCTCCTTATGCGAAGACGATTGCATCATTAGGATGGGAGCTTCCTGCTGTTTCATATTTAATTGCTTTTGCAGGCCCGAACGTACGCTGTGCGCCGTATGAAACATTTGGTACGAGGCAATTAGCAGATGCTGCTTTTGAAGGCATGATTGATCGACGTGCTGTGTTACTTGCGAATCATGGTTTAATGGCTGGTGCAAATAATATAAAAATGGCGTTTACTATTGCAGAAGAAATTGAGTTTTGTGCTCAAATTTATTATCAAACGAAAAGCGTCGGCGAACCGAAGCTACTGCCAGAAGACGAGATGGAGAATTTGGCGAAGAAGTTTGAAGGGTATGGGCAACAGTAAAAAGAACCCCCCTCAAGAAAAAATCTTGAGGGGGGGTTCTTTACGCTTTCTTAAGCAACAAATACATAAAGTAAGGTGCACCAATTAAAGCAACGACAATACCGGCTGGAATACCGCTAGGTTCGACGATGTTTCGTCCAATTGTGTCTGCTAGTAGTAATAGCCATCCGCCTATTAAAACGGCGATTGGCATGAATATTTGATGTCTTGGTCCGACTAAAGATTTTGCGATGTGAGGAGCCATCAGCCCGATAAAGCTAATTCCTCCTGTTACGGAAACCGCTGCAGCTGCAAGCGCAACGGCTGCAATTAATAAGTATCTTCGTTCTTTTTCAATTTCAATGCCGACACCAATTGCGACCGGTTCGTTTAATGCTAGAATGTTTAATCGATTTGCTTTATAGAAAACAAATGGGATTAATACGATTAACCATGGAAGCATTGCGTAAACGAAGATCCAGTCATCTCCCCAAATGTTTCCGGCTATCCATTTTGCAATAAAGTCCACTTTCATACGATCTGCTGATGAAATAAGAACAATCATTGCTCCAGATAGTGCAAATGAAAATCCGATACCGGTTAATGTTAATCGTATTGGCTGAAGTCCTGTTGATTTACTATATGAAAATACGTAAATTAGAACAGCAGTAAGGAAAGCACCGATAAACCCAACGACTGGTAGTAAGTAAAGAAACGAACCTACGTCAATTGGAAAATATAAAAAGAAAATGGAAACTGCAACACCAGCTCCAGCGTTGATTCCAAGAATACCAGGTTCAGCTAAATCGTTACGTGTAATACCTTGCAGGATAGCACCAGATAAAGCGAGCGCCATACCAGCTAATAATGTAATGACAATTCTAGGTAGTCGTAAAGAATATAAAACAAACTCCTCTTTAAATGTACCTTGTCCCATTAGTGTTGGGAGTAATCGATCATAAGATAAAGATGCTGAACCGAGCCCCATTCCAACTACAATGGTTGTAATGGTCAATATAAGTAAAGCGAGTATGATAATACGTTGTTTTCTTAGAATAGATTGCATCATGAGAAAGTTCTTCCTCCTTTACGAACGATAAATAGGAAGACTGGTAACCCTACAATAGCGACAATTGCAGCAACTGGCGTTTCGTACGGAGCGTTAATTGTACGCCCAATTGTATCTGCGAGTAGCATAAAGGACGCACCAGCGATTGCTGACATCGGTATGACAAAACGATAGTCTGGCCCAACGATTGGACGAACCATATGAGGTATCATTAAGCCGATAAATGCCATATTCCCGACAAGTGCTACGGAAGCACCAGCAAGCAAGATAATAATGATAAATAAAATCGTTTTAATGACGATAATTTTTTGACCGAGTCCAATGGCAACTTCTTCACTGAAACTAAGGACTGTCAATTTCTTTGCGAGTAAAATAGCGATAAATATACTTATTGAAATAACCGGAATAATAATTTTCAATTGGCTCCAAGTCGTTCCAATTACGCCCCCAGCAGTCCACATTGATACATCTTGTGAAATTTTAAAGTAAATACCAATACCTTCTGAAATTGCGAGTAAGAACGCTGAAACAGCAGCACCAGCTAATACAATTCGAAGAGGAGAAAGTCCTCCCTTTTTTACCATACCAATTCCAAATACCATAATAGCACCAATGGCAGCACCGATAAAGCAAGCTAGCGTTAAGTAAAGGTAGCTTATGGAAGGATTGAAAGCAAGTGTCAGTGCAAGCGCTGCGTTTGCACCACCAGTTAGGCCGAGTAATCCAGGATCAGCAAGAGGGTTTCGTGTTAATCCTTGCATAATTGCACCAGAAACAGCGAGTCCAGCGCCTACAAAAATAGCAGCAACTTCACGTGGTAAACGTATTTCACGAAGGATAGATAGCTTATCTCCTTTAGCAGAGGAAGTGAGTGCTAACCATACATCTTTTATAGAAGTATCTGCAGCACCGAATACCATTGCCACCATAAAAATAAGAAAGAATGCAATTATGCTCAAAATTAGTTTGTATGTAAAAGCCATGGAACGTGGATTGTCGTGATCTTTTGTCATTCGTTTCACATCTTTTCTTTTCATAGAATAAAGGAAGAGGAATTCTTAATTTAAGAATTCCTCATGTTTGTATTATTGACCAAGAAAGCTTTTCTTGAAGAAGTCTAGTTGGAAATCTAATGTAAGTGGGTCATTGAAATAGAATTCCATCATGTTTGCTTCATATACACGATTATTTTTTACTGCTGGAATGTTTTTATATGATTCTGTCTCTTGGAATGAGTTATCAGTATCTTTATTTTTACTTACGATTAAGTAATCACCAGCAAACTCAGGTAATACCTCAGTTGATAATGCGTAGTAACCTTCTTTTAATGCTTTTTCTTTTACTTTTTCAGGCATTTTTAATTTCATTTCTTGGTAAAGAATTTCTGTTCCACGGCCCCAGTTTTCGCCGTATACGTAAAGCTGTTTATTGAAGTTTTCAACAACAGAAACTGTTGCATCTTCACCGATTTTTGCTTTAATTTCTTTTCCAGCTGTTTGTGCACGTTTCTTGAAATCATCAACCCAAGTTTTTGCTTCTTTTTCTTTATTTAATAATTTACCGATTTCTAAGTGTTGTGTTAAGTAATCAACTTTTCCGTAAGTGTATGTTACAGTAGGAGCGATTTTCTTTAACTTATCGACATTTTTAATATTTGATAAACCAATGATTAAGTCTGGATTTAATTCTGCTATCTTTTCAACATTCTCATCTGATACTTCAGCAACGCCTTTTAGTTTGCTATCAAAGCGCGGGTTTTGTTTAGACCATGAATCTACACCAACAAGGTTTACACCTAATGACATTACGTTACCAGCGAATGATGATAGGACAACAACACGTTGTGGATTTGCTGGAACTTCTACTTTACCATTTTCAGATTGGTATGTAATTGTTTCTGATTTCTTACCTTTTGCGTCGTTCTTCTTGTCTGTTGAACCGTTGCTACAAGCACTCATAACAAGGACGAACAGAACTGTTAGTGAAATGAATAATTTTTTCATCGTCTTTCTCCTTTTGATAGATGATATGTGATGCACAATAAATTGTTTAGCTTTGATCTTTTGAAAAGTTAGTGGTAACACAAAAAATCTTATTAACAATCTTGAACTTGAGATTTTACCATATAGTATTCACCATAGTAATAGAAGAAGATGTAATCTCACAGTTGATAATAATTAACAAATTGATAATTATTATCACTACTGATTCTTTAAATAATATAATTTTATATACGTGTATTGTCAATAGTAATTTTGATTGTAAATTTTGCGGAAACAGGTTATATTTTATTGAGAATGATAATCAATGATTAGTAGCTGAGGAGTGAGCATGAATGAATCAAGAAGAATTGTTTGATGTAACCGTGATAGGCGGAGGACCTGCGGGGCTTTATTCAGCTTTTTATAGTGGACTAAGAGAGATGAAAACGAAAATAATAGAATTTCAACCACAGTTAGGTGGTAAAATACATGTTTATCCGGAGAAAATGATTTGGGATATTGGTGGATTATTACCAGTTACTGGTGAGAAATTAATTGAGCAACTTGTACAACAAGGATTAACATTTCAGCCTGAAGTTGTATTGAATACAAAAATAGAATCGATTATTCGTAATCAGGATGGCATTTTTACGTTGAAAACAAGCTCTGGGGAAGAACATTTTTCAAAAACAGTGATAGTCGCAACTGGGAGTGGTATATTGAATCCACAAAAGTTATCAATTGAAGGTGCGGAGAGATTCGAAGTCTCAAATTTAAATTATACAGTTAAATCGTTAAAACGTTTCAAAGATAAAACGGTAATTATTTCAGGCGGAGGGAACTCGGCAATTGATTGGGCGAACGAATTAGAACCAATCGCGAAAAAAGTTTATTTAACATATAGAAAAGAAGAATTATCTGGTCATGAAGCACAAGTAAAACAACTTATGAACAGTTCAGCAGAATGTTTCTTTAATACATCGATTACAAAATTAATTGCCGGTGATAACCATGAAGCGATTGAACATGTAGAATTAACAAATCATGAAACTGGAGAGGTTTCTCATTTATCTGTTGAAGAAGTTATTATTAATCATGGATATGAACGTGACATTACATTATTGGAAAATAGTGAGCTAGATGTCGCTATTGTTGATAATTATTATATTGCAGGAAATGCAAATAGTGAGTCCTCGGTAGACGGATTATATGCCGCTGGAGATATTTTAAAGCATGACGGAAAATTACATTTAATCGCAGGAGCGTTCCAAGATGCTGGAAATGCTGTGAATAAAGCAAAACAATTTATTCAACCAGATGCAAGTGAGTACGGAATGGTTTCTTCGCATAATGAAGTATTTAAGAAGAGAAATCGAGAATTGATAAAGCAGATGATGAATTAATAAAGAAACAAGTATACCCCCATTTACATCTCTATTTCTATGGAAGAGAGGTGTAAATGGGGGTTTTCCTGTTTACTATATTTTCAATCATTATTATGACACCGGTTTCATTAGTTCATGTCATACAAATGTATTTCTATAAAAAGGGAATACAAAGACTTGAACATTTTATTTGTAAATCTTTTTAGGAAACAATGAATCTATAGTTGGTTTGTGCTGATCATTATTAAATTATGCGGTCCCTTTTGCCTGTTCATTAGGGAATGGAATATTTTGTATAGAAACAATATATTGTTTTCCATGTTGTCGAGCTAATGATTCTAATATTTGGCGAACGCGTTTTGTAAGATGACCTTGTTTTTTTATAGCCTCACAATATGCGTCATAGAAAACGTATTTAGCCCAAAGGAAATCGTCTTGTTGGAACAAGAAATGATTTTTGTACCATTCACCAATCGTATGGTAGCAATTGCTTTCATGTACTGCTGCACTTTGTGAAAGAATACGATCGGATAAAGACTTAGATAGATGAGAAATTGTGTTTTCTGTTTCAACTCGTAATGTTTTTTCTAACATTGTAATGATGTGACGAGTAGCCATATGTTAACTCTCCTTTGTGTAAATGGGTAATACCATTCTATATTTTAAAAAAATACTTACTATACTATTATACAATATATGGAATGCATCTACCTGCTTTTTGATTCGCATTTACAAAATCTTTTTTATTTGTTTACAAAATAAAGTAAGATACAGTATATATATGAAAAAACAATAAAGGAATGAACACATTGTATATAACGATAGAAGAGGCTGCGGAGTATTTGAAATTACCAAAATCGTATGTTGAAGACTTAATTCAGCAAAAGAAAGTTCGTGCACTGTTTGATGGAGAGCAATATTTAATAAACAAGGAACAGTTTAATACACATTTAGAACAAATGGAGAAATATAAGCAGTTAGTGGAAGAAATATTAAACGAACCAATTCCAGAAGATATGGATGTTAAAGACGAAGATTAAATTTATAAAAAGCCCCCGTATTAAGATATGCAGAAATGTATCTTAATACGGGGGCTTTTTATATTAAGGGATGAAAAAGTCATCCAAAATCCTAGATTTACTTTAAGTGAAAGAAGATTTTATAGGAATTAGTACTATTAGTTAAAAGCATATTTTTTCATAGCGGGGACAAACATAGCGAACATAACCTGTACAGATACATATACTATCAGTGCAAAAGCTTATAAATTAATGGAAGGGGTTTTCTCGTGAGTATAATTAGTAGTGATTTATTAAACAGATTGGTTGGAGAGAGTGTTAGAGTGAATCGAGGTGGACCAGAATCGCAAAAAGGTACAGTAGTTGCAGTGTATAGTGATTATTTCGTGCTATTAAGTGAAAAGGGCACATTTTATTATTATCAGTTCCAACATTTAAAAAGCATTACAAAAAATACGAAAGATGTCGCTGAAGATGTTGGAGAGCTACCTGTGTTCTTAGACGGGGAGGACTTTCAAAGCCTACTGCAAAACTTACAATATCGCTGGGTTAAAATCAACAGAGGTGGTCCAGAAAAGATTGAAGGGATTTTACAGGATGTTTCTTCTGAATACGTCACATTAATTGTGAAAGAAGAAGTTATAAAGATTGCACATTTTCATATTAAAAGTGTGAACTACGGTTTACAAGTGTCCAAAGAGGAAGAAGAAGAAAGTAATGGTACAAGTAATCAGTCATATAGAGCACGTGCACAAAGACAATCAAATCGTAGCAGATAATAGGGGGAAGGAGGAGTAAAATTGGAAAATAGACTACCTAGTAACGAGATTAAAAGTTTGGTGGACCAAAATGTAAAAATAAATCTTGGTGGTCCAGAAAGTCGGATAGGGGTACTACTATCAGCTGAAGATGAACATCTTGTATTACAAGGAAATACAGGAGAAGTTATTTATTACCAGAGAAGTCATGTGAAAAGCGTAGTTAAGAAGGCGAAGGAGATCAAATTAAATCCTTACTTTAGTGCACAACCATACTTTGATGCTACTACATTTCAAGATATATTATCTAGTTTGAAATATAAGTGGGTAAAGATTAATAGGGGCGGACCTGAGAGTATTGACGGTTTATTAAGTGACGTAAATGAAGAATATGTGACTTTAGTGAACCGTGAGGAAGTAATTTATGTCCTGAATTTTCATATTAAAAATGTGAGTCAAGTAGTTAAAGACAAAAAGAATGAAGAAGAATAATGTTTGATAAATAAGAGGGGCACTATGACTGAGAGTGAAGAATGCTTTCATATTTCGCTGTAATTATTGTGCGGTATATGAAAAAGAATTTCTTACTATTAAAGGACAGAACATTGCCCCTGATTATTTTTAGAATAAAAGACAGGAAAATTGTAATTTCATAGAAAGGAGGATATAGATGAATGAGTTAAACAAAAATATTGGAGAAAATATATACGTTAAATTAATCGGTGAAAAAAGATTTAAAGGTGTATTAATTGATGTAGGAAATGATATTGTTGTTCTCTACAATGGACAAGACTATGTATATATATCTTTATACCATATCCAATATTATAAATTTTTAAGACCATATGATGAAGAAATATCAAAACCAGATGTTGATTCTGTAATTAAGAGGGAATCACCTTCAATTTCTTTGAGAAAAGTATTAAGCACTTCTAAAGGGATTTTTACAGAAGTTTATGTAGCGGGAAATGCTCCAATACATGGTTATGTTACAAGTGTAATGAACGATTATATTGTTTTTTATAGCCCAGTTTATAAAACGGTATATATATCTTTAAAGCATTTGAAATGGTTAATTCCTTATAAAGAGAACCAAGTACCTTATTCCCTCAATAAAAATGAACTCCCCGTAAATCCATTAAATATTACTTTAGCTAGAACGTTTGAAGAACAGCTTATTAAAATGGCTGGGAGAATTATGGTGTTTGATTTAGGTGAGGAATCTAATAAAATTGGAAAAATGATGGAAATTGATGAAGGGCATATTGAAATATTAAAAGCACGTGACGCAAAAATGTACGTGAATATTCAACATGTAAAATCTGTCCATTGTCCGTAAGCTAGTTTAAAGGGCTGGCTTTTTCTTTTATATATACGGAAGAAAAGGTCGAGCCTATTTGTTTATCGCTATTTGGATATGAGGGGGAAAATGAATTGAATATATAAGTATGTCACTGTTTTTTTACTTATGAAGAGGTAATCTTGTACGAAATTATAAAAAATATGTACGAGCCATCTTTTGTTGTATTCAATTCATTTTTTGAGGAAGTACTGCTCAACTAATCTATTAAAGGGGTTTTGTTTGTGGAGCAGTTTCCAAATTCGTTATCGATTACATTACTTGGTAGTGCTGGTGGAGCAGCAAAGGCAGTTTTAGCAATTGTAAATCAAGCGATAGCAAATGAAAAAGATCCAATTTATGAAGCGATAAAGAATGTTAAATTTCATTTGGTTGATATAAAACAAAAATATAGGACTTATTATGATGAGCTGTTTCCGAATTTAAAGGAGAAATTGTTTTTATATGAAATAGACCTTCAAGATGTAGTGAAATTTAAACAACATTTAAAAGAAAAAAGAACAAGTGTTGTTATTGATGTCTCTGGTGCAGATACGATCAGGGTACTGAGCTGTTGTAATGAACTTGGAATTTTTTATATTAATTCAGCTTTGGAAAATGAGGCAGTAGATCAGGACGATAGTTTACTCGGCTTTCAGCTTACGGAAAGATATACGAGATTTGAGAAGGAGAAAGAAAAATTTACAAATACAAAAGCGATTATAGGTTCAGGTATGAATCCGGGGGTTGTTCAATGGATGGTTGTTGAACTCATGAAAGAACGGCCAAATGAAAAGCCACGAGCATGCTATATTGTAGAACATGATACGTCGTTTTTGAATGATACAGCACTCATAAAGCCTCATACACTTTACGCTTCATGGGCAGTAGAACGATTTCTAGATGAAGCGATATGGAGTTATCCGATGTATATGAGCCATCATCGTCCTCTTTATTTTTATGAGGATGTATATGCTTCAGAGTATAAAGTGAAGTTAGGAGCAAAAGAATTTTATGGTTGCTTAATGCCGCATGAGGAAGTCTTAATTTTAGGGAAAACTTTTAATATGGAAGTTGGTTTTCTTTATCGGATTAATGAATATACAACAAATTTAATTAGACAGAACTTAGATAAAGTAGAAGATTTATGGAATTGGAATCGTAAAGTATTTAATCCCGCAGAAGAAGAGATTACGGGAGAGGACTTAGTTGGTGTGTTACTCGTATATGAAAATAGCGAGACATACATGTATAATGTAATGAATAGTAGCCAAGTTTTTCAAAAGTATAAAACAAATGCAACTTACTTCCAAGTAGGATGTGGGATTTATACGGGCTTGTGTAGTTTACTTTTAGATACCTTTGGACAAGGTGCTTATTATGTAGAAGAATTATTATTAAATACTGAAAGTAAGTATGGGGAATATTTAAATTTATATATGAAGGATTTTGTAATAGGGCATAATAATTTTACAGATGGATTGCTACATGATAGGGTAAGGTGGTTATAAATTGTGACTGAAAAGGAAGGAGCTGTATCTCCTTCCTTTTAGTATTAGAAGGTTACATATTGCCCTGAAAGCAATTTCATATTTATAATTTAAAGAGATAACATTTGAAATGTTTTTTGGGGATTGATCAAGAGGAGTTTTTATATGAACAAATACAAGAGCTTGATTTATGAAGAAAGAGAAGCTTTAAAAGTATTTATATTATTATTCTATATTATATTCTTTTTATATGACGCTATATATTATTTTATGTATCCCGCTATGAATATTAATGGGACAGCGATAGGGTGGCCAGAAGGTAGTCTTGGGATAGGTGTATACATATTTGTAATATCATTATTTCCTATTTCGATATATCTTCAAAAAAGAGGCTATGTATATTTTGTAAAATATTTATTTTTATTTGGGTACATGTTTATCAACCTTATTAATAATTTAATGATTTATTTGCGAACGGATAGGGCTTTTGAACATGGTAGTATGGTAGAAATATTATTAGTTTTATTTGCACCGGTTTTCGTGAACAGAAAATATTTTTATTTAGTTTCCTTTAGTGTCATTGGAAAATATGTATTTTTTACGTTGATATTAAAAGATCTAAAAGTTGTGATTCCACTTGTTTTATGTGTATTCTATTTCATTATTTCACATTCTTTGTTAAAACGATTTCAGTCTTATGTAAGAACGGTTGTTGAGATGATGAACAATATGAAAGAGACAGAAAATTTAGCTGTAATTGGGACAATGTCTACAACAATTGCGCATGAAATTCGAAATCCATTAACGGCTTTGAAAGGGTTTACGCAAATGCAAAAAGAAAGAAACCCTGCTGATACGATGAGCTACGACATTATGTTACAAGAAATTGAAAGGATTAACGGATTTGCTAGTGAATTGATGTTATTAGGAAAACCGAAACCAACAAATTATAAATGGTGTAATATACGGGAAATTCTTTTATATGTTGTACAGCTAATGGAAAGTTATGCAACAAAATATGGAGTGAAATTTCATTTGCAAGTAGATGAAAATTTACCAGTTATAAACGGTGATGATAAACAATTAAAACAAGTTTTATTAAATATTATTAAAAACGGAATAGAATCAATGCCAGAAGGTGGAGACATCCATATCCGTGCATATGAAAAAACTGAGGGACATTTGTGTATTTCTGTCGAGGATCAAGGATTTGGTATAGAGAATGAGAAAATAGAGAAAATCGGAAAGGCGTTTTATACAACAAAGGAGAATGGTACAGGCCTTGGGCTAATGATTACATATAAAATTATTGAGGAACATCAAGGGAGTATCGCGATTCAAAGTAGTATGGACGTAGGAACGAAAGTGGAAATTTATTTACCAACAGTGTAGTACATTAGAAGAAACTATTTTCAGAAAAGTGTTCTTGTTGTGTAAATATAAACATTTTATAAAATGTTTAAAGAAGGGTTTTTTTTATAAAACACTTCGTTTATAATGGAGGAAAATATCGACATGCAGCTTTTAGCTCGTGTAACGGTTCGGTAGTGTTATGAAAAGAAAAGCAGGGGTGCACGCGCATCCTTTTTTCTATGCAGATATGATGAAAGGGGTGGTATGATGGAATTGACATTAAATTCAACTGTATGTTTACACACGATTCAATTTCGAAAAGAGCAAAAGAATTATATTGTAAAAGATACGATTACAGGAGAGACATATGAAATGCCGCCACTTTGGATTGATGCACTAGCAATGATGCGTGACGGTTTTTTATTGGGAGAAATTGAGGAGAAATTAAAAGAAGAGTATCCAGCAGAAGAAGTAAATATGCTAGCATTCACGAGGCAGCTGTTAGAGCTAGAACTTGTCGGAATGGTAGATGGAGAAGAGATAGCTTGTACAAAGAAAAAAGATAAAGATTATTTAGCTTGGGTACGTCCGAGGGTGGAACAATTCTTTCTTAACTTAAATAAAAAATATAAAAGCAAAGGTCAAAAATGATCTTTGCTTTTTTTGTGTTCTTAAGTAGTTCTTATTTTAAAAAATAACGGCAAATGCTCTTGCAAAAGCACCATCACTATTTTTAATTTTTAAAGGTGCTGCTGAGAAAAAGAAACGCTTCGTTTTAATGGCATCTAGATTTGTTAGATTTTCAATTAAATAAATGTTATTCCCTAGTAATATGTGATGAATAGGCGAGGTTTCTGTAGTTACCTCATCGGGAGAAATGAAATCTAAACCGACAGATTTTATTTTTAATTTAACTAGTTCTTCAGCTAATTCTTCGGAAAGATAAAATGCTTCTTTCGCATAAGCTTCTGTGTTCCATTTATTAGATAAATTGGAATGGAAAATAACAATATCTCCTTCTTTTATGTCGGTAGTATTTAATACTTCCTTAGGTAACTTTCGCTCTTGAACATGAGTTACATCGATAAGAACAGCTTGACCTACAAATTGATCAAGGGGTAATTGATCAATTGTTGTTGCACCAGAAATAAAATGTGCAGGAGCATCGCAATGCGTGCCAACATGAACGACAGAATGAAAATCTGTAACTTGATATCCTGTCTCTTCAACACTTGTAATTGCTTCTAGTTGGATTTCTGGTGTCCCAGGAAATTGAGACATATTGTTTTCAAATGTTTGTGATAGGTCAATTACTTTCATTTTAAATACCTCCAATATATGTATTTCAAATAATAAAAAGCTCATCTTTCATAATCAAGAAAGATGAGCTTTACATGCAGTAGTTAAATTTATCTTCCAAAATGCAAAGCATTTTGTAGGAATTAGCACCTATTCAGTTCTTATAAACTGAGGTTGCTGGGCTTCAAAGGGCCGGTCCCTCTGCCTCTCTTGATAAAGGTCTATTTAGTTTTAATGTTTAGAATTTTCGGTATATTTAAATTGTAATTCATTTCCTTTTTTAGTGCAATACAAAATAGGTGTTCACCCAAATAAAGGTTCTCGCATATTGTAGCTTATGTAAGTAGAATGCTGCGAAGGGGTGGGTGCAGTGACAGGGAATGTATTGAACTATTTTGCTGGTGGAAATACAGCTAGAGGATTTTATAGCTTGTATGAAGAGAGCTTAAAAGGGCTAGATAGGCTATTTATTTTAAAAGGCGGTCCAGGAACAGGGAAGTCTTCTTTAATAAAAGCAATTGGGCGTGAATGGACTGGAAAAGGATATGATATTGAATTTTTACATTGTTCTTCTGACAATAAGTCAGTTGACGGTGTAATTATTCCGAAGCTAAATGTAGGAATTGTCGATGGAACATCGCCACACGTTATTGAGCCGAAAATGCCTGGAGTTGTAGAAGAGTATATAAATTTAGGCGTTGCTTGGGACTCAGATAAATTAAGAAAGCAAAAATTAGAGATTGAACGATTTGTTTCAGAAGCGAGTAAAGCCTTTCAAGCAGCTTACGGGTGTTTTAAAGAGGCTCTAGTTATACATGATGAGTGGGAGAAAATATATATTAATAACATTGATTTTAATAAAGCAAACGAATTAACAGATCAGCTTATACAGAAACTATTTGCAGATAAAGGCGGGAAGAAATCAATCGTGAAACACCGTTTTTTAGGGGCTGCTACACCGAAAGGAGCAGTTGATTTTGTTCCTAATTTAACAGAAGGGTTACCACATCGTTATTTTATAAAGGGACGCCCAGGCTCTGGAAAATCAACGATGCTCAAAAAATTAGCTAAGGCAGCAGAAGAAAAAGGGTTTGAAGTAGAAGTGTATCATTGTGGATTTGATCCAAATAGTCTCGATATGATTATTGTAAGGGAATTAGGATTTGCAATTTTTGATAGTACAGCACCGCATGAATACTTCCCAAGCCGTGAGGGGGATGAGATTATCGATATGTATGATCTCATTGTTGCACCAGGGACAGATGAGAAGTATGCTACGGAAATTCGCGACGTTTCAATTCAGTATAAAACAAAAATGAATGAGGCGATGTCTTTCTTAGCAAAGGCAAAATCAGTTCGCGATAAATTAGAACGAATTTATATTGCCGCTATGGATTTTTCAAAAGTCGATGCATATAAAGAAGAAATTCAAAAGGAGATTGAACGAATTGCAGTTACTGTAATTGAAAAGAAAAAATAGGTGTTTTGTTAGGCTGTCGGGAATTTTCTGACAGCTATTTTAGTATGTAGTAAAATTAGTCTTATATTTGTCGAATTTCCAGGGAAATGATCAAAAAATGGGGAGGGTATGAAATGAGAGGGAAAATTGAGTTGGAACTAGAAAGAATTGAAAAAGAGAATGATGTGAAAATTTTATTTGCTGTAGAATCAGGGAGCAGGGCGTGGGGATTTCCATCGAAAGATAGTGATTATGATGTTAGGTTTGTTTATATACGTCCTGTAGAATGGTATTTATCAATTCATGATAAACGTGATGTAATCGAGTATCCAATTAGTGATGATTTAGATATAAGTGGCTGGGATATTAAAAAGGCATTGCAACTATTTGCAAAGTCAAATCCAGCGTTACTCGAATGGATTCGATCACCAATTTTTTATTCGAAAAACTCTAGCCTTCCAGAACAACTTCAGCAAATGAGTGAAAAGGGTTTTGATCCGAAATCAACAATATACCATTACTTACATATGGCTTCAAAAAACTATCGTGAATTTTTACAAGGTGAAAATGTAAAGTTGAAAAAGTACTTCTATGTATTACGTCCGATTTTAGCTTGTAAATGGTTAGAAGAGAAAGGGACATTGCCCCCAGTAGAGTTTGACCGGTTAATTACGGAACTATCAGTAGAGCCTAGTGTATTGAATGAAATTGAAAAGTTGTTAATAAAGAAAAAATCAGGTACTGAATTGGATATTGGTCTAAAAATTAATGTGTTAAATCAATTTTTAGAAGAGAAAATTGATTACTACCAGCAATACGTAAAAGGGATTGAAAAGGGATTAGGGATTGATATTGAGAGTTTGAATACATTATTTAGAAACATGTTGTTCACGCTTTTTGTGGGCAGTAAGACTCCACCTCAAAATTCGGCTAGAGCAAAGAAGTTATGTGGGAGCCCTGCTGCCCGTAAACGCCCGATTGGTGAAGGCTAATAATCAGTGGGGGATGAACAAAACCCCCACTGATTAAAGTTTCACTTTATTTTGTAGGAATAAAGAAAACAGATATAGCTGCGATAAGGCCCGCAAAAGAGAATAAGTAAAAATTCCATGCTAAGTCATATTGCATTGTCATAATAATACCGACAAGAATCGGACCAGCGATTGCACCAATTCGCCCAAGCCCAAGCCCCCAGCCCCCAGCCTAAAGAGGTAGCTCGGATATGGGATGGGAAGTATTGTGTTACATATGCATTTAATATTTGGGTAATACCGACTGATCCAATTCCAGCAAGACCAATTCAAAGATAAATGATTGTAATGGAGGGTTTGATTGTTAATAGTCCGATACATATGGCTGCCATAAGATAGGAGATGCTAATAACAATTTTTGCTCCTATACGATCCGCAATTGCTCCAGCAAATATAGCACCGATAGCTGCAGTAATGTTTAGCATAAGTAGAAACGATAAACTAGATCCAAGTGGATATCCTGCTTGGCGCATCATCTGGGGTAACCAAGTATTTAAACCGTATATTAAAAACATTCCCATTATATAAGTGGTCCAGAAAAGTAGAGTTGCTTTCATGTATTCTTTTGAGAATAATGTAAGAAATCCTTTTTTCTTTTGTGTATTAGATGATGTTTGAGGAATTTCTTTTTTTGCATGTAATTCAATTTGAAAACGATCAAGAATTTGTTTCGCTTCTTCTTGCCGATTACGTGATAACAAAAATTGAATGGACTCAGGTAAATAACGAACAATGAAAGGAATGAGAAATAGCGGAATCATTCCGATGCCAAACATAATTCTCCATCCGAAATCTTCTAACATAAACATGGACAAAATAGCGCCTAACACGATACCTAAAGGATAGCCAGTAAACATAAGTGCATAAATAAAAGATTGCCGCTTTGGAGGTGAATATTCAACAGTAAGTGCCGAAGCTGTTGGGATAACACCGCCTAATCCGATTCCTCCGATAAATCGAGATAGCCCGAATAATTCCGGAGAAGGAGCAATTGCAGCTAAGCCCATTGTGATAGAAAAAAGGGCTAAACAGCATATGAGTGTCCATTTTCGTCCAATTAAATCTGTAATGGTTCCAACTAGAATAGCACCAATAAACATCCCAAATAAAGCATAGCTGGCAATTGTTCCAGCTTGAGCTGGTGATAGTGCCCAGCTGTTGTCCTCTAGGAGCATTGGCAGGACGGCACCGTAGATACCTAAATCATATCCGTCAGCTAGAATAGCTAGCCAACAAATAAAAACAACAAGTTTTGTAATAGAGCTTGGAAAGGTAGTTTTTGTAGATTCTAGATGAGGTGGAGCAGAAGGTTGCATAGTATTCACCCCTTTTATTCCGCTATTTGCGGGCAGTAAGACTCCCACCTCAAATTAGGCACATGGGAGGAAGTTAGGTGGGAGATTAACTGCCCGTAAAAGCCCGATTGGTGCGGGCTAATAATCAGAGGGGATGGACAAAACCTCCTCTGATTAAAGTTTTACTTTATTTGTAGATGAATATATTATTTTACTTAATGTTAATTTTTTCCTTCTTGTGTCGAAATTTATCTGAAAAGGTGTCATAGAAAATAAAGAAGTTCAACAGGATTCCCGTTGAACTTCTTTATTTTTTTACTCGTTATCAACTCGTTTTAATGGTTGATCTGCTGGGCCTTCCATAACATCCCCATCAATTGAAAAACGAGAACCGTGGCAAGGACAATCCCAAGTACAATCACCGTTGTTCCATTCAACTTCACAGCCGAGGTGTGTACAAGTCGTATCGACGATATGTAATTTTCCTTCTTTATCTTTATAAGCACCTGCTCGTTTTCCATTTACATGTACAACAGATCCTTCGCCAGTTTCAAGATCCTCTGGCTTACGTAAAGCAACTTCAATTTTCCCCTCAATTAAATGTTTCGCAACGTCAATGTTTTGTGAGAGAAATGTTTTTATATCCGGGTTTGCATGAAAACGTGATGGTGCAAACAGTTCTTTATATGGACTTTGGATTTTTAGAATGGAGTCCTTCAGTAAATGAGCTGCAGCAGTTCCAGTTGTCATACCCCATTTACGATATCCTGTTGCAATAAATATATTAGGATTGTTTTCGTTAATATGCCCGATATAAGGAAGTTTATCTAAAGTAATTAAGTCTTGTGCAGACCATCTATAAGGAATTTCATCTACTCCAAAAGTAGATTCAGCAAAGGAATATAGTGCATCATAATGAAGCATCGTATTAATTCCTTGGCCTGTTTTATGGCTCTCTCCGCCAATCAATATCAGCTTTTCTCCATTGTTTGTCGTATAACGTATGGAGCGTTTTGGATCATCGATACTTAAATACATGCCCCCTGGATAATCTGTTTTTGCTTTTATTGCAAGAGCATAGGAGCGTTCTGCGTACATTCGCGTAAAGAAAAAGCTATTAGCATCATAAAAAGGAAAATGTGAACAAGAGACAATATATTTACAAGTGATGCGATGGTCACCCTTTGTAATTACTTGTGGATAATCTCCTTTTTCCACATCAATAGCTGTTGTTTGCTCATAAACTTTTCCGCCCATTTCCACAAACTTTTCTAAAAGTGTTTTTAAATAAAGGAGGGGATGGAATTGCGCTTGATTTTTCATCACAAGTGCAGATTGTACGGGAATAGGAATCGACAGGGATTGAACATAGTCACAAGGAATATTTAATTTTTGATAGGCTTCATATTCTTTCGTTAAATTTCGCAGGCCATTATGGGTAGTTGTATATAAATACGAATCTTCATTTGTGAAATTACAGTCGATTTTATATGTTTGCACAGTCTCGTTTATGAATTGTAGAGCTTTACTATTTGATTCGTAGTAAAGTTGAGCTTTTTCAACGCCAAAATTGTTTATTAATTCATCATAAATAAGATCATGTTGAGCTGTTACTTTTGCGGTTGTATGCCCAGTTGTCCCATTTAAAACAGAACCAGAATCAATTAAAACGACTTTCATTCCTTCTTTAGCGAGTAAATAGGCGGTAGTAATGCCTGTAATACCAGCACCGATAACAGCAACTTCTGTCTTTATATTTTCGGATAAATGAGGAAAAGTAGGCAATTGAGTAGATTCAATCCAATAGGATGATGGTAACTGCGGAAATGTGTCATCTGTCATTTTGGAAACCTCCTGAATTTAGAACAATTTTCCTTTTAATATTTCCATATTATATGGAATTCATGTATGTTGTTTTAGTAGCATCCTATTTTAATTAAAAGAAATATAAAATTATTTTAATATAATTATTTTATTAGGGCAGTATGAGGAAGTAGGATTTATATAAAGCTAAATTTAAGTGATTCCATTTGTGGATTACATAGAGAGTTCTTGAATAAGGTAGAGTCTATGGAGTTTAAGTGGATGTGTATGTATAGCGGTAAAACCTTGTGAAATCTATACTTTTTCTTTAGTGGAATAAAGTATAATTATAAAAATATAACCAACTTTTATTACTAGGTCATAAAAGTTGTTGACAATATAGAAATTCTATTGTTATGATTCATCATGTGGAAAGGTTGATAGAGAGTAAAAAGAGAAATGTTTTTCATTGATAATAAAAGCGAGAAATAAGTGACGATAGAGTGAGTATATTTTCCTTATTATAAATGCTTTTTTGGATCACCTAGTAAAATCAATCTGGAAGCAAGAATTGATATATGCAAGTCGCGTAGGGCGCGGCATAAGAAAGGGGCAAAAGGATGAAGGAGCTTCATACGTTTGGGTGGTATGCAGCGCGTGTATCACCACATTTGCCAAAAAAAGCATTTAAACCAGTTCCTACTCGTTTATTTGGTGGACTGGCTTATTTACTTGTGGCATTGGCTGGTTTAATAACGATCGGTGTATTTGAATTGAATGTGTGGGCGAATCTAGGAATTGCAATTGTTCTTGGATTATGTTTTGCTTCACTTGGATTTTTAGGACATGAAATTTTACATGGAACGGTTGTAAGAAAGGCATGGCTTCGCGACTTTTTAGGTGCGATAGCATTTATGCCATTATCAACTGGCCCAAAACTTTGGAGAAAGTGGCATAATGCAACGCATCATGTTCATACACAGCATGAAGAGAATGATCCAGATGCATGGCCGACATTTGAGAAACTTAAAAAGAGTAAGTTTTTGAATTGGGTATATCGCATGCCTCTTCATGTACGTTCATTCTTTAGTTTTCTGTCACTAACAATTCAATTTACGTTACATTCGACTCGAATGTTCTTTCATTTTATAAAAGAATTTAAGTCATCCAATCAAAAATCTGTATGGCTGCAACTTCTTTTGCCCTGGACAGTTTGGATTAGTTTATTGTTTATTATGGGACCTACAAAGTGGTTCTTTGCATACGTGATTCCGTTGTTAATTGCTAACTTTATTGTAATGGCGTATATCGCAACAAATCACCGCTTAAATCCAATTGTTCCAGTAAATGATCCGTTAGCAAACTGTTTATCAGTAACAGTGCCGCGTTGGGTAGACGTTTTACATTTCAATTTCTCATACCATACAGAACATCATCTGTTTCCTGCTATGAGTTCTAAATACTATCCATTAGTAAAAGATAAAATTAAAGAAATGTGGCCGGAACGCTATCACGAAATGCCGATGACAAAAGCATTGGCAGCACTTTGGAATACACCACGTGTGTATTATCACGGAAGTGAATTAGTTGATCCGCATAGGGAGCATTTCTATGGTTCTTTAGGAAATGGATTGGATCCTCATAATATTTCATATCGTGAGGATCATATAGAGGAAAAAGAGACTATAAAAAAAGTAAATCAATAATAGATATATTTTACGATGAAAAAGCAAGCTCTCTTAGAGCTTGCTTTTTGTTATAAAGAAACTTCTTTCTTGTTCTTTGTCTTGACGTGGACAGAGTTATTTTCTTTCCGTTGTAGTCGTTTTTCTAGAAGACTAACAAGATAAGTAAATAGAAGAACTAGTGCGAGATAGTATACACCAACAATGATATATGTATCTAATTGCTGGAAGTTACCTGCGGCAATTGATAAACCGGATCCCCATAATTCGGACATTCCTACATAAGCAACAAGAGAAGAATCTTTCAATCCAATAATAAATTGGTTCCCTAGAGGGGGAAGAGACAGACGAAATGCTTGTGGTAATATAATCCGGCGCATCGCTAAAGGGTAAGGCATCCCTAAAGAGCGAGCAGCTTCTAATTGTCCACGGTCAACGGATTGAATTGATCCGCGGAAAATTTCAGTAATATATGCACCGTTATGAATTGCTAAAGCAATTGCTCCTGCCCAAAAAGGGGTAAAAACAACAACAGATGTAATACCAAAATAGAGAATTGCGATTTGAACAATTAAAGGTGTACCACGAATAATGGCGATATAGACATGAGCAATACTATTTAAAACCTTATTGTTAGAGATTCGAAAGAAAGCGACTAGTAATCCAATTAGTGAACCGAGTAATAGGGATGTTAGTGTTAATTGTAATGTGACAATAGTAGCCTTTAAGAGTGTGGGATAGGTAGAGATAAAAATTTCAAACATATGTGTCACCTCATATTGTATGGATTTTAGTAGGGAATGAAACGCCCCACATAAAAAGTGGGGCATGATTTATGAAATCTTTGAATAGCTAACTTACTTTGTTTTTGCCTCGTCTCCAAGAATATTACGCCCAAACCATTTTTTACTAATCTTTTCATACGTGCCGTCTTTAATGATTTCATCTAGCGCTTTATTTACCTTTTCGACCATGTCTTTATTGTCTTTATGAATAGCAATTCCCATTTCATCAAGGTTTAACGGTTTTCCAGCTTCTTTTATATTTGATTTACCTTCTTTAATCATACGAAGACCAACCATTTGATCAGTAATAACTGCGTCTACACGTCCTGGTTCTAAGTCCATAAGTGCAGTAATATCACTATCATATTCTGTAATTTGATCTGTATATTTTGCAACAAGGGTTTTGAAAGTACTTGCTTTTACAACACCTATTTTTTTACCTTTCAAGTCCTCTGGAGAAGAGATAGATGTATTCTTTTTAGCTACAAAAATTTGTGCACCAGAGCGATAATATGGATTTGAGAAATTCACGGCTTTTAATCGTTCTTCTGTAATTGCCATACTTCCTAATATCACATCATATTTTTTTGATTGTAGACCTTGAATCAATGTTTCCCAAGGATTTGTAACAGGAACAGGTTTCATTCCCATCTTTTTCGCGAGAGCTTCCCCTATTTCTACATCAAAACCGACAAGTTTCCCGTCATTTTCTTTATAGTTAAAAGGTTTGTATAAACCACTCATCGCATAACGAAATTCTTTTTCACCATTAGATGAAGTGGTAGAGCTTTCTTTACTACAGGCTCCTAGTATGAAGGATGTACATAGTGTAATACTCGCAATAATGGTTAATAGCTTTCTTTTCATAAAACCCCTCCTATACATTGATCATACGGATGGTTTTAAGTATGTTATCGAGATATTTTATTTGGACAATTAGTTGTGCGCCGTATGAATGTATTTCTTTACGTTTGAAATAGAAGTTACATTATAAAACGTTGCGTAAAAATTGTTTTGCTCGTTCATGCGATGGAGCTGAAAAGAATTGCGCTGGCGGAGCATCCTCTACAATTTTCCCGTCATCCATAAAGATGACGCGGTCAGCTACATCTCTTGCGAAATTCATTTCATGAGTAACAATGACCATTGTCATTCCTTCTTCAGCAAGTTCTTTCATAACTTGCAACACTTCTCCAACAAGTTCAGGGTCTAGGGCTGAAGTAGGTTCATCGAATAACATAATTTTTGGATTCATTGCAAGTGCACGTGCAATTGCAACACGTTGCTTTTGTCCACCTGATAATAGGTGTGGGGTTACAGTTGCTTTATCTTGTAAGCCGACTTTTTTTAGCAAAAGATTACCGGCCTCCTTCGCCTTTGTTACGTCTAATTTCTTTACATGAATAGGTGCTTCTATGATGTTTTCTAGTGAGGTCATATGAGGAAAGAGATTAAAATGTTGAAACACCATTCCAACATTTTCGCGGATTTTATTTAAGTTTGTACTTTTGGGGTTGATTTTTTCCCCCTGTAAGTGAATTTCTCCCTCATCGTACATTTCTAAAAAATTAAGGCAACGGAGTAAAGTGCTTTTCCCAGAGCCACTGGCGCCGATTAAAACGACAACTTCTTTTTCTTTTACTTCTAAATCAATTCCTTTTAAAACATCAAGTGAGCCAAATGATTTTACTAGATTGCGAACCTGAATCATACAAAACCCCCAGTCAAAAATAGATTTTACAAATGTCGCCCCTTATTTCTGTTATTAGTCATAAATTGTCAGAATCCTTTATTTTTTTCGAGAGGATTTGATATTCAAAGAAATAATGATTTTTAAAATCCTTATATCTTTCTATAACGAAAATATGGATAATAATATATAGGTAGTACTTATATTGCTTATAAGAAGGGGGAAAGAAGAGATGGGAAAAGAAAGGAAAACATTTTCCTTTGGCTTGCGTACACAACTTATGCTATTCACTACAGTTTTAGCTTTAATTACATATTCAACAAGCTTATTTTTCATTTACGTTATATATGATTATTTTCAAATTTATGTAAGTCGAACTGTTTATAATATTATCGTTATGTTATTAGGTGTAGTATGGTCCGGAATTTTAGCATATGGAGCAGCAATCTTTTTAATTAAACCACTGCGGAAGTTGGAAGAAGCTGCAAGGAAAGCGGCTGGGGGTGATATTCGTGAAGATGTCCCATTGCCAAAGACCGATGATGAGATTAAATCTTTAAGTGTTGCATTTAATATGATGCTAGGGAACTTAAGGGGCATGGTAAAAAATATCGATACTACATTTTCGTATACAAATAATCAAGTTCAGCAAATTAGAAAACAAACAGGTGAAGCGACAAAGCAAGCACAAGGTGTGTCTGAAACTCTTGCGGAGATTTCATCCGGTGCCGAGCAATCAGCAGCATCGATTCAAGCGATCGTTTCTACTGTTGATACAACGACTTCTATTGCAAATGAAGTAGAAGGAAAAGCAAAACAGTCTGACGGGTTGTCTTCAGAAATGATTCAAGCTTTAGGACAAAGTACACGTGTCTTTACTTCTTTAATTCAAGGTATTCAAACATTGGCGAGAGAAAATGAAGATTCGATGGAAAATGTACAGAAATTAGAAGAGCGAATGAAACAAGTTGAACACATTGTTTCTGTTGTGAGTGAGATTGCTAGCCAAACAAATTTATTAGCACTCAACGCTTCTATTGAGGCAGCTCGTGCAGGAGAGCATGGAAGGGGCTTTGCTGTTGTAGCAGAAGAAGTACGTAAACTTGCTGATGAAAGTGATCATTCCGCAAGAAACATATCACAGTTATTACGGAATATGCAAGATGAAGTACAGCAAGTCGCATTGAAAATGACAGAGCAGGTGAAGACAGCTAAAGAAGAGGCGAAACGCGGAGAAGCTACAGAATTAATTTTAAAAGAAATGTCATCAAGTGTTATGGAAGTAGCCGATGCAACTAAGCAAATTAGTAGTTATATGAATGAACAAGTGAGTCACATTCATCAAACAGGAGCATAAACAAAGGCTGTAGCAGCAATTGCGGAAGAAACGTCAGCTGGTTCACAAGAAGTGGCACGTGTGACATTGCAACAGTCTAAAAATATGATAGCAATCGATCAATTATTAAAAGACTTAGAGAAGCAATCAGCGGATTTAAAACAAACAATTGAACGGTTTTCGATGTAAAAGAGAAGAACAGAATGCTGTTCTTCTCTTTTTTTAGCTAGATTTAATATCTACAGTTAAAAAGTATAAACTATGAACGTTTCCGCAACATTCTTTTCTGTCCCTTTCGGATGAAAATTATAGCGAGCTATAATATTAAAAGGGGTGTCTTTTATGAAAAAAGAAAAAAGACAACGATTAATTAAACAATTTGTAAAGGAGTATGAAATAGAGAAGCAAGAAAGATTAGTAGAATTGTTAGCAAAAAAAGATGTATTAGTAACACAAGCTACAGTTTCTCGAGATATTCGTGAGTTAAACTTAACGAAGGTACCTTCTCAAGAAGGATTAATGATATATAAATTTTTCTCAGAAGAGCATTTACAAACTGATATAAAGTTAAAGAAAAAATTACGAGAGGTTGTTGTAAAAATTGATTGTGTAGATCAATTAATGGTTATTAAAACATTACCCGGTAATGCACATGTTATTGGTGTTTTGTTTGATGAGTTAGATTGGAAAGAAAAAATAGGATGTATATGTGGAAATGATACATGCCTTATAATTTCTCAGTCGAAATCAGATAGGGAGATTTTAGAAGAAAGGTTAAATTTAATTATTTAGATGCAAAATCCTGTTTTTAATAAAAATTAAAAACAGGATTTTTGTTTAAATACGGAAGTTAAATATTCAACATATATGCGTAATATATGTATTTTTTTATTGAAAAAGCGGGATGGAATGTTATAAAAATACAAATTCATATGATTTTAAAAAAATAACTTGTTTAATATTTCACAATGATAATGTGGATGCTTTCACAAAGATGAAAGCGCGTAGCATTTATTATGTACTTGTAAGACATCAAACATATTTAAAAGGAGGTACAACAAATGAAGCATCCGATCCATGTTACTTCAGAAATTGGGGAATTACAAACGGTTTTATTAAAACGACCTGATAAAGAAGTGGAAAACTTAACGCCAGATTATTTGCAACAATTATTATTTGACGATATTCCATACTTACCAATTATTCAAAAAGAGCATGATTATTTTGCACAAACATTACGCAATCGGGGGGTTGAAGTTCTTTATTTAGAAAAACTAGCTGCTGAGGCATTAGTAGATAAAAAACTTCGAGAAGAATTTGTTGATCGTATTTTAGAAGAAGGACAGGCTGACGTAAATGTTGCACATCAAACTTTAAAAGAATATTTACTTTCCTTTTCAAATGAAGAATTAATTCAAAAAATTATGGGTGGTGTACGGAAAAACGAAATTGAAACAAGTAAGAAGACACATTTATACGAATTAATGGAAGATCATTATCCGTTTTACTTAGACCCAATGCCTAATTTATATTTTACTCGTGATCCAGCAGCTAGCGTGGGCGATGGCTTAACGATAAATAAGATGAGAGAACCGGCGCGTAGACGTGAATCATTATTCATGGAGTACATCATTAAATATCATCCAAGATTTGCAAATCACAATGTGCCAATTTGGCTAGATCGTGATTATAAGTTTCCAATTGAAGGTGGCGATGAGCTAATTTTAAATGAAGAAACAATTGCAATTGGAGTATCTGCCCGTACTTCAGCTAAAGCAATTGAACGCTTAGCTAAAAATCTTTTTAGCCGACAAAATAAAATTAAGAAAGTGTTAGCAATAGAAATTCCAAAATGCCGAGCATTTATGCATTTAGATACAGTGTTTACAATGGTTGATTATGACAAGTTTACAATTCACCCAGCCATTCAAGGGCCAAAAGGAAATATGAATATTTATATTTTAGAAAAAGGCCCAGATGTGGAAACTCTTAAAATTACACATCGTACTTCTTTAATGGAAGCATTAAAAGAGGTATTAGGTTTAAGTGAATTAGTTCTTATTCCTTGTGGAGGAGGAGATGCAATTGCTTCCGCTCGTGAACAATGGAATGACGGTTCTAATACATTAGCAATTGCGCCAGGTGTAGTTGTTACATATGATCGCAACTATGTATCCAATACTTTATTACGGGAACATGGTATAGAAGTCATTGAGGTGCTAAGTTCGGAATTATCTCGTGGTCGTGGGGGTCCACGTTGCATGAGTATGCCAATTGTTCGTAAAGATATTTAGTATAAATAACGGAGAAAGTAGGGATGAAGTATGTTAATGACTAGACCAAATTTAAAAGGAAGAAGTTTTCTAGCTGAAAAAGATTTTACACAAGAAGAATTATTTTATTTTCTAGATTTAGCAGCAGAATTAAAAGAGAAAAAGAAAAACGGTGTCCCACATCATTATTTAGAAGGTAAAAATGTAGCGCTCTTATTTGAAAAAACCTCTACTCGTACGCGATGTGCATTTACAGTAGCATGTACAGATTTGGGGGCGAACCCTGAATATTTAGGGAAAGGTGATATTCAGCTTGGGAAAAAAGAATCCGTAGAGGATACAGCAAAAGTGTTAGGACGCATGTTTGACGGAATTGAGTTTCGTGGATTTAATCATGAAACTGTAGAATCTTTAGCACAAAATTCTGGTGTGCCGGTTTGGAATGGATTAACAGATATGTGGCATCCAACACAAACACTTGCAGATTTATTAACAATTAGAGAACATGTAGGGAAATTAAAAAATGTGAAGCTCGTTTACGTTGGAGATGGACGAAATAATGTTGCTAATAGCTTACTAGTTGGTGGAGCGATCGTTGGAATGGATGTACGTATTTGTACACCGGAATCTTTATGGCCTGCACAAGAAGTAATTGATTTAGCAAAAAAATATAATGAACAGGTAATGATAACAAGTAATGTGGAAGAAGCTGTTGCGAATGCAGATGTAATTTATACAGATGTATGGGTGTCTATGGGGGAAGAAGAAAAATTTGCTGAACGTGTCGAGTTATTGAAACCTTATCAAGTAAATATGAAAATGATTAAAGAAACAGGGAATGAAAACGTGATTTTCTTACATTGTTTACCTGCATTTCATGATGTTGAAACGATGTATGGTGAGGAAGTTTATGAGAAATATGGGTTGAGGGAAATGGAGGTAACTGACGAAGTATTCCGCAGTAAACATTCAAAAGTATTTGATCAGGCTGAAAATAGAATGCATACAATTAAAGCGGTTATGGCAGCTACTTTAGGAAACATGGAGTAAAGAAGAAAGGGAGTCTTCCTTTCTTCTTTCTCCTCCTTTAGACACTATCATTCACTATTGCTTTCGTATTGTTATTGCAATTAAAGAGAGGTGAGTGGAATGGGTGAAGATAAGAAATTAGGGTTGTTTACATTAACGGCGCTTGTAGTGGGGTCTATGATTGGCGGTGGAGCATTTAATTTAGCAAGTGATATGGCAAAAGGTGCTGGTGCTGGAGCCATTATTATTGGTTGGGTTATAACAGGAATTGGGATGATTGCGCTTGGATTATCTTTTCAAAATCTAACTGTAAAACGGCCAGATTTAGATGGTGGTATTTTTAGCTATGCAAAAGCAGGATTTGGTAATTTTATGGGGTTTAATAGTGCGTGGGGATATTGGCTATCTGCCTGGCTTGGTAATGTAGCTTATGGCACATTATTATTTTCTTCATTAGGGTATTTCTTCCCAATCTTTGAAGGCGGTCAAAATGTGGCATCTATTATTGGTGCGAGCGTATTATTATGGTGTGTTCACATGTTAATTTTACGTGGAGCCCAATCAGCGGCACTTGTGAATTTAGTAACTACAATCGCAAAATTAGTACCTGTATTTGTATTTATTGTCATAGGAATCTTCGCGTTTCATATTGATACGTTCCTAGATGGATTTTGGGGACAAACTGGTTCTTTTTCATGGGGAGCGGTTGGCAGCCAAGTTAAAAGTACAATGCTTGTAACTTTATGGGTGTTCATTGGGGTAGAAGGGGCTGTTGTTTTATCTAGTCGAGCAAAAAATAGAAGTGATGTAGGGAAAGCAACGGTTATTGGCTTAGTTGGTACACTCATCATTTACATTTTAATTACATTACTGTCTCTTGGACTTATGCAGCAAGCAGATATTGCTAATTTAAAAAATCCGTCTATGGCTTATTTATTTGAAAGTGTTGTTGGAAAATGGGGTGCTATCTTTATTAATTTAGGTTTAGTTATCTCTGTATTAGGTGCTTGGTTAGGTTGGACTTTACTCGCATCTGAAATTCCGTATTTGGCGGCTAAAGACGGAGTATTTCCAAAATGGTTTGCAAAAGAAAATAAAAATAAGGCTCCAATAAATTCATTATGGATAACAAATGGCTTAATTCAAATGTTCTTATTAACATTCGTCGTTTCCGATCAGGCGTATAACTTTGCATTCTCGTTAGCATCTTCAGCTATTTTAATCCCATATGCTTTTTCAGCATTTTATCAACTGAAGCATAGCTTAAATTCTGAAGAAGCGGATCGAAATAAAAATATAATAATTGGTTTGATAGCAAGTATTTATGGTGTGTGGTTAGTTTATGCAGCTGGTTTAGAGTATTTATTATTAACAATGACTTTATATGCGCCAGGTATTTTTATTTTTTACAATGTTCAAAAGCAAAAGAGTTCGAAGCAAATATTTACTCGAGTGGAATTAGCATCATCGGTAGCAATAGGTGCTTTAGCATTCTTTGCGATTTATGGATTAATTACAGGCAGTATTACTTTATAAAGCACTGTGAAAGCGAAATCAACTGGGGGGCTGAAATATGGCACGAAGAAAAATTGTAGTTGCACTAGGGGGAAATGCGATACAGTCTGGAAAAGCTACTGCAGCGGCACAGCAAGAAGCGCTGGAAAAAACAGCGGAACAACTTGTGAAAATAATGGAAAATGATGTAGATATAGTAATTGCGCATGGAAATGGCCCACAAGTGGGGAATATTTTATTACAGCAAAAAGCTGCAGAAACGGAAAAGACACCTGCAATGCCATTAGATACTTGTGGTGCAATGAGCCAAGGGATGATTGGATATTGGATGGAAAATGCGATTGAAAAGGCATTGAAAAAACGGAATATAAAAAAAGACGTAGCAACGGTTATAACACGCGTTGTCGTGGATGAAAAAGATGAGGCATTTAAAAATCCAACTAAACCAATTGGTCCTTTTTATACAGAAGAAGAAGCAAGAAGATTAATGGAAGAAACAAAAGCAGTGTTTAAAGAGGATGCTGGCAGAGGGTGGAGACGTGTTGTTCCATCACCGAAGCCTGTAAGTATTCATGAGCATAAAGTAATTAATTCTTTAGTTGAGAATGGAAATATAGTGATAGCTGTTGGTGGTGGTGGAATTCCAGTAATTGATTCCGAAGAAGGGTTAAAAGGAACTGAAGCGGTTATCGATAAAGATTTCGCTGCGCAGAAATTAGCTGAATTAGTAGATGCTGATACGCTCGTAATTTTAACTGCAGTTGATCATGTGTATGTAAATTATAATCAACTGAATCAAAAGAAATTAGAGCATGTCACAGTGAATCAATTAGAAGAATACATTGAAGAAAAACAATTTGCTGCGGGAAGTATGCTTCCAAAAATTGAAGCTGCTATTAATTTTGTTAATACAAATCCAAAAAGAAAAACAATTATTACGTCTTTAGAAAAAGTATATGAAGCACTAGAAGAAAAAGCTGGTACTATTATTTCTAAACAGAATGTATGCATGTATGTTTAAATAATTATGTACGCTATTTATTAGTAAAAAAGAATGGGGTTAGTAACTTCATTCTTTTTATTTATTAATATTTTTTGTACTCATTGTTCATAAAGTTTTCATGATGAAATCCGAATATATAAGTTAATTATGATAAAATTTAATTTGAATACGCTTTCTTGATTTTTCGCTCCAACATACAGCAAGAGAGAGGGAATTTTATGAATAGACGGAACGTAGTTAAAGATTTAAAGCAATTTGAATTATTTGCTCATTTAACAGAAAAGAAATTGAAAGGTTTGACGGAGTTTGTCTATTGGCGAACTTATAAAAAGGGTCAATTTTTATTTTTAGAAGGGGATTCAAGAGAAAGAATTTACTTCATGTTAGATGGTTTTGTAAAGTTAGAGCGGGTAAATCAAAGTGGAAATTTATTATATGATGACTATGTAAAGCGGTATTCTATTTTTCCTTATGGTGGTATGTTTACAGACAGAGGATATAACTATACGGCAGAAGCGATGACAGATGTAGAAGTATATTATATTCCGACAGTAATTTTCGAAGATATGGTGAAATCTAGTAGGACGCAATTAATGTACGTTGTTCAGCAATTATCATCGATATTAAAACTAAACGAAAATCGAGTACAAAATATTACAATTCCTAATGCACAAGATCGGGTCATTCAAACATTAAATTATTTAATGCAGGATTTAGGAGAACAGAGTGGCGAAACGATTGTAATTTCCTGCCCACTTACAACAATTGAAATATCGAAAATATCTGGTACGTCTCGAGAGACGGTTAGCGGCGTATTAAAACAATTAAAAAATGATAGTATTGTTACAATTCTGGATAAAAAAATTACAATACATAATCCAACATATTTTGAGGAGATCTCTATGTGAAAATTGCATATTGATTTTCTAATTCATATTGTATATTAATAAGGTTCTTTATATATTTATAAGGAACTTTTTTACGTTATCCTCTATAAAATGATTGTATAGTATGGTAATAATAGCTAAAATCGATAATAAAAAAGCAAAGGGAAGGGGAGAAGGAATGGTTCGAATTGAGTATGATCGATTAGTAGCTATTTGTTACAGTATAGGGGTTTTGTTATTATTAAAAATTCCAAACGATAATGAATTAATTGGGGAAAAACTATTCAATTTCTATAAGGTTCCGGTATATACATATATTTATATGGATTATAAAGTTTCAAATATATTAATTGTTTCTTTCGTACTACATGTAATCGCATTTATATTATTTGTAAAATGGCTAGTAAAAAAGAAATCTAGTACATTTAGAACAATGAATAAAATAAAAGTAGTAGGCATTAGTATTTTGATTTTAATGATGCCGTTTATTTTAAATAACATCCTCCATACATTGAATAAAACATGGTACTACGCAGGAAAAACAGGGGTAGAGGCGATAGAATATAAAAAAGAAGATAGTCAGTGTAGAATGGAGAAAAATGGAGAGGATATTGAACAAAAGTGCATTGTGACTTTAAAAAATTATCGTAATCATTCACAGGCATTAAAAGTTGTTTTATATGATAATGCAAACGAGAATTCAAAAGGTTATCCAGTACCGAAACCAGTCTATTTACAAAAACATGAGACAAAGCAATTCGAATTTCAAATTCCTGTTGCTTATAATAGCGGTATTGAAAAAGATAAAGTACCAAATGTTAAATTACATTCATTGCATAAAAATGATGAGAAATACAATTAATCCGTAATTGAAAGTTTATGAGTAGGAGCAATAATTTGAAACGATATAGAAAATCAACTTGAATCATCCAACATGCTGTGAGGTAACGGCATATTGGATGATTTTTTATTTTATCCCCTTTTTTACGTATGAAAGGGTGGGATACTTTGTTGAAAACGAAAAACATTGCAAGGGTCATATATGGTTTTCACTTTACGCAATCTTTGAAAGTTAGAGCCATAATAACTCGTTTGCCAATTTTTAATGTCGATATCGGGCCAATTGACATAATCACCTAGTGTATAAGGATCTAAGCTTTCTCGTAAATCTTTAATCCAGCGTATATTTTGATTTTCTTCATCATCGCATTTCCAAGAGTTAATGTATTCTTGCGCAATAATTGCTTTACGATGGAAATAAGCTGTGTCAGTAGGTGAAATATTTTCAACAGCACCTACGAGCGATTGGTGCCAAATACTCGCATCTTTATTTGGTGCATGAGAAAGAAAATATTGCATGATTTGAATGCCTTTAAGAGGGATAGGTTTATATACGTAGGAACCGGAGCGCTTGAAGTTTTCAGGGATGTTACCACTGTTAAAAAATTCAACAGCCTTTATATAAGGAACTTCATCTATAAAGAGAGAGGGGGTACCAGTTTCAAGAAGCGGAGATAATAAGGAATGGAGTTCAGAGGGAGAGCCAACAAACTCACCTTGTGCTTCAATTTTATTTTGTTGCTTTGCGAATAATTCAATTGATGAAGTGAGACGTTCGTCTATATAAGGCGCCCAATTTTGCCACGCTTGAAATGCAGCGATAAAATCTTCCCATTCCCATGTAATTGAGAAGATTGATACATTGTTTATAGGATGTACTCGAAAAGTTAAAGAAGTAACAATTCCGAAGTTTCCCCCACCACCGCCGCGGCACGCCCAAAACAAGTTAGGGTTTTCTTGTTCGTTTGCGCGAATGATTTTTGCGCCAAATTTACCGCACGCTTGTACCATTTCAACTTCTACTAATTGATCACATGTTAATCCAAATAAGCGTGAAAGCATACCGATACCACCGCCAAGTGTTAATCCAACAATTCCAACACTTGCGCTTGTACCAGCCGGTATTGTAACACCATAATTCCAAAGCTCTTTATAAACCGTGCCAAGATTTGCACCAGCTTCAATTGTTGCTGTTAATTTATCTGTCTTAACAGTAATACGATGTATCTCACTCACATCAATAATAAGTCCTCTATTTAAAAGAGAAAAATTTTCATAGCTATGACGTCCGCTTCTTAAGCGAAATGGTATATGACGTTCGCGTGCCCATTTTAAGGCGTTACACACATCATTTTTATTTTGGCAAAAAACAATAATACAAGGGAGTTTTGGAATACTTAAATTTAAATTCATTCGGGCTACGTCATAGTCAGGATCTGAGGGAACAACGATACGACCTGTTAATTTTGTTTGTTTCAATTTATCACTCCTTTCTAAAATAAGCAGTGCTTTTTATTAATATATGAAAAGCGTATGTAACGTGCGTGGACAAGAGCAGGTAAGGAATGAGATTTACCTTTGTGAGAAATAAATAAAGCATAAGAATAAGGAATCTACATAGAGTTCAATGAAAACAGTTGCAAACTATTCATATTTTGTTATGATAGTGTTACGAAAACGTTTGCATAAATTTCAATGGGGTGCAAAAGGAGAGAGTGATTATGAATAAGACATGGTGGAAAGAAGCGGTTGCTTATCAAATTTATCCACGCAGCTTTATGGATTCAAATGGTGATGGTATTGGAGATTTACAAGGTATTATTGCAAAACTAGATTATTTAAAAGATTTAGGTATAGATGTAATTTGGATTTGTCCAATGTATAAATCACCTAATGACGATAATGGTTATGATATTAGTGATTATCAAGATATTATGGATGAATTTGGTACGATGGAAGACTTTGATGCATTACTAGATGAAGTTCATAAGCGTGACATGAAGCTTATTATTGATTTAGTTATTAATCATACAAGTGATGAACATCCGTGGTTTATTGAATCACGTTCTTCTAAAGAGAATCCGAAGCGTGATTGGTATATTTGGCAGGATGGTAAAGACGGCGTGGAACCAAACAATTGGGAAAGTATTTTTAATGGTTCTGCATGGGAATATGATGAAGTGACAGAGCAATATTATTTACATTTATTCTCGCGTAAACAACCAGATTTAAACTGGGAGAATAAAGAAGTTCGTGAAGTTTTATATGATACTGTTAATTGGTGGCTTGATAAAGGTATTGATGGTTTCCGCGTCGATGCGATTAGCCACATAAAAAAAGAAGATGGTTTACAGGATATGCCAAACCCAAAAGGGTTAAAGTATGTGCCTTCTTTTGACAAACATATGAATGTCAATGGTATTCAGCCATTACTAGAAGAATTAAAAGAAAACACATTTGCTAAATACGATATTATGACTGTTGGAGAAGCAAATGGTGTGAAAGTTGAAGATGCTGATCTTTGGGTTGGAGAAGAGAACGGTAAATTCAATATGGTATTCCAATTTGAGCATTTAAGCTTATGGGATGCAGAAAAGAAGAAAGATCTTGACGTTGTTGAGTTGAAAAAAGTATTAACAAAGTGGCAAAAAGGTTTAGAAAATAAGGGATGGAATGCTTTATACATTGAAAATCATGATAAGCCACGTATTGTGTCTACTTGGGGAAATGATAAAGAATATTGGCGTGAAAGTGCAACGGCTTTAGGTGCGATGTATTTCTTTATGCACGGCACACCGTTTATTTATCAAGGACAAGAAATTGGTATGACAAATGTTCAGTTCCCAAATATTGAAGATTATGATGATGTAGCAGTTAAAAATTTATATCGTGAGAAAATTGCAGAAGGAGTATCGCATCAAGATATGATGGAAATTATATGGGCTTCTTGCCGCGATAATTCACGTACACCTATGCAGTGGAGTGCTGAAAGTAATGCTGGATTTACAACGAGCACACCTTGGTTTGGCATGAATCCAAATTATGAAGAAATTAATGTTGAAAAGCAGAAAAATGAAGAGGGATCTATTTTCAATTTCTATAAAAAAATGATTGCCTTGAAAAAAGAGAACGATGTATTAAATTATGGTACGTATGATTTACTTTTAGAAGATAATCCGCAAATTTACGCATATACTCGTACATTAAACGATGAAAAAATCATTGTTATTAGTAATATCTCGAAAGAGGAAGCAGTGTATAATGAGGATACATTTGCACTAGAACGCAAACGTTTGCTTTTAAATAACTATAAAGTTTCCGAACATGATCAATTAACTACAATCACGTTAAAACCTTATGAAACAAGGGTTTATCGCATTGCATAATAAAAAAGGATGCTCTTAGAGCATCTTTTTTTATGAAAAAAAATAAATTTCTATTGCAATATGAAAACGCTTTTATTAAAATAGATTTATGAAAACGGTTGCGTAACGGGAAAAAAGAAGGGATGTAAGGAATCGTTTTCATAATAGAAACAGAAATTATAATTTAAATCATTATGTTGTTATAAATAAAGGGGAGGAAGAACAGATGAAAATTACGTCTTTTGATTTTTGGCAAAAGTTCGGGAAAGCGTTATTAGTTGTTGTAGCTGTAATGCCGGCAGCTGGCTTAATGATTTCCATCGGTAAGTTAATTGGGATGTCTGCAGGGGATATTAACGCAGTTCATACAATTGCTCGCGTAATGGAAGACATCGGTTGGGCAATTATTACAAATTTACATATCTTATTCGCAGTAGCAATTGGGGGGTCTTGGGCGAAGGATCGTGCGGGTGGTGCATTTGCAGCACTATTAGCATTCGTCTTAACAAACAGAATTACAGGAGCTATCTTTGGCGTAAACGCCCAAATGTTAGCGGATTCAAAAGCGACAGTTTCTTCATCATTAGCAGGTGATTTACTTGTAAAAGATTATTTCACTTCTGTACTTGGTGCACCAGCATTAAACATGGGAGTTTTCGTAGGGATTATCACAGGTTTCTTAGGAGCTACTTTATATAACAAATACTACAATTATAATAAACTGCCACAGGCACTAGCATTCTTTAATGGAAAACGATTCGTACCATTCGTTGTAATTGTTTGGTCTACAGTCACTGCGATTGTATTATCACTTGTATGGCCATTTATCCAAAGTGGATTAAATGAATTTGGTCGCTGGATTGCAGCATCTAAAGATAGTGCACCAGTTGTTGCACCGTTTGTATACGGAACGTTAGAACGTTTATTATTACCATTTGGATTACATCATATGTTAACGATTCCGATGAACTACACAGAGCTAGGCGGAACATATACGATGTTAACTGGCTCAAAGGTTGGACAAATTGTAGCAGGACAAGATCCATTATGGCTTGCATGGATTACAGATTTAAATAACTTATTAGCAAGTGGAGATACGAAAGCATATAACGATTTATTAAATAATGTTGTACCAGCTCGCTTCAAAGCGGGACAAGTTATTGGTTCATCAGCAGCATTAATGGGTATCGCATTCGCGATGTTCCGTAACGTAGATAAAGATAAGCGTGCAAAATATAAACCAATGTTCTTATCAGCAGCATTAGCAGTATTCTTAACAGGTGTAACAGAACCAATTGAATTCATGTTCATGTTTATTGCACCAGTATTATATGTTGTATATGCAATTACAACAGGACTTGCATTCGCATTAGCAGATTTGATTCATTTACGTGTTCATGCATTTGGGTTTATTGAGTTAATTACACGTACACCAATGATGGTCAATGCAGGTTTAACGAGAGATTTAATCAACTTTGTCATTGTTTCATTAGTGTTCTTCGGTCTTAACTTTACATTATTCAACTTCTTAATTAAAAAATTCAATTTACCAACACCAGGACGTGCAGGTAACTATATTGATAATGAAGATGAGTCATCAGAAGGAACAGGAAATGTACAAGATGGTTCATTAGCGACAAAGGTTATTGATTTATTAGGTGGAAAAGATAATATTGCAGATGTAGATGCTTGTATGACACGTTTACGTGTAACAGTAAAAGATTTAGATGTTGTGGCACCAGAAGCACAGTGGAAACAAAATGGTGCTTTAGGACTTATCGTTAAAGATAAAGGTGTACAAGCAGTATATGGCCCGAAAGCTGACGTATTAAAGTCAGACATTCAAGATATGTTAGGTGCGTAATAATATGAAATTGCTAACTTTAAATTGTCACTCTTGGCAAGAAGAGAATCAAATTGAAAAAATAAAGTATCTTGCTAAAGTAATTCAAGAAGAAGATTATGATGTGATCGCATTGCAAGAAGTAAGTCAGTCTATACAAGCTGAAAATGTATGCGGTAACAAGAAAAAAGATAATTTTGGACTTTTACTGCTAGAAGAGTTAAGAGCATTAAATGTAAAAGAATACAATATTATTTGGGATTTCTCTCATATTGGATATGATGTGTACGAAGAAGGATTAGCAATTATAACAAAGCACAACATTGTAAAGGAAGATACGTTCTTTGTCTCAGAAAATAAGGATACAACGTATTGGAAAACACGCAAAATTGTAAGTGCAACAATTGCTTATAATGATAAGAATATAACGTTTTATTCTTGCCATCTCGGTTGGTGGAATGATGAAGAAGAATCATTCAAAGACCAAGTTGATCGTTTAATGGAGCGTGTAAATAGCAATGAACTTTCCTTCTTAATGGGTGATTTTAATAACAATGCTCGTTTGGAAGGAGAGGGCTATGAGTATATGATGCAAAAAGGTTTATATGACACATATGAACTAGCGATAGAGAAGGATGAAGGAACAACTGTCCAAGGTGAAATTGCTGGTTGGGATGAAAATAAACAAAACTTACGAATCGACCTACTATTAAGCAATCAAAGTAAAACAGTTAATTCTTCAAAAGTCATTTTTAATGGCACAAATCGAAATGTAATTTCTGATCATTTCGGTGTAGAAGTACAATTAGACATATAATAGAAGAAACCCTCACAGATAATGAAAAGCTGGGAGGGTTTTTTGATAAATACAAGTATTCCCAAGAGAAAATACTTGTATTTTTTATGACATTTCCTATATATTTGTTATTATTGAATGTAAAACTAATTTGGTCATTTTGTATGCATGCTTTTTTTACTTCGTTATATAATGAAGTAAGTGAAATATTTAATGGGAAAAATAGTATGTTTTCGTTTAATCCACGATGTAGAAAGTGATATAATTACAAAATGTATGTATCATTTTCTAAAGAAGGAAAAATATATAATTAGGTGATTGCTTATATGAAACAGATTTGGCGTATTTATAAGACAGATTTACGGAATGTAGCCAAACATTGGGCTGCAATTGTTATTGTATTAGGTTTGATGGTTCTACCATCGTTATATGCATGGTTTAACATTAAAGCCTCTTGGGATCCTTACGGAAATACGAAAGGAATCCAGATTGCAGTTTCTAACCAAGATGTTGGATCAAATTTAAGAGGGAAAGATATTAACATCGGGAAAGAAATTGTAGATTCACTTAAGAAGGACAAAAATTTTGGATGGAAGTTTGTCGATGAAAAGCAAGCAATTTATGGAGTAGAGCGTGGAGATTATTCTGCAAGTATTACTATTCCAAAAGATTTTTCTGAAAAGATTGCAACAGTCTTGAATGAAAATCCACAGAAACCGGAAATTGATTATTACGTAAATGAGAAGGTGAATGCCATTGCACCGAAGATTACAGCTAAAGGTGCATCGGGTCTTACAGAAGAGGTTAGTAAAAACTTTGTTAAAACAGCAAACGGTGAGATTTTTAAAATCTTCAATGACCTTGGAATCGATTTAGAAACTAACTTACCGAGTATTGAGAAGATCAAGGATCTCGTATTTAAGTTAGAAGCACAGTTCCCAGAAATGAATACACTTGTGGATAAGGCATTAGATGATGCGACTCGGGCAGAAGATGTTGTGAAAGTAGCACAGAAAGAGTTGCCAGTTGTAGAAAGTGTTATTAATGATGGGCAAGAAGCGTTAGGGAATTTAGATAAATTCTTTGCGAGAAATGATGAAACATTGAAACGTGCGCCTGGAACAATTAAGAATAATTTAATTGTAATGCAACAAGGATTAGATGGTGCGGCAGCAATTACGGATTTCTTAAAAAATCCATCATTTGATTCTAATCTGACACTTCCAGATCCGTCTAAATTCCCAGTGTTACCTAATATAACTATTCCACAGATACCAGAACTACCGCAGGTGAATGGTCAATTGTATAAAGATATTGCTAAAAATATTGATCAAACTGTAAATAATGTATTCGGCTCAATACGTGTTGGAACAACTTATGCACAAGGAGTTATAAACGGGTTACAAAATGGTAATTTTGACCCGGAAAAAGCGAAACAAGATCTTAATAAGGTTTCTGAGAATCTTCAAGGTCGTGCGGATAGTGTTTCATATTTAATTGATGTCTTTACTAAATTTAAAGAATCTGCACCAACTGATTCTGGAAAAGACTTCTTCCAAAAACGAATAGATAACTTAACGAATCTTAAATCAGCTATAGAAAATGCAAATGGCGGCGTTAAAGATATCGCTAATATTATTGGTACAGGGCAAGAAGTGAAACAAGACGCAAGAGATGCTGCTAATAAAAAGTTAGATGCAGTAAATAATTTAGTAAACCAAGCGGAGGCAGATTATAATGCAACGTTTGTAGCAGATTTTGAAAAAGCAGTAAGTACAGCTGAACAAGTAAAAGATAAGGCAGAAAATGCGCAACAAATTAGAGGGGATTTAAATCAAGAAATAAACAAAGCTAATGAGATATTAGACAATGGTAGAGAGAACTATGATCAGGCTGTAACGAATTACGCAAAACTAAAAACTAATCTTGAAAAAGCAAGAGAAGATTTAAGTAATAAAGATGTTAATGGATTAGATTCTACAAAAGTAGCCTTAAATGATTTAAATGGACAGTTCCAAGCAGGATGGAATTTAGTTAATGATATGATTCCAGTTATGGAAAGTACAAATAAAGTTTTGGGCGATGTGAATAGTGGCAAAAATCTTAATGGCACAATTGCTAAGTTAAATAAAGCAAAAGATGGTTTGCAAAAAGGAATGGATTTAACTGATAAAGGAATTGACGCTATTAATAAAGGTCAAAAGCCAGCAGCAGATGTTATTGAAAGTATTAATCAAGTATCTAAAAGTGTTTCAGGACAAATAGGTGACATCTTAGCTAATTACGATTCAGAAATTGTTCCAAACTTTAACGCAGCAATTGCTCGTACAAAAGAGATGTCTAAAAATACATCTCAAATTTTAGGCGAGGCAAATAAGAAGCTTCCAGATGTGAAAAAATTACTTGAAGACTCATCAAAAGGCTTAGTAGATGGCCAAAAGAAAATTGCAGATATTAAAGCTGAAATGCCAGCTACTCAGAAAAAGATTAAAGAATTAGCAAATAAAATTCGTGATTTTGAATCAGAAGAGGATATAAAAGACATCATACGCTTATTGAAAAATGATGTTGAAAAGCAAAGTGATTACTTCGCAAATCCAGTAAATTTAAAAGAGAATAAATTATTTGCGATGCCGAACTACGGTTCAGCAATGTCACCATTCTATACAGTGCTTGCATTATGGGTAGGCGCACTATTAATGGTTTCATTATTAACGGTAGAAGTACATGAAGAGGGCGCTAATTATAAGAGCCATGAAATATACTTTGGACGTTTATTAACATTCTTAACGATAGGTCTTTCACAGGCGTTTATCGTATCGATGGGGGATATGTTCTTACTCGGTACGTACGTAGTCGATAAATTCTGGTTTGTGTTATTTAGTTTATTTATTGGGGGAGTATTTGTTTGTATCGTGTACTCACTCGTTTCTATTTTCGGAAACGTTGGGAAATCGATGGCGATCATTTTACTTGTACTGCAAGTAGCAGGATCGGGCGGCACGTTCCCAATTCAAATGACACCACCGTTCTTCCAAGCATTGTATCCGTTCTTACCATTCACATATGCTATTAGTGCAATTCGTGAAACAGTAGGTGGAATGCTTTGGGATATAGTAACTAGAGATTTACTTGTGTTAAGTGCTTTCGTAGTAATCATGGTTGTAGCTGCATTATTACTGAAAAAACCAATTAACAAATCAAGTGAAAAGTTTGTTGAGAACGCAAAAGGAAGTAAAATTATTCATTAAAAATAAAAGGTTCCTACCGATAGTGGTAGGAACCTTTTTGTTTAATCAAATTTTAATTTCTTTAATGCTTCTGCGAATGGATTGTTTAATGGTTCTTCTTCTTCTTTGTTCTGTTGTTTCATATATTTTTGGACGTCACGTTTATCAGCTTTGTTTCCAGATTCTTTTTTACGTCTCTCTTGGAATGTAGAAAGTTTCTCACGATAGCCACATTTACATGCGAAAATTTGGCCTGCTCCTTCACCACGAAGTTCTAGTTTCTTTTTACACTGAGGGCAGCGTGCGTTTGTAGTGCGGGATACATTTTTACGGTGACCACATTCGCGATCTTGGCATACAAGCATTTTACCTTTTTTACCGTTTACTTCTAACATTGGTTTACCACAGTCTGGACAAGACTTCGTTGAAATGTTGTCGTGCTTATATTTTTTATCGCTTGATTTAATTTCAGTAACAATTTCCTTCGTATAGTTCTTCATTTCTGAAATGAATACGTCTTTCTTTAATTTTCCTTTAGCGATAGCTTCTAACTTTTGCTCCCATTCACCAGTTAGTGTAGGAGATTTCAGTTCTTCTGGCACTAAATCAAGTAACTGACGGCCTTTTGAAGTAATATGAATATCTTTACCACGTTTTTCAAGTAAGAACGAATTGAATAACTTGTCGATAATATCAGCTCGTGTAGCTACAGTACCTAATCCACCAGTTGACTTTAACGTGTCAGCAAGTTGTTTGTTTTGCGTATCCATGTATTTTGTTGGGTTTTCCATCGCTGAAAGTAATGTTGCTTCATTAAAGCGTGCAGGTGCTTTTGTTTGACCTGATGTTTGGACAATTAGTTTTATGTTTAATGTATCGCCTTTTTCGATGCGAGGTAAGATTTGTTCTTTTACATCATCGATTGCATCATCATCTTCAAATCGATTTTCATAAACCTCTTTCCAACCAGCATGTAAAATCGTTTTTCCGCGTGCGATGAACGTTTCGTCACCAATTTTCGTGCGCAATGTTAGTTGTTCATATTCAAAGGCCGGGAATAAAACAGCTAAGAAACGTTTTACAACTAAGTCATAAATTTTACGTTCTTTATCTGTGAAAGCTGAGAAGTTTACATAGCTCTCTGTTGGAATAATCGCGTGATGATCGCTTACTTTACTATCATCAACAAATGATTTATTAGATTTTACAGGTTTCTGCAATACTTTATGTGCTAAAGGACGGTATTCTCCAACTCCGCACGCCTTCAGACGCTCTGGAAGTGTTCCGACAATATCAGATGAAATATAGCGTGAATCTGTACGAGGGTACGTTAAAACTTTATGCTGTTCATATAATTTTTGCATAATGTTTAATGTTTCTTTCGCAGAGTAACCAAATATTTTATTCGCATCACGTTGTAGTTCAGTTAAATCGTAAAGACCAGGAGCGAACGATTTCTTTTGTTTTTTATCAATGTCTACAACAGTAGCATTTTGTTTACTAATTTTGTTCACGATTGCATCAGTTTTTTCTTTATTAAAGCTACGGCTATTTCCTTTTGTATCTTGCCAAGTTAGCTTTAACCTCTCAGCTGTTTGAGCTTCGATACCATAGTAAGTTTGAGCTTTGAAATGTTTGATTTCATCTTCACGGCTTGCAATCATGGCTACAGTAGGTGTTTGGACACGACCACAATTTAGTTGGGCATTAAAGCGAGTAGTTAATGCTCGAGTCGCATTAAGCCCGATATACCAGTCAGCCTCTGAACGTGCGACAGCCGAAGCATATAGATTGTCATATGCTTTTCCAGGTTTTAAATTTGCGAAGCCATCTTTAATTGCTTTATCGGTAACCGATGAAATCCATAAACGTTTAATCGGTTTCTGCATTTTAACTTTATCGATAATCCAGCGTGCGACCAACTCTCCCTCACGACCGGCGTCAGTAGCTATAATGATTTCATTTACATCTTTTCTAAGAAGCTGACTTTTTACAGCGTTAAACTGTTTCCCTGTTTGTTTAATAACTGTTAGTTTTAAACGCTCAGGTAGCATTGGTAAATCTTCTAAATCCCACTTTTTATATTTCACATCATAGCTTTCTGGATCAGCTAATGTAACGAGATGACCTAAAGCCCAAGTAACAATATATTTACTACCTTCAAGATAGCCGTTTCCTTTTTTATCACATTTCAGTACACGTGCGATATCACGTGCAACAGAAGGTTTTTCAGCAATTACAATACTTTTTGCCATATTTAAAAACATCCTTTCAAATTTCCATACGTTAAATATAGCATACATCTTTGTTCTATTCAGTCTTGCTGACGGTTTGAGTTATTTGTGATGAAATATACGTGTGAGAGTTTTACTTATATAAATAAAAGATGTGTATAAATGTCAGATTTTAAGGCGTATTCATTGACATTGTAAATGAATTTCATTTAAAGCATAAGTAGGCAAGAAAAGGTTTCTACCAATAAGAGTTATGATTGCTATCATTCTATAAATAGATGAGGGGGATAAGGTGATAGGATTATAATCTGTTTGAAATCAAATGATGGCGACAGAACATAATCTGCACCATGAAGAAATTATGAAAAAAAGATATTTGTTCATTATGCTTATTGTTTTATCAATTGCTTCTATCTTTCCATAAGTTTGATCTTTTTTAACAATTCATTTTCTGCCTTTAGTAGGTTCCGTTCGGCTTCTAAACGAGCATACTTCTCTTCTAACGTAAGCTCTCTCTCAAGAGTTCTTCCAGCGTTTTCGGTGCGTGTATCTCGCAAACCAAATACACCATTTTTTCTATAAGCAGCACGCCATCTACTTCCTGATGACATAACTCGTTTCATTCCAATCACATCTATATCAAAGCCACATTCTTCAAAAATATTTCGAGGTAACTTTCCTTTTTCATTTTCCTCAATAAAAATACGCTTAAATTCATCTGTATAAGTGATACCTTTCTGACTTACAGATTTTATGTATGGGTTATTTGATAGAATTTGAATGTCTCTTTCTGTAAATAGCTTTTTTGTCATTTTGAACCTTCTCCGATCACAATTTTCTCTCATTATACAAGAAATACCCTATAGAATAGACTTTTTTTTCAGTGTCTATTCTATAGGGTACATTTTATAAGTTCCTATCACTCTTTTTATATAGTAAAGTAAAGAACTTGTTATTTTACTAGAATAAGAGTAGACTCTGAAGTAAGTGAATAAGAAACACATGGGAGTTTGTGGATACAAACTGAGAGTATGGCTAATCCGTCATTGACCATTTGAACCTGTTGGATAATGCCAGCGTAGGGAGAGTGTAAAAGCACATGTTCAGACACTTTGCGTACGCAAAGTGTCTTTTTGTGTATCTCCCATCATTAAAGTTAGGAGATGAAAAGAATGAATGTACAAGAAATTAGTAAAGTCGTGGAATTGGTGAGAGAGTCTAATCCACTCGTGCATAATATTACAAATGTTGTTGTAACAAATTTTACAGCAAACGGTTTGTTAGCATTAGGAGCATCACCTGTAATGGCGTATGCAAAAGAAGAAGTAGCAGAAATGGCTAGCATTGCGGGAGCTCTTGTTTTAAATATGGGTACACTTCGTCCTGAAGAGGTAGAAGCGATGTTACTTGCTGGTAAATCAGCAAATAAGAATGATGTACCAGTATTGTTTGATCCAGTTGGGGCAGGAGCAACTTCTTATCGAACAGAAGTTGCGAGATATATTCCAGCTGAAATCGATTTAGCGATAATTCGTGGAAATGCAGCTGAAATTGCTAGTGTTATTAATGAAAAATGGGAAATTAAAGGTGTAGACGCTGGTACTGGGAATGGTAATGTTGTAAATATTGCAAAACAGGCAGCGGATGAATTAAATACAGTTGCGGTAATTACTGGAGAAGAAGATGTTGTTACAGATGGAGAGCGAACTATTCTTATTCGAAATGGCCATCCTATTTTAACGAAAGTTACTGGAACAGGTTGTTTACTAACTTCTGTAATAGGAGCATTTGTTGCGGTAGAAAAGGATTATGTAAAGGCAGCAGTAGCCGCATTAACATTCTATGGAGTAGCAGCAGAAATGGCGGCTTCGAAAACAGTAGAGAATGGACCAGGAAGCTTCCAAATTGAATTTTTAAATCAGTTAGCGAATACAACTTCAGATGATATTGAGAAGTATGGAAAGATTGAGGTTATACAGTAAGGAGGGGAACTAGATGTCGCGTATTACAATGGATGAAATGTCTAGGTTATTATCAGTATATTTTATTATGGGAAGTAACAATTGTACGAAGGAGCCACTACAAGTATTGAGAGATGCACTAGAAGGTGGTATAACAATTTTTCAACTTCGTGAAAAGGGAGAAGGGGCTTTAACGGGAGAGAAACGTATTGATTTTGCGAAAGAACTACAAGCGCTTTGCAAGGAGTACGGTGTACCATTCATCGTAAATGATGATGTGGAACTAGCCCTCGAGTTAGATGCAGATGGCGTGCATGTTGGACAAGATGATGAAGGAATTACATCTGTTCGTAAAAAAATGGGAGATAAAATTATTGGAGTATCTACACATACAATTGAAGAAGCACGCTGGGCGATTGAAAATGGAGCTGATTATTTAGGAGTTGGTCCAATTTTCCCGACGAGTACGAAAAAAGATACGAAAGCGGTTCAAGGAACGGAAGGTCTAAAGTATTTTAGGGAACAAGAGATTACAATACCGATCGTTGGGATTGGTGGGATTACAATTGAAAATACAGCTTCTGTTATAGAAGCGGGTGCGGATGGTGTTTCAGTTATTTCAGCGATTAGCTTAGCAGAATCTGCGTATGAAAGTACGAAGAAATTAGCTGAGGAAGTAAATAAGAGTTTGTAGAGTCGCAAAATGAGTTGTTTCGTTTATCCCGCTATTTGTGAGCAGTAAGACTCCCACCTCAAAATTAGGCCGGAGAAAAGAAGTTAGGTGGGGGTCTTACGCCCGTAAAAGCCCGATTGGTGCGGGCTAATAATCAGTGGGGGATGAATAAAAACCCCACTGATTAAAGTTTCACTTTATTTAAACAAACGTTTGATTAAAAAAGCACAAACCCTTTGAAATTGTAGGTTTGTGCTTTTATTTAAAACATAATTGAAATTAAGAGCATTCCAATTCCGATAGAAGTAAAGGTTGCGATCAGGCCAGGAATCATAAAGCTATGATTTAAAACATATTTACCAATTCCTGTTGTACCAGTGCGATCAAAATTAATTGCAGCAACAATTGTCCCGTAGTTTGGAATGAAGAAGTATCCATTTACTGCAGGGAACATTGCAATAAGTAATGCTGGCGGAATACCAAGTGATAGTCCAAGTGGCATTAAAGCACGAACTGTTGCTGCTTGGCTATACAGTAAAATAGATAGAATGAATAGTGCGATAGCAAATAGCCATGGTGCACTTGTCACTAAGTGTTGAATTGATCCTTGAATTATATTTAAGTTTCCATTGAAGAAAGTATCTCCCATCCAAGCGATACCAAAAATAGCAACAACTGCTGTTGCGCCCGCTTTAAAGACGTTACCAGTTACAATACTTTCCACATTCGGTTTACAGAAAATAATAATAAGAGCAGCAATGGTTAACATGACCATTTCAATTGTGTTTGGCATTGACAGACGAACTAATTTCCCATCAACCATCCATCCTGGACGAAGTGTTTCAAATGAACCGAGAAGTACAACAAGGAAAGTTGCGACTAGGAAAAGAATAACTGATAATTTCGCACCTTTTGAACCTATAAATTCTTTTTTCTCTTCAAGTTTAGGAATCATTCCCTCTTTTAATCGCTTCAAGTATTCAGGGTCTTCATTTAATTCTTTTCCCATTTTACTAGCAACGAATGCAGCTACCATACAAGCGATGAAAGTAGAAGGGATACTAACTTTTAAAATATCTAACAAGGTGATTTTATAGTCGGCTAACATTGCTAAAAGTGCAACTGTTGCAGCCGATATTGGACTAGCTGTAATGGCTTGCTGGGAAGCGATAACGGCAATTGACATTGGTCGTTCAGGTCTAATTCCTGATTCGCGAGATACTTCGGCGATAACGGGAAGTACAGAATAAGCGACATGACCAGTTCCCGCGCATAGCGTGAATAAATAAGTAACAATAGGAGCAAAAAATGTAATGCGCTTTGGATTTTTTCGTAATGCTTTCTCAGCAAGGTGGACGAGATAATCCATTCCTCCAGCAGCTTGCAAAGCACCGGCAGCTGTAATTACTGCTAAAATCATAAGCATTACATCAATAGGAGGAGCTGTAGGTTGTAAGTGGAAGACGAAAACAAGTATTGCCATACCAACGCCACCCATTACTCCTAGACCAACTCCGCCTAAGCGTGCACCAATAAAAATGCAGAGTAGTAACGTAAGAAATTGTAGCCAAAACATGATAAACTACCTCCGAAATTCGTAAGTTAAGATATATTCGAATAGTTTAATTTGAATGGAAATTAAATAAACATCCAGAATAATCCTTGTGTTATATACGTTTTTTATTATATAACATAAGAAATGTAACATTCACGTATTTTGTTAAATTATTTCGAAAAAATAATACATTAAAACTTCATATTTAGATCTCTAAATAAGTGGACATTTTAATTTTTATGTTGTAATCTTTGAAAGAGAATATTTAAATTCTCATAGAACTCCCATATCGTTCAACTCGTTCAGCGAGAAAGGCAAACTGATGGAAACATGAGGACGCAAAACTACAGGGGCTAAGGTCAAATGACTATGCTAGCCAGTTACCGGACGGATAGGGTTGGTTTTGACCAATGCTTTTTCATTGGTCTTTTTTTTTTGGTTTATATTTGAGAATGGTTATCAATTAAAGGGTGTGTTTTGAAATTATTATTTTGTATTAACTGAATTAAGGAAGGTAATGTGAATGAAAAAATATTGGCATAAGCTATCGTTTCTTCAAAAGAATGTATTGTTAACTGTACTCGTTATTTTAACGCTTGTTGGTAGTATGGGGGCGTTAAGTTTTAATATGTTTCAAAATAGTATGATGTCTATATTTGAAAGACAGTCTATTGAAACAGGGGATACGGTATTACATAAATTAGAGGCAGAAGTAGTAAGAGATGTCGCGAAAAACCCGACGGTACAAAAAGAAAAAAGAACTAAATTAACAAAGCAGTTAGATGAAGTTACAAAAGAATTGAAAAGTGTTGGACAAACGTATGTTGTTGGAGCAAAAACAAATGCAAAAGGTGAGCTTCAAATAGTTGGTTTGACTACAGAATTAGCGAATGCTGTTCAAGTAAAACCAGGAGACTATTATGAACAACCAGTTCGTTGGATGAAGGCATACGATAAAGTAATGGCCACGAAAAAAGCACAAATAACGGAAATATATGAAGATGAACTGGGATCATGGGTAACAATATTAGAGCCAATTACAGATGGAGAAGAAAATATTGTTGCAATTGTTGCAGCAGATTTAGATGCGTCTATTGTTCCTAGTACAAAGAAGAAATTTATTATGCAAGGTTTAATGTTTATTTGTATTTCAGTTTTAATTGCGACTTTTATTCAATTCTTGATTGTACGTAATTCACTTGCTCCATTACAAGATTTACGTGAGGGATTACGTAAAGTGGGTGAAGGAGATTTAAGTATTGAATTAGTGGAAAGACAAGATGATATCGGTATTATTAATTCGTATTTTAATAACACAATTGAGAAGTTTAGAGGAATTATAGATAAAGTGAAGCAGACGGCAGAACAGGTTTCTTCATCTTCGCAAGAATTGTCAGCAAGTACAGAGGAGAATAGTATGGCAGTTCAAGAGATTGCGGGTTCTATTGTAGGATTAAGATCTGGGGCTCAGTCGCAAGAAACTTCTGTACAACAATATTTATGGATTGTACATGAAATGGAAAATAAGATGGAAGAAATAACAGGGGCTGCGAAACAAGTTTCCACTACCTCAGAAGGTATGGAGCAACATTCGGTTGAGGGTAATGGAGTTATTGAACAAATTATTAATCAAATGAGTTTAATTCAAAAAGCAGTACAAGATTTATCTTCTATCATTTATTCGTTGGAAACAAGATCAAAAGAAATAAGTGACATTGTAACTGTAATTACAGGTATTTCAAATCAAACGAACTTACTAGCTTTAAATGCTTCTATTGAAGCTTCACGTGCTGGAGCAGCTGGAAGAGGATTTGCTGTTGTCGCAGATGAAGTGCGTAAATTAGCGGAGAAAACGGAAGCATCGGCAAAAGATATAGCTAAATTAATAGGGGAGACACAGGCTGAAGCAGAAGAGGCTGTAGTTTCAATGCAGAAAGGTTCAAAAGAAGTGGAATCTGGAATTACCCTTGTTCAAAGTAGCGGTGCTTTCTTTGAGAAAATTTCAAAATCAGCACAATCTGTTACAAAGCAAGTTAGAGCCGTTTCTAGCAATTCAAATGATATTTTGCAAAATAGCCAAAATATCGTTCAAGTTGTAAATGAACTATCTCATATTGCAAATACGTATGCAAATAGTAGCAGTAATGTTGAAGCGAGTATGAAGGAGCAAGAAATGTCTGTACAAGATATAGCAGAATTGGCTACTTCTTTAAGTTGGCTTTCACAGGAGCTACAAGAGTTAATAGGAGAATTTAAAAGTTAATAACATAATATACACCGTCTAATGAAGTTGAAGAAAGAATAGCAAAAGCTTGGATTGATGTATTAGGAATCTCAAAGATTGGTGTACATTCATTAAAAGTATTGAGAGCTTTAGCGTTATTAAAAGAAGATTTTCCAGATTTAACAATTCAAGATTTCTTTAACGAGAGAACGATATGTGGATTAGCTCGAATTGAGGGGGAAATAAAGGTATAGACAGAAGAAGTTGGATATTTTCCAAAAATAATGAAATGATATGTACGCTTTTGTTTGTTCAATAAAATAAATCATGCTACAATGAAAACGAATTAAGAACCGGGGAGCCAATTGGCTGAGAGGATGTAAGTATACATCGACCCTCAACCTGATCTGGATAATGCCAGCGTAGGGAGTTACTTTAAAGTGATGTAGCATAAGTTATTATAGAATAACTTGTATACAAGGCTTTCCTACATGGTAGGAAAGCCTTTTCTTTTTTTTTTGAAACCATATTTTGTAAGGGGGATTTTATTATGTCACAACAAGTTACAATTTCATTTTCAGTAGTACCACAAGCGAAGAACAAAGATGTGTATTCCGTTGTTGATAAAGCAATTGAAGTTGTACAACAGTCGGGAGTTCGTTATGAAGTAGGGGCAATGGAAACAACGTTGGAAGGAGAATTAGATGTACTTCTTGACGTCATTAAACGCGCGCAACAAGCTTGCGTCGATGCTGGAGCAGAAGAAGTGATCACTTCTATTAAAATTCACTATCGTCCAAGTACGGGCGTAACGATTGACGAAAAAGTTTGGAAGTACCGTGATGAATATGCAAAACCAGAAGCGATCTAAAATAATCACAACAATTTGGCTTATCCTTCTCATTGCTATATGGGAAGGATCTGTTTCATTATTTAAAATTGAGCCGTGGATTTTACCGAAGCCGTCTGCAATTGTGCAAGAGTTAATTGGAATGAAAGATTTACTATTACCGAATACAGTGCAAACGTTACAGGAAGTAATAATTGGGTTGTTTTTTGCAATTTTACTTGGGACGAGTATTGCTATCATTATGGATGTCATCCCTTTATTTCGGATTTTAATGAATCCGCTGCTTGTTATTTCGCAAACAATTCCAATCGTTGTGCTCGCACCATTATTTATTATTTGGTTTGGATACGGAATGTTGCCAAAAGTAATGGTTGTTATTCTTGTTTGTTTCTTCCCAATTGCGCTTAGCATTTTAGAAGGTTTCCAAACGGTAGATAAAAATATGCTGAAGTTATTACAAACGATGAAGGCGACAAAGTGGCAAATTTATCAGAAAGTAAAATTTCCAGCAGTGCTCCCGTACTTTTTCTCAGGTTTAAAAATTGCTGTTACATATAGTGTGATGGGAGCGATTATTGGGGAATGGCTTGGTGCGAGTGAAGGATTAGGAGTTATGCTCACAAGAGCAACGAAATCCTTTTTAACGGCTCGAGTATTTGGTGTTGCAGCAATTATCGTCATGGTGACATTATTCCTGTACTTTATTGTTGAATTTATGGCAAGAATAACAGCACCATGGATATATAGAAAGGGCGGCAGAAAATGAAAAAAGGTTTAAAAATTATGTTAGCTGCATTATTAGCAGTTGGTGTTGCCGGATGTAATACGGCGAAGAAAGAAGAGAATACAAGCAAAGAAAAGAAAGTGAAAGTCGTTTTAGATTGGTTTCCTAATACAAACCATACTGGTTTATACGTAGCGAAGACGAAAGATTATTATAAAAAACAAGGGTTAGATGTAGAAATTATTCAACCAGGTGATAATGTTACAGCGGAACAAATGATAGCTTCAGGAAAAGCTGATTTTGCAATAAGTGCACAAGAAAATGTAACGTTAGCTCGTGTTGAAGGTATTCCTGTTGTATCTGTAGGAGCGATTATCCAGCATAATACTTCAGCTTTTGCATCACTTAAAAAAGATAATATGATGTCACCAAAAGATTTTGAAGGTAAACGTTACGGCGGCTGGGGAGGACCAGCAGAAGAAGCGACGTTAAAGACGATTATGAATAAACATCAAGCTGATTTTAATAAAGTTGAAAAAATTATTCTTGGACAAACAGATTTCTTTAAATCAATCGGTCGTGATGCAGACTTTGAATGGATTTATTATGGATGGGATGGAATTGAAGCGAAGCGTCAAGGAAAAGAGTTAAATACAATTATGGTGAAAGACTTAGATCCAGCGCTCGATTTCTATAGTCCTGTTATTATTACAAGTGAAAAACATACGAAGCAAGATAAAGATTTTGTGAAAAAGTTCATGACTGCAACGACAGAAGGTTATGATTTTGCAATTAAAGAACCGAAAGAAGCTGCGGATATTTTAATTAAAGCTGTTCCAGATTTGAATAAAGAATTAGTACAAGAAAGCCAAAAATGGTTAAGTACAAAGTATCAAGATGATGCAAAAGCGTGGGGAGTACAGAAGGAAGAGATTTGGACAAATTACATGAATTTCTTATATGACAACAAAGTTATTAACAAGAAAATCGATGTAAAAGATGCCTTTACAAATGAATTCCTTCCAAGTGAAAAATGAGTGGATTACAAATAAAAGATATTGTAAAAGCTTTCGATGGAAAGAATGTATTAGCAAATATTAGTGCTTCTATACAAGAGGGAGAGTTTGTCTCTTTTGTAGGTCCGAGTGGTTGTGGAAAAAGTACATTATTAAATATGATTGCAAGTGTTGAACAACCAACGAGCGGAGAAGTGTTTTATAACGAGGAGTATGTAAAAAAACAAGATGTTGTTAGTTATATGCCGCAACAAGATTTATTACTACCGTGGCGATCGGCTTTGCAAAATATAGTTCTTCCATTGGAAATTGAAGGAAAGCCTAAAAAACAAAGGCTGACAGAAGGAATGGAAGCATTAAAGCAGTTTGAGCTAGATGAATATGCAGACCATTATCCAGATGAGTTATCAGGAGGAATGCGTCAAAGAATTAGTTTCCTTCGCACATATTTATGTGAAAAGCCAATTATGCTGCTTGATGAGCCTTTTGGAAAATTAGATGCATTTACAAAAATGGAAGTACATAGTTGGCTTTTAAATTCTTGGCATCAAGAAAAGCAGACAATTGTTATGGTTACACATGACTTAGATGAAGCAATTTTGCTTTCTGATCGCGTATTTATTTTATCTCAAAGACCGGCATCAATTGTTGGAGAGGTACAAGTGAAATTACTTAGGCCGCGAACGATGGATATGTTAACATCGCTTGAGTTAAAGAAGGATAAGGAAGAAATTTTAAGAGTATTAGCTCCTTACATGAAAAAATAGAAAAGAGTCTTTTAACAGTTGTTGGTATAATTGCTGTTAAGAGGCTTTTTTCTATTGAAGGAGAAAGATGAAATCTATAGGGGAAATAGTGGATTCATTAACACCGGATAAATTGGAAGAAGGAACAAAAGAAAAAGTAGAGAATAGAATATAATAGAGTGGTTTATACTCTTAATATAACAAATGTTAAAGGAGTGAAAGGATAAAATGACTTTATCAACTGTTCTTCAAATGGTTTTAGCTTGATACGGGAGAAGTCTGCCCATTTTTAAAGATTAAGCTAAATTGAAGACAGCAGGTAAAGAACCTTAATCCTTTCTTACGATAATATGTAATGGGTAAGGTGTATTCACCTTACCCATTTCTATATGTATAACTAAATAAGGCTTTATACTGTTGTTCTCTCTATTTAGCTTATGGATCATAAGAAAAGGAGAGAAAAAAATGAGTATATTAACAGTAGAAAATGTAAGTCATTCATATGGTGAGAAAACCATTTTATATAATGCGTGCTTTCGATTATTAAAGGGTGAACATGTTGGGCTAGTAGGGAAAAATGGAATTGGAAAATCCACATTATTACGCTTGTTAACAGGAGAACTTATACATGATGATGGGAAAATTGAATGGTTTCCACATGTGAAGATTGGCTTTTTACAACAGCATATAGATTTACAAGAAGGCATAACAATTGAAGAATACTTGCAAAGTGCGTTTTCTAACCTGTATGAGTTGGAACGTGAAATGTTAAAACTTACAGAAGAGATGGCTGGAGCAGGAGAAGTAGGGAAATTGTTAGTAAGGTATGGAGAGTTACAAACTATATTGGAGAATTCTAATTTTTATCAAATTCATACAGAAATTGAGGAAGTAGCAACCGGCTTAGGCTTGTTTGAAATAGGATTGGAAAAGGATGTTTCAAAGTTAAGTGGTGGTCAGCGGACAAAGTTGTTACTTGGGAAACTCCTTTTAGAAAAAGCGGATGTTTTATTATTAGATGAGCCAACTAACTATTTAGATACAGCACATATAGAATGGTTGCAATCATATTTACAAATGTATGAAAAAGCTTATATTATCATTTCGCATGATGAAATATTTTTGAACAATATTACGAATGTTATTTATCATCTAGATGAGCGTGCAATTAAGCGCTATGTAGGCGATTATAAGAGTTTTTTGCGTAATTATGAACTGCAAAGGAAACAATTACAAGCAGCATATACGAAACAGCAAAAGGAAATTGCACATTTAGAGAGTTTTATTCAAAAAAATAAAATTCGTAAAGCGAAACAAGCAAAAAGTCGTGAAAAAGTATTAGAGAAAATGCAAAAGGTTGAAAAGGTTAACGATGTACCTCGTGCTCGTTTTGATTTTAATGTTTATACTGAGCCAGTGAGTCGTATCTTACAGGTAGAGAAACTAAAAATTGGTTATGGTGAACCGTTATTTCCGGAATTGGATTTTCAAGTGAAAAAAGGGGAAAAGATTGCAATTATTGGTCATAATGGGATTGGAAAAACAACAATGTTAAAAACATTACTAGGACAAATAAAACCGTTAAGCGGTTCAGTTTCTGTTGGGGAACGAGTAAAACCCACTTATTTTGCACAAGAGGAATTTTCCTCAGAAATAACTGCACTAGAGAGAGTATGGGCAGGAAGGCCAGACATGACAAGAAAAGAAATCCGACAAGCATTAGCAAAGTGCGGATTGAAAGAAGAACATGTATTAAAACCTATCCAGTTATTAAGTGGAGGAGAACAAACAAAAGTACGATTATGCGAACTTATCGTAACTAAAAGCAATGTTTTAATTTTAGATGAACCAACTAACCATTTGGATGCAGAGACTAAGACGGCTTTACAGGAAGCGTTAAAACAATATAGAGGTACGGTTTTAATTGTTTCACATGAGCCATCTTTCTATGAAGCATGGATAACGAAAATATGGAATATCGAAGAATGGAACGTTTAACAATATGAATAAAGAAAAGGCATTAGCTTTTATGAGCTAATGCTTTTTCTTTGGGTATATTTATAATAATACTAGATGCCTTTCCCTAATAGGCTACTATCTTTATTTATATATATAGATAGTTTGAAATGGAATAAAAATGATTCCTATATGTAAAGGATAATGTGATTAGTATGGGAAGACAATAGAACTTAAAGGAAATTCATGTGAAATTCAGATGAACTTCACATAAACTTCATATTGGAAACTGAATATAATTATAATAGGTTATTATAATGTGCGTTTTCGATTTTTCGCAAAATTAGAAGTTTGGCGGGGGTTCTTGTGCTTTCGTCATCGATTGTAATGGATTTACGAGAAGGGATATAACCGTTTTTTTATACATTAGTAATTTCATAATGATTATTTGTTTTACTACAAATTTTAGCGTGCAAAATTTGTGTTCGATTATCGTTTAAATAAACTTGGGAAAATTGTATGAAGTCAATCTTGAATGACGTAGCAGGATGATGAAATTTCATGTAAAATAATAGTAAAAATATGTAAAGGAGGGGATAGTGTGGATGTGTTTTTGAACATTGCTGAGGAAAAAATTCGTCAAGCAATACGGAATGGTGATCTTGATAATATTCCGGGACAAGGAAAACCACTACAATTAGAAGATCTTTCAATGGTACCTCCAGAATTAAGAATGAGTTATAAAATCTTGAAAAATGCAGGCATGATTCCACCAGAAATGGAAATGCAAAAAGATATATTGAAAATAGAGGATTTAATCGCTTGCTGTTATGATGAGGCAGAGAGAAAGGAATTACAAGAAGAGTTAACGGGAAAAACACTGCGCTTTCAGCAGTTAATGGAAAAGAGAAAGATTAAAGATAGTTCAGCATTTCGTATGTATCAAGATAAAGTATTTCGTAAATTACGTTAAGAGGGATAAGATGAGTAAATTTGAAACGATAGAAGAATTAGCAACATATATTGAAGAACAACAATTAGTACTTCTATTTATTAAAACGGAGAATTGTGGCGTTTGTGATGTTATGTTACGGAAAGTAAATTACGTATTAGAGAATTATGATTACGTAGAGAAAGTAGAGATATTACTTCAAGACATGCAAGAGATTGCAGGGCGGTATTCAGTACTTACAGGGCCGACAGTTTTATTATTTTATAATGGGAAAGAAATTCTTCGTGAATCGCGCTTTATTTCACTTGAAAATATTGAGAGAGTACTTCAGTTGTTAGAAAAATAAGGGAGGTTTTTATATGGGGTTTGTTATAGCGGCATTACTATTTTGTGTTTTAATTTGGATGATTGCAGCATCAGTTAGATCAAATAAACGAAGAGTAAATCTTACTAAAAAGAGTAATACACATAGTACGTCTAACAGTTCATCACCACTATTTTTCTTTGCGGGATCTGATAGTGATAGTTCACATGATGGTGGCTCGCATGATTGCGGAGGGTCTTTTGGCGGAGATAGTGGAGGTAGCTGCGGTGGTGGCGGGGATTGATGAGAATACGCCTTATATGGGCGTATTTCTTTTTAAACAAACGTTTGATTAGTTGGCTTACATATACATAACAACAGCTAAACAAACATTTGTTTAAATTTTATAAATGTAATAAGGGGAATGGAAATGGGAAGGGAACCGAAAGTAAAAAACAAAGGGAAAGTAGCATTATTCTTATTAGTTGCTGGAGGTGTATTTCTTGTTAAACTTGGGCTTAAATTTGGAGCGATACATGCCATTCGAGTTTGGTTTGAAAATACATTTTCTTAAATAAAGAAGAGGACGCAAATCAAAAGGAGTTAACCAATTCTTTAATTTCGAAATAAGTATCGTGAGGGAGCATGTTTGCTCCCTTTTTCTATGGGAATCTTTTGACAATGAAATGTACCAACTATATACTGATGTTGTAAAAATAATTTTACAGGTTAGGAGAAAGATGTGAAAAATCAAATCTATGAATTACGCACTGAAAATAATATTTCACAAGGTGCATTAGCTGATAAGTGTAACGTATCAAGACAGACGATAAATGCAATTGAGAATAATAAGTATGATCCAAGCTTAGCGCTAGCATTCCGGTTAGCAGAAGTATTAGGAACAACTGTCGATAAACTATTTTTGTACAAGTTGTAGAGTTTTAAATTGTAAGACGTTATCGCTAAAAATAAAGAAAAAGATCCTCTTCTCGCTTGAAGAGGATCTTTTTCTTATATTGTTTTAGTTTTCGGATTAGGTGGTGTAACGGACGTATCATTTTCGGGTACTCTAGTTAATAAGAATCCACCGATAATAAATAAGACAATAATACTAAGGACACCAGCGTTTGTTTTTCCTGTTAATTGTGTTGTGACACCAACTAATACCGGACCCATAATTGCTGCGAATTTACCAAAGATATTATAAAATCCGAAGAATTCATTTGCAGATTCTTTCGGTACTAGTTTTGCGAAATATGAACGGCTAAGTGCTTGAATACCGCCTTGAGAAGTGGCAACTAACATTGCTAAAATCCAGAAATCAAACGTCGTTTTTAAGAAATAAGCATATGTGCAGATAATGATATAAATAATAATACCGACATATAGCATTTTTTTACCGGTAAATGTTTCCGATAGTTTTCCATACAATAAAGCGAATGGACAAGCGACAATTTGTGTTACAAATAAGATGATTAATAGGTTAGTTGCACTAATACCGAGATCTGTTCCGTAAGCGGTAGACATAGTGATAATTGTATCGACCCCGTCAATGTAGAAAAAGTAAGCTATTAGGAACATAAATACAGTTTTATATTCTTTAATATTTTTAAAAGTATTAGCAAGGCGCTTGAAACTCATTGCAATTGGTCTTGGGTGACGTTCAATATAGTGTGTTTGCTCTACATTTTTTAGCATTGGTATCGTAAATAGTCCCCACCAAAGAGCTGTTATTGCAAAGGAAATTTGACTAGCAATTCCGACTGATAAGGGGATAGTTCCTTTTTGAGCAAGAATAATAAGAGCAATACAACCGATAAAAGGAATTGTGCTCCCAATATAACCTAATGCAAAACCTCGCGTAGAAATTCGGTCCATTCTATCCCCAGAGGTAACATCTACTAAAAATGCATCATAAAAAATATTTGCTCCAGCAAAGCCAACTAATGCGAGCATATAGCATCCTAGTAATAAGTACCACTGAGATGTTGGAACAACTGCTAGCATACTTGTAAATATAATACCAAGCCCAAAGAAAAATGTGAAAAATCGTTTTTTAAATCCTTTATAATCAGCAACTGTGCCGAGAATAGGAGCGAGTATAGAAATTAAAAGTGTAGCGAACGAGTTTGCATATCCCCAATAGGCTGTTGAAGTTGCACCAGATAGTCCAGCTTCTTTTGCAGCTGCTTTAAAGTAAATTGGAAATAATGCAGTTGTAATGACGAGCGAATATACCGAGTTAGCCCAATCATATAATATCCAGCTTTTTTCTTGTCTGGACATTTTTTTCATATAATGTTCCCCCTTAAATTTGTTCTACTAACAGTGTACAAAAATAAAAATTATAAAAAGAGAAACAGTGATGATTTTTACATAACTTTTACATATATACACAGTTCTTTACAATTGAAGTAAATCCTCTACAATTGCTCCGTCTGTTTCACCTAAGTGCAAACCGAGTAACCTAGCAATAGTCGGACCTTCATCAATCAGTCTCATATACGGGATTGTAACCCCGCTTCGAATGCCTTTCCCAGCAGCCATAAAAATTGTTTCATAGTTAGGTTTTGTTGGGGAATATCCGTGTGTTCCAAATGTATATTTCTTACTAGAAGTAACATCTTTTTTAGTAATTTCTTTTATGAAATCACCTGTATAATTTTCAATGAAGTAATAACCTTCCATGGCTTCTAGCATAAATAAGCAATTACCATCAGCACCACGTTCTTTTGTATCTTCATCATGCAGAATAAATTCAATTCCATTTTGTTTATCCTGAAGAAGCTCTTCAAGAAGAAGTTGAATCTCTTTAATCGTTTCAGTATCATTTTTATCTTTTACATGTACGTAGGCAGATCCATCACAGCTTTGACAATAAGCTTTCCAATCTAGTAACTTTCCACTTTTATTTACGGATATAAGTCCTTTTTGACGGAATAGGACATTTAGTTGGATTGCTTTGTTTTCACTTAAAGCGCTATGATCGCCAAGTGCAATAATTGTACTCTCTTCGTATATCCCGCTTTCTTTTAATGCATGAATAATTTTTCCTAGACGTTCGTCGTGTCTATGGATTGCAGCTACTGTTTCCTCGGACTTGAAGCCATGGTAATGTCTTTGAGTATCTAAATCAGTAAAATGTACAAACATAACATTAGGCTTTTTCGTCTGAATTGTATGTACGGCAGAAGCAAGGACGAAATCATCAAGCTCAGGCTGTGACAATCCATTTCGTATATGGCCGAAACGACGATTTAAATCTAATTGATATAGCGGGCTACCGCTAAATAATGAAACTAAAATTTGATTTTGCCACGGTCTATTTGGAAAAATTTCTGGTAAATTGTAATCGATATTTGCTCTTCCAGTAACAGGCCATAGAAGGGCTGCTGTCGTTAAATTTGCTTTGCGTGCTTCATCGTATAGAGTTGTTCCTTTAATGGATTTTCGGTACCAATGCCAATCAGGTGACTCGCGTCCTGGTTGAAGTAATGTATTGCTAACTACGCCATGTTTATTAGGATAGTTTCCAGTAACGATTGTTGAGTGACTTGGATATGTTACAGAGGGATAAATGGGTTCTACTTTTTTCGCAATTGCGCCCTTTTTTATTAAATTTTGGAAATTAGGAAGTTTTTGTAATATAGGAAAATCTAAAGCTGATAGGCAATCAAAAGATAAAATAATGACGTGATTTGTTAATGCTTTATCCATAAAGTTTCCCTCCTGATTATATAAAACCTATTCTTATATATTACTATTAATACCTAGTAATAAAAATATATTTTTGAATAAAATTTTATTATTTATTTTCAGAAAAATCAAACATATAATAAGTATAAGGGAATGAATGGAAGGAGGGAATACTATGGATTGGCTAGATGGATTTAGTATCTTTTACATCATTGGTGGAATCACGATTCTCCTTGTATTTTTTATTTCATATTTACTCAAAAAACGTTTTCCAGACAAACAGTTTGATATTATATTTGCACTTAGTTTAGTACTTCTTTGTTTAGCGTTCTTTCCTGTAACAATGATGGCTATTGGCGGATGGGAAGGAATGGGATATGGATTTATTTGTTTCTTCGTTCTACTTGGTACACTTATCGGTATGGTTGCACATCAACTTGTAAAGATTTTTCGAAAGAGCTACGTATAAAACTGCAGAAAATGAAAAGAATATATTAAAGTAAGAAAATTCACTCTTGTTTTGGGGTGAATTTTATATTATGATTATCAACAAATTTATTTCGTTATAACGATGAAAAAGGACTAGTACATGTCCAACCTTTTTTGTAGAGAGAGAATCCGTTAGGCTGAAAGATTCTTAAAAGGGCGATATGGAACCTACCTTTGAGTTCTGCATATGCAGCGGGAATTTCCCGTTATCAAAAAGAGAGCATGCACAATTTTTGTGTATGAATCAGGGTGGTAACGCCGACAAAGCTCGGTCCCTATTTAGGGGCGCGGGCTTTTTTGTATTTTCTAAAAGGAGGAAGAGTGACTATGGCAAAAGAACAAGTACAAGCCATTACGAAGATGGAAGAGGACTTTGCTCAGTGGTATACCGATATTGTAAAAAAAGCGGAGCTTGTTGATTATTCAAGTGTGAAAGGTTGTATGATTTTACGTCCATACGGTTATGCATTGTGGGAAAATATGCAGAAAGTGATGGATGAAAAATTAAAAGAATCTGGTCATGAAAATGTGTACATGCCAATGTTTATTCCAGAGAGTTTATTACAAAAAGAGAAAGATCATGTTGAAGGATTTGCTCCTGAAGTAGCATGGGTTACTCATGGCGGGGATGAGAAATTGGCGGAAAGACTTTGTGTACGCCCTACATCTGAAACTTTATTTTGTGAGCATTTTTCAAAAATTGTTCAATCATATAATGATTTACCAAAGTTATATAACCAGTGGTGTTCAGTAGTTCGTTGGGAAAAAACGACGAGACCATTCCTTCGTACAACTGAATTTTTATGGCAAGAAGGTCATACGATTCATGAAACGGCAGAAGAATCTCAAACTGAAACATTAAATATTTTAAATTTATATGCTTCTTTCTGTGAAGAGTATTTAGCAATTCCAGTTATTAAAGGGCAAAAGACAGAAAAAGAAAAGTTTGCAGGAGCGAAGGCGACTTATACGATTGAAAGTTTAATGCATGACGGAAAAGCGCTTCAAACAGGAACATCTCATAATTTTGGAACGAATTTCTCAGAAGCATTTGATATTAAGTTTTTAGATCGTAATGGTAAGTGGCAATACGTACATCAAACATCTTGGGGTGTATCAACAAGAATGATAGGTGGACTTATTATGGTTCATAGTGATAACAACGGACTTGTAATGCCACCGAAAGTTGCACCATTACAAGTTGTTATCGTACCTATTGCACAGCATAAAGAAGGCGTTTTAGAAAAAGCAACAGAGTTACAAGGGCGTATTCAAAAGGTTGCGCGAGTAAAAATAGATGCTAGTAATAAAACACCTGGCTGGAAATTTAATGAGTATGAAATGAAGGGTGTTCCAATTAGATTAGAAGTTGGTCCAAAGGATATTGAAAAGAATCAAGTTGTACTTGTAAGGCGAGATACGAAAGAAAAAGAGTTTATAGCAATGGATCAATTAGAAGAGCGCATCCCATCATTACTTGAGGAGATTCATCATTCTTTATTTAGTAAAGCAAAAGTATTTAGAGATGAGAGCACTTATAGTGTGACGAATATCGAAGAGATGAAAAAAATAGCTGATGAAAAACAAGGCTTTATTAAAGCGATGTGGTGTGGAGAACTAGCTTGTGAAGAAAAACTAAAAGAAGAAGTTGGAGTATCTTCACGTTGTATTCCGTTCGAACAAGAAAGTTTAGCTGACGAATGTATTTGCTGTAGTAAAAAAGCGAAGCAGATGGTGTATTGGGGAAAAGCGTATTAATACTCTTTCTGCTAGATGACAAAAAGGACTTTGGATTGCATAATAAAATACAATCCAAAGTCCTTTTTAGTTGTATCCCGCATTAACGGGCAGTAAAACTCCCACTTCAAAATTCGGCTGGAGCAAAGAAGTTAGGTGGGAGTCGGGCTGCCCGTAAAAGCCCGATTGGTGAAGGCTAATAATCAGTGGGGGATGAACAAAATCCCCACTGATTAAAGTTTCGCTTTATAATTTGTTTCATGTATTTTTTAGATGGAAGGATGATGTTTTTATTTTGCGTTTTTACGACGAATAAATAGTAACACACCAATTAGGAATGTCGAAAGACCAATTAAAATAGATGCAGGATAATGCGTTGCAGTATTAGGTAACTTATCGCCTTGTTTTACTGAATTGTCTTTTCCGTTACCGTTATCGCTTTGAGAGCCGCTATCGCCTTTAACACGGTTGCCGCCTTGAGAGCCGTTATCACCTTGAGAACTGCTATCGCCTTTAACACGGTTGCCACCCTGAGAGCCACTGCCACCCTGAGAGCCACTGCCACCCTGAGAGCCATTGCCCCCAGAGCCACTGCCCCCAGAGCCACTGCCCCCAGAACCACTGCCGCCAGAGCCATTGCCACCAGAGCCACTGCCCCCAGAACCGTTGCCCCCAGAACCGTTGCCGCCAGAGCCACTGTCACCAGAACCGTTGCCGCCAGAGCCGTTGCCGCCAGAACCACTGCCGCCAGAGCCGTTGCCGCCAGAGCCATTGCCGCCAGAACCGTTGCCGCCAGAACCATTGCCGTCAGAACCGTTGCCACCAGAACCACTGCCGCCAGAACCACTGCCGCCAGAACCACTGCCGCCAGAACCACTGCCGCCAGAACCACTGCCGTCAGAACCACTGCCGCCAGAACCACTGCCGCCAGAACCACTGCCGCCAGAGCCGTTGCCGCCAGAACCACTGCCGCCAGAACCACTGCCGTCAGAACCACTGCCCCCAGAACCGTTGCCGCCAGAGCCGT
>NZ_PCNZ01000011.1 GCF_002975175.1 Bacillus sp. MYb209
AATATGTTTTTTCATTATTGAACATCTCCCTTTTTATCTTCTTGTTTTTGTTTACTACCTAAAATTTCAACCGCGTTTGTCAAAGCTTGTGGAAGTGGGATTCCCATACGACCAGCATTTTCTAAAAGTGATAATAATTCATTACCGATAAAGAAAAAGATTGTCGCTTCACGAATTGCGCTATTTGTGCCCAAAACCGCATCTGCTTGAGTAGCTGCTGCAACCAAAAGAAAAAGCACCACCTTTTTGGCGATGCCTTTGAAACCTACTTTACTTTTTAATTCCCCATTGAATCCTGCTGCAAATACTCCTGTTAAATAATCGATAGCTGCCATAATTACCAAGACTTTCAAAGTTGTATCCCACCCTCCCAAAAAGTACCCACAGAAACCTCCAAAACCGGTAATAAAGGCTTTTAATAATACATCGATACGATCCAAATTCTTTCCTCCTTCTTCAAAATAAAAAGAGAAGCACGTTATGTGCCCCTCTTTGTTATATAAGCCGTATTTTGTTTGAAATTATCATTCCTGATTTAAAGATTCAAAAAAACCTTTGTCTATAATCCTTAACTTCTTGATCTAAATCTTCATATGCATAATCGTTGTTACAACTTTATTCAATAACACACCTCATAGACATCTCCCATTTTTTTAATACTTCCTCAAATACTACCATTAACTTTTGTTTATCAAGGGATTCACAATAAAATAATCACTCTCCCTTACCTATTAAAAAATGTTAATATTATAAAAGATAGAAGGAGGTGATTTAATTGCGTTATGACGATATAAAAGAATTACTAGCTGAAGTTGAAGAGTCCCTACTAGTAATTAAGGATAAATATGAAGAAGTTACATTGTCTAAAGATGTACGAGAAATTGCTAAGCCAAAAATTTTAGCTACAATGGTCCAATTAAGAAGTTGCTTAGATTATTGCATGAAGGACATTAACGAAATAGTTCTCAAACAAAATGGCGGAAAGCAATACTTCCCATATACTGATACTAAAAGGCGTTTTAAGGAAAAAATCAAGTCCGATTATCCTAAATTACGAAATGAAAACTCTAACGTCTACGCTATATTAGAATCTGTTCAGGATTTTAATAACACTGAGTATTCGTGGCTATCCCTACTTTGTAGAAAAGCAAATAAAAATAAACATGACTCACTAATAAAACAGAGCAGACAAGACAACTTCACAATTGATATTCCAGGATTTATGAAAATTGAGAATAGCACCAATATTACAGTTGAAAATTGTGCGGTTGCTTTTGGAAATGACCTCATACCTTTAAATTTCACAATAGACGAGAATGGACAATCTTCTGATCTAAAATTACTAGACAAACGTTTATCTGCTGAACGAATTGACTGGGTTACCTTCAATATAGAAGGGACAGATAAGGATGTATTAGAGTTTCTAACAAAATGCACGCGTGAGATTAGATGTATGGTAGAAAAATTATATAAAGAACTCACTAACCAAAGAACTAATCATTAATTATAATTTTCTTTGTGTGCTTTTATCGATAAGGGGCTGTTTGGCACAACAGCCCACCCTTTACAATCAGCCTCTCCACATCTGCATGATAATGTCACGAAATACTCGTGATATTCTTCTAACGTAATGCCTGAACGTTTACAATATTCTTCTTCAAATTTTTCTTTTGTCATAGTGTCCTCACCTGTTTTAAGTCATATTTTTAAAGGTTATTCGTTATAAACTCTATTTAATCCTTTTAAAAATATTATATGCACCTCTTATGAAATTAACTTTGGGCATCGTTTCAAAATAAAAAAGCCTGCTTCTGCACGCTTGATTTATTATTTCTAAACTGAAAAGCTCATTGCAATATGAACTGTATTTCCACTTTGAACCCCATTTACAAAAATTCCACCATCACTCTTTGCTGTGACTTCACAAATTGTTGGCACATTTCCATATGCAAGTGCTGGGAAAGCAATGTTTTGTACTGGTCTAAATCCAGCTGGAAGTGTTGCAAATATTGTAGTATTTACTGCATTTTTAACTGAACCAATTACCGTAATCTGTTCACCACTTCTTTTATATTTCGGAATCCTGTCAGGTACATTTTCTACACCAGTTGTTGGAAGGTTTGTCCAATCTTTATCCATTGCTTGTTTAATTGTGCCATCCGGTTTAATTCTGAATGCCTTTGACCAATTCCAGTCAGAACCTCCAGGTGTAATACTAGGAACAAATGTACATTCTCCGTTACTAGATTGGTACATTCTCCAACGCGCAGCATCTAAACCGCCACCCTGAATGATACCTGCTCCTAACGACTCAAACATTGATGTTCCTGCCATTTTTAAGTCACCTGTCATCGTACCGCCTGCTGTCTTGAGGAGATTCGTATTTGGTGTGTTAACTAGTAACCCAAGCGTCGTGTTATATCTCATGATAACTGCACCTGATGTGTAATCATACAAGTATATCTCTTTATCAGTTCCCGTTTGTCTCCCCGTAATAGCAAACGCTGGAACATTGTTTATATCATATCTTAAATTGATAGATTCAGGAGCATTAAGTACTAAATGCCCTGTCATTGTATCTCCGGTTTTCTTAACAACATCCATCTTATCAACTTTTTTTTGCAACTCATCTATCGTTTTCTTAAGAATCTCAAAATCAGAAATATAGTTTTCTATTTTAATATTTCCCTCTTTAACATCTCTCTTTAACGAAATTCGGATATCAGGTGTACTCGTTCGCTCTGTACTTTTTTCCATAACGAAATAAGCAGTCCAATCTGCCGATGTTGAAACAGCTTCAGCAGATAGCGTGTATGCAAATACACCATTCTTTGCATCAATTACTTGGGCATCATCACGCATAAATTGTCCTGTATGATTTTCCGCTTCATATTTGACTGTGTATCCTGTTAAATCTTCGCTTTTACCTTTGTTCTTTAGATGTACAATAATTTTCAAACCATTTTTATCATTCTGCCGAGAACGGATTGTTTTCGTAAACACTGGATCAGCCAAGTCGATAATAATTTCTTCCTCTCGCATATACTAAACCCCTTTCTGCAACATCCTACTTTTAATGTGTCTAGTTTGTCTTCTGTTGCGTTTTGTTTTATTCCTATGTTTTATATTACCCTTTGGTTGTATTGGTTCTAATTCTCGGATTCTAGCGTCTGTTTTTGTTACGTATTCTTGAAAGGCTCTAACCTGCTGTGAAATCATCCCATACAAACCCTTTCCTGTTTCTTCAGATTCGTTTGGAATGACAATACCATAATGAGTTGGAATGTCATTTGTCGTTAAAGTTGGTTCCCCCTCTTTACGATCCATACGCATTTCATAAAGTTTGGCTACATCCATTTTAAGGTTATATTGTTTTATATCCCAATTCATTACTTCATCTAATACATCAAATTTAATGTCTCGGATATTGGTTTTATATTTCCGTTTTGAGGAGACTTTAAAATCCCCTGCAATTATTCCACCATAGAATGAACCTGTACCAGATTTAACTTGAAGATACCCATTCTCATAATCCGAATTACGCAACATACAATATTGCATGATAAGATCCGTGTCTCCACCAGAAGAAGTATCAAAAGATAATATTCTTTTACCGTTTTTATGGTAATAAAACTTTTGCCCAGCAGTGAAATGCATATTTCCATTTGTGGCTTCAGCGATAAAATCATTTTTTGCTTTTGCTGCAAAGTTTGTACCAGCTTGTAGGTTCATATATGACAATTGAGATTCAAGTTGCAAATATTCCTCTGCTTTTACGTTTATATCGCCATTTTGACCAAATTTAATAATGGCAGGAAAATATAAGTCTGTATTACTTCCACCAATATAACCTCGTGTAATTCCTATCCCTGCTGCTTTAGGATAAATATTTGAATACTGATAAAGTGCAAGGGCTCCTTGTGAAGCTGTAATATCATTGTCTCCACCTATAAGTAAAGTGGGTTGTAATTCATTCCTCGAATTTTTGTAGTATCCTAAAAACATACGAGCAATATCACTTTCCATAATTCGCATGAATTGTTTAGATATGCTTACATAGTTTTTTGTATCATCGGATCTTAAAGTGGTACCACTAATTTCTCCACCTTTAATTAAATTACCAGTAAGTGTTCCAGCTGTTATAAAATCAGCGACAATTCGCCCATCATATGTAATGGCAGTTTCATATGGGCCATTTACTCCCCAAGGGGAATATCCTAATCCATTGATGTTCCACTGCCAAACCTTTGAAGCGGTCATTTCAGATTTTGTGTCCATAATCAAAATACGATCAGGATAAACCCTAACATGTCCCCCAAATCCAGAGTTAATAAGATTCGTCGCATTTGCTTTTGCTGCATCTAATATAGAACCAGGCATATCCTTTAATTCATCATGCATTTGATCCACTTTACCTGACATATCAGTGAAATTTTCTTTAAAGTTACCGATTGTTAAATTTATATATTCCTTCTTTATTGGATCATATTTATAAGAAATAACTTTAGCCTGGATATCGATGTTGTCTTCCACATGCTTGACAGTAACGATATCCCCCATATATACACGTTGCAAAATAGCATAATCCTTATACTCTTCTGTTTGAGATAGTTCTTGAAACTCAACTTTATATGTCGCTTTAGGTTGGTCAACCTTTTGAATTTCAAACATATCATATGCTGCCCTACGCAAAAGTCTATAAGCTTCCTCTAAAGGAACTGCATCATCATCATTTGCGTTCTCACCAAGAGCTGCTTTTATATCTTTGAATTCCACGACTCTTATCTTTGGATGAGGATACTTATTTATAAGTGGACTGTTTACATACTTTTCTGGTAAAAATAATCCGTCAAATCCTTGTGGCATAATTTTAGTAATCGGGCTCTTCCAATCCACATCACCCTCATAGCCTAATAAATCCTTTTTGTGTTGAATAACAACACCACGATCCATACCACGACTTTTGAGCATTTTAACATCAAAATTATCTCGTTTTAATTCTCCGCCCCACCGATTGATAAAAGAATTATCTAAACTCGTATCTAACATTGCTTCAACTGGATTTTTCCTTACAATACGTGCACTTGCTATAGTCGGTATATCGGAATAAAAAATAAAAGGATGCTTATATTGGCATCCTGTTGATAAACGGCTCATTGCAGCATTACCGTTTGTGGTTTGAATGAAGATATCTTCTATTAAATTCTCTGTTAGATCATAAAAGATGTGATAACACTGTACAGTTAGTTCTCCCATACTCGGTTTAGGGTTCACAACACGGAATAACTGGTCACCATCTGGCGTGGGAACTTTAACGATACTCATACCATCGATATCAATTCCGTATGGAGCGAATAACGGATAACTAAATGTAAATGCAAATAAACCGTTGAGCTCTTCCTCAACAGTTGCATTGTAAATATTCTTATCCAGAATACCGATTCCATTATGTGTGAAATCAGTCTCATTTGGTTTATATAGTGTAATCATAAAAATCTCCACCTTGGTTCAACTATAATTTTAGTAACTGTTTCAGACCATGAAATTGAATTTATTCCATCTTTAAAAAGTGGAAATTCGCCTATCATTTTAGAATTCATTGATGTTGTTCCAACATATGCTTCTAGTAGATCTGAATCGATGGTAACGGAATAAGCCACTCCTTTTATTCGGAACGATATATCATTAATAGTAACCGTTATATCACCGCTACCATAAACCACTAATTTCGGCTCGGATTCTACTGTTCCAGGATTTAAAATGCTTTCTGGTTTTGTTAATACTATTGGTGCTGTATCAATATATTCAAAAGGATCAAGCGTAAATTCCACTTCAAACTCTCCATGTTCTTCAATGTCATTAGCGATATCCCCGATTTTCACATGTTTTATTTTCCGATATACTTCATCATCAGTAAAAAACAGCGTTTTTCCATTAATAAATAATGACTTCACACGTCTTATTAATGGTTTTATGTTTTCATTTTCAAGCAAGTTGAATTTGACTTTAAAAGGGACATCTTTATACGCCCCTTTCTTTGTAAGCGAACCATGTCTACCAGGAACAATTATATGCTCTACTTCTTGTTCGGCGGTTGGAATAACTGGACGACCTACCATATATACTCCGAAACTACTTACTAATTCATTGTCAATTCCCATGTCCAGCAATTTAATTCCTCCCTATCCCTATTTTTGCATTACGTCCCCGTTGAGCAAGAACACTATCAATCTCTTCACCCATTAGTTTAATATCCCTATCATTCCTTACAACTGGATTATTAATATTGATAATTGTTGGCTCTTTTGACATAGTTGCTGCAATACCTTCACCAATTGCTCCTAATGTCTTTTTATTAAGAGGTAGTACTCCTTCTGGTCCCGCTTCACCAGCACCTTGTAAATTCCCACCGTTCATACCGAAGATAGTTGGTCTAGTGAAAATACCACCTTTAGCACGCCATTGAACATTAAGACCAGATGGATACGTAATGTCTTTCCCTAAAACGTTTTTCGTACTAGTTTCCAAACTAAAGTGTGGCATTTTGGGCATTTCAGGCTTTGGAATTTTCAATTTCAGATTGTCAAAGAAGCCTTTAATTTTATCAATGAATCCCTTCACCCCATCAACCGCATCTCTTATTGGATCCATAATAAATCTTTTCGCTGCTTCAAACTTTTCTTGTGCAGCATTCTTTACAGCATCAAATTTTTCACGTGCTGAATTATACAAACTCTCGAATTTTTCTTTAGCTGAGTTATAAGCTTCTGTAGCCGGTTGAACTACATATTGTTTTACTAAATTCCACGCTGCAAGTGTATAGGATTTTATTTTTTCCCAATTTCCTAATATCCAGTTTGCCAAATCTCCAAGTTTTTCTTTTGTTGTATTCCACAATTCTTGTACTGGTTGGATAACATACTGTTTTATTAAATTCCATCCTGCCAACGTATAAGACTTAGCAAGCTCCCATTGTGAACTTAACCAAGAAACTAAATCAGAGAATTTTTCTTTCACTAAGTTCCATGTCTCCTGAACTGGTTGAATGATATATTGTTTAAATAAACCCCATCCAATTTGTGCCGCAGCCTTTGCTATTTCCCATTGTGTACTAAGCCAGCTAACTAACTCGCCGATTTGTCCACTTACCCAATTGTAAGCTTCTTGAATCGGCTGAATAATATATTGAGATATTGCCGCCCAAGCAATTTGTGCACCTGCCTGTATTAATAGCCACCCTGCTTCGAGAACCGTAGAAATTAACGAAATAATAGGATCTAAGACTGTGAGAATGGTATTCCAAGTTTCCTGCCAGGCTTGTGTTAATGTTCCCCACAATTCTGACGCTGTTTCGACAAGAGACGACCAACAAGAAGATGCAGTTTCGACAATTCCAGACCATAAATCACTAAAAAATTGACCAATCGGATCAAAGAAACTATGCATCATTTCTGTAAATGAAGACCACGATTCAGAAAAGAATTCAACAATAGAATTCCATGTATCACTACATATCTGACCTATATCCTTCCACAAATCGCTAAAAAACTGACCTATTGGGTCAAAAAATTCATGCATCATTTCAACAAAAGATGACCAAGCTTCTGAGAAATACTCAACTGTGGAATCCCACCCATCACTACAAGCTTGAACTATACCAGACCACAAGTCACCAAACCATTCTTTAAAATCCGACCACTTTTTAGAAAGCCAGTCGGTTATGGCTCCCCAGTTTTTTATCACCAATACAAGTGCTGTAATCCCAACTATAGCAGCCATAACAACTGCAATGATCGGTAATAAAGCTCCATCTAGTGCCATGAATGAAACAGCTAGTGCGGCAATAATTGGTGTCAAAATAAGAAATGCTGTACCTAATAACCCTAAAACAGTAATAAACTGTTGAATTGGTTCTGGTAGTTTAGTAAACCACTCAGATACCTTCTTTACTCCATCAACTACTTTAGGTAAAATTTCTTTCGTCATATCTGTTAATACTTTTCCTATTGGTTCTAGTGCTGTTTGTGTTTCACGTAATGCGCTTTGGAATTGTTGACCTAATGATTCTTCTTGAAGCTTTTTCATTTCATCCATACGCCCATTTACATCACCAAGGCCACCGTTTACATCAGTAAGCCCTAATACAGCTTTCGCTCCCATGTCTTCCCAACGAGTTGCGAACAATCCAACGCCAATTTGATTTTGTTTGACTTTGTCGTCCATGCTTCCCAAATCGCCTATTACAGCTTTAAACACATCGGCGGCTGTTGCTTTACCATCGTTAAAAGCTTTCCAAACGCCTTGAGTCTCTTTTGAAAGCCCTGCAAAAGCATCCGCGGTTCCTTTTGAACCGTCCTGTACCTTCTTTCCGAATTCGGCAACTGTGTCATTGATATAATCCAAATTATAAGCACCATCACGCGTTCCATTCGCAAGAATGGTAAACATTTCTTGAGCACTAAAACCACCTTGTTTGAATAAAGGCGCATATTCAGAAAGGTTATCAAATAACTCGTCTGAATAATTTAGACCTTCTTGGGCACCTGCTGCTAGTAAATCAAATGTTTCTTGTGTAGATAAACCAAATTGACTCATCAATTGTCCTGCACCACGAGTTGCTTCGTTTAAGTCCACATCATAAACCTTTGCAAGTGTTAAAACATTTTCTGATGCCCCTTGTAATTCTTCATGTGGAACATCACGCATATTTTGATAGACTTTTATTAGCGCATTGTCTACCTCTTCAAGGTTTTCACCAAATCCCTTTTTCCATGTATCTACCGCTATTTTCTGAAGGTTCTCAGCACCTTTTTCAGTCAATCCCAATGAAGCTTGAATTTTTCTTTGCGACCCATCAAATTCTATAGCGACACCTGCGACTGATTTACCAAGTTCAATCAGTTTTTCAGACATTCCCTGCAATATCTGAGTAGCTTCCAACATATTGTGCAAGTCCATTTTCTTACCTAGTTCGGCCATACCATCTGCCGCTTGTGAACCACTTCTCCCAACACTTTGCAATGAATTCTCGAATTGCTTCAATGTGGTTTTAGCTTGGTTTAACTTCGTCTCAAGTTGTTGCACCTCTGTGGAATTCTCACCATATACACGCTTTGCTGCACTTAATTGCTGTTCTAAATTGTGTACAACTCTATCGGTCATTTCCATTTGCTGACGTAGTTGTTTTTGTGCCAACTCTAACTTATCTGCTTCACTAGCATTTTGACCTAATTCAGCATTTTGAAGCTTAAACGAGCTTGTTAAACGCTTTTGTTCCGCTTCAAGCTGTTTAGTATTAGCTTCAAGTTTCTCCATGTCTTCACGTGCTTCTCGTGCTTCAGTTGCTTGCTCTGAAAGACCTTCGTTGACTCTTTTCATTGCATTATTAAGTGAAGTTTCAGCACGTTCCGCATCAAGCAATTTACCGTACATTTTATTGAGTTGTTCAGCGGTGGTATTAGTATCCTTAGACATTGCTTCAAATTCAGCACGTAACATCGATGTACGTTTCTTAGCTGCTTCCATTTGGATTTCTAACTTTTTCTTTTCAGCTGCTAATTTATCAGTCATTGTCGCATCTTGACCCATTGCTGCAATATGATTTTTATATTCTTTTGCTGCATTATTCATAACCATGTTAATTTGCTTCAATGTCTGAGCATACTGAACCTGACCATCCATCTTGAAATTAAGAACAACATTTCTTTCTTTATTCCCTGGCATTTTCTCACCTCATTCCTCAATAAAATGGTGTCTGATCTAACGTGTAGACTTGTTTTGGTTTCTCTTCAACTAATGCATCCGGATTGTTGTATCGAAGATGCATAATGTATTGTTTTAAAAAATGATTAGGAGTGATTTTCCAAAAGTCATCCATACTTAAACCAAGCAATGTGTTACCAACATAAAAATAAAAATCCCAGTCTAATTCAGACTGAGATTCCTTGGTAAACACATTCTTTACTTTTTTTCATCCTTCTTCAACTTCTCCATATCATCAACTTGGAAGTTCTGGCCGTTAAAGATATCCCATACTACTTGGAAGATACCAGGTACATCGTAAAGCGGAATTGCGTGCTTAATTTCCATAGGTGTACACTCTGTTCCACCACTTCGAACCATTGCATAAATTAAAGAGCGCATCAGTTTAGCTTCTTTTTCACCTAAAGAAAAGTTAGCCTTCCCTACCATTTCATTCATTTCTTTTTCAAACTCATGATACGGTTTCCCATAAGATTCTTCCACATAAGGGAATGATTCAAACGAAAAAATAACAGGGATTTCTACACCCTGTACTTTGATTTTATTTATATTTATTTCAACATTAACTAAATCACTTAAACGTGCCATTTACATTCTCCCCCTACTGTCCTGTACTTGTTCCCAATGTATTTAATTGAGATTCATCACAAATAACTTGTTTCATAAAGTCTTTAATTGTAACGCCTGTTGCGGAATCACGAACTTCTGAAAAATCCACTTCCGTTACATCATTGAATAATAACGGGGTTGCTTCCATTACTAACGATTGGTCTTTAACCTCTGCTTCTTCGGTTGTTGTCGAGAACTTTTCTTCGGCTGGTGTAATTTGAACACGAGGATACCAACGACCAACACGAGAACCATCCGATAATGGAGCAACAAACCCTAAAGCGAACATTGGGAATTCTTTTACTGTCGCTTTATTAAATACCACACCTTTTGTTGCAATATATCCATAAATTGCATCTTTAACAACCTGTGATAATGCTGCAAAACTTAAAGACAATGTGTATTTACTATTTTTACTTGCATTTACAAATAATTTATTACTGGCCCATTTTTGAACTGTCGTACTATTTCCTGCAATCCCAAGTTCAGTAATGATGTCCATTACATAAATATCTTTTTCGTATGTTGGAATTGCGAGATTTGTATCTTTTCCACCAGTCATCATTGTAATATATAATGATTCAATCCCCACTGGATATAATAAATCCTGCGCTTTTGTTGTCGGTGCCATCTATATCATCCTTCCATCTTATCTATTATTTTTTCTGCTAAAATATCGGCTACTTTGTCACCCTCTGCATCAAATGTGTTTTGAGAAAAGTGTAAGCCTTTCACATGACCTCTTCCATTCGCTTTTTTATGACCATGTTCAGCTAAATACCAATACCAAGCGCTATCTTCAAATTCCACAGAAACACGATCATTTTTTATAACGACTTTCAAGCTATTTTTTAAATGTGTTCTTTTGTTCTTGTTTGAGAGTTTAATATTTGCTTTTAATTTTGATGCAAAATATTTAGCTGCTTCCTCTAATACATCCATTTCTACTTGCTTATTAACTCTAAGCAACGTATTAATATCTTCTAAAGCATCAGCAAATCCATTATTGTTAGCAGCCATTAATTAATACACCTCACCGATGTTATGAATTGCGTTACAGTGTCATCATTCTCATCATAGGGAATGCCAAAAAATGAAGCATATTCAACTCCATTTTCATTAAAAATTGCTGTTAATGGTTCATAATCTTTTTCAGTACCATTTGTAATTACTGCAATTTGATATAAAGGCATTGACTTAATAACTTTAGATGATGCACGTTTATGTGTTTCGTTCACAAATTCATACACAATGTAAGGATACTTTGCCTTTGAAGGAGCTTCATCACGATAGACTGGAATACCTGATTTTTTCATGATGTCTCTTAATTGCTGAAAATTAATTTGCATATGATAGTGACACCTCCATCATTCGGTCTTCTTCTCGTACATAAATGCGCTCAATATCGTAAATACGACCACCAACTTTTACACGGTAATCCTTTTGGTTGTTTTCAATATCTCTATCAATACGAACCTCAATTTTCTTTATAATTTCATTCGTATCTTTGGTTGTAAATTTATCTGTAGCTGTAACTCCGATATTGTTATAACGAATTTTACGTTCAAATGGATATCCCATCACAACACGGTCTGTTTCTGGATTAATCGTCTCCCCTAATTTGAGAAGATCTCCCAGCCATCTGAGTTTATTTGTCTGTCTCTTCGGCATCGTATACCTCCTGGATGAAGAAAGGTGTCATTGCATCAAGTGCCTGACCTAATTCTTTTTCCGCTACACGATATTCATAAAAAATACCTGCGCACATAATGACCAGGTACTCCACTTCTCTTCCACATGATTTTTTTACGTACCGCTGCCCTTGTTCAATATAAAAAGGGAGCATAGATTCATCCATGCCCTCTTCCCAATGAATATGAGATTTTAATCTCTCAATTAAATCATCCATATTAAACTCCTGTAGAAGCTGCTAAAACATATTTATAAACTGGAACCTCAAATGGTGAGTGAATTAATTGAGCATCTAATAGATTCCAAATACGGAAACCTACACGATTTGTACGTGAGAATAACTCAACTAATTTTTGTACTTCTAATGAGCCGATAACATCTTGAATATAGAATTTCGAGAAGTCACCAAAATAGAACACTGGTGTATCTGGTGAATCAGGAATGTCAATTGCATCCTCTTCTTCAACTGGGAAGCCTAATAATGTATATCCAATTCCACCTTCTGCTTGATTAAATGGACGAAGCAACGGGAAGCCATCATCTGTTTTCATTGTTTCGATTTTAGTTAATGCTGCCGTATTTAATACCCATCGTGCTTTTTTACGTACTTCTTTAACTGGCGTGTTCTTCATTTTTACTAATGCGTTGTATAAATCTTTTTCATCCGTTTTAAACTCAACAGCTTTCTTTGCTAATGCGCCATCATTTACGTTATTAGCTTCATCGCCATTAACCATATATTGAGTTTCTTTACGAACATAAGCTTTCTTCAATTCATCCATCACGATTTGCTCAATTGGTAACCCAGTGCGTGCTAATAATTTTTTCGTTACAGTTGCAAGCGCATCAAACTCTGTTGGAGATAGTTCGATCTCATCGAATTCAATATCCGTTTCCGGGATTTCATTATTTGTTCGCTCATTTTTATGACCTTGAGCTTCTGCCTTTTTAACTAAAATAGGATACTTAATATTTTCTTTTGTTTTTACTCCTGTTCCTAATCGACGTAAAAAGTTTTCTTCTTGAGCATACGTAATAATTTCTTTACTTAAGAAATCTGGAATAGTAACAGAACCATTACCAGTAACTAACCCTAACGCGCGAGCTTCCCTTTCATCAATATTACCCACAATATAATTAGCAAAAGCTGAACGAGTTTCCTTTTCTTTGTTTTTAGTAGATTCATGACCTTTAGTAGAAAGACCTGTTCCAATAGATGCCATAATTGCGGAACGTTGTTCTTCTGACAGTTCAGTTTTTGTATCGGGATTTCCCTCTTTTTCATCAGGATTTTCTTTTTTCTCATCTTTCTCTTTGCCTGGATCTTCTTCTTTTTCGTCTGCTTCTAATTTTGCTAATTCATCAGCAAGAGTTTGCGCTTCTTTTGTTAATGCTTCTACTTCAGCCTTAACTGCTGCTAAATCTTCTGAACGAACTTCACCCTTCTCTACTTTCCCTTGTAATTCTTCCAAACGAGCTTTATTTCGCGCTTGAGATCCTTTTAAGATTTCTTTTAAATTCATTTTACATTTCCTCCAGAACATTTTTTATTTGTTTGATAAGATTATTTCTTTCTTCTACATTGTCATCTTCAAGAATGGTTTTTACAGTTGCTGCTTCACTTCTCATTTCAATCATGGCGGTATTTTCGCCCCTGGTTTCAATGGAAGTGGCAACATATGCTGGTGTCATATCCAAAATAGACACTTCTAAAAGCTCTAGTTCTTCAATAGAACGCTTTTGAACACCAGATTCGCCCTCTTCCCATGAATCTTTTTCAGAAACAAAACCAAATGACCAACCACGCAATTCTTTATCCTTGGCTTTTTGAATCACTTGTTCATCTGTAACCGTAGCAATGGCTCTTAAACCAATATTATCTTCATACAATTCCAGATTTCCGTTTTCAATAGAGCCAAGCTTTCTATTTTTATCGTGGTTAAAAAGCAAGTCCACATTCTTTGCTTTCTTTAACGCTTTTTCAAACGTCTTAGGGGCAATCTTCTCTTTGAAATATCCTCTTGGTGAAGGCAACATGCGACTTTCTCTGTCCACAACATTCACATAGCCATCAAGTATGACTTGATTCCCTCGGACCTCAATTTTCATTCTCTTCACCCCCTCCCAATAACTCACCTGTAGTCTGCGTCTCACCAATTTTCGATAAATCATTAGAAATATAGATTGCTTGTGACTCAGGTGTATTTTGTTTAGGGAATCCGAGCATATCGGCAACATTGTCAGGTGAAGTAATGGCTGTACGCACAAGGTTATAACCGATATTTGTCTTGTTGCTATAAGTGACAAAATCAAGAATATTAATCTTGAATTTAATTCGTTTCCCCGAATTTTGACCATAAAAAAGAAGACTCAAATGGTCTTCAAAATTTTTCATTATTGGTCTTACTGCTTTGTTGTGTATATACATCATTGCTTTTTCAATATCTTCTTTGATTAGCTCTGTGTATGTATCCACATTTACACCTAAAAACTTACCCAAATCCTTTTTGTATACATTTAGGTATGCTAGGGTCTTTTCATCGTCTAACGGGCTTTTAAGCGTGTCTATTGAGTACCCTTTTCCAAGAGGTATCATTTTTACAGACCTTGATTCATCGATTGATTCCAGTTGGTCTAAAATTGCATTGATTAACTTTGACTGCGCACCATTCTGTGGATTAATATGGGCATCCAAATTTAACAAGAATGCTAATAAACCACCCTTTTTATATTTGTCAGTTAAAGTTTTCTCAGCTGACATAACGCCCTCGAGTGTATCTCTTCCTAAATCAAGAATACCTTTTCCTCTTAAATGATCTGCACCAATATTTTTCACATGACGAATCATAAACGGAGGGATTTCTTCCCCACCGATGTTAAAATGTTCTACTAAATTATCATCTAACTCTGTAAAAACACTTGAAGCTAAATGTATTTGAGTGCCATTTAATATAGGGAACGTTTCTCCCTCGAGCAAATAGGTATTTGTCATTAACTTAATGAATTCAGATTGCGTTAGATAATCATTAGGATTCTTTAAAATACGAAGTGCAATGTCATCTTTAATTTCATTCCCAAATTCATCTTCCACAACAATATCAGCCAATAACATTTGATTGCTAATATCTTGTAACAATTCATAAACATCACTAGATTCCAAGATATTTGAATCCGTAACATATACGCCACCGTAACGAATACTTTTTCCTAAAACATCATCAAGATAGCCGCGCTTTTCTAGCTTTCGATACAAATAATTTGAAAACCTATCCCTTAAACCCAATTTCTCACCGCCTTTCAATTAACGAACGTTTCCGGATCCGTTAAAGTAACTTTGTTCGTATTTTAAATTTAAGCTTTGCTATGCATGTTAGACAATTATGCATGGACAATTCCCCAAAAAGTATACAGCTAAATATAATATTGTGGAAAACAAGATTAAGATAAGGAGTGATTGTCTTTGTATCGTCAGTATTGTTATAAAGTCCCTTATACCTATGCCCAATGTATGGCGGATTGCACATCTGGAGATAATCCAGGTTTCGATTATGAATGTCGGCCTATATGTTGGCAGTATAAAACAAGACCTTGGTATCTACAATGTACAAGACCTACGGCATATACACCTTATGGCATGAGTCAAGCAGCACCTTACATTCCACAGCCGAATTATTATCCATATTCCTATTTTCCTATGCAACCTTCTTTTCACTGCCCTCCTGATTCTATAAAATGGTGGGTATGCGACGATGGGCCTACCAATTGTCATTGGGAATGCCTTCCAACTTAGTGCTTGAGTATTTGCCGAGAGCCAATCAAACACCGCCTTTCAATTAACAAATGTTTCAATTTCCGTTAAAACTTTTTTGTTGACATTTTACAAAAGAAAAAGGACCTTTTTTGGTCCTTTTGATTAATTCCTTCTTTCCGGTTTATCTCTTAGACTCAAGAGCTAATAAACGAGCCTCAAGTTTAGCTAAATTCTTATGTAATTCAGCATTTTCAGCCTCGAGTTTCTCATTTAGCCCTTGAATAGCCGCCAAGGCTACACCTTGTAAATCAATAGTTGAAATATGTTTACTATCATCACCATCAAGTCCAAAGGTGGCATTAAAGTCCTGAGCAGTTGGGCCAATATGACATCCTTCAGATGTGTCGTTTTTATAGTTCCAAGTCTGAATTGGCACACTCGCTAACTTATCAAGAACTTCAAGCGTGTTAACACTCAAGAAATTCTCCTTGGCGTTTTTGTCACTGATGAGCCTAACCCCGCGTGCATAGACGTCAAAATCTGCAGAGATGTTACCCTTTACATCCATGTTACCTGCTGCCAAGACACCACCAATATTATTAACTTGAAAGACGACGGCGCCTTGAGGAGAAAATCCATAGATAAGCATTCCCAGGTTTGCAAAATTAGTAACATGTAAAGCTGCAACATTTTTCACATTAGACTCTAAGTATTCCGGAGGCCCTGCCATTTGAATCCCCCCTTAAATGTCATTTAAATTAACTAGATATCGGTAAAAGTTTTACATTACAAATATATTTTCAATGTTATATTTTAGAACTCCCTAAAATCATCATTCACGTTTCACCTATAAATCTCATTAATTAAATCATCCATATCTTCACCATCTATATCTTCCATCTGCATCATAGTTTCTTTATGAGCAACTAAAAAAGCCACAAATCCATCAATCTTTTTCTTTGATTGACGTTTTGAAGGCCCCTTCATTCCATTCATATTCACTATTACTACTAGGTTTAATGCACAATATATAAACAATGGATTGTCTGTAAACAAACGCTCTTCATAAATTAAACGTTCTGCATCATCAATCATAGCGTTCATTACGTTTGGATACTGATTAACTACTAAACACTCGAGACCAAGATTCTCACACTTTTCAATGAGTTTTTGAGACATGGCTGGATCATAGTTTAGTTGGTGCACATCGTATAATTCCATGCATTCTTTGATGTAATCCAATACTTGATCCTGGTCAATCATTTTACCATCACAAAACTGAACGTAACCGCGCTCAACTAAGTCTGTATAAGGAACATTGTCCTCCTTTTCACGAAACTCAATGTCTGCATTCGGTATGAAGTACATCTGTTTAACCTTCAGAATGGCTTTCCCGTCTTCATCATAAGTCGGAAAGTTCAAGTTCACGCAAGTTAAGTCTGTTGTTTTTGACAAATCGAGACCAAGATAACAAGTTTCACCTGCAAGGTCACCGAGGTCTTCCACAAGGACATGCTGCACCTGATCTTGTTCAAAATAATTCTCAGCACCATTAACGAATACGTTTAAATGTTTAGAAAGAAACTCGGCTTTCTTGTGTGCTGAACGTGATGCTGAGATGAATTCAGTTTCAAGTGCACTCATCGTTACAGACACACCAATATTCGGGTTAACCATCTCCCAAACATTTCTGTCTGTCCAATCATAGTTCTTGTTAGGTTCGTATATCATGACAAAACTTGAATCATTATCATCACGTTTCAATACTTCTTTTGCTTCACGATACACTCGCATACCAACGCTAGATGAACCTTTACCAGCCGTTGATATATTAAACATAATCGGCTCAGCACGAGAAACTTGCGCTGATTTAAAGTTATCGTACTGATCCATATTTTCTTGAGCATGAAGCTCATCGTTTAAAATGAAGTGTGGATTGGAACCCTCAATGGATTGTATGTTTTTACTCATTACTATGAATTGGTTCTGATAAGCCAAATCATCACGAATATAGTCATAGGTCACACTGGAAATTGTACCTTTTGGTCCTTTATAAATGTGTGAGCAATCCATTAATACATCATGGTTCATAATTGTTGCTGCAAATGGCTTTGCTGCATATTGCGCCTGGTTAAAATCACTCGCACAACAATAACAATCGGCACTGAGTACTCCTTCACCGTACATCGCATAACCAAGAGCACCAACACCGATTAAGGTTTTACCATTTTTCTTAGGAACCTGGATATAAGCTTCACGGGTAACACGAACAACTTTACCTTTTTCATTCTTATGAACCCATCCATAAATCCATGAGTAAGCGAATTTTTCCCACTCCTCTAGAATAAAAGGTTGTCCAGCTAAATCACCTTTAGTATGACGGACAAACGTTTCTACCCAATCCATCATTTCATTTGCACGGTCCACATCGAACCAAATATCTTTACGCTTTTTCCATTTATAATAACGATCTACCATTGCTTTGATAGTATCGGGATATTTTTTAGGGTTCTTTCTTACTTGTTTTGCATAAATCTCTGCATAGTTAATGCCACGTTCAATCACATAAACACCACCTCCAAGGCATAATAAAAAGCCACACAAATGTGTGACCTAATTTTTTAAAGACGCCTTCTTAGAATTTCTTCAGTTGCATTTGTCATAACTTCTTCAATCGTTTTATTTTTTGATGGTTTTACTTTTGAAAATATAAGGTCACGACGCACGTCATCATTTAAAGTTATTACCTCCTGATATTCTTTTTTATCTGTATGATATTTTATCGTGACCTTAATTTTCCCATTGTGTTCTTCACCAAAAGCATTTGCGGAAACAATTGTAGATATTGATTGTCCTGGGGCTATAAAAGCATCCCTGATATTCCTGAAATATTCTTTACCTGACATTGAATCAATATAACTAGGCTCAAAAATTATGGAATCAATAGTAGCTCCACTTTTACCAAAATTCTTTATAATCAAATACTCATGAATAGAAGATAAAACTTGGATATAATCTCTGTATACAACTACATATGGTCTATTTGCTTCTTCAATAGAGCTTTTAGTTACCCTTAAGGAAAGTACAGAAATAATAATTGCTACTACTGAAGTTCCAATCCCTACTATTGGAGAAATTATTTGTACTAAATCTGAAATATTAATGTTATCCATCTATGTATCTCCTAATCATTTTTACATTAATTATAACATTAATTATTCATTTTTCTCCATTTATTCCTATGAGCTTCCAATTCATCTACCACTTGCTTTCTTGGTTTTTCTACCTCTTCATTTTTTCCAACAGTAGAACCACCAGTGACAAATTTCCCTGCTTTAGATTTATTAGTAAGTCCCAATAAATCTAATGCTTTTGTTTTCTTATCCGACCAAGTCTCCACCTGCTGTGCCAATGGATGCTTTGAATTATTTGTAGCACCGGCTTTATTTGTATGTTGCTGCGTTGCCGGAAACCCTTTCTCTTTCCACTCAATAAACATCGTCATATAAACTTCGAAAATATCTAAATAGGATTCAATTAATGGATCTAAAGTAAGGGTGTAAATATCTGCATCACGCATGATTTTTAATATCCGATTTTTCTCAGCTTCTGTTTTATCGGCAACAATTTTTTGACGCTCCTTTTTCGTAGACATTTCACACCCCCCTTTATTTTTTAAAAATGTTGTCTAACGATAGAAATGCCCCCTACGCTACCTATCCTCCCCAAAGGGAAAATTTTATTTTTTGACAGGGGGGCTTATCCAAAATAACTCGGAAAAACCTTTTTCGGTTTATCTTCATTTTCTTCGATTGTGTGACACTTTGGACAAAGTAACCTTAGATTGTTTAGATCAAGTTTAAGTGTTGGGTCATCTTTAATTGAAATAATATGATGAACATGAGCACTTCGACCAAAGACGAACCTTCCACATCGTTGACAGTATCCTTTCTCTCGTTCATATACTTGAGACCTGATAAATTTCCATTCATCTGTTCTATAGAATGGTTTGTTTTCATGATGATAGATGTTCTTCTTATCTTTCTTCTTCCTTGGTTTGTTACGCTTATGTTCTTCACAGTAACGCCCTTTGCTTATCTTGTTACGGCAGCCATTAAAGTCACAGTATTTCATGATAGCAATTCAATGATGTCTTCTTTCTTTTTAACATCAGCTGGAATCTCAACACCTAACTCATCAGCATACTCACGTAACTGTTTCACTGTCATATCATTTAAATTAACTACTGTCTTATCAGGCTCAATTGATGAATCCATGCCTAGTATCATACTGTCAGGATTAACAGTTACTTCGAACCCTGGTTCTTCATCAGTTGGTACAAACAAAATTCTTTTTTCTTTTGAATCCCAATACTCTGTACCTGATATTGTTTTTCTGACTTCAGTAATCATTTTGTTACACCCTCCCTGTCTTTCTACAAAATAAAAAGCAGCGGATTCGCTACTTTAATTGCTCAATTATTCTCTTTGATATTTTTCTGGATAGCACCTAAGTCGCCTCTCACGAAATAAAAAAAGCACCCTTATTGGATACTTTTCATATTTGCTTTTGAATTCTTTTAATTATATTTTCGTATAGTCTATTTATTTCTTCGTTATTAACATTAATAGTTAATGGCTTATTATTAATGTACTTTAATAAAGCATCGTCAACTTCTTTCAAATACATTATAAATTCTTGTAAACTTTTATTGGTTTTCTTATTAAAAAGGATCGAATATTGTTTAACTTTAAGCTCAAATGCAAGAATTTCTTTTTGATAATCATCTTTTAATTCATACAGTTCTGTCTCTGGAATATTATAAAAAGCAACAATATAAACCATAGTTTTTATTCTTTTTTGGTTAACGGAATGTATTTCTTCAATTAATATGTTTCCTTTTGCAACCACTTCATTTCCCTTCCTATTTGTCTTTTGCAAAAAATAATTAGTTCCTCCAGTAAAAATAATTGCTGTTATTGCACTTGTAATAATAGTTCCTAAATTAAAATCAATATCCATAAAACTTAATGTCCCCTTCCAAAAATACCATTAATTTCATTTTATCATACAAATAAAATGAAGATATATCTACTTTTTGTTATAATAATATACAAACATGGAAGGATCTGTATATTATGAGTTTAATAACAATTGTAGAAACCAAAGACATTGTTTCCATTATTTCTGACGGGCAAAAAACCGGACTTGACGGAAACATAGTTGGAACGGGTTTTCAAAAATTCTATGCTACTGATAATTTTTTCATTGCCGTTGGTGGCTCCGAAGCTGTTGCACGATTACTTTTTGAACATTTCAAGGAAGTTAACGCAGACAAAGATTACGTTAAAAATTTAATCGATGAACAAGCTAGCCAAATTAACCATAGCTATTGTATGGTGTTTGGTGATTGTACAAACAAAAGATCTCTATATACGGTATATAATCATTTTAATAATGAATTTGAAGTTCAAAACTATATACCAGAATCAGAAAGCTATTTACCTATCATCATAAACTCTAGTCATTTAAAAGAAGCCCCTATTGGACTTGTAAAATATAAAATAAGTCAAATGGTATTAAAAAATAAAAGTAATGAAGAAATTATACAGGTGCAAAAAGATTTTCATCAGTATGCTGCAAATAATGATCCTACCGTAAATAGTGAAATAATTCCACATATTATTTATAAACAAAAAATTACAGAACAAAAGAGCAACTGATATTTGGTTGCTCTTTTGTTAATTTCTTATGTTATTACTATAATTCATATTTTCAATAGTATCGATTCACTTTAGGAGTGAACCTAAATGATACCTTCTCTTTCCACAAACTTGATAAGCCGAATTATTTCAGCATGTTTCTTTTTAATATGGCTAGAACTATAACTAATTTCCTCAGCTATTTGCTCCAACGTCATGCCATCCACATACTTCATTTTTAGTATTTTATTGTCCAAACCTCTAAACTTGTTAATTAACTTTTTCAGCTTGTACATATCATTCAGCTTATGCGCTAACTCATATTCGATTGCTTCAATACGTTCTTCTACCTTGGAACCTTCCGACTCAGCAGTTAAACGTACATCTCGCAAATCACCACTGATCCAGCGTTTTAATTCAGATTTTGTTTTATCTAAGTTGTAATCTAAGTATGCGATTCGTTCTTCTAATTTCTGATAGTCTTTCAGCCAGTCAAACAAATGATGATTCACCTACTTTCTTTTAAAACTCAATATATTACCAAACTATTCCTTTTAAATTTGCTATACTAATAATAAAAACAACTAAGAGAGGATAAATTATGTCAAACAAAATAGATGCAAATTACCTTTTATTACAACTTGGTTTATACGAACCTGTTCCATTTAATGAAACCAATGCTATTGAATTAGAACAAATATTTAATAATTTCTCTGATATTCAGTTTGATTGTTATTGTATTGAATGTAAAAAAGATTCTACATTTAAATTTCACGAGACAAAGGGCCTTGTATTATATCTCAATGCAAATCCAGATCCAGCTAAAGCAATAAACAGATTAAACACTCATCCAGACCCCATTAATTTAATCTTTAAATGTCAACGAGATAGTTCACATTTGTACTCATTTATGATTCGAATTATCAACAATGAAATAACTAAGGTTGGACAATTTCCATCTATCGCATCTTTAGAATTACATTCTATAGATAAATATCGGAAAATCCTAAAAAGTGACTACCGTGACTTTTCCAAGGCTATTGGACTATATTCCCATGGAATCGGAGCTGGTTCATTTGTTTACCTACGTAGAATTTTTGAAAATCTAATTGAAGAATGTAGGCAAGAGGCACAAAAAGACGATTCCTTTGACGTTGATGCTTTCCAGTGCTCTAAGATGGATGAGAAAATACTAATGTTAAAAGCTTATCTTCCAGGTTTTCTTGTTGAAAATAGAAAACTATATGGAATCCTTAGCAAAGGAATACATGAATTAGACGAAAAAACATGTTTAGAATTATTTCCTAATGTCAAGGTTGCGATTGAATTAATACTTGATGAAAAAATCCATCAACTTGAAAAGGAAAGTAAGATTCAATCAGCTAGAAAATTTATCGCAGCGACTGTTGAAAAATTTAAGAAATAAAACATTCGATCATCCTTTTTAGGGTGGTTTTATCTTTACTTTCTACTAAGAAACTCTAAATCTCATAAAACATGTTTATTTTCCTTTCTAAGACGTTTTACCTTCCACATGGTGAATTACATTAGGAAATAAAAACATCTTAGTTTTTTCTCAATCTGAAAAGCCATTTTTCAGCAAAAGGTTTATTTTGTTATAAAATCTATCTATTCCAAATGAAAAATTTAGTATAATGAGTTGATAACGATATTTATTAGAATAAGGAGATGTAATAATTGTTCGAACTTTTCACCTGGATATTACTGAAAGTATTAACTTCACCCATAATACTCATTACTGCATTACTAGCTATTTTTTTAGTTGTTTTTCTAGGATTCTCCCAACATAAAAAACAACTTGAAATTCATAAGAAGCAACTTGAAATTCAACAAAAACAAATCCAAGCTCGTAAAATTTATATGGAGGAGCTTCGTCAATCTAGCATCAATGAAATTGACAAAATGGATGGTCGACAATTTGAAGAATACTTAAGTTCCTTATATGAATCACTCGGATACCAAACAGAAGTTACAAAAGGATCTGGTGACTTTGGAGCAGACTTAGTTTTAAAAAACAATAACGAAACAATCATTGTGCAAGCGAAACGCTACAGTAATAAAGTTAGCCTTCAAGCCGTTCAAGAAATCGTCGCAGCAAAAGGTTACTATATCGCTAATCATGCATGGGTTGTAACTAATAACTATTTCACAGAGCCAGCTCGTAAACTAGCAGCTGCTAATGATGTATTACTTATTGACCGTGATCTATTAATTAAACTAAGTGCACAAGTTAATCGTCAGAATACCCAAAATCAATCAAACATGGAGCAGATCAGCCAGTAAAAGCTGACTGTTCTTTTTGTTTAAAATGAAATTTTTATAATCGATATCCTGAGCCGAAGCCCAGGACTAATATTTATTCAGCAATCTTTTCTCCATCAACAATCTTTAATTGACCAGGAACAACTTCCGTTGTCCCATCCGGTTTAACGTTGTACTCTACACCTTCATGCGGTTCTGTATAAAATTCATCCAGTGACATTTGCGAAGGATCAATAATGATAGAAACATTTTCACCGGCATATGGATAAAGTTTATTAATTTTACCTTTCGCATCGCGCTTCACATTGAATTTAAGTACGGTTTTCTTACTATCACGTTGGATAGATACAAATTCCGCACCAATCGGTTCAACTTCACTTTCTACCACAGTTAAAACAATAATTGTTCCTGGCATCTTTAATAGATCATCGGCATGTGGAAGCTCATCACTTAATACATGGAACATCAAAACTTCCTTTTTATCGTCCTTTTGCATTTTCTTGAATAAAACGTTCAATTTTACGTTTGTCATAGTTCAAGCTCCTTTTGTATTAGATTGATATTAGAACTAAAGTTTTCCTGTTATTTCTGTACGTTTCTAGCCTTAGAAAGTCTTTCAGTCGCTTTTAGTCTTTGCTCTTCCGTCATAACTCGTAAATTCTTCATTGTTACTTGTTTTTCTTGAAGAATACCTTTAACAGCTGTTTGCCTTCCATCCTCTTCTTCTAAGGTTTGTAATTCACATAGCTTACTAAGTTTCCTAATATGTTTAGGTACAGTAGAGTAAACGTTCCACTCGCCTGTACTATTATCGAAAACCAATGTAGTTTCTTGTTCTTCACGGGAATATGTCATATTAAAAAGATCCTGCTTTCAGATAGTGTCTTGCTTGATAATAAAAGTGATAATATATCCAGTTACCACTGTACTTGTTATCTAAATACACAATTTCAAAACCATATCTCGCTTTAAATGTATTGAGTCTTCCAAGTAACGCTAACGGGCTGTATTTCGAACGATACTGACCTTTTAACATTTTTTCATAGCCTTTAGGGTCTTCCACAATTAAAGTGAATGGAATATCTTTCGAACGAATCAATTCATTTTCAAACGCTGTTTGTTTATCCTTTTGTAAGTTCCCTGTGATCTCATCCATGTGGGCTTTTCGTTCTACTCGGCTATCTAAGTAAATATCACGTGGTATTCCTAACTCTTCATTTTTAGGAATCATACAACCATAATCGCCCGTATCTAATTTTTGGATTTTTACTGGTATATCCTTTTGATTTAAATAATCAAGGATATGACCATTTACATTTTCACGAGTATCAATCACGACTGTGAGTGTTTTAAGGATTTTTTCTATTTCTTTATCTGTGTAATGGAAACGGATCATTCTCATGCTCCTTTCTTTGAATATGTAACCGCACGTTCATATATCTTTCTTGCCATTGCATTTGATTCATCATTTTCAAATTTACGATAATCGTCATACATGTCTGTCCATCCGTTCTTAGCAAGAACAATCGTCCAGTCATAGAACATTTGTAATGAATCGGCATCAGCAAGCAACCATTCATATAATTTTTGATTATGTTTCCACCCACAGAAATGATGAAATATCTTCATTAACGTGATTTTCTCCGCACTTTCATCTTTCCAAGATTTAAACCAATCATAAATAGCTTGATAGTTTTGTTCGGCTGCTTGCATAATTTCCGTTGGAATTAAATCTTGTTTTTTTATCGCAACTTGATTATCTTTTTTATCAAGATAGATATCCGCACCTGATTTCCAAATCGAACTTAAAATTAATAAAACCTGCAAATCTATCACCTCTGTTATCAAAAGTTACTTAGAAGTGTTACTAAAAAACACCGAAAATTAGCATGTGTTACTTTTTAGTAACCCCCTTGAACCTTAGAGCCCCAAGGGATTGAGGCACTCAGGTTACTTTTGTTACCTATTTTGAGCATTAAGCCCCCTAATAGAATACTTATATATATATTTATTTTTTGTTTATATATATTTTTAGTAACAAAAGTAACAAAAAGAATATATAAAGTACCTTGATCCCTTATGTACCAAGGGTTTTAAGTAATTTTAAATGGGTTACTTTTAGTAACACTTTTGCTATTTTCATCGTTTTTCAGTAACTTTTGCTGCTGAAAAGTATTTTTTCGGTCTGTTAAAGTAACACCTTTGACGTAATACTTATTTTTGCTACCACGTTCTCTTTTGAATCCTTGCGATTCTAAAATTCGGTAAAACGCTCTATTTTTTAATTGGTGCTCACCATTCCTGAAACACCAATTGGAATAAACTTCATATAATTCTTTCGCTTCAATTTGAACATCTTCTCTTTTAAAACAACACTCGAACATGAACGGACCGAGAATATCCATTTCATCTTTGTAATCACCTGTTGCTTTCATTACAATTGCTGGATCGTTTAGTCCCGACTTCTGCCACTTCAAGCAACCCTCAATCGCCCAGTTCAGAATGCCAGGCATTTCAAGGCTTATCTTCTCTGGTAATTTCTTATCGCGCTTTTCTTTTGGAAGCTGTAAGTTAAATGGAATTAAGCGAATACGTCTCCAAATACCTTCATCGACACCTTTAATTACTGGCTTATGATTTGTAGTAAAGAAGACTTTAAACTCTGGTATGAACTCAAAATATTCTTTTCTAAGGAAACGAGCCAACACTGGTTCACCACCTGTAATTTGCTTTACAAAAGCTTCTGAGAGTTGTTCACCCTCTTCACTCTCGATAGCCGATACAAAACGGGCTCCCACTAATCTAGCGATATCATTATTGGCTCCTGTTTCTTTCTTCTTAATGAAAGTATCTGATTTAGCTTGTTTACCGTATTCACCCATAAGGTCCTTAATGGTATTAATAAAGGTCGATTTTCCGTTGGAACCTCCACCAATCAAGAAGACCATTATTTGTTCCGTAATTTCTCCTGTTAGGGAGTAACCAATTAACCGCTGCATATACTCAACCAGTTCTTTATCGCCTTGGAAAATTTGATCTAAGAAATTAAGCCATTCTGGACATTTTGCATTTTCATCAAAGGAAATATTAGTGATTTTAGTTAAACCAAGTTCCCGATCATGCTGCTGTAGCTTTCCTGTTTTCAAATCAACAATGCCATTTTCAACATTGAATAAATATTTATATCTATCAAAATCCTCACGTTCTCCAGGAACCAACGGCATAAGGTCCTTGATACTGTTCATTCGGATATTTCTACGCTCACACATTCGCGCCCATTTCGTTTCCGCTTCATCTTCTGACTTATATAAGCTGCGAAGTACTTTTGCTGTAATTCTTTCAATCTCTTTTTTTGTATCCAACTTCCATCGTTTTCCGTCCCATATGTACCAACCAATGTCACTAACATATTTAATTACATGTCCATATTCATAAGCGATACGTTCAGCATTTCCTAGTTCAGTTAGACGGAATTTCTTTTTCGGCTTGTCCTCCACAGATTCGACCGCATCTTCATTAATGAAATCGAAAGAAAACTCTTCGAATTGTTGCTTATTATCTAAAATAGTTGTGGATGTCGAGGAAATAGCCATTGCAATCGTTCTTTCACCGTACGTTTCATTTGTATCGCTAAAATGAATAACATCCCATTTATCACGAATTAAGCTAGTCTCGCGGAACATTGAATCCATTCGAGTTGCTGATTTTCCAGTCCAAAATGCTAAATGGTTACATAATGAAAGGTCACTTGCTGAATGATCGTCATTTATTAAACTGCCATTGTATAATGAACGGATTTCATCACCGTTTTTACTTCTAAACATCCTTTCCCATAAAGCATCATTTGAAATTTTAATTTCATCTTTTTCAAATTCCGCTAGATTCACACGTCCTTGAATGTCGCTATCATCAAAATATTTTTCGAATACTTCAGCTAGTTCATCCGTTCTCTCATATACATCATTGGAATTCTCACGATTTCCCGTGAAGGTAAAAAAACGACCGTATGAGTAAATTTCCAAACCATGCTTTGTATTTTTTCGTCCAGTTCCTAAAACAGATTGTGGAAGGTTCCCTTTGATAATGATGTGAATCCCATTTCCTGATGGTGAAAACTCTGTATAGCTGTCTAATGTATCTATAATTTCTGTTGAAAAAGCATTTGTTTTTCCTTCTGCAACACACTTATCAATATCGATTCCGATGTAATTATCCTGCCTACTAAATACAAAGCCAATTCCGTCATAGTCACCTTCTAAATAGAACTTGACTGCTGTCGCAAACGTTGACCAGGTACTTCTATTATTTGCCTGAGCCATTTCACCAGTGACTTGATATGGAACTTTTGTTGGTTTGCCATTTCTTTTTTCCTTACGCCATAAGATCCATTGCGGAAGGGCTTTTAACTCAGTAGGAATTTCATTAAAATTGTATGGATTTTCTTTCATTGTGCCCTCCAATTAGCTTTTTAGGGTATAAAAAAGAGAAGTCGGCAAAACCAACCTCTCTATTTAGTTATTTAGAATGGTAAATCATCGTCACCGACAGTAACTGGTGCACTTGTTTGCATTGGCGGGTTCACCTTTGAAGCACTATAACTTGACACTTTCGGGAATACACGTCCATCATCTTTTTTATCATGTGTTATATAAACGTTTAAGTGTTTATTGAAAACATCTTTCGCCATTTGTGCAGGACTTTGTGGGCTATAATTTTCAGGCATACCACAAGCTAAGAAAAATGATTTAGCAATACCTCTAGCTATTGGATGCTCAAAAGTAAATGTTGTATATTGGACTTTTTGACCTTGATGATCTTGCGGAACATCTGAACGAATTTCAAAATCCACTGTTAATTTAGCTTTATTATTTTGCGTTAAACCTTCGACAGCATTTAATACAACCGCTTCATAATTTCCTACTTCAATTAATGAAAATCCTTTTACTTCTTCTACTTCATCCATTTTGAAAAATGACATATTAATCTCTCCCTATTCTGTGTTTTATTTTAGTTTGTTGATACCAATATTAATTCTTCCTGTACGCAACCTTGACGCGCATCTAAATGATTCTTAGCGTAAACACTTTGATCACCTTCTAAGATAAATCCTCGTGTACCGTCTGCTTTTTTAACTAATCGTCCAACAACATGAACAATTCCCATAATATGATTAACGATTTTATCCCGAATATCAGGAATGAATTGTGTGTATTGCTGACCATCATCATGAGTAATATTTCTCGTTGTTTCCCAAGCTGTGAAAATAACATTTGCATCTAATGAGTTAAATGTTTCTACTAACTTTAAAAGATGGTTATCTAGTAAAGCGTAATCCTTTAATTCAGGCATACCGCTTTTTGTATTTTCACCTTTTTTAAGCAACCATAACTTTTGGTAATGCGTTAAGTTATCGATAAAGATATTGTCGTATTTACCGATATTCGCTTTCGCGAGTGCATAAAACTGTAGGATGCTATCATGTGGATTTTCACCATCAATTTTAGCTACATCTACATTTTCATAACCGGATAATACTTGGCTTGTCCCATCAATATCCAGGACTAATGTTTTACCTGGAAACAATCCAGCAACCGTTGTTTTGCCGTTACCTGGCTTTGAATACATAATAATTTTTGCCTTTTTACTTTTAGTAATATCAGCACCGTTTTTAATTTCCATTTTGTTTACACCTCCACACTATATGTAATAGATTCAGGTTTAACCGTCACCCCCGGAACAATTTGACCTGTATCATCAATCACAACCTTTTCTCCACTGACTTCCACAATCTTGAGTGACTTTTTCAAGTCGGCCCATTTAACACTATTTTTGATGAATTCGGCTAGATCATTTTGAATGACATAATCTAAAAGCAATGCTTCATCACCCTTATCAGGAGTTTCCTTGCTCTTACGAGTTTTGGATTTACCATAAGGTGTACTAATAGTTTTCTGCTTTGGATCCTCTGCAAGTTGTTCCGCATGATAACGTTGGATATGACCTTCAAAGAATGAAACACTATTGTGGATGGGCTTCAATTCGCTTTGTTCCCATTCAGTAATGCGCTCACGTTCAACATTTGCTAGCGTTGTAACTTGCTTTTCTTGCGCTTTAAGTGCTGAAATTTTACGGAATGCCCAATTTAATTGATTAATATCCTTAATTTCAAACTGTTGCTCCGCATCTTGTAATTCATCAACTTCCGCTAATTCAATTGCTTGTAATGAGTTCATCTATAAAACCTCCAAATTTATTTTTCATTTCCTGTGCGCTATACAGCGAATAATATGTAAAACCGTTATTATCAAAAGAAACTTCAAAAGGATAATCCTTAGATACGCGACTTACTATCATAGGCTGCACTTCCGCTTCCTGTAGCAAGAATTCAAATACCTTGTGAGTTACATGTACTTGATTATCACGAACACTGATAATCCCTTTGTCATATGCATTGTGGATGGCTTGTACACTTTCAGTGATTGTTTTAATATCCATCAATAAAACGCTCCTTTACATGAATTCAATTCATGCTATAATGACTGTGAATTTTGTTTTTCTAAATCACCTGTTGGCGCAGGTGGTTTTCTTTTTATACAGCTCGAAAGCATTCAACATTTTGTTGATCAATTAAATATTCCGTTAGATTTTCTTTAAGTACTACATTTTGACCAAACATAAAATACGTATCATCCTGTTTAATTTCACAACCATAGAAATCTTCAATTGGATGATCAGGTTCCTTAATCGATTCCTTTTCATTAACGTCTTCCACAAAGATTGCATCAATATTGCTTACACTAATGTGGAATGGTACTTTATTAGCGGCACCTTCATATTCGACTGCTGTTAAAGAACCAAAATTATTTTTAAACGTTTTAAATTGTTCAGCTGTAAAACTTGCTGTAGCACCGGATTTAAAAACTACTGTTACCTCTTTCAATTAACTCACCTCCCTTCGTTCTGAAACCTTACGGTTCATTGCATAAATTCTTTTCTTTGCTTCTAATTCAGTAATAAGCAACATCGCTGGGTTATTTCTCATTTCCTCACACTGTTTTACAACTTCTGATGCTTTCATTAATTTACTCGCGGATAATACTCCGTTCATGATTGGTCACCTTCCTTATCTATTTTTTAAAAAGAGTATCAACCGTTGTTTTAAAATGTTTAGCAAGTATTTTTGCTTCAGTAAGGCTAAAATCTCGTTTGCCACATTCTTTTAAGTGATAGCTTTGCTTTGTTATACTTATCACTTTGGCTGCTACTTCCTGTGTCATGCGTTGTTCTCTACGAGCAATAAAAAGATTTTGATACATGTTTCATATCACCTCGGTTCGAAAATTATTAATAAATAATACGTAATATCTTATTAATCACTAATTTACGACAGCATTTTTCGACATTTTATTTTTTTAAAAAAAAGCGAGACTTCCCCTCTAAAAATACTACCTTTAAACGGTAGTACTGTTCAAAAAAAAATCATCATCATAGTTCCCATCGTTTATTATAGGTAATCTAATATAATCAGACGGAATTTTGTATACAATAGATGCTTTTTGCAAAATATGACCTGGAATAGCAGTTATACCTTGTTCATAATTCCGTAGGGTTTTTCCTGTAATATCTAATATTCCAGCTGCTTCATCTTGTCTTAATCCTGCATTTACTCTAGCAGCTTTTAATGTTATCTGAAACATCAAGTTACCTCCTTTCGATAATTTCTAAACTTAATATACTACCTTTAAACGGTACAGTCAATACCAAGCATTATAAAAATTACCTTTAAACGGTATTTTATGTCTTTACATAACTACCGAAAAACGGTAAAATACTATTATAAAGTGAGGTGAGACAAATGGATGCACAGGAAATGAAAGAAATTTTTGCAGCTAACTTAAAAAAATTTTTAGAACGTAATGGTATCACACAGACTTATCTAGCAAATGACATAAATATCCCTGAAACAACTGTTTCAAACTGGATTAAGGCTAATACTTATCCAAGACCAGATAAAATACAGTTATTAGCTGATTATTTTAAGATTAATCGTTCTGACTTAACTGAAGATAAACCCTCTAATTTATATGATGCTAATGTTCATCTGGTTAAGGTGCCGAAATTAGGAAAAATTGCATGTGGCCTACCTATATGTGCTGAGGAAAACTTTGAAGGGTATCGTTATGAAACATCTGATATTTTACCACAAGGAGAAATATATTATTTAGAAGCCAAAGGGAATTCAATGGAACCAACTATACCTAATGGGGCTTTTGTATTAATTAGAAAGCAAGATGATGTGGAAAACGGAGAAATTGCAGCAGTTCTTGTTAATGGAGATACTGAAGCTACTTTAAAAAGAGTAAAAAAGCAGGGCAATGTTGTAATTTTAATGCCAGATAACCCTTCATACGAACCAATAATTATCACTCCAAATGTACCGGCACGAATTATTGGAAAAGCAATACGCTTTACAAGAGATCTTTAAATTTCTAGCGCTAGCAATTTAACATCGAGAGAGTAGACGACGGTCTACTCTTTTACTACAAGAAAGGAGATTCTTATGACAATTTATAAAGATGAAAAAAGAGGAACTTATTACTTTATCGCGAGAATCCGACAGTTTGATGGCACTTTGAAACAAGTAAAACGACGTGGCTTTAAAACACAAGAAGAAGCACGAATTGCAGAAGCAAAAGCTCTCATTCAAACAGAATCTAATTCCAGCCTAACCTTTTCACAATTAGCCGAAGAATATTTTGAATGGTACTGCCAGAGGAGAAAACAGTCTTCTATAAACACTATTAAAAATATGATATATAATCACTTACTAAAGGAATTTGGAAAAATGAAGATAGATAAGATTACAGCAAAACATGTCATGAATTATCAAAATAAGATAATGCATGACTATTCAGCTGAAACTTTAAAAAAGATTCATAACGTACTTTCCGCTATATTTAATTTTGCAATTAAGTTCCACGGCTTAAATCGTAATCCAGCTCGAATTGCAGGAAATTTTGAAATTGAGTCTAATAAAAGAATGAACTTCTGGGAATTTGAAGAATTCAAAAGGTTTATCAGTGTTGTAGACGAATCGATATATATAGCCTTTTTTTCAACACTCTATTATAGTGGAGCTAGAAAAGGAGAACTTTTAGCTTTAACTTGGGAGGATGTTAATTTTGAAGAAAAAACAATTGATATCAATAAAACAAGCTATAATAAACATATTACTAAACCAAAAACGAAAGCATCCAACCGAATCATTATGTTACCTACTATCGTAATGGATCTACTAAAAGAAATAAAAAATAATGCTACATTAAAAGTTCCTTTGAAAAAGGATTATGTTGTGTTTGGTGAGTTTTATGATAGTATAGCAACTACCACATTAGCTAGAAAATATAAAATCTTTTTAGCGGTATCAGGAGTGAAAAAGATTGTACTTCATGAATTCAGGCACTCTCATGCATCTTACCTCATTAATAAAGGTGTAAGTCCGCTTGTCGTAGCCCAACGCTTAGGTCATTCAAATGTAGCAACAACTTTAAACACTTATAGTCACTTGTATCCATCCAAACAAGCAGAAGTAGTGGCATTTATGGAAGAAGATTTGTTATAATCGTTACCAAAGCGTTACCACAACCGTCTAAACGGTTGGTATTACTAGCTTGATGTATATGTCGCAAGTAAAAACCAAAAGAGCTTAGGACGTTTTTTCATAAAGTGAATACCTTCAAACAATTGCTTCTTAAATGTCATCTTCCTTTTTACCATTTTTTTCTTTGTATACGGAATACATAAGAAAAGGAAAAATGCTCCTGCAAAAGTTAACATATCTACTAACAAGATCCATTTCAAAGAAATGATCTCAATTAAAAAGCTAGCAGCTGCACCTGAAATAACTTGCGTTAATTGTCCTTGTATTTCCATTGTGCCACTTAAACTTTTATAATGCTCTGCTTGAAATATCTCTTGGTTGAACGCAAAAATTGTAGGATAAAATAATAGATAATAGAAAGAACCTGCTATATAAATAATAATGTAATGAATAGAATTATAAGATTGCCCAGCAAATCCCCATATAGCCATCATTCCTATAACGGCTATCCCGATACCTTCGTTACATAACAATAAAGATTTTCTTGAAAAACGATCTATACTTTGGCCAATAAATGGCGTTAATAAAAACATTATGAGAGTTGCAACGATAGAAACATAACCAAATGTCGTCTCTCCTCCACTTTCCTTAATCAATAGCCATGGAATCGTAATCATAACAATCCCAGAGCCAATAGCGGATAAACTATTGGCTCCTAGAATGTAATACAAGCGAGAATCATGATAAAGAGAGGACATATCACTCAACTCCTAATTTTTTTTCACCTCTTTATATACACTCATATATGCTTTTAATTCTTTAACTAAATCATGAATTAATGGTTTTGCATCTTCTCCAAGTTCACCATCTTGCACATGTAATCCATCAAGTACTACTTGTTTTGGGATTGCATTTGCGTAAACGCCTCTAGCGACAGTGCGCATACTATTTAATGCATTTATTCCCCCTTTGCCGCCTCCAGCAACAGCTAACAAAGCGACAGGTTTATGGATGAATTCACTGCTACTTAAATAATCTAACGAGTTTTTCAATGCTCCACTCATCGCATTATGATATTCTGGTGTACATAGTACTACACCGTCTGCTGCTTTCACTAAAGCTTTTAATTTTTTTACTGCTTCTAATTCACGTTGTGATTCTTCCCCATTATATAAAGGCAATTCCGCTACTGCTAAATCGTATAACTCCCCTTCAAATTGATCTGCAATATATTTTGCCACCACTCGAGTTCTACCGAATTTTCTTGGTGTACCGTTAATAACGACTAGTTTCATAATTATTTCTCCCCTTTGTTTTCAAATTCTACCTTTATATTATCAGAAATTTCTATACAAAATACAGTAAAAAGAGGTAAAAGCTTTCATAAAATAGTATGAGAAATAAAAAAGAACTCATACTTTCGTATGAGTTTAACAAAATCAGTTTTTTTCACCTTTATGTTTAAGTGTAAGCATGCTTTCTTTAGCTTCAAAATGGTTATACGCTTTTTCAGCTAATTTTGTCCGTTCTTCTGGTAATTCTATATATTTCATTACGTTTTCTATAATTTTTTCGTATGGTGTAAATACAATTCCTGGCCACTCTATTTCGTCCTCTGGATTGCTATTTTCCGAAATAATAAATTTCTTGTTTGCAACTGCATGAGAAACTCGAGGCGTTTCAAGAATTCCTGATAAATAAAAATGAATATTTAATATAATTTTAGACCTTGCAATTAATTCATTTCTAGTAATTCCCCACGCATTATTTTTAAAAACAATATTTAAATTTGGGGCAACTACTTTTAATTGATCGAAAATGGCTTGCCGTCTCGGATTGAGTGCACCTATAAACAGGATATCAATATCTTCCGAAACCTCATCCTCAAATGCATCTTTCTTTATTTCTAAAGTTGGGGCGTAGTTCATTCCTACATGCTTAATCTCTTTTCCTACCCCTTTTTGTTTTAACCATTCTATATTTTGTTTACTATAATCCCAAATCTCCCTATCTTTTAATAATATTAAATAAAGCGGATGTGCATAAGGACTACCTTCATATAACTGTTCTAAATTATAAATAATTGCATCTTTCGGAAGGGCATTCGGATTAAATGCATATGTATGCGCTCCGAAAACAATCGTCTTCTTTGTATTTTCTAATATTGTTTCTGATAGAATAACTGTATTGCCATCTTGCTCCAATCGCCATTTCAAAGCTCGCGCAACATCTATGAAACTACCATACGTATTCGGGCATATATATAGACAATAATCATATTCTTTGTTCAAATAGGCTTCCATTAACCTTAAATTGTTTTTATATAAATCTACATCAGGATGTTGAACTAACAACTGATTCGCATATTTTTTTGCTACTTTATGCAATCCAGCATAATAGGCAGCTATGCATCTTTTTAATTCAACTCTTTCCCGATGTTCTTTCGATAAATCCATATCTAAGAGAAGATTTGCGATAAAATAAGCTTTTAAATGATCACGATCGTAATAATAATCTAGTAGTGGGATCAATTCTTCAGAAGTATTACCATGTACCGCTTCCCCTAGTTCAATCGCCCATCGTATTAATTCCATGATTACTCCACTACTCCTTTAATCCAAAATTTATTTAATAAAATTTCGTATTATTCTCTACCGTGCTCGATATATGCACCGGTAACTCTTCTTTTTTCGATTCAAGATACTTTTGTGATTGTGCACCTAAATGTTTTTTATGCGGTATATAGTATCCACTTATAGAAATTTCATAGTCAAATAAGTAATCATACACATGATAATCTACAAATAAGAGATCCTCTGTTGGAAAAGGAATTTCTTTCCCTTGTAGTGCATACATCAAAGCTATATTATTTTGAGATCGTAGTCGATGCAATCTTGCAAGCTGATATAATGGTTCGGCTCGAGTTGGTCTGTATTCCCATGCTTTTTGAAAATAAAAAATAGCTAACGCTAAATATTGTTCTTCTTGCTTCTTAGCATGTTCTTTTTCCTTATCATCCTTTACTTCATGCTGATTATTTGAAGAACGATTCGCTAGCTGTTCATAACAAAACCCTATTCGCAATAACGAATAGAATACCTCTTCAACCCAACCTCCCGCTTCTACTCTTTTCGTATACCATTTAATTGAATCTTCAAATTGATTTAAATGAAAATAAGTTTGAGCTAAATAAAATAAATATCTTATGTGCAAATCTGGAGTCGTTTCTGGATCATTTATCCCTTGTAACAACAATCTCTCATCTCTTTCAAATTTATCACTTTTACTTCCGCCATCCCCTGGATCATTAACGACGAGAGTATCTAACCTAGCTACTCTCGTATTGTAATCCGCTCCGACTTTAGAACGATCAATATCCCAGTACTCATGAGTAACACCTACAGATTTCCATGGTAAAGAAGCTTTTAAAAGACGCGTAAGCCAATATTTAATATGAATATCATATTGCAGTGTAAGATAATGATCTTCAGTTAAGCTACTTTTATCAAAATTTGGTTCAACTTCTAAAATCATGTCCGCATCAAGTATTAATAAATAATCTGCTTCTGGGTATGTTTTTTGAGCTAATGACACAGCTAAACTTCTGTTATAACCAAAGTTTTTAAATGGTTCATGATGAACCGTTCCTTGTATATTATTCTCTTCACACCATCTTTCAATAATTTCTGGTGTATTATCTGTCGATCCTGTATCACAAATAGAAACAAAATCTACGATTGATTTTGTTGCATTTAAACATCTTTCCATAATCCTTGATTCATTTTTTACAATCATACAAAGACATAGCTTCTTTTCTTTCCTTACATTATTCGCCTGCTCATTTCCCATTTTACCACCTCATATTTTATTAACACGCTCTACTCATATGTAACACCGTTGCTTAGCTACACTGATGACATAATCATCCTTTTACTATTTATGAGAACTTCATTTTATTTATTCTTATTTTTATGTTGAGACATCTTTGATACTTCACTTTCTATTTGATACAATCGGTACAAAATGAACATACAGTACTTAATATAGAACTCAGTACATTTCATAGTTTAAGAGGAGGTTTTTAAAACAAAAAAGAAACTTGTACATAAGCACAAGTTTCTTTTCAAAAAAATTCCCTATTTCTTTACAACCTCATGTCCACCAAATTGATTACGAAGTGCTGAAACAACTTTTCCGTGGAACGTATCATCTTCTTGAGAACGGTAGCGCATAAATAATGACATAGCGATAACTGGTGCCGCCGCTTGAAGTTCAAGTGCAGTTTCAACAGTCCATTTCCCTTCTCCGGAAGAGTTCATTACACCTTTAATGCCATCAAGTTTTGGATCATCTGCAAATGCCTTTTCAGTTAAGTCCATTAACCAACCACGGATAACTGATCCATTTGCCCATACTTTTGCAACATCTTCATAATTGAAATCAAAATCACTTTTATCTAACACTTCAAATCCTTCAGCGATTGCTTGCATCATTCCATATTCAATACCGTTATGAACCATTTTTAAGAAATGACCACTTCCAACGCGGCCCGCATAAGAATAACCGTTTTCTACTGCTAAGTCTTTAAATAAAGGTTCTAATTGATCATAAATTTCTTTTTCTCCACCAACCATTAAGCACGCACCGTATCTAGCTCCTTCTACACCGCCTGATGTACCGATATCTACGTAATGTAAGCCAAAGCTTTTCGCCTCTTCAGCACGGCGCAACGTATCCTTATAGAATGAATTTCCACCTTCAATAACGATATCACCTTCCTCTAATAATGGATATACATCTTTTAGTACTGACTCAACAACTTCTCCTGCAGGTACCATTACCCAAATTGTTCGAGGTGCTTCTAGTTCAGCGATCATTTCTTTTAATGTATGACGTGCAGTAACCCCTAGTTTTCCTGCCTTTTCAACAAGCTCATTATTTACATCGTATACAACTACTTCATGCTTGTCTTCATGTAAGTGTTCAGCTAATGGAAATCCCATTTTTCCTAATCCAATTAAACCTAGTTTCATATTAATCAATCTCCCATTCTATACAAATATATTTAATAACGAAATTAGTCCAAGTGCTACAACAGATAGTATTGTCTCCATTGCAGTCCATGTTAATAATGTTTCTTTCACAGTCATTCCGAAATATTCTTTAATCATCCAAAATCCAGAATCGTTCACATGTGATAATATTAATGACCCTGCTCCTGTTGCAAGTGCCAGTAACTCTACATTCACTCCTGGTGTACTTACCGCAATCGGTGCCACTATTCCTGCTGCTGTCATCATGGAAACAGTAGCAGAGCCAGTCGCGATTCGAATAAGTGCAGCAATTCCCCACCCTAATACTATTGGTGAAATATGTGATTCTTTCGCCATCTCCGCAATTGTAGTTCCGATCCCAGAATCTAATAACACTTTATTAAAGGCACCGCCTGCACCGATAACTAACAGTATGTTTGCAATTGGGCCTAAACAATCATTTGTTAATTGTAATACTTTGTCTTTAGAAAATCCTTTTGCATAGCCAAGACTAAAGAAAGAATATATCGTTGCAATTAATAATGCGACTATTGGATCTCCAATAAAGTGCAATACTTGTGCAAATTGGCTTGTTTTATTTAATGCTACTTCCGCTATCGATGCACCTAGCATAAGAAATACTGGAAGTAAAATAGTAAACAATGTATTTCCGAAGCTAGGAAGTTCCTTCTTCTTATCTCTTTCAATAAATTGCTCCGCTATATCTAATGGTACTTCTTTATGTATACGAGCACCGATCCATTTCCCGTAAAGCGGACCTGAAATTATTGCAGTTGGAAGTCCGACAATTAATGCATATAAAATTGTCTTCCCTACATCTGCTTTAAATATCCCTACCGCTGCCATAGCTGCTGGGTGCGGTGGAACAAGTCCGTGTACAACCGAAAGGCCTGCTACTAGCGGAATACCGATTGTAATAAGTGATACCCCTGTTTCTAACGCAATTGTAAATACTAACGGAATTAATAGTACAAATCCAACTTGGAAAAATACCGGAATCCCTACTATAAATGCAACGAACATCATTGCCCAGTGAACACGTTTTTTCCCAAAACGTCCAATTAATGTGTTAGCAATTCGTTCAGCACCGCCAGACTCAGCCATCATTTTTCCAAGCATTGTTCCTAAAGCTAAAACAATCGCTAAAAACCCTAACGTATTACCAAGACCTAATTTAATAGAATCGATAATCCCCGGATGTTGTGGTGAAGTTCCAATTAAGGGCATCCCCATTGCTAGCCCAACTCCGATTGCTGTTAAAATTAACGCGACAAATGGATGCCATTTTACTACCGTAATTAGTAAAAGTAATATGACAACAGCCGCTAGTACGATCCCAACTACCATTTCTCCCAATCCCCCTATTGTTTACGTTGGAAAGCAGCTATACAATCAAATTCTTCTTTCAAACGATTGTAAAGTCGTTCATACATATAAAACATCTCTAAATATAAAGCCGTATTTTCTTTATTCGGTACATGGTGATGGACAATATCAATCCAATCCTTCACCTCTTCAAGAGAATCAATTTTCCCAATTGCATACAAAGCAAGTGCCGCTGCCCCAAGCGCAGATGCTTCATGACTTTCTGGAACAAGCAATTCTTTCCCCATCATGTCAGATAACATTTGTCTCCAAAATGCTGACTTTGCAAAGCCTCCTGAAACACGTATTTCAGAAAGTGGACCCGTACAATCACGAATGGCAAGTGCAACTGAATACACACTCATACAAACTCCTTCCATGACAGCCCGTATGAAATGTTCACGTTTATGCTGAAGGTTAATTCCAAAGAATGTACCACGAGCATTTGCATTCCAGTAGGGTGCACGTTCTCCAGATAGAAACGGTAAAAATAGCAATCCATCTGCTCCAGCTGGTACACTTTCTGCATACTTAATTAATAAATCATAAGGATCAATCCCAAGCTTCCTTGCAACTTCTTGCTCCGGACTACCGAATTCATCACGTAGCCATCTTAATAAAATCCCGCCATTATTCGTCGGTCCACCGATTACCCAGTGCTCATCTGTTAATGCGTAACAAAAAGTTCTTCCTTTTTCATCTGTATTAACACTTGATGAAATTGTTCGAACTGCTCCACTTGTTCCAATCGTAATTGCAGCTGAGCCAGGTGTGATAGCACCGACACCTACATTTGCAAGAACACCATCACTTGCACCAATAACAACCGGAGTATCCTCACTAATCCCCATCTTTTGTGCTAATTCCGGCTTCATTCCCGATAAAATATATGTAGTTGGTACAGGTGTTGATAATTGTTCTGATGACATATTTAACATAGTTAAAACATCTTCATCCCAGTTTAATGTTTCTAAATTAAATAACCCAGTAGCAGATGCGATTGAATAATCAACTACATAGCGTGAGAATAATTGATAAATGACATACTCTTTAATGGAAATAAATTTATGAGCAGTTCTGAATAAATCCGTTTCTTCTTCTTTCATCCACAGTAATTTAGAAAGTGGTGACATCGGATGAATTGGTGTACCAGTTCTTCTATAAATGTCATGACCATTCATTTGTTGCAATAGTTTTTCTGATTGTTTTGTGCTTCGATTATCTGCCCAAATGATAGAGCGCGTTAACGGCGCACCGTTTTCATCTACTACAATTAAGGCATGCATTGCTGTACTAATCCCGATAGAAGAAATATCTTCCGGTAACACATTACCCCTCTCAATGGCAACGCTTACAGTTTTGTATACAGCAGCACATATTACATCAGGATCTTGCTCCGCCCATCCGACGTTCGGTTGAATGATTGGATAATCAATTGCATGTGATGCAACGACTTTTCCTTTTTCAGTGAATACAACCGTCTTCGTACTTGTGGTACCGATGTCAATCCCGATTACTCTCCCCCTTGTTTCCATGCGAATCTTCCCTTCGTTTCTAGCAAAATAAAATCTAGTAAACCGTTTACATGAATTAGTATATAAAATATTTTTTCATAAATCAATAATAAAAAAGAAAATTTTTTTCATGATTAAATGTAAATCTCTCTTTCCGTTTCACGTGCATGCTAATTTTTGCTTTGCTGTACGGTAAGTTTGAATTACATTCTTTTTACGTGCAATCTAACTTCCTCTCATTAACACCACATACATATTCCTTCAATATTTTCTACGCATTACAGGTTATGGGACATTAAACAAGAGTTGGAGAACTCTATTCACTACTACTACAAACGGATTAAAGCAAAATTAAAAGGCATGAGTCCGGTATCGAACCGGACTCATGCCCAAAAATCTACCTTTTAATATTTAAAGAGATTCACACCGACGATGATTTAAAAAAAGTGAATTATTTACAATCGCAATTACACTTGTGTTGTTTAAAATCGATTACCATACGGCCCTGAATTCTACCTTGTTCCATTTCTTCGAATACATCTTGTACTTCATCTAGTGGACAAGTTTGAACCACCGGCACTACTTTTCCTTCTGCACCGAACATAAATGCCTCCTCTAGATCCTTACGAGTACCAACAAGAGAACCAACTACTTCTATTCCGTCTAGTACAAGTCGTGGAATGTTTAAATCCATAGTTTCTACTGGTAAACCTACCGCCACTACTTTACCGCAAGCACGTACTGCATCAACTGCTGAATTGAAGGCTACTTTAGAAACTGCTGTTACTACAGCAGCATAAGCGCCACCAAACGCCTCTTGAACAATCTTATCAGCAGGACCTTGAGTAATTGGATTGATAGTCATATCGGCACCAACTTCTTTTGCTAAGGCTAATTTGTCGTCATTGATATCTACTGCAATTACCTTTGCACCAAATACATTCTTAGCATATTGGATTGCTAGGTTACCCAATCCACCACAACCATAGATTACGATAGGTTGACCAGGTTTAATGTCTGATACTTTAATAGCTTTATATGTAGTTACGCCTGCACATGTGATTGATGATGCTTGAGCAGGATCTAATCCTTCTGGTACCGTCACCGCATAGTCAGCTGTAACGATACATTGTTCAGCCATACCACCATCTACTGTATAACCAGCATTTTTAACTTCACGACAGAATGTTTCTCTACCAGTTACGCAATATTCACAACGTCCACAAGATTGGAACATCCATGCAATACTTACACGGTCACCAAGCTTAAGTGAAGTTACATCATCAGCAATTTCAGTAACAATACCTACACCTTCATGACCAAGGATGCGGCCATCTGTATTACCAAAATCATGATTCGCAACGTGTAAGTCAGTGTGGCAAACTCCACAATACTCTACATCTACTAACGCTTCGCCTGAACGTAACGGACGTAATTCTTTTTCAATAACTTCGATGTTTGCTTTGCTGTTTTTATTAACCACTACTGCTTTCATATGTGATCTCCCCTTTAGTGTTTTAGAGTTTTAATGAGTTCATCTCACAAATTCTGTCCTCACTGTTTTGGCTAATTATTGTACCAAATTTAAATGTTCAATCATCATTACAGGTTCATCATAACATGGAATTCCACAAACATATTTTGAAATATTGAACAATATTTGAATTATTACATAAAGGTTTTTTATGTATTAAAAGGAAAAAATTGAAACTTTATTATATCTATATTTGAATTTATTAAGCTATTCTTTTGATTTTAAATGTGAAGTATATAGAGGTTAGAAAAAATGAATGGTTGTGAAGATGGGAGACTATAAGTAAAACGTTTTATACAATTTTTTTGTAGTTCATCTTGGAGTATTTACTTTTCTTAGCTTGATTGAGATGGGATATCACCAATAAAGTGAAACTTTAATCAGAGGGGGTTTTGTCCATCCCCCTCTGATTATTAGCCCTCACCAATCGGGCTTTTACGGGCAGTTAATCTCCTACTTAACTTCCTCGTATGTGCCTAATTTTGAGGCGGGAGTCTTACTGCCCGCAAATAGCGGGATAAAACTAATTGAAACGCTAAAGATGAACATGTTGCTTATTTCTACGGGCAAGTAGATCTTGAGGATATATCAACAAACTAAAAAGCTCTTCATTTGAAGAGCTTTTTATATTCGCTTCATTGAAATTGTTTCACGTATGCTTTGTAAATTTTGCAGTGTTTCCTCCTGTCGTTGCAACGACAAACCCACATACAAAGTATCTAATAAACTAAGCTGCGCTAATCGTGATGAACTTGCTTCTGTACGAAATTCAGTCTCACGCGTCGAAGTATATAACGTTATATGAGCAAGTTGGCTTAATGCCGATTTTTGATAGCTCGTAATCGCAATAATTTTGGCCCCTCTTGCTTTCGCTACTTCTAACGCTTCAAGTAAACCTTTATTACTGCCCGAATGAGAAATTGCAATGACCACTGCTTCTTTTGTTAGCAAGCCAGCTCCCATAATTTGAAAATGAGAATCCGTATGAGCAATACAAGAAATACCCGTTCTCATAAACTTATGATAAGCATCCATCGCAATAATACCCGAACCACCATTTCCATAAAACTCAATTCGTTTCGCTTCATTCAGCGCACTTACTGCCTGTTCCAACGCGTTATCGTTTAACAAATGTAATGTATCTTGCAGTCCTGTAATATGTGAATGAAAAACTTTTTTAGCAACAGTGACCATATTATCTTCTACCGATACTTCCTCATGAATATTTTGCATTGGGGTATGTACAATCTCACGAGCTAATGTAATTTTCAAGTCTTGGAACCCTTGAAAACCTAAGTGTTTGCATAAGCGGAATATCGTTGCTTCGGAACTATTCGTAACTTCCGCTAATTCCGTAATCGATTTATGTACAACATCTTGTGGATGTTTCAAAATATGTTCGGCAATACTTCGTAATTTCGGTGATAAACCATTTAACGAAGCCTGAATCTTTCCAATCCCACTTTTTGTACCAGGCATAGCGTATCTTCCCCTTCCATAGTAGCTTTATTGTACCTAATTATTGAAAGAAGAAAAACCTCTATTTGGCGCATCACTATACATTTTATTTGCTCCTATGTATTCTACCGTAACATATGACACAATTATTCATACTTATTTCTAGTTTTCCCCATGCTTTACTGCGTATAATGCAGCTTGTGTACGATCATCTACTTCCAATTTAGCCAATACGTTAGAAACGTGTGTTTTCACAGTTTGTTCTGTAATATGAAGCTCTGCTGCAATCTCCTTATTGCTCCTTCCTTTCGCAATTTCACGAAGTACTTCTTGCTCCCTTTTCGTTAATATGGAAAAAGGATTCTCTTTTTCTTTCTTGACTGCTGACCGTCCTAATAGTGCAGGTGTTACTTTCGGGTGAAAATTCGCATTTCCTTGATATACCGCAACAATTGACGCAACGAGTTGATCTGGCTGCACCTCTTTTAATTGATAACCATCTGCCCCAGCTTCTAATGCTGGTAAAACGTAATCTTGTTCTGAAAAACTACTGAGCATAAGAATTTTTATTGTCTCATCGTATTGCTTTATACGTTTTGTCGCTTCAATACCATCCATTTTCGGCATTGATAAATCCATTAATACTACATCTGGCCTTTCTGTTTGGACGAACGTTAATGCTTCTTCACCATTTTCTGCTTCCCCAATAATTTCAAATTCTTCTCTCGTCTTCAAAAAGAATACGAGTCCTCTTCGAACGATATGATGATCTTCTACAAGTAATAATTTAATTTTCACTGACGTTCTCCCTCTCAAACCGGTAATTGAATTTCTATCTTTGTCCCCTTTTCCGGTTCTGCTTTTATTCGAAAAATTCCCCTCATTAATTCAATTCGTTCTTTCATACTTTTCAAACCAAGTGCTGACTCTCTGACTTGATCCTGTATAAATCCTATTCCGTTATCTTCTATGTAAAAGTGCAGCTTATTATCTTCAATCCTTAAATGAACACATACTTTTTCACACGAAGCATGCTTTTTACAATTATGTAATGCCTCTTGGCTTATACGCCATAAAACTTCTTCTATTTCATCTTCAATTAAAACCATTCCATCAATTCGAACTTCCACTTGAATCCCTAACAGTTTTCCGTAATTTTGAATCGCTTCTGCTAAACCTTTCTCTAATCCTTCAGGCCTTAATTGCCAAATCAAAAGTGTCATCTCTTGTAATGCTTCCTGTGATAATTCTCCAATATAACTTAACATCTCTTGCAAGTCTCTATCCTTCGTCATATTTAGAGTCCCTTTCGCTGTTAGCATAATTGAAAATAACAATTGTTTAACGGAATCATGTAAATCACGAGCCAATCGATTTCTTTCAGCTACAACTACATATTTTCGTTCTTTCTCAACTAATTGAATACGTTGTATTGTCGTTCCAATTTGAAATGCAATCGCTTCTAATAACGCTAACTCTTCCTCAGAAAAATGTGTTTTATGAGGCGAGGCTACATTTAATAGACCAAATTTCTCTGATCCAGATCTTAGCGGGATTGTCGCATGATGTGTAACATCTTCTGTCTCGCCCCAATTACATTCAATCGCATCCTCTATTCGTTTACATTCAATAATATTTGTCGCTTTTTCCAATCTTCCATTCACAAAACGTTCTACACACCAACAATCTCCTTCACACATCGGCTTCTTTTCCTGCCACGTAAGAGCTGGGGGTAAGTTTTGGTCTACAAGCATACGATGCTTTCCACTTTCATCAATAAAGAATATCCACCCTGTTTGTAAATTCATAACTTGTAATAATGTATGTAACACTTTCCCTAACATTTCCTGTAAGTTTGTTGCTTCATTTAGTAACTCAGCAATTTCTTTTAATGCTTCTAAACGATGCATCTCTTTTTCATCTATGTTCATTTTCATCACCAACTACCATTATAACATTAAGAAATTTCTAAATACTACAAACAAAAAAAGAACCGAATTCCTTCAGCTCTTTTTTAGGAGATATCCCATACAGTTCATTCAAATCTGATGATTTGCAAATCTAAATTCTAAACCAAAACAGAAATTAGCTAGTTTTCATTAACTGTCTGATAAAGATTGTCCCACATGGATATTTTGTAAACTTTCAGTGTTAACGAACATATTCGCTGCTGGCATTTGTACTTGATTTTTATGGAGCATAGACATTAATTCAAATCTTACTTGTCTAGAAGTTTCAAAATAATCTTCTGGCCTAATCAAACCTGTAATACAAAATTCATATCCAACATATTTAAGGTTAGGATTTAAGTCTGTAACCCCAACATATTTAAATGGTTCAACAGCTTCATCATCTACTCTATAAAGACTTTGATCCAATTTCCCATTACAAATAACACATACTTCTTCTAACAATTCCTTAACTCTTGTAGGATCTTCCTGATAACTTACCGTGATGCGTTCAATAACTCGCATCCATCCTTTATTAAAATTTTGTATCGTTCTAATCTCTCCGTGTGGTATGGTAAGGAGTTTTCCTGACCATTCACGAATTTGCATAAAACGAATACTAATTTCCTCAATGGTTCCTGAATTTGTTCCGTTAAAAGTAACAAAATCGCCAACACGAAACTCTTTGTCCGCTAATCTTGCAAAGCCTAATATTACATCTTTTAGCATCTGTTGTGCAGCAAAACCGATGACAACTCCCGCTATCCCTGCACCTGCAATAATACTTTTTATATCTACAAATTGACTAATTAAATATATGATCAGACTGATGATAATGATATACCTAAAAATAGATCGAATTACACTTTGAATCGTCTGCTCTACCTCTTCATCAAAAAAGCTTGATTTTCTAAAAAACCAATCAATAATGCGGTTTATGACAAAAGAAATAATCATAAGAACTAAAGCAAATAGTAAAAACCTTAAAAGTAAAAATTCCCTTACATAATTAAAAAACTCCTCAGTATACGTTAATAAACTCATCTATCCACTTCCTTACTAATGAAAATTTCATGCAGAGCTAATCTATTGTAAATACTTATTGATTATCTCAAAACTTGCTTTCGGAACCTCTTTTACCCTAACCTTTCATTTTACTTTCTTAACTATGTATTTGTATTCCTAGTTCATCTTCAACAATATAACCCTTTAATCAATCTTTCAACTTCAGATGTCCTTTTCTATTTACTATAAATATACTCTTTTTAATAATCTAAAGGGAGATAGCAACAGAAATTTTTATAAACGACTTTCTTTCAAGTCCTCAATACTCACCTCGTTACAAGGAAAATATTCACATAACACCGAATATTTCATTTGATACTTTTTTCTCACGGAGGTTACAAACAATGGGATATATTGAAGAACTAAGAGAGCTTGCTGGATCACGACCACTTAATCTAGCAGGAGTTGCTGTAGCTGTTTTTAATGAAGAAGGAAATATATTACTCCAACAAAGACGAAATGGCATTTGGGGTGTTCCTGGAGGTTTTGTGGAACTTGGTGAATCCACAGAAGAAGCTGGAAGACGAGAAGTACTTGAAGAAACAGGTATTGAAATTGGTACACTTCAGTTAGTAAGTGTATTTTCAGGTAAAGAGTTTTTTGTACAATTACCACATGGAGATGAATTTTATCCTATTACAATCGCATACCTTTGCCGAGACATTAAAAGCGGCTCGTTAAAAGCAGACGGAGTTGAATCATTTCATGTACAATTTTTCGATTTAAATGAACTACCAGAAAACATTAGTCCATTCATAAAAAAACTAATTCAGCAACAAGTCGTCTCTATTTAAATGTGAAAAAGAGACCTTTTTGAAGGCCTCTTTTTCACTTCACTTCTGCATTTAAACAAGATTTAAAATGTCCAAGCGCATATTCATGTCCTTGCGCATTAAAAGATGCAACCGCCTTTTCATAAACGACAATTTTAAATCCTTTATTATAAGCATCTACTGCCGTATGAAGAACACAGATGTCGGTACATACACCTACAAGATGCACTTCTTCTATTCCTCGTTCTCTTAACTTCATCTCTAAATCTGTTCCAGCAAATGCACTGTATCGCGTTTTGTCCATGTAATATACATTCTCAGCATTTTTATATTTTTCGTATACATCTTGTAATCCACCAAACAAGTCTCTTCCATTTGTACCTGCTATATTATGAAGTGGGAATAACTTCGCTTCAGGATGATATACATCATTGTCTTCATGTTTATCGATCGCAAATACTACGTAATCACCATTTTCAATAAATTGTTTCGTTACATTTACAAGTTCCTTCTCAATTTCTTGACCTGGTTTCCCACAAGTTAAAGCACCTTTTTCAGCTACAAAGTCATATGTATAATCAATATTTATAAGCGCTCTTTTCATAACTACAATCTCTCCTTCTTCTGTTTCACAGTAAACAATAGAAAATTTGTTATTACGACATCGTATGTACTATTCGACATTACAAATGAAATACCTACATTTCCCTCTCAATACTTACCTTAATCCGAGTTTATCATAAAGTGAAACTTTAATCAGAGGGGGTTTTGTCCATCCCCTCTGATTATTAGCCCACACCAATCGGGCTTTTACGGGCAGTTGATCTCCCACCTAACTTCCTCGCATGTGCCGAATTTTTAGGTGGGGTTCTTACTGCCCGTTAAAGCGGGATAAAACCGGTACCCAATGACAAAACATACAGCTCCAATTAACAAGTCATGAATTTGATAATTGAGCGTAACTTCAACCGCCTCTTGTAAAGTAAACCAAATGACCGAAAACATTATAATAAATAAGAAAATACGAATAACTCGTTTCAAACTTTCAATCCCTTTCTCTTACATGATAGTAAAGAATAAGTTCTTCCTATTCATACTAAAAAGTGAAACAAATTATTTTCAATGACATAATTCAATCCAAACTAAAAAGTACACTACTTTTGAGTAATGTACTTTTTTCCATATTAAGACGCAGGCTTCGTTTCAAACGTCGCTTGATTAAAGCTAATGACTTTTCCTTTTGGGTCATTGTTTTCAAACTGAGCTGCGGTAATCGTATGACTACCTGTCTCAAGCGTCTTTTCTTTTAATTGTACTGTTGTCTGTGTTGTACTAGTTACTTGATGTTTATCTGCAAATATTTGATCTACAAATACAAATGTTTCTTTATCATTTTGAAAATTGGAAAGTTCTAATTCGACTTGCTGAATTAAAGTATCCTTTTTTATGAATACAGTTGGTATATTGCCATTTTCAGAAGTACCATCTGGCGTAGTTACTTTTACTTTCCCTTCTCCGATTGGTACTGCTCCTTCAGGAAATACGACCATATTCTCATCACTTGCATTTACAACTTGTTCTTCCTGGTTTGACTGTGCATCTTCTTTTTCCTCTGGAGCACCACAGCCTACTAATAACAATACAGACAATCCAGTGATTATGAATTTCTTCAAAATTCATCCCCCCTGTTATTTCATTATAATTTATTATACAAAAATAACTTCTTAATTTTAAAACTAGTTTTTAACACTTTCATGAACAAATATTAGCTTGCTCACGATTACTGTACCATACTTTCATTTTAAGAACATTAATTTTTTAAAAGAAATAAATAGTAATTCCACTCTATTCATCATTTTAGCCCAATTCACTAAAGAAATATCCATTCAAAATAAAAAGACATTGTCATTTCAATGTCTTTTCTACATAACATTTAGAAAATAAATGTTGTAATCTCATCAACTTCTTTTCGCGAAAGTTTCTTCGGCTTATCTTTCGGAAACCCGAGTGAAATTACCATATTAATTTGTTTTTGAGGCTCAATTTGTAAATATTGTCGCAGTTCATCTTGAGCTAATAATACAGGTCCTGTCATTGGACAAGTACCCAGTCCTCTCGCATGTGCAGCCAGCATTAAGTTTTGTGCTGCTAAACAGCTACTCTTAATTCCTTCCTCTTCCCATACTGAATCAGGAACGAAGGCAATTGGATCAAATATCTTTTCACGAAACTTTGATTCATATGGTGTTGCTAAACATACGATTAATACTGGCGCCTCAGAGAAAGCTGTCGCATATGGACCGAAAGAACGTGTAAGTAATTTCCCTGCTTTCTCTTCTCCATTTTCTGCTGCTTTTGCCGCAAGTTTATGTAATGCATCCCATGTCATTTGTTCAATTTCTTTAATTTTCTCTCGGTTCATAATGACCAAGAACTCCCACGTTTGTGAGTTCGTATCACTCGGTGCATAACGAGCACAATCAATAATTTCTTTTATATCACTAGTGGATACTTCTTGTTCTGTAAACTTTCTAACACTTCGTCTACCGTGAATTACTTCTTTAAAATCTTCATAATTCATACATTAAATCCCCTTTTTACAGCGTTTTCAAAACTTGTCCTATGGTTGAATTATATCATGAAAAAAAGCTGGGGGAATACCAGCTTTTTTCCTCATTACTAATTTGTCACTTTAAACAAACTAATACTTTCTTCATATACAGCTTGTAGTTTTTTCGTAATTGGTCCTCTTTCGCCGCTTCCAAACTTCTCATCACCAATTTGAACAACAGGGAATATTTCAAGTGGTGTCGCTGTAAAGAAACATTCGTCAGCCTCATATACTTCTTGCAATGAGAATTCACGCTCTTCTACTTCAATATGTAAAGCTTTCGCTAATGTAATAACGTAGTGGCGAGTAATGCCGTGTAGAATGAAATTATCGGCCGGATGTGTAATTAATTTATTATTTTTCACCATAAAGAAATTCGAATGACACCCTTCTGTTACAACTCCATCTCGTACTAATATCGCTTCTTGATACCCTTGCTCGTTTATTTTATTTTTAATCATGATATTAGGTAGAAGGTTTAAAGATTTTATATGACAGAACTTCCAGCGTATATCCTCTTCTACAGTAACCTTTATTCCTTGTTCCATAGTAGCGGTAGGTCTTGGAAACGAAACAATATTCGCAAAATATGTTGGCTGTAAATCTTTTTCATACACATGATTTCGAGCTTGAGCTCCACGTGATATTTGAAGATACACATTCCCATCCTCTTGAAATTGATTTCTTTCAATCATTTGATGAAGTTCTTCAACTAACTCTTCCTTTGTAAACGGCGGAACAATATTTATTTCCCTCATAGATTTAAAAAAGCGTTCCAAATGTAAGTCTAATAAATGAGGCTTCCCATCGTATAGCCTAAATACTTCATATATGCCGTCACCAAATTGGAGTCCTCGCTCTTCTAACGCAACCATCGGCTGTTCTTCTTTCGTATTTACAATTCTTCCGTTAAACAAAATCCAATCTTTATGAGTAGCTTTCATTCCTTCCCACTCCTTTATTCCATGATTGGTTTTATTGTACAACTTATCCACACTTAAAAGAAGGAATTTTCTGTATTTAACTAAACAAAAAAGTACATCACCTATTTAAAGTGATGCACTCAACCATTCATTTATTTCAAAAAATATTTTTCAATATCATCTAGCATTAAGTTTGCAGCTTTAATACCGCCTGCTGTATTCCAAATTACTTCATCCACTTGGAATACTTTATTGTCTTTAGAAGCCTGTAGCTGCTTAAAGAGTGGGTCTTCTGTCCATTCTTTTGCTAACGTGGTTCCTTCGTTATTCTTATCTGCATCTTTATCAGATGTGAAGTAAAATAAGTAATCCCCATCCATATTCGGAATTTGCTCTTTTGTAATTCCTTTTATCGCAAATTCATCTTTATCTTGTAGTGTTGGTCGCTTAAATCCAATATCATTTAAAACAGCACCTGAGAATGAGTTTTTCTGATAAATCCGAACATCACCTGGTACGAAGCGAATGATAGAGACTTTAGAATTCAATTTATCTCCTAACTTCTCTTGCATTCCCTCAATACGTTTTTTATAATCTTCAAGAGCCTTTTGCCCTTCTTTTTCTTTATTTACAGCTTTTGTATAGAGCGTAAAGTTTTCTTTCCAATCCCCGCGCAACGTTTCAGCATAAACAGTTGGTGCGATTTCTTTTAACTGCTCATATATTTTTTCATGACGCATTTTATTCCCGATTATTAAATCCGGTTTAAGCTTCATAACTGCCTCTAAATTAATATCACGCTCAGTTCCTACAACTTTCGTATCTTTTAACTCTTTCGCTAAATGAGGATACCATTCATCACCAGCACGTGGTTTTGTAGTTCCAACTGGCGTTACTCCGACAGCTAAAAGAGCCTCCGCACCCTCATTTGTTAAAACGACAACTTTTTTCGGTGTACCATTTACTGTCGTTTCACCCATTGCATGCTTGATACTATATGAATCTTTTTCCTTTACTGATGCATCGTTTTCTTTCGTCTCTTCTTTACCACACCCTGCGATTATGATCATTAGTAACATAATGCAAAGTATAAGCATATTTTTAGTGCGTGTCATATGTCCTCCTAGTTGAAAGTGATTATCAATAACATTCAAAAGAATAATGTATATCTTACATATTGTCAATACATATATCAGAAAACTTTTTAAATACATATAATTTAGACACTCGTCCCCATTCGAAATACATATATATCCGTCTTTAACCCTCATTTTTTCATTCAAAACATTTGAAAAATCAATGACCATAAGAAAGTAATTATTATTCCAGTCAACAAATAACATAAGTAATACAAAAACATGTCTCCATCTTATCATTTCAGCAATAAGATGGAGACATGTTCAATTATACTTTTCAATATTGATTATATTTAATATATGATGGATCATTATACACCCACTGATTTCCACCAAGGTTCAACCAACCGTTTTGATTAATATATACTAAATAAGATTCCGGATTATTTAATTTACGAATAACTGAAGAAGATGTTGATGGACCACTTCTTAAATTCACATTCGTTCCTTATATATATGCGACACCAATTGCGCTTCCATCACTATTGCTCGTCTTTACAAAATTAATGTACGAAGGGTCATTATACACCCATTGTCCATTTCCTAAGTCTAACCATCCGTTACTTTCCTGATATACGACATACGATTCTGTGGAGTTTAGTTGACGAATAACTGAAGAAGACGTTGATGGACCACTTCTTAAATTCACATTTTTCCCAAGGATATAAGCAATCCCCTTCGTTTGTGGTGTTGGTTGAGGATTTGGAGGTTGTGGATTTGGAGGATTCGGATTTGGAGCTACTCCAAAAATAGCTGCTATTCCGTTTGCATATGCTTGACTTAAATCTTCAATAAATTGTGGGTTTTTCAATAAATTAGCATCAAACGTTGTATCAATAAAAGCAGTCTCAGTTAAAATTGCATCCATTGCAGTCTCTCTTAGTACCGCATAATTTGCTTTTTTTTCTCCTCGATCACGAAGGCCGTATTTTGTTAATACAGGATTGACTGCTGCATGCATTTTTTGTTGCTTTTCATATGCGGAACTACTATTAGATAGCGCGTTGTAAATATAACTTTCAAATCCAGTGCCACCGCCACTATTAATGTGAAATGAGATAAAATAATCTGCACCAAATGAATTAGCAATATTAGCACGTTCTGATAAAGAGATAAACACATCACTATCACGTGTCATTTTAATATTGATTGGATAATTTGCAGATAAAATATCTCGTACACGTCTAGCAATTTGAAGTGTTAACTCTTTTTCCACTAACCCATTACCAACAGCACCAGAATCATATCCACCATGCCCTGCGTCTATAACAAGTTTCATATATCTTTTTCGTTCCTTTCTTTATTGTAATAAGCTTTCATTTCTACTCGTCCTATTTTAGGTTAATTGTACAAGTTCCGTTACAAGTACAAATAAAAAAACCCCTTATGTAAGGGGGGTTCTATCACTTTTTTTTAACCAATTTAAAATGAATATGTATGATTGATAGTGGATGTAGCGTACGCAAAATAAAAGAAATAAAAGAAATATTCCAAAGCCGCTATATAGCAAACCAAACTTCAAAAAGATGTTCAAAAGAGGCGGGAAATGAGATGCGTTTTGTAATACAAATAACATGCAAAACAAAATTACAAACACAGGTATATATTGTAATTCATATGGCCTGCTCTTCTTATACATTCTTTTTCGAATGAAAATCTGGCATAACTCCGCTACAATAAAGCAACTTCCAACTAATGCAAGACCAGCAGTCATTGTCATACATTCACCTACCCCATATTCATTTCATCAAGTAATCAATATTCACTATATTTTCTTTACATATATTCCATTTTCCTCAATAAAACCAGATCCCTCTATGAAAGATTTAGCTTGTTCCGTAAATATCTCTTGCAATACTTTTATTTCTTTCACATTTCTCTGTTTCATCATTTCTTCAAATGTAAAATACGTATTTGTCCCGTATCCATAACCTTGATAATCAAAATGAATAATTAACTGTGACAAAATAGCACTCTCTTCTTGAATGCTATAATCTATTACACCAATATATGTATCATCAACTTTTACACAATACTGAACCTTTTTCTCATCTAAGCTGTGTGAATGAAACATTTCTTTTACAGCGCTTTCATTTTCTATATTTACTTTCTCAAACGTAATCATATGTTGTCCATCCTTTTACTATTATTGTATCAATAATAAATGCAATTTATGAAAAAAACCTTAAGATCGAATGCGACCTTAAGGTTTTTTATTAAACTAAGCTATACGCACGCTTTGTTTCTTCGTGGAACTTATTCGTATCGTATTTATGCTCAACATAAATTTGATGCCATACCATAAACGCAAGTACAGTCCAAATTTTACGGCTATAATCGCCTTTATCTGCACAATGTGCTTCCAGTAAGTTTAATACATACTGTTTTTCGATTAAATGCTCAGTTTTGCTTTCTTTAATAATATTTACAGCCCAATCGTGCATTTCATCTTTTAACCAATGACGAATTGGTACTGGGAATCCAAGCTTTTTACGATCTAACACGTGATCCGGAACAATTCCACGAGCAGCTTCACGTAATATAGCTTTCGTTGTTCCGTTTGCAATTTTAAATTCTGTCGGAATTTTAGATGCAACGTCAAATACTTCTTTATCTAAGAACGGTACACGAAGTTCTAATGAATTTGCCATCGTCATTTTATCAGCTTTTAATAAAATATCGCCGCGTAACCATGTGAACATATCAATGTACTGCATTTTACTTACATCATCATAATCTTTAATTTCGTTATACAATGGTTTCGTGATATCCATATAGTTAACACTTTCATCGTAATACTTCATTAATTCAGCTTTCTCTTCTTCACGGAAGATTTTCGCATTTCCATAGTAACGCTCTTCGATTGGCGTACATCCACGCTCTAAGAAGCTTTTTCCTTTAAACCCTTCTTTAAGAGCACCACTTAATGCCTTTAGAACACTCTTTCCTGGGCTAGGAATGTAAGAGAACATTTTTAAAGAGTTTGGCTCACGATAAATGTTATATCCACCAAATAGCTCGTCTGCACCTTCACCAGAAAGAACAACCGTTACATGTTTACGCGCTTCTTTCGCAACGAAATACAATGGTACAGCTGCTGGATCCGCTAAAGGATCATCCATATGCCAAATAATTTTTGGGAACTCATCCATAAATTCTTGCGCTGTAATGAATACGTTATGGTTTTTAACTCCTAATTTCTCAGCAGTTTCTTTCGCAACATCAACTTCACTGAAACCACGTTGTTCGAAACCAATAGAGAATGTTAATAGATTTGGATTCATTTCTCTTGCGATAGAAGCAATAATAGATGAATCGATACCACCAGATAAGAAAGAACCTACTGGTACATCACTACGCATATGTACTTTTACAGAATCGTATAATACATCACGAATTGCTTGGATATGCTCCTCTTTCGTTGCGCTTGAAGCGTTGAAATAAGGATTCCAGTAGCGATGGATTTCCATCTCTTTACCGATTTCTTTTACGAAGTAATGACCAGGCTCAATTTTGTTAACATCAATTGTTAATGTTTCTGGCTCTGGACCATATTGGTACGTAAAGTAGTGTTGTAATGACTTTGGGTTTACCCCTTTGTCTTCCATTACATGCATAATACTTTTCTTCTCAGATGCGAAGAATGTAGTATCACCTTGTTGTGCGATGTATAAAGGCTTAATACCGAAGTGGTCACGTGCACCGAAAAGTTTCTTTTCTTCACGATCCCAAATCATAAATGCGAACATACCACGAAGGTAGTCTACACATTTTTCTTTCATATGTGCATACAATGCAATAATAACTTCTGTATCAGATTGTGTAGCAAAAGTTGCACCTTTTTCAAGTAACATTTCACGTAGTTCTACATAATTGTAAATTTCACCATTAAAAATAATTACATATCGATCATTTTCATAAGTTAGCGGCTGATGTCCTGCCTCTAAGTCAATGATACTTAAACGGCGGAAGCCAAATTGTACATGTTCATCACGAAAATATCCTTCGTCATCTGGACCGCGGTGGAAAATCATCGTGTTCATATTTTCAAATTGATGTTTTTCTGTTTCTGAAAACTCTCTAGGGTTTTCACATAAACATCCTACAAAACCACACATACTTCTTACCCTCTTTCAGTTTTCATTCTGTCTCAATACTACTATATCAACCCTATTTATACTAGCATAATCAACTGAATATGGCGACCAAAAACTATAAAAAAATCACTCCATTTCACATTTTTAACATTTTTTTATGAAAACATGAAAACTAGGCACTCACCTTTCTCCGCTTTTGTCATATGATATTGCAAATTGATTTCTAGGAGGGAATACCATGAGTGAAGAAAAAAAAGATTCTTCTCGCCCACCGGTTCGTAATTATTTAAAGCAAATTGATGATTTTTTCGAACAAACACCTCTTCGTGGCGTAATTGCTGATTTAAATCATTTTTTCCAAAAAGGAAACCGTTTATTAACATTCCCAGTAGATTTATACGAAGTTGGTGACGAACTCGTCGTTACAGCCGAACTACCAGGTATACAAAAAGAACAAATTCAAATTGAAATACAAAGCGAGTACTTAAAAGTCTCTGTAAAAGAAGATATACTTGAAGAGCCAGAAGAAGAACAAACATCTCATAACTATTATCGCCGAGAACGTTCCATTTCAGAAGCGTCAAGAATTATTAAGTTACCATATTTAATTAATAAAAAAGCAGCGAAAGCTTCTTATCAAAACGGTGTGTTAGAAATTCGCGCACCGAAACTGCCACAACAGCATGACATTTTATCCATAGACTAAAAGAAAAAAAAGAAGGGTGCTAAGCACCCTTCTTTTTAATCCACTAATCGCTTCATATCACGTATAATATCTTCGTATGGCGTATTACTAATACCACTATATTTCTTCATTACTTTTCCATTTTGATCAATTAAATAAAATGATGTACCATGCATTACTTGCCCATTCTCTGGTTTATCTACAAGCGATTGGAAGTTATCTTTTGCAAACTTTGTAATATCCTCCAGTGAATAACCTGTTAACAGGTTCCAGTTACTTGTATCTTCTGTAAACTTTTGAATGAAAGCTTTCAAATTTTCTGGTTTATCAAGGTCAGGGTCTACACTAAACGATACAAACTGAACGTCTAATTTCTCTTCCTTCGCCATCTTCTGTAATTTCGCCATATTAGCAGTCATTGGCGGACAAACTGTTTGACAGTTTGTAAACATGAAATCTGCAACCCATACTTTTCCTTTTAAATCTTTTGTACCAAACTGCTTTCCTTCTTGATTTGTAAATTGGAAAGTTTCTAAATCCCAGTTTAATGGTTTACGGAGTTTCGAGCCTGAATTACTACATCCAGCTAGTACAAAAAGACAAAAAACAACCATAAGACCAATTAACTTTTGATAACGCTTCATTGATTAAACCTCTTTTCTCTTACCATAATTTATGTAGGTTACGTATATCATACCCCAAGTAAACACTATGAGAAAATTGTTTACTTCATTTGTTCACGAAATCGTACGATTTTACGTATGTTACTTCTTATTATTAAGCGAATTACTAGACAAAAGTTCTATCGTTAACTACTATTATTTTTCTATACTTTATTTACAAACAAGAATCCAGTATAAAGTGAAATTTTGATCAGTTTTTTTGGGTTCATCCTCCGCTGATTATTAGCCTTCACTAATAGGGTTAAATTTTGTAAAGGTAATTATCTATTTTTTTTACAATTCCTTAAACATTAATCCATTTTACACACTGTTTTCCTTTACAACATTTCGGTACAATACAACTACAACGATTTTAAATGAGGTGATGTTCATGGCAAAGCGCTATGAAAATATGGATAATGTGAGTACAAAAAAGTCAATTCGCTCCTTCTTACGCTGGCGTAAAGAGAGAAAACAAAACAAAAAAGATTTTTCTTTTCTAGTAGAACACTCACCTGTTAAACAAAGTAAATTTCTGAAAAATAACTTTGAAAAAACGACTGTTACATGGATCGGTCACTCCACTTTTCTCATTCAAACGAACGGCTTAAACATTTTAACAGATCCAGTATGGGCAAATAAATTAAAGCTAGTTCCAAGACTTACACAGCCAGGTCTCGCTATAGATGAACTACCTAAAATTGATATTGTGCTTATTTCACACGGCCATTATGACCATTTAGACTTTTCATCTCTTCGTCAACTGAATGATGATGTTTTATACCTCGTGCCAAGTGGATTAAAAAAATTATTTACTCGTAAAAAATTCATCAATGTAGAAGAATACCGCTGGTGGGACAGTACAACAATTGATGAAGTTGCTTTTCACTTCGTACCTGCCCAGCACTGGACGAGAAGATCATTATTTGATATGAATACCTCTCACTGGGGAGGATGGATTATCGATAATAAGACTACTTCAGAAACCATTTATTTTTGCGGTGATAGTGGTTATTTCAAAGGATTTAAAGAAATTGGCAAACGTTTTTCAATTGATATTGCACTCATGCCAATTGGTGCCTATGAACCAGAATGGTTTATGAAAGTATCCCATGTTTCACCAGAAGAAGCCGTGCAAGCCTATTTAGATATAAACGCTACGCATTTTATTCCAATGCATTACGGAACTTTTGCGTTAGCAGATGAAACGCCAAGAGAAGCTGTAACACGGCTTCGTAATAACTGGAATTTACGAATGCTACCGTGGGAACAACTACATGTTCTTTTTTTAGGTCAGACTTTCACTTATAGCCCTACTACACTAGAGAAAGAGCCAGAAAAAATTATTGAAACCTCTCATGTATAACAGAGCTACTTTTTCGAATAATTTATCATATACTATAGAAAATCGAAAAGGGTGTTTTCCATGAAAGATTACTTACAGACTCGCTATATCATTAGCGGAAGCGCCTGTATTGCCCTTCTCATTTCTTATTTCATTTACACATAAAAAAACTACTTGAAAATATATTTCAAGTAGTTTTTTTTATTCTGCTAAATACATAAAACCAATTGCGCCTGGCCCTGTATGAGTACTGATAATTGGTGTTGTAAAGAAAATTTCCGATTCAGTGAATCCACTCACTTTTTCAACAGCAGCTTTTACACTTTCTGCTAAAGGAATTGCTTTTGCATGTGGAACAGCAACAGCCTTAATAACTTTTCCTGCTGTATCTTGCTCAAATAATTTAGCTAAAGTTTTAACAACTTGCCCTTGACTACGAACTTTTGTCACTGGATTGTATGCTCCACCATCGAGGTTTGCAATCGGTTTGATGTTCAGTAAAGAACCGATAAACGCTTTCCCTTTACCGATACGTCCACCTTTCACTAAATTTTCTAATGTATCTACGACTACATATAAACGTGTATTTTTCCTAACTTCATCAATTCGTTTTAAAATATCTTCTAGTGAGCGTTCTTCTTTTGCCATTTTCGCAGCTTCAATTACTTGATATGCTAAAGCGTGGCTAATGAATTGAGAGTCAACAACCGTTACTTTCGTATCTGTCATTGATGCAGCACTATTTGCTGTTGCAACAGTACCACTCATTCCACCTGTCATATGGATGGAAAGTACTTCACTTCCATCTTCCCCTAACTTTTCATACATTTCTATAAATGTACCCATAGCTGGTTGTGATGTTTTTGGTAATTCTTTTGATTTCGCCATTTCTTCAATAAATTCATCTGGTTGTAAATCAACGCGATCTAAGTATGTTTGTCCATTTACAGAAATAGATAATGGTAAAACATGAATATCATACTTCGCAATCACTTCTTGAGATAAATCTGCAGTTGAATCTGTTACAATTTTAATTTTTTGCATATTATATTCTTCCCTTTCCAATACGCTCTCCTTGTTATTATACTAGCATTCCCATTGCTTTCAACAATTTCGAACAAATTTCACCAAATTAATTATATTTTTATATCTAAAATGAAAAAGACAGAGCTTACCCACTCTGTCCTTACTGTATATTATGCATTCTTTTCAAGAGTATTTGTTTTATATACATTTGAATAATCACTCCACTTCAAACAACTTTGTAAATATTCACGGAAAGAGTACGAGAATCTTGGGTTTTTATGTTTTTGAATTTTCGCAATAAACAATTGAAGACGAGACTGAATTAGAAACGCTAATGGATGTTGTGCTTGTAGGACAGGAATTTCAAATATTTTAATACAATCCCCTGTTGAATGAGTGAAATAAAAACTTTTCGTAATCACAATATCAATCCTCTTTTTCGTTGGATTTTTGAACTTCCTCCACTTCACGCTTCGACACGTTGTTTAAAGTGAAGGTTTCCTACGAATACTAAAGTATCCTTAGGCGAACCCCGTAGTCCCTACGGTTAGAAGCTTTAGGCTCCATTCATCTCCACCTAATCCAGACCCTGTCCTATATATCCCTTGAGACGGGAGTCTTATTACCCGTAAATAGCTAGATAAATCCAGTATAAACTTATAAAAGTGAAAAGTTTGTCTAAATTTTGGAGATTCTATAATTTTTTTCTTCTATATATTGTATACGATTTTAGCTAGAGTATAACAAATAAAGTGAAACTTTAATTAATGGGGGTATCCACCCCCCACTGATTATTAACCAACACCAAGTGAAATAAATAAAAAAGTGCCTTTATAACGAGGCACTTTTCGACTGTATTTCTTCCCTTTTCTTTTTTCGCTTACTAACAATCTTTGATAAGGCGATACTAATTTCATAAATACAAATAAGCGGTACCGCAACTAAACTATGAGATAAAAAATCAGGCGGTGATATACACGATGCAATGATAATCAATGTTACGTAAGCATACCTTCTTATTTTTATTAGAAATTCTGCCGTAAGTATGCCAATGCTCGTTAAAAACATAACAACTACAGGTAATTCAAATATAACAGCAAACGGAACTGTTAAATTTAATACGAACTGAAAATATTTTTCCGTCGTAAACATCGTATTAAACATTTCATTACCAATTGTCGTTAAAAAATGAAACAGAAACGGCATTACAATGAAATATCCGAAACATAAACCCGCAATAAATAATATAGATAGTACCGGTATATACATTACTGTCATTTTTTGTTCATTCGGATGTAAACCAGGTTTTACGAATAACCAAATTTGTATCGCAGCAAAAGGAATCGTACAAACGATAGCAAATACTGTAGCAATCGAGAAAAAAATCCACAATACATCACTCGGACCGAGAACTGTTAACTTCATCGGCAAATCTTTTACGAGCCAAAAATATATATCCTTCGTAAAAGTAAATCCAATAATTAAAAACAATACAAATGATAAGACTGTATATATTACTCGTTTACGAAGCTCAACAATATGTTCTACTACGCTCATTTCCCGATCTTCCATCTCGTTCACCACACTTTATTTATCCATTCCGAGGAAAACTCATCACATTTTAATTACTTCTTTTCCTTCTCTTGAAATGCCTCATCAGTCAATTCTTTCGTTGATTTCTTAAATTCTTTTAACGTTTCCCCTAAAGCCTTTCCGATTTCCGGCAATTTTTTAGGCCCAAATAAAATTAGTACAGCTACTAAGATTAAAATTAACCCTGGAAAGCCAATATTTGAAAACATTTCCCCATCTCCTTTTAAAGTAGATTTCTTGTCCTACTATTACTTAATTTTATTTTGTCAAAAAAGTTTGAAAACGTCAATGAATCCATCGTCTTTTGTCAAAAAAATTCAAAAATATAATCAATTATACAAATTTCATTTTCTATTTCACTTGTGTATGATATGGTAAGTAAAACAGCATATTATTTCATAATAATAGGAAGGATTTTCAAAATGACAGAAAAAATGACACGTATGACGCAATTTATGAAAGAAGAAGTCGCAAATGCAATTACTCATGGTATCGGTGCCATTTTAAGCATCCCTGCCTTAATCATATTAATTATCCATGCCTCTAAACACGGTACAGCATCTGCTGTCTTTGCATTTACTGTTTACGGTGTAAGCATGTTCTTACTGTACTTGTTTTCTACTTTGTTACATAGTATTCATCATCCAAAAGTAGAAAAGTTATTTACCATTTTAGATCACTCAGCCATTTATTTATTAATCGCAGGCACATATACTCCTTTTCTACTTATTACACTACGCGGACCACTTGGCTGGACGTTACTTGCAATTATTTGGACACTTGCAATCGGCGGAATTATCTTCAAAGTTTTCTTTGTACGTCGTTTTATCAAAATGTCAACATTATGCTATATCATAATGGGATGGCTCATTATCGTTGCTATTAAACCGCTATATGAAAATTTAACTGGTCATGGTTTTTCACTACTATTAGCAGGTGGAATTTTATATTCTGTCGGTGCTATATTCTTCCTTTGGGAAAAGCTACCTTTCAATCATGCCATTTGGCATCTTTTCGTATTAGGTGGTAGTGCAATGATGTTTTTCTGCGTACTATTTTATGTATTACCAGCAGCATAAAAAAAGTTTCAGCTTAAATTAAGCTGAAACTTTTTTATCACTTATGTAATTGAGATGCAATAACGTCTTGTGTATGTTTTGTTAATTCTTTAATATCCATACTTGCATATTCTTCTGGTGTAATTGGCTTAGAAATTGTTACCGTTGCATGTGCTGGCTTCATACGGTTTCCATTTGCCTCAAACATTTTATATGTACCGTCTAACGTTACTGGTAAAATAGCTACGCCAGATTTTACTGCAAGGTGAAAACTACCAGCTTTAAACTCTCCTATTTCGCCGCCCTTACTTCTTGTTCCTTCTGGAAAAATTACGATAGAATGCCCGTTCTTTAATAGCTCGATTCCATCCTTAATTGCTTTAAGAGATTGACGACGATCGTTACGTTCCATAAACACACAATTCATTAGTTCCATCCAAGTTGGTACAACCGGAAACTTTTTAATTTCTGCTTTTGAAACGAATCCAATTGGCTTATTTAAGTAACCAAGTAAAACAGGAATATCCATATTACTTTGATGATTACTTACAACTAGTACTGGCTTGTCTTTCGGAACATTTTCAAGTCCCTTTACTTCTACAGTCGACCCGGCTACACGCACCATCTTCTTACCAAACCAGTTTGTTGTTTTATACACAACACTATCTTTTTCTTGCGGTGACATCGTATTTACTTTTCTTTTAATACGCCACAGCCTTGGTGTAATCGCAATTACGATTAAAATTAAATAAAAGATTTTAAAAAACGTTTGAATCATACAGAACCCCCACCTATTATCATTCCGACCTTCATTATACTAGACAAACGAAGGAAAAAGAAGAAAAAATGTCCAAACAACAAGTGTTTGGACATTTTTAAAGTATTCTATATTAGAAACGTTTTGCTAATTCACGTGCATTAGCAATTGCTGCTTCTTTAATTTCTTGTGCTTTTTCAGGGTTTGCATTCATTCCCTCAACTGCAATATATTCAGTATCATTTACACCGATGAATCCTAATACTGTTTTCAAGTGATTGCGACCGAAGTCCACAGCTGCGTATGCTCCTTCAGAATAAACGCCACCTGTAGCTTGAATGTGAAGTGCTTTTTTGCCTTCTAATAAGCCAACTGGACCATTTTCAGTATATTTGAATGTTTTACCTGCGATTGCTACGTTATCTAAGTATGCCTTTACTACTGGTGGATAGCTAAAGTTCCACATTGGAGTTACGAATACATAACGATCGGCATGCATAAATGTTTCTAGGTTTGTGTTCATTGCTGCGACTTTTTGTTGTTGAACTTCCGTTAAAGTTTCAAAACCTTCACCTGCTGCAAATTTACCCCAAGCAGCAAATACATCTGCATCAATTGCTGGTACAGTAGTATTGAATAAATCAATTGTTACTACTTCGTCTTGTGGATGCTCATTTTTATAAGCTTCGATGAAAGCTTCGCCTACTGCTACTCCGAAAGAACCTTCTGCTGAATTTGGATTTGCTGTAATAAATAGTACTTTTGTCATTGTATTCTCTCCCTTTTTACATTTTATCTTCAATTCAAGATTTATAATTCGAAAGTAAATAACTTATCTTATGTAAGTATAATACAAAAAGCCATACGTAATGTCAATAAAAATAGCTACTTTTTTTTCGTAAGTTAATAAGAATTATATTGTTTATTTTTTTGTATATAAGCATTAGGATTTTAACCAATAAAAAAACTACCTCCATATTTCATGGAGATAGTCTTTATCAATTACTACTTTTGAAAAACATGTTTCACTTTTTCAGCCGGAATATTACTTCCACCTCTACCTTTTACATCTTCAATCATCATTGTAATGACCATATCCGGTGAATTTAAATCAAACGCAGCGAACCAACCTAGTTCTTTTCCTTCTGCCTCTTTTGATACTTTTAATTCTGCTGTACCTGTTTTACCAGCAAGGGTCATACCATCAATTTTTGCAATTTTCCCCGTACCATCTGGATCATTAATTACTTTCGTTAAAGCCGTTTTCAATATATCTTGAGTTCCTTTAGAAATCACATTTTCTTTCCAGGCCTTTGGTTGTTTATCTGTTTTAATAAGATGTGGCGACGGAATCGTTCCATCATTTACAATCGGTGCATACGTTAAAGCTAAATGAAGAGGAGTCATTAAGACTTGTCCTTGTCCATATCCTGTATCTGCCATTTGGATATCATTTTTTATGCCATCATTTGCGATTTTAGAAGCTGGGAATCCGTATTCAATTGGTAATTTCTCATCAAATCCGAATTTTTTTGCCTCAGCCATAAATTTATCTTTTCCAATTTTCAAAGCTTCTTGTGCGAAATAAATATTATCCGAGTATTTCATTGCCTTATCAAAATCAATCGGATTTGCATCTTTTACACGTGTTACGTAATAATTACCCCAAGAAGAATCTTTCGTCCATTTCAGTCCTTCAATTTTCAATTCTTCTTTTGGATCGATTGTTTTTGTTTCAAGTCCAATTGCACCTGTAATCGGCTTAAATACAGAACCCGGAACCGATAATTGTGTAAATCGATTCGTCATTGGTTTTTTCGGGTCATTATTCCAAGCTTCACGTTGTGCTTTCGATGTCCCTCGCACAATTAAGTTAGGATCATATGCTGGACTACTTACAAGTGCAATCGTTTCTCCACTTTTCGGATTAATTGCCGCACTTGAACCAGCTTCTCCCTTCATTTCATTATAAGTTTTTTCTTGAACTGTACTATCGATAGTTAAAGTTACATTTTCTCCATCAACAGCATCTGTTTTTGCTAAATTTTTAATTTCTTTTCCTTGTGCATCTTCTACAAAGACACGGCCACCTTTTTTACCGCGCAGCTTTTCTTCCAATACTTGCTCTAATCCAGCCTTACCAACTGGATCATCAGCTTGATAACCTTTCTTTTGTAGCATTTTTAAATCTTCAGCATTTACCTTTCCGATATAACCAGTTAGATGAGCTGCCGCTTCCCCTAACGGATATGTACGAACATTTACAGGTTTTGTTGCAACACCTGGTAAATCAATGTACGTATTTTGCGTTGCTCCCTCAGGCAAAATTCCAATTGGTACGAGATACCCTGGTTTTACCCATTTAGCAGCTAGTTTTTGATCAATCTCTTCTACAGACATATTTAACAACTTCGCTACTGTTTCTTTCGTTTGTGGAGCAGTAGCATCTAATTTTTCTGGAATGATTCCAATTTCAGAAGCTTTCCCATTCGTTGCAAGACCTTTTCCATTACGATCGTAAACTTCACCACGTTTTGGTTGTGTTGTTTGCATACGCACTTTACTATCTTTTGTCATGCCAGGGAAAATGAAATCAGGAGTCCAATCTATTTTCCAAGATTCTTTATCTCCATCTTTTTCTTTCACCATTTTTGCTTCATGGCCAAAAGTGATTTTACCACCAACTGTATCCATGCTTACCTTAAAAGGAACAGGGCCTTCATCTTTTTTATCTTCTTTTACTTCCCCTATTTCTACCTTTAAGTCTTTCACTTCGATACCAGAATAAATCTTTTCATATTTCTCAGTAAACTCTTTCTTTGAAATATCTTTTTTTGCATTTTCTGATAATTGATCATACATATCTGCAAATTTTTGTTTATTCCATGCTTTTACATATGTATCAAACGCTTCTTGTGGTTTTTCTTCTTTACCGCATCCAACTAACATGAATGTTAAGCAAAGAAAAAGAATCCCCCATATTTTTCTCAACCGATTCTCCTCCTCTTTCTATATAGCATACTTCTAAAGATTTTAGCATTTTTTATATGCTAGCTCTCATTATAGCACTACCGAATCACATCTATAAAGATACATCTAATAATACAAATAAAAAGGTTGATGTGAATATTCACATCAACCTTTTTCCTATTGTTGCTTCTCATATATATGGTAATAGTACGTATACGGATTTTTTTCATCCGTAACACCCTGCTCGACAAAAACTTCTTTCCAATTCGTCATATCCATTTCCGGGAAGAACGTATCCCCATCAAACGCATGATGAATCTTTGTTATATACAATTTCTCCACATACGGTAAGAATAAATCATAAATTTGCGCTCCTCCAAAAATAAAGATTTCTTCTTCATCTTTGCATAGCTCAAACACTTCTTCCACAGAATGTGCAACTTCACAACCTTCAACATGATACCCTTCATTACGAGTTACGATAATATTACGTCTTCCTGGGAGCGGTCTACCAATCGCTTCATAGTTCTTTCTTCCCATAATAAGCGGGTGACCCATCGTTGTTTTCTTCACATACTGTAATTCACTTGGCAAATGCCACGGTAATTTATTATCTTTACCAATTACTCTATTTTCGTCCATTGCGACCATAAATGAAATAATCATTTTTTCATCTCCTCTACAATTATACTGCAACTGGTGCTTTAATTGCTGGGTGTGGATCATATCCTTCTATTGTTAAATCGTCCATTTCAAAATCAAACACAGATTTCACATCTGGATTTAATGTAAGTTTCGGGAACGGACGTGGCTCACGTGCCAACTGCTTTTCTACTTGTTCAAAATGATTTGTATAAATATGCGCATCACCAATTGTATGAACAAATTCTCCTACCTCAAGACCACATTCATGTGCAATTAAATGTGTTAGAAGTGAATAGCTTGCAATGTTAAATGGAATGCCAAGGAAAATATCACCGCTTCTTTGATATAACTGACAAGAAAGTTTTCCATCTGCTACATAAAATTGGAATAGCGTATGACAAGGTGGCAATGCCATACTTGGTACATCTTCAGGATTCCAAGCAGAAACAATTAGGCGGCGTGAATCTGGTGTTTTCTTAATCATTTCAATTACATCTTTTAATTGATCAAGTGTCTCACCAGCTGTCGTTTTCCAAGCACGCCACTGCTTTCCGTATACGTCTCCTAAATAACCATATTTATTCGAAAAATCATCATCTTCTAGAACGTTCTTTTTAAACAATTCCATTTGCTCATCGTATTGCTTCTTAAATTCCTCATCTTGTTGAGAGCGAAGACCGAAATCTGTCATATCGGGACCATTATACTCGTCACTTTCTGCCCAGCTCTTAAAAGCCCATTCATTCCAAATATTATTATTATGTTGCAATAAATAACGAATATTTGTATCACCTTTCATAAACCAAAGCAGTTCACTTGCTACAAGGCGAAATGGGACTCTCTTTGTCGTTAATAAAGGAAATCCTTTACTTAGATCGAAACGCATTTGATATCCAAATACAGATACAGTACCAGTTCCCGTACGATCTTCTTTCTTCGTACCGTGCTCCATTACATGACGGCATAAATTTAAGTATTCATATTCAGCATGTTTCATATGTAGGAAAACCTTCTTTCAATCTTATATGAGATTTATCATAACATGAAAAACAGCGAATTTAATAATCCAAATTAATAAAAATTCTTTCAATATTTCTTACAAAATTATTAACTTTCAATATTAAAAAAGGTTTTCACTTTTCTATTACAGAAAGTATAGTGCGGAACATAAAAATTATATTTGGAGGTTGGAGGCATGTCTAAAATCAAAACTCCTGTTTTAAGTACGTTACAACATAAGGTTGAGAAGATGATGAAGGATTTACACGTTCCTGGCGCTGCTATAGCTGTTATAAAAGATGGTGAGGTCATTGTTTCTGAAGGTTTCGGTTATCGTAGCATAGAGAAAAAAGAGGCTGTTACTCCGCAGACACGATTCGCAATCGGTTCCGCAACGAAAGCATTCGGTACACTTTCATTAAGCTTATTAGCACAGCAAAAAAAGTTTAATTGGGATACTCCTGTCCAAACTTACGTACCTAACTTCTCTTTCTCCGATATGCTCGCTAACTCGCAAGTTACAGGACGAGATTTAGCTTCTCATCGTACTGGGGTAAGTCGTCACGATGCTCTTTGGTACAGCTCTTCCTTATCTCGAAAAGATATCGTAGAAAAAATAAAACATTTATCACTTGATGCACCGTTCCGCACAGCATTTCTTTATAACAACTTAATGTATGCGACCATTAGTTATATTGTGGAAAACATTACGAATCAAACGTGGGAGCAATACGTTACAGAACATATTTTAGAACCTTTAAATATGAGGCATACAAACTTCTCTGTTACAGACTCACAAAATACAGATGATTATGCTTTACCTTACGCTGAAGATGATGGTGAAATAAAAGAAATTCCATTCCGAAATATCGATACGGTTGGAGCGGCTGGATGTATAAACTCTACTATTGAAGATATGGCAAATTGGGTACTTCTGCATTTAAATGCAGGAAAAACAGAAAATCATGATTTGATTTCTACTGAACTACTCCAAGAAATGTATACACCGCATACTCCAATACCGGATCAGCCAATGTTATCAACGAGTGAATCACCATTAAATAGCTACGGACTAGGTTGGTTTATTAGCGCTTACCGTGGTTATAAACTTATTCATCACGGTGGTAATATTGATGGATTTTCTGCACTTGCGTCATTTATGCCAAACGAAAATATCGGTATTATCGTACTAACAAATTCCGGGCAAACTTTACTCCCTACTTATATTACAAAACATATTTACGACGAACTTCTCGGACTAGAATATATCGACTGGCATGAACGTGCTATAGAAGATAGTGAAAAAATGAAAGAAATGATGAAAGAGGCAACTGAATCACTTCCTGAAGCAATAAATGGGACTATCCCTTCTCATACATTAGATCACTACGCTGGAACTTTTGAGCACCCTGCTTATGGAACACTGAAAATATACAAACAAGATGATTCCTTACATGTACAATTCATGGATACGGAAATTAAACTACAGCACCATCATTACGACATCTTCTCAACATCCATTAGTTTGTTCCAAATGAAGATGGGGCTTTTATTCGCTTATGATATGAATGTAAATGGTGAATTCCCGGCTCTTCAATTACATGTACCTGCAATGTTAAGTACTCAACCCCTTACATTTACGAAAATTAAATAGTTAATTTAATAGAGGGAAGATTGCGCTTCCCTCTATTATTTTGGAATTAGAAATACATCCTGCAACCTATAATCCAATTATTGAATTTAATAAATAAAATGAGAATAACCCAAATGCTAACTTATTTATCAAAACAGCTTAATGGACAAGCCATGCATTAATTATTATATATTCCCTCAAAGGAAAAGACTTTCTTATCACCGATTCAATGAATGTGGAAGAACATCATTATTATTGATGCGTTTATTTTTCTTATCCTTCCAAATCAATTTTTTCAAACACATAAAAACAGTAACTGAAATAGCGACTCCAGCTGTAACATCTGAAGCAAAATGAGCTCCTACCATAATACGACTCATTGGTACTAGTATCATCCATAAAAGAATGAGAATCCAAACACCTATTTTTTTTCTTTTCAGTGAAGCAAAATATTCTGGTAATAAACTAAACCAAATGACCAACGCTGCATTAGCACTATGGCCTGAAGGGAATGACATAAACTCATCACTTTTAGCAATTCCTTGAGGTATAAACCATTTTGAAAACCCTTCAAAAGATCCAATAGAAATCATATGCCGATAGCGTTCTCTACCCCATCCTAGTTTTATTAGATTAAATGTAATTAACACAATAACTACACTTAATAATCCAACTAATGCAATATCTCTCAATCTTGCATCATCATATTTACTCCATGATTTAGAAATCATATAACAAGTTACAATAAAACAAAGCATAAAAATTGGAATCAATAATTTTGAAATAGTTAAATAATGTACTAGCATAAATGCAGCTGCAAAAGCGAACAAAAGAATGATTACTCCATAGCCAATTCCAGATAGATAATACCCTCTTGAACCTTTATTCTTTCTAGCTTTAAATAAATACATACTAGAAAATAAGGCAATAAGCATTGCTGGAATTTCTCCTATAGCTTGTAAAAAAAGAGCGATCTTATTAGTTGGTTCATATAGACTATGGGATATCTGTAGGTCTGTAAATGCAAAGATACATAATAAAATAGCGAAACTTGAAATTAATATCACTTTTCTATTTTTCATCATTCCTCCTACTTCCCACTATGTTTTAATATAAAATTCCCCATCTCAATTGCTAAATCTTCACTTTGAGGATAGACACCTACATTATCTCCATAAGCGTGCCCTAAACCACGATAAAGAACTGTTTCAGTATCAACTCCTTTTTTAGTTAATTTAGCTGCATACGCTAAACATTCTATCATTAAAAAATCATGCTCTCCTACCGTAATAAATGTACTTGGATAGTCTGGGGATACATCAACATATGGACTTAAATACTTAGAATTAATTTCTTTCGTACCAAGTACTTCTGACATACCCCCAACCATTGAATGCATTATATTAAGCATTTTTTCTAATCCTTTTTTATACTTAGGAGCAATTTCATATTTGTCTATACTCCAAGAATAAAATTCATCTTCATAGTCACACATATTAAGTGTAGGATATAGAAGTAGTTGTCCCTTAACGAGATTTCTACCATCTTCCATATCTCTAGTAGTACAATACTGCGTTAAGTTACCTCCTGCACTATCACCAGCAACAAAGATATTATTCTTATCACCGCCTAATGTGTCAGCATTCTCATAAATCCACTTTAAAGTAGTGTAACAATCTGTATGCCCAGTTGGAAAAGGATTTTCCGGAGCTAATCGATAATCCACAGAAACGGCTAGTATATCTGTTTTCTCTACTATCAATTTCACAAGTTCTTCTACCACATCTGGTGATCCTGCCATAAATCCTCCGCCATGAATAAAGTATAAAATTGGTGCATTCTCTCGTTTAGAAATACTATTATAAATTCTTACCGGAATATCAAATCCATTTTCTGCTTTAACAGTTTTATGCATAATATTAATGTCTTTAGTGACAATGGGAACACTTTTAATACCATTAAATTGTTTTCGCATATTCTTTACTGATTTTTCAGAAGCATCCATTTTCATCATATTTTTAGGCATAAACCTCATTACATTCATTTGAACCTTTGTGTCCTTATAAAGGCGTGAATCCATAGCCCCTTTTTCATCGCAATCTGGTATGTTTTTTACTACAACTTTTGCCCCCTGTACGTTGATAGTTTCTTGTTTTTCTTGAATTTTCCCTAAAAGGTCTAAGTCATACTTTCTAGTCATCCAGTATTCATCCTCTCTTATTTTAAGCGCTTTCATTTATTCGAATTATATAAATCACATTTGAATCTTACTTCATCTGCTATCACTAAATTAAAAACGTTCCATGTACAAAATGTAACATGGAACGTTTTTTTATTGTTGTTCATATTTGATTCGATTATTGTCATTTTTTGATATGATATTTTTCCTATACTGTAATGGTGTATATCCATATTTCTCTTTAAACTGTGAAATAAATGATTTCACATTTGGAAATCCATGTTTTATTGCTATATCTTGTATAGAATTTGTACTTCTAATAATATCTTCATAAGCTTTATAGAGCCTGTATCTCGTTAAAAAAGTGGTGAAATTTGATCCGAAAGATTTTTTGAACATACGTGAAAAATGTTCTTCACTTACAAAAAAATGTTTAGCTACATCTTTCAGTTTAAGTTCTTCATCATAATGTTTATAAATATACGTAATTATTTCTTTCTGTTTATTTCCAAGTTGATAATTATTGTCTATACTCTCTCCATCTTTGCAATATCGCAATAGAATATAAACAATTTCATAAATTAAACTATTAATTTTTATGTAACTTAAATCATCAGAATTTGTGACTAACTCCTTTAATTCATAAAATATTTGCTGGAGGTTAGTTTTCTGAACAACTGATTCTTTTATATTAAATCTATATTTATCAAGATCTCCATTTACCTCTTTAAGAAATTCATAAGAAATAATTAACATCATTACTGCACAACTTGTATTTTCAACTTTTTCGAATTCATGAACATCTCCACTATTCACAAAAATAAATTCGCCAGCGGATACTTTCTTTTTTTGCCCATTCACATACAAGAAAACTTCTCCATATACGACTAGGCTAATTTCAATACTTCTATGCCAGTGAGGAGGAATATAATAGTGAAAACCAGTAGGTAACATTGTATCCTCTATATATTCAACCATTCCTGGAATTCTATCGCGTAATTTTATTTCTTCATATTTTCCTTGCCTGGTTTTCAATAGTCCACCCCCTTTTTATATTATAAAGTAGACGTCCGAATGATGATTCATTTCAATAGGACCACGTATAACCTTCACCTTATTACCAGCAAGAAACTTTGCTACCCAAAATTCAATATGATGAATACCTGCTCAAAGTTTATTTATATTAAGAATGTGCCGCCTGTACTACTTGCACAATTTCCCCTGGCGTATTAACCATATAATCTGGCGCGTCTCCTTTTACCGTCTCAATTACGTCATACCCCCACGAAACCCAAATGACATTCACACCAGCTTTTTTACAAGCTGCAATATCACGTTGTTCATCACCGACATACAACATATCTTGTTCTGTTAGCTTTTTCGACTTTAAAAATCTTTTTATCATTTTATCTTTACCAAACAAATTTTTAGAACAATACACTTCTTGAATATTTTCTATGCCATTATTATGTAAAAATGCCCTAATATGCTCTTCTGAGTTCGAAGATATAACCGCGATCCCGTAGCCTTTTTTATGTAATTCATCTAATACATCCTTCATCCCATGGAATAAAACGAGATCTTTTATGGCAGGTTGATATAATTTATAAAACTCTAGCGCCAATATAGGAAGTTTATAAAGTGGTACATCGAGTTTTTTACATCTTTCAGAAATAGTCAATTTTCGTAAAGGCTCAATCTCTTTCTCACTAACTGTCTTATATCCATGCTTTTCAGCAAGTTGATTATAAATTAGTACAAATATATTTTGTGAATCTACTAATGTGCCATCAAAGTCAAAAACAATGTATTTTTGCATTCCCATACTCCCTTTGTTTTTTTTCCTAAACCTATGTTATTCAACAACATAAATGTCTTACCCTTTCATACACATAAAAAAAGAACAAGATTTTCTCTTGTTCTTCATTAAGACAACCATTTCGGCGGTACATTCGTATTCCAATAAATATTTCCTAACTCATGGTGTCCTGAGTATCCATCATCAAAACGATGATAATGGAAATTAAAATAATATCCATCTTGCGGTGGATGATCTCTCCTCACATGAAATCGCAGTAAGTCATTTCCTGATTTCGTGTCATAAACATGAAAAATCTTTTCATTATTTCCGCCAGCTGGTCTTTGAGAAATCGCTAATGATTGCAACGATTCTTCTGGCACATCATTTGCAAGTTCCGCAATTGCCTCTTCAATTTTAGGTAATACAACATCTTTAAATTCATCTTCAATTACAGGCCCAATTTTAGAGCCGAATTTTTGCATAGATTGCTTCTCTGCTTCTTGCATCGCATAGTTAACAAAAGTATCGGTGGTTAACCTATCATTCGTTTCTTCATATGTATAGGACGTACTCTCCAAATTTTGTTGCCCAGCTGTGCTCGTAGGCTTGTCCGCAGCTTTGGCATTATCAAGTAATATGGAAGGAGGCGTCACTAAACCAAACGTAAATACGGTAATTAATGCGACTAAGGTTTTTCTAAACCAATTTGGCATTTATGTTCCCTCCCCTTTCACTCATTATATTTTATATAACGGTTGTTTCTTCTATTATACAAAATGATTGTAATTTTTGCACTTTACAAATTTGTTAACGTTCACATATTTTTCACTTGAATATGAAATTGTAAGATTTCATACACTATAAATACAACAACAATGAGGAGGCGATCAGATGACTTTAGATGTCATGTACTCCGCCGCAAGCATACTCGTTTTAGTATATTTTATTTATCAGTGTGTTACAGACTAGAAAAAGAGCCCTTTCCGGCTCCTTTTCTATGGTAAAAATACAATCCAACCAATGAATACTATAAAAATAACTCCAATAATTACTGCTGGCAATAAATAAAACTGTGAGAGGATGACTGTTCCGTACATAAATACGACTGGAAGGAGCAAATAACGATCCGCCTTCCATCTTAATAATAGTAATTCTCCCTCGTCACAATATAAATGTAGAAACATTTTCTTCGTAAATTCATTCCAATAATCACGCGCATAGCGAGAAATAGCAACTATAGCAAATACAAGAATAATAGCTGTTATCCACTGCGGAGTCACGATAATACTTACAGTACTTATACATACAATTTGAACATAAAACATTAAAGCACTACTTGTACGCAAAAGTTCTTTTAAAAAAGATTCTACAATACGCGAATCAGAATTTTTTCCTAATATCTTTTTAGACCGAGGGAACATCCACGGTTTTTTATTCGAACTACTTGGTTTAGCTGCATGACCACCAACTTGCATAATCCCTACAGTCCAGCGCATACTTTCTTCTTTTTCTTTCTCAACTTCTTTAAAAAAGAAATTTTTATAATTCATCTTTTCTTTTACTAAGACTACAGTAAGTACAGCTACTAGGCCGGTAAATAATATGAAATACAATGGATTTTTAAAAATGAAAAATACACTGATTCCAAAATAGACTAAACTTAAAGAAAATATAACATCTTTTATAATCAATAAAACCCATCGTTTCCCCACACGTACATTTATGAATCTCGTCAACAACGATAGCATAAATCGAAAAACAGTAAAGAAAATCCAAAACAGTATAATTTGTATAATTGTTGCTCCCATACTTTTCATCAATATAGGTAACATAATGAATACTATACATACGTTCGTTATTGCAATCCGAATTAATGTATATATAATGCCAATCTTCATTAATTTTCGCATATGATTTGGGTACGAAATTAAAAATAAGCTATCTGCTTGTTCAAAAAATGAGCGAACTCCTCTTGAAAATGTAACAAAATAAAACGCGAGTAAACCTAAGCCAAAATAAACGGTCTCTTCCATCGACAATTCTTTCATCCATAGTGAACGATAGTAGATCCCTGCAAATATAATTGCTGGAATAATAATATATAATGCTACTGTCCAATCTGTTACAGAACGAATCGCCTTCCATTTTCTTTGCAATTCATGACGTAACCTCTTATTAAACTGATGTTTAATCATGTTGTTCCCGCCTTACAATTGCATCGAAACAATCTAACAGTGTACTTCCTGGCATTTCTGCTAACGATTGTATCGCCTCTAAATGCCCGTCTGCTACTAACGTACCCTGCGAAATGAGTAAAAATCTTTCACAAATTCTTTCAGCTGTATCCAGTACGTGCGTACAAAGTAAAATTCCGGCTCCTCGCTCTTTTTCTTTATATAAGTAATTCAAAAATTCTTTCGTAGCTACTGGATCTAAACCGATAAAAGGCTCATCAATAATATAAAAATCTGGCTCTGTTAAAAATGCTAATATAAGCATCGATTTTTGTTTCATACCTTTTGAAAACTTTGATATGTATTCGTGTATATGTTTTTCCATTCGAAACGTATGTAATAATTCCCTTGCCTTAGCCTCCCAATTTCCTACTTCATTTCCACGAGCAGCCATTAACAATTCAATATGCTCCCATAAAGTTAGATAATCATAATAAGTGGGATGCTCCGGTACATATGCATATGGATTTTTCTTTTCACCAAACGAAATTTCACCATCCATATTGACAAGTAGACCGAGTATCGACTTAATTGTCGTACTCTTTCCTGCACCATTTGCGCCAATAAGAGCAACTAACTCTCCTTTTTCAATTGCAAATGCAATATCGTGAACTGTCTTTTCACCTACTTCATATCCGGCTGAGCGAATATTCACTTCTAGCATACATTCCCCTTCTTTCCATTTACAATACAATCAAGGAAAATGATAACATATCCCTCTTAATATAGTATTATATCATTTCTAAAATGTTTGTTTCGGTAGCAGGAAAAAACACACTTTAACAGAATATTTAATGTTTGAAGATTTTAAAGTAAATGGGGTTTATCATATGTCAGTTCAAATTCGTGAAGCGACTATAGATGATATAGATTCACTTTGTTCTCTTACAAAAGAATTAAAAGGGTCCTCTATCTCTAATGAAGATATGAACAATCGTTTACAATTCGTAAAAATGAGTCCTTTTGATTTTTTATATGTATATGAAGAAGAGAATACTATTTTGGGATTACTAGGATTTCGCATACGTGAGAATTTAGAAGATGTAACTCGTTATGGAGAGATTTCAATTATTAGTGTTGATTCTACAATACGTCGTAAAGGTATTGGACAAGTGTTAATGGACTACGCAGAACAATTAGCAAAAGAGCATAACTGTATTGGTACTTGGCTTGTTAGTGGAATGAACCGAAAAGAAGCACACCCCTTCTATGAAAAATTGGGCTATGAAGTAAATGGGTATCGATTTGTAAAACATTTTTAAACTACTGGTACAAAGAAAGGACTATAACTATGACAAACATTGAAGCAATATTCATTGATCGTGACGGAACAATTGGCGGTGATACTACAATACATTATCCAGGTTCTTTCACATTATTTCCTTTTACAAAGGCATCTTTACAAAAGTTAAAAGCTCAAAATATTAAACTATTCTCTTTTACGAATCAACCAGGTATCGCGGATGGAAAAGCAGCTGCGAATGATTTTGTGCAAGAATTAAAAGGGTTTGGTTTTGATGATATTTACCTTTGTCCTCATAGACATGGTGATGGCTGTGAATGCCGCAAACCGAGCACAGGTATGCTCCTGCAAGCAGCGGAAAAACAGGGGCTTGATTTAACAAAATGTGCTGTAATTGGTGATCGCTGAACTGATATTGTTGCTGGTGCAAAAGTAAATGCAACAACAATATTAGTTCAAACTGGCGCTGGATATGACGCTTTACATACGTACCGAGATAAATGGGCACATATTGAGCCGAATTACATTGCAGAAAACTTTGAGGATGCTACGAATTGGATATTAAATCAATGATGGTATAAATTAAATGAGACGCCTTCACTTTGAAAGCGTCTCATTTATCCTCTATTAAAATTACATATACCAAAGAAGCTCCCTCTCTAACTTCTTACCTGTTTTATAGTTAATTTCGACCACTTTCCACTCATCATTTTCTTTTTCCACAGTGTATACTACATTTCGTCCATCAGCTCTTTTAAAAAGAATGTAACCTTGATTTCCTTTAACAAAACTTATAGGCGTAATTATATTTTTATATGGTGAAGAAATATCTGCCTTCAAAATTTCAGTTGTAATCCTTACTATACTATTCGAAAGTGATTTATAATTATTCTGCTGATCCGCCTTATAAAGAAGTTGCTCGTTATTATATTTTTTATATGTTTCCAATTGCAAATTAAAAGCCCTCGCTATTTCAAAAATGACCCTATTATAAAATGTATTTATTTTCTTTTCCCACTCATCTCCTTCATGCTGAAATGAAATGACGCTGACTCCTTCACCATCCATCTTAAAAGTAATCGTTTCTTTCCCGTACGGTGGATTGTGAGCATCATTAAATGTATGAACCCTCATCTTTATAATAAATGTCCCGTTCACTTTTTCAATATTTACAATTTCAGTATCATATAAAGAATACTGCTTCACTTCTCCATAATAATTAAAAATAGTTTTTTCTATTTCATGATTTAATGTTAACAGTAAAGTTTCTTTAATAAGTTTATGCTTCAATTGTTGCTCCTTGGCATAAACAGAATGCAATGGATATACTTGAAAAATTAATAAAGTCATTACAATTATTTCATATATTTTCCTCATATCTTTCTCCTTTTGACTATTCTTTTCCTAAATGCCAAAAGGTATGAAAAATAATAAAAGCTCAACCTACGAAAAAAGTAGGCCGAGCTTTTATAGATTAGTTTAAAAAGTTAATTCATAATGGAAATAACGATTATCTCTCAAATATCCATTTTCAGCATATAATCGCTGTGCTGATAAGTTATCAATTTCTGTTTGTAGCTTTAAACCTTTTGCACCATTTTCTAAAGCGAACGCTTTAGCAGCTTCTAACAATTTTTTACCCGTTCCCGCCCCGCGTTTCTTCGCTTGTACAAATAAGTCATTTAATATCCATAATTCCTTCATCGAAATAGATGAGAATGATGGATATAATTGTGTGAAACCAATGTATTCCCCGTCTTCCACCGCTACAAAAATGACTGATTCTTTTCGCTCAATTCGATTTCGTAAAAATGCTTTTGCTCCTTCAATATCGGAGTCTTGTCGATAAAATACGCGATAGTTATTAAAAACAGATGCTAGTCCGTCTAAATCTGCAATTGTTGCTTCATATATTCTCATTTTACTTTATTCCCCTTCCAATATTGTTTCATAATATCCGTTGCCCATTCAGGCTGTTTTATTTCTTCTCTCGGTATAAATTCATTCATAACTGGCTTTATATCCAAAATAGGCGTGCCATCGATTGCGTCTAATCCTTCAACAACAATTGTCTTTCCATCTCTTCTTATCACTTTAACAATTGTTGCTCCTAGTCGATTCGGACGATTTTTTCCACGTTGTGCAAAAACCCCTACCTTTGGAAAATCACTATTATTTCTAGGGTGTCTAGCAGAATACTGAATTTGTTCATCTGTTACTTTATGAAAATAGAAAATAACCTCAATATGAGAAAAATCTTCAATCCCTTGTATACTTTCCTCTGCAAACGAATCTCTTAAAGTAATAAGTGATCTTATTTCTCCCCAATCATCATCTACTATTTCCGTTCTTTCATTATGTACAAATGCGATTGGTTGAACTGAAAACATCCGCATTCCCCCTTAAATGTAACCACTTACATTATAAAATATTTTCTGAATGTTTTCCACATATACGAATATTGTTTACATAATAAAATTATATCCTATCTTGTAAGGCTATATTTACAGCTTCAATAGCGTGTATGCGGGCTGTATCAAATAAAGGAACTATTGAATCTTCCTGTTTTACTAATAGCCCTATTTCCGTACACCCTAATATAATGCCCTTTGCTCCTCTTTGTGCCAAATCTTCCATTACACTTTTAAAATAATCCCTTGATTGTGGGTTTATTTTTCCTAAGCATAATTCGTTATATATTATTTTATTTACTCTCTCTCTATCCTCTTCTTTCGGTACAATTACTCTTATATCATTTTCTTCTATACGTAATTTATAGAAATCCTGTTCCATCGTGTATTTTGTCCCAAGTAGACCAACTGATTGAATCCCATGTTGTTTTATTTCCTTCGCTGTTGCATCAGCAATATGTAATATTGGAATACTGATTCTATTTTTTACATGCTTAATAACTTTATGCATTGTATTTGTACAAATGATTATAAAATCAGCACCCCCTTCTCCAAAGAAGAAGCTGCATTTCCCAATACCTCTCCCGCTTTATCCCAATCCCCTTCAGATTGATATCGCTCAATTTCTTCGAAGTCAACGCTATAAAGTAGACATTTTGCTGAATGCAATCCACCTAATCTCATTTTTACTTCTTCATTTATCATTTTGTAGTACTCAGTAGATGATTCCCAGCTCATACCGCCAATAAGACCTATTAATTTCATATATTCTCCTTCAAAATAATATTTTAAAACGCTCAATTTATACTATAATTTATACATAATAAATAATATTTATATCCTATAAAAAAATAATCTTCCTCCAATTAACTTAACTATTACATTTATAATAATTCTTTTTCATTTCCGCGGAAATAATCATAGAATATTCAGAAAATAACCTTTGTGGTTATCTCATATTGATAATCAAAACATTTTCGATAGAGCTCTTTTATTTCATCATAAGATGGAACTCGTGGATTGTTACTTGGACTACCACTTGCAATAGCATCTTTCGCCATTTTAGAAATAGCATTTTCAAATTCAACTTCATCAATTCCGTATTCTCTTAAATTTGGAATATGAAGATCAAAGCACAGTTTTTTAATTTCAGCAATCGTATAGTTCGCCACTTCTTCATCAGAATACGAATACAAATCTTTATTTAAGCTACGTCCTACTTCAGCTAACCTTTTTACTGCACTCACTTTTGTAAACTCTAGAACTGTAGGTAATAGTATTGCATTCGATATTCCATGTGGCACATGAAATAATGCTCCTACTGGCCGGGACATACCATGGACTAATGTAACGGAAGCATTTGAAAAAGCAATTCCAGCTTGTAATGAAGCAATCATCAGTGCTTCTCTCGCTTCCATATTATCCCCATCTTCATATGCAATACGTAAATATTTCATTATACTTTCAATAGCTGAAAGAGCGAGCACATCTGTTAGTGGTTGTGAAACTTTAGAAATATATGCTTCAATCGCATGGCATAATGCATCTACTCCTGTTGCTGCAGTAATTTGAGGTGGTAACGAACATGTTAAAATTGGGTCTATAATCGCCACTTGCGGGATAAAGCTCGGATGCTTCACCATCATTTTCACATCCGTTGTTTTACTCGTAATTACTGTGACACTTGTTACTTCCGATCCAGTGCCTGAGGTTGTTGGAATTGCGATAAGTGGCAGCGGATCTTTTTCTATTTCCACATCCTTTTGTACGTAATCTTCAATTTCTTCACCGTTTGTATGTAACACTGCTACTGCTTTCGCAGCATCAATACAACTTCCACCGCCAATAGCGATAATAAAATCACATTTTCCTTCTTTACAAATAGATAGCGCTTCTAATACGTGTAAATTTGTAGGCTCAGCGTTCACTTTATTATACGTAATAGCTGTAATCCCTTTCGCATTTAATTGCTTCAAACAACTTTCAATATACCCTAATTTCTCCATAATTGAATCACTAACTATAAAAGCACGTTTCCCTAACTTTTTTGATTGCTCCCCTAATTTTTCAAGCGAATTTCTCCCATATAATACAGACTTCGGCATACGAAATTCAGCAACTTCTTGCAAGTACTCCACCCCTTCTATTTCTATTGAATATTTTATTATATAAAATATCAATTTGATAAATCTTTTCTTTTCATCTATTAACTATTTATTAATAGATTCCTGTTAAAGTATAGAACGCGATGACTAAAAATACAGCAACCGTTTTCAAAATTGTAATAGCAAATATATCTTTATATGACTGTTTATGTGTTAATCCTGTTACCGTTAGAATAGTAATAATTGCCCCATTATGTGGTAATGTATCCATTCCGCCTGATGCCATTGATACAATGCGGTGCATAACTTCTAACGGAATATCATATTGATTGGCCGCTGCAATAAATTTATCTCCCATCGCACTTAAAACAATCCCCATTCCTCCTGATGCTGAACCAGTAATACCAGCCAAAATATTCGTTGTTACTGCCCCATTTACTAATGGATTCGTGAAAGTTGCAGAGATGCTATCTCTCATAATTGCAAAGCCTGGAAGTGCTGCAATAACACCACCAAATCCAAACTCCGCGCCTGTATTCATTGTTGCAAGTAGCGCTCCACCAATACTTGTATTCAATCCAGCTTGAAATCCAGTTACTACTCGTTTCCAATATAATAAAAGCGTTGATAAAATCCCAATAATAAGTGCCAATTCTACAGACCAAATTCCAACTACCGCACTTAATTCTACTTTTCCAAATGCTTTCATACCGATTGCTGAGAAATCAAAACCATTTGGATACCACTTTGGTATCATGATTGTGAAAACTTTATTCATTACACCTACTAAAATAAGTGGTACAAACGCAATTACTTGCTGTACTCTTGTAATTTCAATACCGCTTAGTATCGGCATATCTTTTTGTTCTAATTGTAAAGATGCTGCCATTTCAGAATTTCCAACATTAAAACCAAAATACCCTTCTCCTGCTGCTTTTGCCTTCTTACGCCTACTCTCTAAATAAAGTAAACCTAACGTTAGAACAAAGATTGCTCCTAAAATACCAAGTATCGGTGCTGCATAAATATCAGTTTTAAAAAAAGTTGTAGGTATTACATTTTGAATTTGTGGTGATCCAGGAAGCGCATCCATTGTAAATGTTGCTGCTCCAAGAACGATTGTGCCAGGAATTAAACGCTTTGGAATATCCGCTTGTCGAAACAACTTAGCCGCAAACGAAAATATAGCGAACACCACTACATACACACTAACACCGCTATACGTTAAAATAGCTCCCATTAAAACAATCGCTAAAATTGTACGTTTTTCTCCAACTAACTCTACAATCGTCTTTGCGATGGAATCAGCGATTCCTGACATTTCTACTACTTTCCCAAATATTGCTCCAAGTAAAAACACAGGGAAATATAGTTTAATAAATCCTACCATTTTCTCCATAAAAATATTAGAAAAGAAAGGTAATACAAAACTAGGCTCTGTTAAAAATACCGCAAATAATGCAAAAATCGGCGCGAATAATATTACAGAAAATCCTTTATATGCTACAAACATGAGTAAACTAAGTGCTAATAAAATAATAACTAGCTCCAATTATAACCCTCCTTTTAAACTGAAAATTCAATCTTTTAACAACGAACTTTTACTAGTATTTCGCACCCTTTTATTTCATGACATCCCTCCTCTTTTTATTACAAATTTTTCATGCTAAAAATGTCTAATTATAAGTATTCGATTACATATGTAAAATCCCTTTAAACAAAAATGATTTCATCGTCATATGTTATAAAGGGATTTCTAGGTTCTATTTCTATAATTTTACCGCACTATTCTCTATACAAAAGCTTTGTAACTCTTCGACATCTTTCACTATATGAATCGCCCTAGCATCACTCAATTCATTCTCATTACCATATCCATACAATACACCTATTGAAGCAATTCCGTTACTGTTCGCACCGATTACGTCATGCTTTCTATCACCAATCATCACAATTTCTTCTTTTTAAAGTTCTTCATTTGTTTGTAAAATATGAGCAATTATTTCTTCCTTTTTTATTCTTGTCCCATCTAAATTACTCCCAACATTCTCTTCAAAAAAAGATGTTAACTGAAAGTGCTCTATTACTTGTTTCGCAAATACAGTAGGCTTTGAAGTTGCTACAAACAAACGATTGCCAGCATCCTTTAATTCTTGCAATAGGGTTGGAATTCCATCGTATACTTTATTCTCTAATAAACCACTTTGCTTTAAATATTCCCGAAAGTAAAACACTGCTCGTTCTACTTCTATTTCATTCATATTATATCTATCTACAAAAGATTGTTGTATTGGTGGGCCGATAAATGAATCTAACTCGCTTATATTTACTTCTTCAATCCCGATTTTTTCTAACGCGTATAGAACAGAATTTATAATCCCTTCTTTCGGATCAGTTAATGTTCCATCTAAATCAAATAGAAATGTTGTATACATATTTCATTCCCCCACTGATTTTATATGTACCCCATTAAGGCCATTCTCCTACTTACACCTTTACTATAATATCACCATTTAACTTTTCAGAAAATTGTTTTTTCTAACCCTTATACTTTCAGTTACAAAATCACAAAAGATATGATAAAGTGAAAAAGTTATAATTAATTTAATAGAAACTGGTGAATCAAATGTCAATTACGTTAATTTTTATAATGGCTTTCACAATTGTTATCCACGCAGTTGAAACTAGCTCTTATAGTATTCGATTAGCTGGTGTACGTTTAAAAAAGATTGCCGTTGCCTTATCTGTCGTAGGAATGGTACTGCTTATTTCAAGAACATCTAACTTACTACAAGCCTTTTTAATCGGTGGTATTGTCGATGAAGCAAAACTAGATTCTTCTATTAATTTAGAGCATATTATACGGCTTGTTCTATTATCTGCTTCTGTCGGTACATTGCTCGCGATTATACTCTATCCAACTTTGACAAAGCTATTTGGATACGTCATTCAAAACTTTGAAACAGATGGTTCATTCATTCGAATGATGAAGACGAATAACATTCAAAAATTAAAGTATACAAAAAAATATGTACGCTTCCCCAAATTCGAAATGATTCATCGAATGAGGATCGGTGGTATCCCAAAGCGTATTATGCTTATCAACATGTTTGCTACTGCAATTTATACAGCGGGTGTCCTTTCAGCCCTTTACGCTTCCTTTTTAAACCCAGATTACGCAACAAATGCAAGTACAGCTTCTGGCCTTGTTAATGGTTTTGCTACCATTTTATTAACAGTGCTACTAGATCCACGCATTGCCCTTTTAACAGAACGTGCTTTACAATCAGAAAAGGGTGCTGAAGCAATGAGTAAAATGTATGGTTGGCTTATGATTTCTAGACTTCTCGGCACATTATTAGCACAACTACTATTTGTACCAGGTGCTTACTGGATTTTATGGATTATTGAACTGATGCATTAATTTACTAGAAAGGTGAATTTATCAATGAATATAAAAACAGAGCAAGATATAATTCGCTTAATAAAAAACGACAAATGGATGATGGACGTATTACAAATGGCAAAATCACTAGAGCTACCTGATTGGTGGATTTGCGCTGGATTTGTTCGTTCTAAAATTTGGGATACATTACATAACTACGAAGTAAGAACAGCTACACCAGACGTTGATGTTATTTATTTTGACACTTTTCATAAAGATGAGGCATACGAACAATCATTAGAAAAGGAACTGACAAATTTGGATGATTCTATACCTTGGTCGGTTAAGAATCAAGCTCGTATGCATGTAGTGAATGGAATGCCACCATACTCTTCTTCTGTTGATGCTATTTCTAAATTCCCTGAAACAGCAACCGCCCTTGGTGTTTCATTAGACGAGAAAAATAATGTCATATTAACATCCCCGTGCGGAATAGAAGATGTACTTTCATTACAAGTGAAACCTACACTTCATTTTCTTGAAACGAAAGAACGAATACATATGTACAAAAAAAGAGTTATGAAAAAGAATTGGCAAAGCAAATGGCCCAACATTACAATCACTTATCCAGAGATTTAAAGAGGGTGCTTCTCATTATTAGAAGCACCCTTTCCTTTTTCAATTCAAAAAATGAATGACTGTTTCAGCGAAGCGGTCTGCTTCTTCATAATGTGGTGTATGACCACTCTCTTCAAACACGATATACTTACCATTTCGAGTATCTCGATTAAATACTTCAATTTGCTTTTCACACGTTACTACATCATGTTCTCCTACAATTAGCAGCATCGGATTTTTCACTTCTTGCAGTTTTAATAGAAACGATTTATAAATCTCTCCCTCATCTTTTAATCTTCTAAAGTGAATCTCTGAACGTCTTGCAAATTCTCCCCACTCTTCATCACTATATAAACTATAGTCAGTTTTATCCTCCTTATTTTCATAAATCTCCATTCGATTTTCTTTTAATTCATCACTTAATCTTATATAAGCTTCTAGCAACTCTTCTGAACTAGCATTACTAGATGAATAAGTAAAACACTCTTCTGCAGCCACTTCTTTTCCATACTTCTTTAATAAATTCCCTGTCTTTTGTAAGAGGGATTTACTTGTTAATGCAAAATCAAAAGTCGGCCCTTCAAATATTATTTTCTCTATTGAATTTGGATATATCGACGCATATAGCAATGCTAAATATCCACCGAAAGAATGTCCAATTACAGACCATTTCTCAATTTGTAATAGTTTTCTTAGTTCCTCACAATCTTCAACTAAATCACTTAATCCAAACGATTCTTCTTCAGTAATTTCTTCTGAACGACAAACCCCTCTTTGATCTATCATAATTACATATAAGGAATCTTTTAATCGTTCCGCTTGATGAAATGAAAAATCATAGCAACTCTCTCCTGGTCCACCGTGCAAATATAATACTGGTTTATTTTTAGGACTTCCATGTGTTTCAACGTATAGTTTTTTCCCTCTAATGTTCATGTATTTCCCAACTTCAATCAAATTCGTCTTTATAATCATCACCTCATTTTTTACTGAATATTATAACATTTAACCCTAAATAATCCCTATTACATTTAAAAAGACGATAATTATTGCAAGTGGAGCTATAAATCGAAGTAAGAATGCCCAACAAGTAAATATTTTCTTTCCGTAATTTCCACCTACAAAAAATTCTGCTTCTAGCACTTTCTTCTCCATTTTAAATGATACGAAAATACTGATAAACAATGCTCCAAGTGGCATTAATATATTACTAGATAAAAAGTCTACTGCATCAAAAATATTCTTCCCAAAAATCGTAATATCACTCCATACTCCAAATGATAACGCAGATGGTATACCCACTAAGAAAATGCAGAAACCGATGATCCATGATAGTTTATTTCTTCTTTCCTGCTCACCATTTGCTAATGCTGAAACGACCGTTTCTAGTAGAGAAAATGCCGATGTTAATGTCGCAAATGTAAATAACGCAAGAAATACTGTTAAGAAGAGTCCACCGAATGGTATTTGACTAAATACAGATGGTAATACGATAAATAGTAATCCCGGTCCTTCTGTTGGCTCCATTCCTAATGAAAATACTGCCGGAAATATAGCAAGTCCCGCAAATAAAGAAACGAATAAATTCAATCCAACAATCGTAACTGCCGATTTTGGTAAACTTTCTTTTTTATTTAAATACGAGCTATACGTAACCATAATCGAAATCCCTATACTAATCGCAAAGAATGATTGCCCCATTGCGAACAAAATACTTTCTGAAGTAATTTTTGAGAAATCTGACTGTAAGAAAAACTTCACACCTTGCATCGCATCATCAAGTGTTAATGAACGAATAATAAGAGCGACAAATAATACGAACAACGCTGGTAACATATATTTACTTGCTTTTTCAATTCCGTTTTGTACACCTTTTGATACAACCCATATCGTTATGAACATAAAAGCGAAATGGCCCATAATAGCCCAAACGGGATTTCCAATTGTTTCAGTAAATAACGAACCGTAATTTTGTCCCGGAGTAATAAGTTGTCCTGTTACTCCTCGGAAGAGATAAATTAAAACCCATCCACCTACAACGCTATAAAAAGATAACAATATAAAACAAGTTCCAACGCCAAGACGTCCAATCCAGTGCCATCCTGTATTTGGTGCGATACTTTTAAATGCTCCAACTGCTTGTTTCTGTGTACTGCGTCCAATCATAAATTCAGCAATAAGTAGTGGTAGTCCAATTAATACAGTAAATAATATAAAGATTAAAAAGAATGCTCCTCCCCCGCTCTTTCCAGCGATATAAGGAAACTTCCATATTGCGCCAAGTCCAATTGCTGATCCTGCTGCTGCCATTATAAAACCTAATTTCGAAGTCCATTGCTCCGTCTGTTTCATCTTATTTTCCTCCCAATTAAATCTTTTTATATAAATAATTAAATTTTATAAACCAATCCAAATAAACCCTCCATTTCTTTTTCTATAAAATAAAAAATGGCCCAGCATCTCTTTATATAAAGAGACGCTAAGCCATTTACTTAACGCGGTACCACCCTTATTGATTCCATTATGAATCCACCTTAGTAGTAATCGTTTGATTACAAACCTAATATCGAAGGTTAACCGTTAAGATTTACTAAGAATGTGATTCCGTTCCACCTTACTGCTCCTAGGCGAGTTCAGGATGTCATTTGACTATGTCGCACCAACCCATAGCTCTCTGCACAAATACATGACCTTACTACTCCTATTCAACACATTTTAATATTTAGAATATATTTTCTTTTGAAATTAATATGAAGTATATCGGTTATATTTGTTACTGTCAAGGTATATATTAATTATTTTGTCGAAAAGGATTTTTATAGGTTTATATAGAAAATATTTACAAATAAAATATAAGGAGAAAATATGTTATGTCACTTTTAAAGAATGGATGTTTTTTTATTATCCGCTCATTTTTCATCATCTTTGGTATTATTGCGATTTGTTCTTTGCCACAATTGTTTTTTGGTACATCTCCAAGTGCATCAAGAGCGTTAGCCATGCCGCCAACACCAACTTTACAATTAAATTTTAGTAACTATTTAGATTCGATATCAAATGTTATTTCTTCTTTGTTCCACCCTACAGGTATTACTTATAAAATTAGCAATGCTGGTACTCAGTCGCCAGATCGTGATCTTTTTCCATATTTATTAGAATCATATACGCATTCATTAACTATTATGATTTGTGCCTTCCTTATCGCCGTATTCCTTTCTACTACTTTTACCATACTTACATTTTACTTTCCTAAACGCATTCAATCTCTTATCCTTAAAACTTTACACGTACTAGAATCATTGCCAGACTTATTTTTTGTCGTCTGTGTACAGTTATTTGTCATTTGGATTTATAAAAATACGAATTTACTCGTTACAGTACCTTTTTCTACTATGCAAGAAAAAACATATTTGTTACCGATATTAACACTGAGTATTTTACCGATTATTTACTTATACAAAATTTTCCTATTAAATTATAATGATGAGCTACAAAAGGATTATATAAACGTTGCGGTCGCAAAAGGATTAAAACCGTTTTACATTTTATATAAACACGTGCTTATCAACGCCTTACTCTCCATCTTTTATAATGCAAAATCTATTTTTTTATTTATGATTTCCAATATGATTGTACTGGAGTATTTATTTAATTCCTACGGCTTATTTAAATTTTTAATTATGCACCAAACACCGGAAATTATTACGGTAAGTATATTATTTTTAACAATTCCATTCTATCTCTCCTTTGAACTATTAAAACGCATTTTACCAGGAAGAAGGGATTTACATGCTTAAAAAGGTAGTTTTTAATATACGATTTTTAATCGGTCTTTTTATTTTAGTAACTATTATTATTTCAAGTTATATTACGAAAGAGAAAGTAGACGCAGGAAAAATCAAACCTGTACCTCCTTATCAATATGTCGATGGTAAACTAACTAGTACAGCTCCAGCACCGCCATCTTTTTCTCATCCTCTCGGTGTTGATCAAGAGGGGGATGATGTTTTAATTCGGACTCTCTATGATGCAAAAACACCCATATTTTATGCAGTGATTATTAGCTTTTTTCGGATTGTTTTTTCACTTATATTCGGTGTTCTTCATGCATATTTTTATCGATATGTACGCTTTTTAGATGTTCTATTCGAAACATTCCAATACGTTCCTACCACCTTATTAGCGATTTTTTTATTATCACCTGTAATGTTTGTATCTCCAGATGAAGAACATCTGTGGCTTACTTATATGATTTCGGTTTTAATTTTTATTAGCGTACCAAATTTAGTACAACTTTTCAGTAATGAAATTCGTTTATTACTACAAAATGAATTTGTGATAAGTTCTAAAACACTAGGAGGTAGTTTTTTTCACATTTGCAAGATCCATTTAAAACCCTTTCTTACGCCCAAAATTTTCATTTGGATTAATCAACAACTGCTGCAAACTTTAGTTTTATTACTGCATTTAGCACTATTTCGAACCATTTCATTTAACATTGCTGGTACACTTGTATTACTTGGGCACAATCATCAATTTTTAAATGTTTTACCTTGGGTAGCATTCGGCCCTGTTTTATTTTTCACTATCGTTATTTTAGCTGTATACATGATGTTATCTGGAATGCAAAGCGCACTAGAAAAAGATGTGAATTATATAGATAACTCGCTTTTATTAAGTGTTCTAGCAAAAGAAAAAAGAGAAAGGAAGAGTCAATATTTTTCCCTTTTTAAACCAAGTGTAAAAATAAAAGAACACTAAAAAAGAATCTTCGCGATTATCGCGAAGATTCTTTTTCACGGTATAAGTCGTGTACAATCTCTCGGAAAAGCACTCGCCTCCCGGATGTTTGTTAACTCTAAAAATTTATATACAACTCTTTCTAAACCTATACCAAATCCGCCATGCGGTGGACATCCATAACGGAATGTATCTAAATACGATTGAAATTTCTCTGGATGTAATCCTTTTTCTTTAAAAGAAGCAAGTAACATTTCATAGTTATGAATTCGCTGTGCACCTGACGTAATCTCTAGCCCTTTATACAATAAGTCAAAAGAATCAGTAATAGCTGAGTTCTCTTTATTTGGCATCGTATACATTGGTCTCGCTTCTTTCGGATACTGTGTAATGAATACAAATTCACTATTATATGTTTCTTTCACATATTTCCCTAGTAACTTTTCACCTTCTGTATCTAAATCCCCTACAGGAGATTCTTTTCGATACTTCATTTTCAAAACTTCTTGTGCTTCTGCCAACGTAATTTTAGGAATTTCTGCAATAACAGGTACTGTTACTTGTAATAGTTGTAGTTCTTTTTCACATTTTTCTCCTACTTGTTGAAACATATATCGTAAAATATCTATTTCTAATTGCATCACTTCATGAAAATCATGAATAAATCCAAGTTCTACGTCTAACGATATATATTCATTTAAATGTCTTGAAGAGTTATGATGTTCAGCCCGGTACACAGGAGCAATTTCAAAAACACGTTCGAGTCCTCCCGCTACCATCATTTGTTTATAAAACTGTGGTGATTGAGCTAAATACGCTTCTTTTTGGAAATATGGAAGATTAAAAACATTTGCTCCTCCTTCTGCCCCTTGTGAGACAATTTTCGGAGTAAATATACGTGTGAAATCGTTCTATATTAGAAATTCACTAAAGCTTTGAACGAGTGTCGATTTCACTTTAAAAATCGCGGTGATTCGCTCATGTCTTAATGATAATACCCGTTCATTCAATAGTTGATCTAAACCAACTTGTAACTTCTTTTTATTTATTTCAAATGGAAGTGATTCTGCTCCATTTAGTACTTTCACTTCATGTGCAAGTACTTCAACACCTAATTCTGTTTTCGGTGTCTCTACTATTTCTCCAAGTATTTGGACGACACTTTCAACATCAACTTTGTATCCAGCTAACTCGTTTTCTAATACACATTGAATAACTCCCGTTCGGTCCCTTAATAATAAAAAACTAACATTCCCTAGATGACGAATCTTTTTTACCCATCCTTGTAGTAATACAACCTTTCCGCTATGCTCCGTACATTCTCGTGTGAGTGAACGCTTCATTATTTGATCCATTATGTTTCCCTCCATTAATTTTATTTTTATTTACGTTATTGTTATTGTTGTCGTCATCATCATCCACGGTCACTCACCTCCTTTCAAAGAATACAAAAATCCGCCCCTATAATAGGGACGGATTATTCCGCGGTACCACCCAAATTGTCATAATGACCATCTTAGCCCTAATAACGGTAGGTACCGTTTGCTTTTACTAATTATCACGTTCAAAGCATCACTCACAGGTGTCTTTCCATCATGCAGTATCGCAATCTTCCCAGCAACCGATTGCTCTCTGTAGACCCTTGCATCATGTACTTTTCCTGATCATCACTTTTTATATTTACAGAGTATTCTATCTCTTTATTTTATAAAACGCAAGCGTTTTTTTGATATGTTCTGATTTTTCACATCCATCTTTGTACAATCTCCTCTAAAGCCATTCCACGCGAGCCTTTCAATAATACAATGTCCTTTTCATTCATTATTTCTAAAATCTTCTCTGCTACTTCACCTTTATTTTGAAATGATTGCACATGATTTTTAGGATAGTTCTTCTTTGCTTCTTCCGCTATCATCATTGAAAGCTTACCATACGTAAAAACGTATTGAATTTTCTCTGGATTTAATATTCTTCCGATTTCTCTATGATATGCCTCAGCTTCCGTTCCTAACTCCAACATATCCCCAATTACAATGATTTTTTTCTCATAAGTATGTAACTTCTCTAACGTTTCAATTGCTGCTGTCATTGAAGACGGACTCGCATTCCATGCATCATTAATAATCGTAAAACCTGTTGTAGCTGTTAGAAATTGAAAGCGCATATCTGTAATGTTTATTTGTTGTAATGTTTCCTGTATGTTCTTTGTAGACACATTATACAATTGACCTACAGCTATTCCGATGATTGCATTTAATATATTATGTTTCCCATACAAAGAGACGTCATACTGTACTTTTTTAAATTTATTTAATTTGAAATGACTACCATATTCATCCAATTGCACATTCGTAGGATAAAGATCATTTGTATCCTTTTCACCAAATGACCTATATTCTATACCTCCTTTTTTGTTATTTTGAGAAAGTAATGATTCATCACCATTATATAAAAACAAACCTTTTTCTTTTAATCCGTCTATAATTTCTAATTTAGCATTCGCAATTCCTTCTCTTGATCCAAGCGTTTCTAAGTGCGACTGTCCAATCATTGTAATTATCGCTACATCGGGCTGCGCTATATTTGATAATTTTCGGATTTGTCCTTTCTCACTCATTCCCATTTCTAGTATTAAAAACTCGGTATCTCGCTTCATTTCTAAAATCGTTAATGGTAATCCAATTTGACTATTTAAATTACCTTTTGTTTTATGTACGTTATACGTTGTATTTAATATTGCTCCTATTATATCCTTCACCGTTGTCTTTCCGTTACTACCGGTAATACCGATTACTTTCACATTCATTTCATTTCGATAAAATCGTGCTAATTTTTGTAGTGCGAGTAATGTGTCATCTACAAATATAATCGGTACTCCTTTTGGTGGATCACCGTGAGATTTTTTCCATAAGCAAGCAGCCGCTCCGTGATTCATTGCTTCGTGGACGTAGTCATGACCATCCTTCACTCTAATTATTGGAATGAATAAGTTTCTTTCTTGAATTTTTTGAGAATCAATAGACACTCCCGCTGCAACTAATTTATAAAACGACTCATGTAGCCCTTTACCATCTACTACTTCTTCAAGTTCTTTCAAACTAATTTGAATCATTATGCCACCCTTTCCATTTTATTACATAAAATCTATGTTTTTTACGCATATTAATATAAATTTTCTAGCGGAGGTGTACATATGAGAAAAACCATTAGCTTCTTTCTCCTATTGTTATGCATAGTTGTAGTTAAAGAAACGTATGCTTATTCCCCAAAATCTTTACCCGTCTCTCAAAACTCTAATCAATGGCAAGTGAATATTGATGAAGTGAAAAAAACAAGTGAAAAATTGTTACAACCAAAAAAAGGTGTATTTCAAACATATCATTTCTCTGTAAAAAATCTCGGAAAAAATGAAGTGTATAATGTACACGTTGAAGTTTTCCGCAGCGAGCCAAATACAAAAACAAAATATGAACTTTATTCTCAAAAAGAAGGCCGTTTAGCAAGTGGCAAAACTGGATTTAGACATGCTAATTTACCGATTTCTACAAAAGCCGATGAAGTTGACGTGATCATTACGTGGCAAGAACACCCTTTCCGCTCTATGAGAAACGGTCAAAAAGTTGAGGCTAGAAAATTTAAAGAGCATTTTGTTTTTAAAGACGCAAAAAAGTAAATGGAATGTGGATATATTCACACTATCATTGATATAACTGTATTTACTAGTACCAGTTCTTAAGCAAATTAAAAAGTCGTGGCTTATTAAACGCCACGACTTTTTATATTAATTCGTACTAATTCCTCTTGCTGCCCAAATACGATCGATATCAGCAGCATGTTGTCCGCCATATAAAAGAGCATCCGCTTGCTTAATTGCTTTCGCTCCATCACGGAATTTCGCATTTGGCGTTAAAGACCAATGTGATTGTAAAATAATTTTTGTTGCAACATCACGACCAAAAGCTTGTGCCATTTCGTATTGGCCTTGAGCCCAAATTTCCCCATCATCATGTACTTCGTTCGTAATATCTTTCGGATATACTTTATTCGTATCTAATCGGCGTAAGCATGTTGGATCTGAACTAGAGTAAGCAGTCGCATCCCATTCTCCAACACATGCTTTTCCGTATCCTGTCGTCGATACCGCATCTTCATAAGTAGCACCTAAGAAATCTCCAAATCCTTCTCCCATCGCTCCGCCTTCTGGTGAACTTCCGAAGCCAGGTACTTGATTATCTTGAATAGAATGTCCATATTCATGCGCAATAATGCCAGCATCTTCTGCATCATCTACTCCGCCAGTACCGAAAGTTAAAGCTTTCGTTGATGGAGAATAGAATGAATTATCGTCAGTTGTACCATTTACATTCACTTTAATCGAACGTTTATTAACATTTTGAAAGCCTAATCCTTGAATGTAACGCTGTAATGTATCAATATGATAATACGACATAACATCTTCAAAGCTATCATTTGCACGTGTATAGTTAAATTGTAAGTTTGTAGATTTCGTCTTCGCTTTTGATGAAATTGTTACATACTCCCCAATTAAAAACCCACTACCATCTAAACCTTTTAGAGTAACGGTTTTCAATTGATTCGTTAGAGCTGTAGAATCTGCATCATTATTATCCTTTAATCCTGCTAAACTACCACTTGTTACGACAGGATTAGGTAAAAATACTTTTCCTGTTCCTTCTGCTTTTCGGTTTATATCAACCTTTTTAATTAACTTTCCATTTTCTGCATCAATAAATGTTTCCCATGCACCAAATGGATTATTAGAGTGGACTAAAACTTTATAAACTGGGATAGCTACTCCATCCTCAATAATATATCCAAATTCTTTCTCTGTAGGAGCCCATAGATTTTGCTCACTTTCTCCTCCAACATACGCCATTGATTTTTGTTCAGCATCTTTTTCACTAATCTTATTCGCTATTTCTTTCACACTTTGAACCGCCTGGTAATCAGACACAGCAAGTACGCCTTGTCCCTGTCCATTAATAGTAACTGTTATTTGTTTTGAGAATACAGGTGCACCATTGACAACTTGTTGAAATCTAACGTATGAAGCTACTGACGTTTCTGTTGTAGAAATATATTGTAAGTCTGAAAGGTCTGGCTTTAATCCATACTGATCAGCATTTCCTTTTAAATATTCAATTGCTTTTTTCTGTGGTGAATAAGCTTCTAGCTTTACTTGCTGTTGTTTTTCCAATGCCGAAACCGTAGAAATCGTCCCCATTACTAATGGCACAGTCATTGCCATTGCCACCATTTTTTTGTTTAACATAAAACCACTCCCCCTAATAAATTGAATCCTTTACCCCATTCCTATAAGGCTATTACTGTCCACAAGTAACGAGATAAATTGAATCTACGAGTAATTCTATACGAGCAATTCTATTACCTTCACATTTATGGTGAGTGAAATTTTCTCAATAATTATGTATAAAATGAGAACAATACTTTAGAAATATATTTATTTCCCACTTCGATTAACTATATTTCACCAAAATAATGTTTTGAAAAATAGGTTATTTTTTACCTAACGATAGGTTGAAAAATACCTTAATAAATGATACGCTTTAATTAACCTTTTTTATTGGGAGGATTTATTATGAGTAAAAGTGAAGAAACACGCTCTTCCATAATCGAAGCAAGTTATCGACTATTTGCCGGTCACGGCATTGCCAAAACGACCTATACAATGATTGCTGAAGAAGTTGGTATCGCCAAGCCATCTATTTATTATTACTTTAAATCTAAAGATGCTTTAATCGAAAGTATTTTTAATGAATTATGCGAAGCGATGCAGTTCTCCTCATTCTTTCGTACAGAAGAATTTACGAAAGAGAATTTCATTGAGAAATGTATTAAAATTGGCTTTAAAATGATAGACGAACAACAGAAAGATCCTTATTTTAATCGTGTATTACAAGAATATGTATTACTATCTTCAAGAAACGATATGTACAAAGATCGATTACTAACTGTACAAACAGAATATTTAAACGGATTTGAATCACTCCTAACAAAAGCAAATGAACTTCAACTCATTCAAAATAAAAATCTAGTTTCAAAAGCTCATATGTTGGCATTAGTACTTGATAATATCGGAAACTTCATGATGTTTGATGTAAATATGAATTATAAACAAATATGGATTGAAGCCGTCCACAGCATATTCGAAAGAAGTGATTCATATGAAAACTAAAAAACGAATTATCGGCTTAGATTTTGCTAGAGCGTGGGCGATGTTTGGAATGTTACTAGTTAATTTCATGGTGATAACAGGGGCGGAAGGAAATGGGCCTCCTCTGTTAAAAACCTTTATGACACTTTTTGAAGGTAGAGCTTCTGCCTTGTTTGTTATACTTGCTGGGATTGGCATAACTTTAATGACTAAATCATCTGTTGCTAGCCAAGAAAAAATACAAATCAATACCAGCCGAATATTGATTTGGAAACGATCACTATTCTTATTTATTTTAGGATTATTATTGTATGTAATGGAATGGACGGGAGATATTTTACACTACTACGGCGTTTACCTTTTCATCGCTGCATTACTAATTACTGTACGAAGAACTATACTAATATGGCTTTCTATCATTATTTTACTTGCTGCACAATATCTCCAACTTACTTTCAACGCCTTCGAAGGATGGGGAGGCACAATCCCATTTATAAACTATATAGACTTTTGGACCTTTAAAGGATTTCTTCGCAACTTATTTTTTAATGGCTATCACCCTATTTTCCCATGGTTTTCTTTCTTCTTAATCGGTATGATAATTGGCAGATTAGATCTTCATAATAGAAAAATTAGACATAGGTTGCTCTTACTCGGTATAACAGTAACGATAATTATAGAGCTGTTGTCCAAAGCATTAACTCACCTTTTTATCCCATACATTGGTGAGGAAGCATCTACATTTTTGTTTAATACAGGCCCTATTTTACCAAGTATATTATACGTCGCATCTACTGCAGGATCCGCTATTGCTATATTAATAATTTGCCTCTACATTGCTGAAAAACATGAAAAGAATTGGTTTATTACATCCATTGTACAAACAGGCCAATTAACATTAACTCATTATGTAAGTCATGTATTTATCGGTATTGGGATATTGATTCTATTAAATAGGATGGAACATCAAACACTATTATTCGTTTTACTATTTGCTACTGGATTTTTCATTTTCAGTGTTTTATTTAGCGTGTTATGGAGAAAGAAATTTCCTAGAGGCCCTATCGAATGGATTATGAGAAAATTAGCCGGATAAAGTGAAACTTTAATCAGTGGGGGTTTTGTCCATCCCCACTGATTATTAGCCCTCACCAATCGGGCTTTTACGGGCAGCCCGACTCCCAACTAACTTCCTCGCATTCGCCGAATTTCGAGTTGGGAGTCTTACTGCCCACAAATAGCCGGATAATCTCCTAGCATGCAAAAAGGAAGTTGGAATGATTCCAACTTCCTTTTTTCTTTAATTAGCCGCGTTTAATTTAATTCGGACTTTTGTCTCACCTAAAGAAAGTTCATCGTCCTCATTCGTTAAGTGACCAAATGTAAATTGCTTGACGAGTAAGTTTTCTTCCAATAAATCTTTATGATTCGTTAACGTTTGCTGTAGTTCTTCTTCTGTATCAAGAATTACATCCACTCGTAAATTAACCGGTAAATTCAACTGCTTACGATATTCTTGAACTGCACGAATAAATTCACGTGCTACTCCTTCTTGTAACAATTCCTCAGTTACATTCGTATCTAACATAACCGTATATTGTCCGTTAGTCGTATTTGAGAATCCTGATTTCGCAACTTTCTCTACTAATACATCTTCAGCCGTGACGATTACTTCTTCCCCTGCTGTTGCTTCGTATACTGCTTTCTCTGTTGATACAAAATTTTGTACTTCTTCTTGTGATAATTGTTTTAGCCACCCGTTTACTGCATTCACATTCTTACCAAACTTCGGTCCCGCTGTTTTAAAATTCAACTTTAATTGATATGATGTGTATTTCGATTCATCCAGTTCAACATGGAATGTTTTAACATTTAGCTCATCCATTACGATATCACGATAAGATTCCCAATCGATATCATTTTCGTTATGCTCAAGTAATACAAGCTCTGCTAACGGCTGCTTTACTTTTAATGAATGTTGATTACGATTACTTCTTCCAAGTTCAACAACTTGTAAAACAGCATCCATTTCTGCTTCTAACTCAGGCTGAATAAGTGATTCGTTTACAACCGGATAATCTGCTAAATGAACGCTGCTTCCTTCTAAATTCAGATGAATATCCTCAGCTACAAACGGTGTAAATGGTGCGATTAATTTACTAATTGTTACAAGCACTTCATGAAGTGTTTCATACGCAGCTGCTTTTTCAGGATTCATACTAGATTCCCAAAAACGATTGCGTGAACGTCTTACATACCAGTTACTCACTTCATCTACAAGAGCAGCAATTTCACGAGCTGCATTTGTGAATTGATAATCATCAAGTGCAGTTCTTACCTTCCTCGTTGTGCTATGCAGTCTTGATAACACCCATTCATCTAATTTCGTACGTTTAACTTCATACTTTTCTTTCGGATTATATTCATCTAAACTTGCATATAAAACATAGAAGCTATACACATTGACTAACGTATCTACAAATTTAGATTTCGCTTCTTGTACTGTTCTTTCAGAAAATCGTTTCGCATTCCACGGCGCACTATCAACGAGTAGAGCCCACCTTAGAGCGTCGGCACCAAACTTCTCTACTAAATCAACAGGATCTAGTGCATTCCCTTTACTTTTAGACATTTTCTGTCCTTCTTCATCTAGAACATGCCCTAATGATAATACTCGTTTATATGGTACTTTCCCTGTATATAGTGCTGATACCGCTAATAAACTATAAAACCAGCCGCGTGTTTGATCAATTCCCTCCGCAATTACATCTGCTGGAAACTGTTCTTCAAATAACTCTTTATTTTCAAACGGGTAATGATATTGCGCAAAAGGCATGGAACCACTATCAAACCAAACATCAATTACTTCTGGTGTTCGATTCATTGTACTTCCGCATTTTTCACAGCACACTTGTACTTCATCTACATATGGCTTATGCAATTCTAAATCTTCAGGCGTTTCTTTTGTACTATGCTTTCTTAATTCAGCAATACTTTTCGGTGAAAATTGATGATCACAGCTTTCACATTCCCATACGTTTAACGGTGTTCCCCAATATCTATTTCGGCTAATATTCCAGTCCACCATATTTTCTAAAAACTTACCAAAGCGTCCATGTTTCATATGATCTGGATACCACGTGACAGAATTATTATTTTGTAAAAATGTTTCTTTAATCTCAGTAGTGCGGATTAACCAGCTTTCTCCTGCATAATAAAGTAACGGAGAATCACAGCGCCAACAGTGTGGATAGCTATGCTCATATTTTTCTTTATGATATAGCAAACCTTCTTTAGCTAAATAACGAACGATATCAACGTCACATTCTTTTACAAACTTTCCTTTTAAGAAGGGTACTGCTTCTGTATACTCACCTTTCTCATTTACAACATGTAAGAACGATAACCCTTCACTTTGAACGATTTTATAATCGTCCTCTCCATATGCTGGAGCGATATGAACGAGTCCTGTACCACTATCTGCAGTAACAAAATCTGCCGCAATAACACGGTATCCATTTGTAACTTCCTTCATCGGAAACGGTGCTGTATACGATGTGTTTAATAATTCTTCGCCTTTATGAACGGATAATACTTCATAGTTTTCTTTTAGCACTTCTTGCACACGTTCTTTCGCAACAATGTATACATATCCTTCTTGTTTGGCTTTAACGTATTCCATATTCGGATGTACGGCAAGTGCAACATTCGCTGGGAGTGTCCACGGTGTTGTCGTCCATCCAAGGAAATATTCATTTTCACTATCTTTCACTTTAAACTTAACTGTCGCGCTTAAATCTTTCACTGTTTTATACCCTTGTGCAACTTCATGTGAACTAAGAGATGTTTGACAGCTTGGGCAGTACGGTGAAACTCTATGCCCTTTATATAACAAGCCTTTTTCATGAATTTTCCCTAAAATATTCCATACACTTTCAATATATGGATTCTCTAGAGTAACATACGGATCATCCATATCTACCCAATATCCAATACTCTCCGTAAATTCACGCCACTGCTTCTCATATGTGAATACACTTTCTTTACACTTTTGAATAAATGGTTCAATGCCGTACTCTTCGATTTCATGTTTACCTGAAATGCCAAGTTGTTTTTCAACGCCTAATTCTACAGGTAATCCATGTGTATCCCATCCGGCTTTTCTTAAAACTTTATATCCAGCCATCGTTTTATATCTCGCTACTAAATCTTTAATCGCCCGTCCAAGTGCATGGCCGACGTGTGGTAGTCCGTTCGCTGTTGGTGGCCCTTCATAAAACACAAAAGATTGTGCGCATTCTCGATTCTGAATTGATTGCTCGAAAATACTTTGTTCGTTCCACTGCTTACGAATACGTGTTTCTCTCCCTACAGCTGACTCTTTTACATCAACTTTTTTCATGTACAATCACTCCTTTGAATTTTTTAAAAAGCACACAAAAAACCCGTCCCTATGAAGTAGGGACGGGTTTACCCGCGTTACCACCCTAATTCTATTAGCTTTTCACTAATAGCACTTAGCAACGTACTAACATACGCGTTCTTTGTAACGGTAGACATCCGTCCGAGCTTACTTTATTCAGCCACGGCTCCTCGGAGATGATTTTCAAATAACGTCTGCACACCGGATTTCAGCAATACACCGGCTCTCTGGGGAACAGCTCACTATCTTACTCTTTCTCGTCTTCAGATTTGTATACTTTATTAAAAGTTATTTTATGCCATTCAACAATTAATTGTCAACTAATTCAAAATATATTTTTATTTATACCCTTTTTCTCTATTCTTATACAATTACTTTTCAAACTCTCGCAATCCCGCTAAATCTTCATCTTCCTCTGCAAGTTCAGCGAAAAATCCCGTTTCATCTTCACGAAGCACAATTTCAAGTTCATCTCTTGCCTCTTCATTTCTGTTTAATAATGTTAAATAACAAGCATGATCGTATCTTGCTAACAAGTCAGTAGCATCAATTTCCAATATTTCACTTGTTAATTTTTCTGCCTTTGCCGTTTGCCCAGCTTTATGATACGAGGATGCTAAAGCAAGAAGAATTGCCGTTTCATTTGGATGATGTACAGAAGCATCTTCTAATAAATGAATCGCATCCTCATACCTCTCTTGACTTTGATATACTTCTGCTAAAGCAAGGAATCCTCTACTTACAAATGGCGTTTTCTCAATTAATTGCAAGTAAATTTTTTCGGATTTTCTTTTTTCTCCAGTCTTACATAATACATTCGCTTGTAAAAGAAGAGTGTCATAATCATCCGGTAACTCTCGAACCATTTGTTTCGTTAATTCAAAAGCATCTCGTAACATATCTTCTTCCTCACACTCAATGAAAAGATTTACAAGTTGCTTCGCTACATCATAATCCCACTTATTTTCTAACGATGTTTGTAAAACCTCTATAGCTTCTTTATTCATCGCCGCATTCTCATAAAATATTGCGAAACGCTGCGCTACCATACTATTTTTCGGGTTTAACTTCAAGGAGATTTCAAATAAATCAATAATAACTGTAATCATTGAAATTTCCTTCGCACGATTTTTCATGCGATAAAATGTTCTTGTAAATATAGATTTTTTCGGTTGCTCATTTTGCTGCCTTTCTACTAATCTTGCGGCAACCGCAGTAGCTGCATACATAAACGCTGTACTTCTTTCTGCTTTTTTCACCTTTAGCGTATGAAGTACGTCTCGTATTTGGGATAATTTTTTATGTTGTTCCATTGCTTTTACGTACACACCAAATATACGTTCACTTTCCAAATCTTTATGCATTACTTTCAGCGCAACTTCGATTGCTTCTGCACTCTGCTTTTTAACTAGTACTTTCGCATAATGATATAGTACTTCCACATGCTCTTCATCTATTTTCATTGCATATTCGATATATTCTTTTTCTTTATCTATGTCATTCATCGCGCCAAACACGTATGCAATCGCATCTAAACGCCATGTTTCAGGAACTTCTTCCGCTAATTTTTCTAATTCAACTAGCAATTCTTCCTGAAGATTCATTTCTACTGAAAGCTGCGCTAAATATTCCATATTTATATGCATTGGTTCTTCTTTCATCGCCTGGATCATATGACTTTGTTCTTTGGAACGATTCTCTTCTTTTTCGTATATTTCAGCAAGCTGCAAATGTACACCTAAGAAATTCTTATTCATTTCTAAACATGTTTCATATGCATGCTTCGCTTCTTGAAATTGCCCTAACGCCATGAATGTTTCACCGATACGGAAATACGGCAATGAATCTTGTTTTTTCTTAAGTGCATTATTATACCGCTTTATCGCCTGATCATACTGTCCAATAGATTCATATAAAACACCAGCGTAACAACCGTATTCAATTACATCCGTTTTCTCTTTTTCTAACGTTCTTAAAAACGCTATGCCCCGTTGCACAAAAGCTGTGTCTTTTATTCGATTTACATACTCATCCAACACGCTCGCTATATTAGCGTATACTCTTCGTATACCGTTCTCTAATTTAGAAAGTGCAAGTTTTAACTCTTTTTCATCCTCGCCTAATGCAATTTCAGCATCCCATAGCACCATTCCAGCATTCATAAGGAAATCTTGATTGTCTTCAAATTGCTTATTGATACTAACAATATAGTTTTTTGCATCCTCATATTGTTCCTTTGCCATATAAACTTGAGTTAAACCGAAATGAGAATATACATCTTCATTATTTTCTTCTAAAGAACGCTTATATATAGTTTCCGCTTCTTCAAGTTCATCATTTTGAAAATGCACATCTCCTAAACGAACATATAAAGATGCCTGATCTTCACAATTTTGAATTCCTTGTAATAAAATTTCCTTCGTACTTTTCCCATCATCCAAATCTGATTCATAGATTTCCGAAAGCTTCGTATATAAATAGGCTGCTGTTTTATCTAATTGAATTGCTACTTTAAGTCCTTTTACCGCCAAATACACTTTTCCTAAATGCTGAGCACATCTTGCACGTTCATACCATATGTGCGCTTCATACTTATATTCTTTTAATAAATCATTAAAGAATCCATATGCTTCTTCATATCGTTCTAAATCTATTAAAATTAAACCGTGATTTACAAGTGTAAACCTTTCTGGGCTACGTTCTATAGCTGTTAGAGAATACTCTAGCCCCTTTTCAGATTGATCCATATACATGTATGATAATGCTAAGAAACTCCACGCAACTGGTTGATCTGCATCCAATTGTAATGATGAACGAAAACTAGCAATCGCTTCTGCATAATTATCTTGCTCAAAAGAATGACGTCCATTTATAAAATGATACAACGCTTGATTGCTTTTCTTCTCCACACTTTGAAGCATATGTCCTGCTTTTTCCATATCTTGCAGACGAATAAAACACTGTGCACTATGCAATTTCACAAAGTCAGAGCTCGGAAACTTTTCCATTAATTTTTCTATACAAAACTGAATAAAATCTTTATCTACTTCAGCATCTAAATGTTTAATCGTATATAGCCAAGTGTTTGGATTTTCACTTGTTTCTTTTAAAAATAGTACTAACTTTTCAATTCCCTCTTTATCTTGCTCAGCTAAATGATCTGTAAGAGAAAAGATTGTTTTATAATAAGTGTGTTCTTCCTCATTTAAAAATGAAAGTTGTTCCATTCTATCTTTTGGTATAAACGTAATAGCTAAACAATCTGTATAACGATATTTTTCTTGCAACTTATCATATTCCACAAGAATCGGTTCCAAGAAATTCGGATCTTGAATATAAAAAGCTTGCAGTACATCGTCATAACCAGAAAGCACTTGTACATGGGAAGCGTGCTCAATATCTATACTTAATAAAACGGGAATACCTTGATTGAGTAATTTCTTATAATTTTCCTCATTCCCTTGAAAATAACGATATTCGTAACCTTGCTCTTCTATATATGTAACTGTATCTGAAAACTTAGAACCTGTTACATCAAAAATATGTTGTGCAATTTCATCTTGCGTACGTTTTTCTCCCCATACCCCTAACATCATTTCCAAACTAGTCGGAACGCAATAGTTATCCTTTTGTACAACCGGAACTATCGGTAAGCGCACCTTTTTTCCATCAGGATTTTTTTCTATATGATGATATAGAGAATTTTTTAAACTCTTTTCACTTTTCAATAGTGCTTGCAAATCGTGAATATTATTCATTTTATAAAATGCTTCTGCACGTAAATGTATAAAATAAGTTGTATATGCATGATGCGGAAGCATATGATTCATTTTATCTATTACCGCTAACATTTCTTCATAGCGCCCTAAATCTAATAAATATTTTACTTTTTCAAAATAGAAATATGGTACTTGAGGGAACTTTGCAATCGCATCATTAATGAGTTGTAATGCTCGCTGCTGTTCACCTTTATATGCATATAATTGCGCCAATAAGTACGTAGCTAACTCTTCACAATCTTTATGCTGCTGACCGGATAAAAGTTGTTCCTCTGCCTTCTCCCACTCACCAGTCTGTATATATAAGTAACCCCATTTATCAAAAACTGCACGTGTACTATACTTTTCCGCCTTTTGCATATAGGCATAGGCCTCTTCATTTCGCTTCATATCTAACAAACATCTAACTAACGTAAAATATGCTTTCGTTAAAACATCCGCATCAGTTTCTTCTTCATTTACCTCTTCCAAAGAATCTTTTAATAATTGTTCAGCATCAAGAATTTTACGCTCATCAATTAACTCATCACAATATAAAGAGAGCGTTCTCATATTCGGGAATTTTTTATACGTATAACGAATTAAAAAGGAGCTATATTGATGCATCAAACCTTCATCAGCAAGACGAATTAATGTATCAAACTCCGCAAATGATGCAACGTTAGAAAGCCAGTTCTTCACGTATGATAACTTTTTCGTTTCTTTTATATGTGCAATTTCATTATTTATCTCCTGTAATCCATCTACAAATCTCTTTTCTTTCAAACAAATCTCTAATTGCTTAAAATCTAGCATGCATTCACCTCAAATTATTATTTATACTGCCATTTGCAAGCAGTATTCTAACCTACTTGCTTAGATTTTACACATCATATAGTATGCATTCAACTAAAACCTCATATAATGAACGATATAATTTAATATTATTCAAGTTTATAACTAAATATCTTAAAAACATTGATTTTTATGGGGATTTTGTTTAATTTGATGAAATAACATGTATTATTCGAAGATGGGTTTTATCTTCTTTTTTGAGGCTTCATTCAGTGAATGAAATTATATCAACGATTTCCTGAATATATCTATCGTAATTTACAATATATCAACGATTTTTCAAATATATCTATCGTAACTCAAAAAATATCAACGACTCGACAAGATATATCGATTTACCGACAAAAACGACAATCATCCTATCTTCAATTTCATAATATTAGGGCGGTTGTTCCAAATTACCTTTGGAACAACTTCCCTTTTGTTTCACTTTTCAAATTTTAAATCCACAAAAACACCGTAATGATCACTTGGGAATACGCATGATGAAGTTAATGCTGAATCCGCAAATATAGATACATCTTCTATATTTGGAAATTCAAACGCGACATTTTCTTGTATCATAACCCAATCATATCGTTCTCCTTGCTTTTCATCCCCTATTAAATTTGTATTCTTTCCATAATCTAACGTTGGCTGGGCAAGAATGTTATCTTGATTTTCTTTAAGCTGAGCCACATCTATCCATTGATTACTTATTAAGTATTGATGCACCCCTGAATGTGGATCATCATTAAAATCACCACATAATAATTCGTAGCCACTAACTCTGTTTTTAATCCAATTATTCACGGTATTCATTTGCTCTTGTCTTACCTTACTAGATTTCCAATTTAAATGAACATTCGTTATCCCGAGCTTATACTCTTTATATTTTAACATGATTCGAATGGCACAATAATTCGATTCCTCTATATCGGTTTCCCAAATAGCTTCTTCAGCTAAGATAGGAATTTTACTTAAAAAAGCTAGGTCTTCATCTGGAGAATCTGGATACTCTTTAAATATACAAAATGGATAATTTATTTGATCCGCAAGATATTGTGCACCATTTGTCTTCTTTTCTTCATTAATACAACTCCGAACTTCTTGAATTGCTAAAATATGAGGAGCAATATTTTGGACTTCTTCACAAATAGCCTCTAACCTTTCAGACCACAATGTTTCATGATTCCAAATATTAAAAGTAGCAATTCTCATTATATCCCCTACTTTTCTAGTATGATATTTATCACTTAACTTCCCCAAAAGTAATCCTCATATTTGGAGCATATAACAAAGAAGAGTGTATATGAAACACTTCAAAAAATCGTAGTTCTGCTTCATATTGAGCGAGTGCTTCAGCAAACGTTAAGCCCCTACTCATTAAACGGTTTATAAATTGTTGTTTCTCACCTGGATTACTAGCGATTCCCTCTTCTTTTAGAGAATTATATAAACCTTGCTTCTCATTTTGATTTATATTAGAGTCTAAAAAATTCACTTTATCGCTTACTCTACATTCAATATTTTTAACACCTAATTCACTTAAATATATCGGTATCTTCATACCAATATTGCCATCTTTACCACTTCTATGTGCATCTTCTTCAAATAGCTTCTGCAAAACACCAAGCCGGATAATTTCCGATTGAATTACTCCATCTAGCGTGTATGAAGACATATTAGAAATCCAATTCGGTTCAAAACATATTATCTTTCCGCCCTCCTCAATTGAATTTATCATTTTTTGCAACATCGTTTTGGGCGAATTCATATGTAATAAGAAAGCATGACTGACAGCTATATCGTATTTATTTTTCAATTCAATTTCTGTAGCATCCCCCTCAAGAAATTCAGATTCATATGGAAGTGTACGAAACAACTCTCTCGCTTCAGCTATTAATGCTTCCCCGCTATCAATGCCTGTATACTTTGATCCATTTGGAAGTAAAGGCAACAAAATTAAACCTAAATAACCATATCCACAACCATAATCAACAATATGTACAGGTTCAGTAATCTTCCAAACTGAATTGACTAAAAAACTTAAATAATCATCGTTATAATATAAATCTCTCGTATTTCTTAAATACGCTAGCCTACTATTCCAATCATACTCTTCCAAGTCTAACGGCCCCCTTTTATATACACAACTAAAGTTCTCTATATTATAGATATATTCCTACACTTTTGTTGAAATTTTAGATAGTTAAGACCAAATAAAAACAATACATAATACATGTACTTTATATCTCCCCGCCTAATCGATAAACTAATTTTTAAAAATAATTATTAATCCCAATCATACAGAAAAACCTTGTGTGCATATTAGTGGTTCGATAAGATAATAATTGTATATAATTCGTAATAATCCCAATAAATAACATTATTATGTAAGGTTGAGGAAAGGAGATAATATATGATAGTAATAGATTCCAATCCGAAACAACAAACTTATGTTGATTTACTAGACTTAGCTTTTGACATTTGTGATGAATTCCATTTAGTTTTAAGAAATGATATGGGACCGTTACACTCTTTTGAGCCCGTCTTAATGAAACTAGAAGGTTCATTCAAAGAAATGACTGAGCAATCTGAGTGGGCCAGTACTATTTTAGGCGATAATCAAACAGCAAAAGTGTATTTCTATTACGCTGATGCCAACGCTAAAAACGTCCTGAAGGAATTATCTAATTCTTTATATGAATGGGTAATGCCTTACTTACCGGAGGATTTATCATTCTTTAAATCCAGAAAAAAATGGTTAATAACGTGTTCTCACGAAAAGGAAAGCTTTATTAATACAGAAGATAAAGAAGAAATCGAAAGAGTATTAAATATCCGGGGATTACAAGCACATATAGGAGAATTTTAAACAAAAGGCCAGTACATCTTTAAAAATACGCTAGCCTTTTTTACTTATTAAAGACATATAGATAAGTAAAAGCTTAATCAGTACAATCACAATCTAAACAATCAGTACAATCTAAATTGCTACAATCAAAATTTCTCTTCTTTTTTCTTCTTTTAAGATAATAATATAGTAGTCCAATAAATAATACGCAAATAACAAACGCTATTATTGCTTCTGTATATTTTTCATGAATAATAAAACCGATTCCACTTCCTCCTGAAATGAAAATTAGAATTAAATAGATCCAAAACATATAAGTAGCTACCTCCGTTGATATGTGGTTTAAGATATAATCCATATAATACTAGATGCAATAAATAGTCCCATACCATTACCGCTTAATAAGCCGGTCGTTACTCTTAGCAAATTTGTGCTGTTTCTCCATTTCCACTTTTGGGTGAATCCATCGATGAGTAAAGGAATTTGAGCAAAAAAGAATAGCATTAATGGGAGAGTAAACGAAGGGGTTATTAAAAAGTAAATTGGAAACATACAGAAACCAATAAGCATACCTGTGCATCGTGCACATAAAGGTATGTGTTTTTGTAATTTATGGAAACTCCTTTTCGGTATTCTATGACAAGGAATATGTAAAATGAAATCTCTGATCAATACGAACCATCCTCTCTACAAATATTTTAATTGATTTCGCAACAAAATTATAGAGTTCTTACACTTCGTATCATATAACTCCTTATAGTTAAGAGGTTTATTCAAAAAAGCAAAAAAACAAACCGGATAAATGATTCATCCGGTTTTTTTTTTTGTTTCTATATTACACTTATTTTGTATATATCATTCACAGTTCATTACCAAAGTAACGTATATAATTGTCATTGTACATTAAATGGATTCTTTCCGTTTCTTTTTACATCTCCTCAGGAGCACCCATCCCAAGTAAACGTAAGCCTTCTTTTAATACAACCGTCACAGCATAAGCTAATGCGAGTCTACTCTCTTTTTCTTCGTTCTCTTCTAAAATACGAACATTTCCATAATATTTATTGAACGCTTGTGCTACATCTAATACATATTTTGAAATAATAGATGGCTCATTTTTGTTGAAGGCCGCTTCAATTACTTGCGGGAATTTGTTGAGTAATTTTACTACACTCCAGCTGTAATCGTCTTTTAATTCAAAATTACACGTTTCAAATTCCACACTTTCTTTTCTTAAAATTGAACACGCACGCGCATGCGTGTACTGTACATACGGTCCTGTTTCTCCTTCAAATTTCAACATATTTTCTAATGAAAATTCGATATTATGCATACGCTCATTTTTTAAATCGTGGAAGATAATTGCTCCAACACCGACTTGTTTTGCCACGTCTTCTTTTTGTTTTAAATTCGGATTTTTCTCTTCAATATTTTGTTCCGCAAGTGCAACAGCTTCTTCTAGCACTTCTTCTAATAAAATAATTCTGCCCTTACGTGTCGACATTTTCTTACCGTCTTTTAATATGAACCCGAATGGTACATGTTCCATACCATTGACCCAGTCATAACCAAGCTTTTTTAATACAGTGAAAAATTGATTAAAATGTAAACTTTGTTCTGGGCCAACTACATATAGCGCTTTATCAAATTCGTATGTGTTTTGACGATACACAGCTGCCGTTAAGTCACGTGTTGCGTAAATGGTAGCACCATCTGATTTTCTAATTAAGCATGGCGGCATACCTTCTTCTTCTAAATTAACGACTAATGCCCCTTCTGATTCTTCCAGTAAGTCGTGCTCTTCTAAAATCCCAACAAAGTCTTCCATTTTATCGTTATAGAAAGCTTCTCCTTGAAAATTTGTAAATTCCACACCGAGAAGTTCATAAATACGAGAAAATTCTTTTAAAGACTCATGACGGAACCAATTCCAAAGTTCAACTGCTTCTTCATTTCCTTCTTCTAGTTTTTTAAACCATGAGCGTCCTTCTTCTTCTAGTTCTTTGTTCTCTTTTACTTCTTCATGAAACTGAACATATAGCTTAAATAACTCACGTATTGGATCCTCTTTAACTATTTCTTCATTTCCCCATTTTTTATATGCAGTAATTAACTTCCCAAACTGTGTTCCCCAATCTCCAATATAATTGATTCCTACAACTTCATATCCACATTTTTCGGCGATATGTTTCAGCGAATTACCGATCATTGTAGAACGTAAATGCCCCATTGAAAAAGGTTTCGCGATATTAGGAGAGGAATAATCGATAACTACCGTTTTTTCACATCCAAAGTGATTTTGACCGTACTCTTCTTTCTCCGCTAAAATTGTTTTTAATACTTCATCACTTACTGTTTGACGATTAAAAAAGACGTTTACATACGGGCCAACAGCCTCTATTTTCGTAAAAAATGGGTCATTTAATTTCTCCGCAACTTCCTTTGCGATAGTAGCTGGTGATTTTTTATATTGTTTCGCTAGTGAAAAACATGGGAACGCTGCATCACCGAATTCATCTTGTTTTGGTGTTTCGATTAAATCTAAAATTTGATTTTGCGTTAATTCGTTCGTAATAATATTTGATAAGCTCTTCGCAAACTGCGTTTTATACTCCATACTGTAACCTCCTTATTTTTTAAAACACAAAAAACTCGTCTCTAAAAAAGAGACGAGTTTTAACCCGTGGTACCACCCTTGTTGTTCATTCCGAACCACTTTCCCGTTTATAACGAGGACAGGGGGCCTCGGCTTACTCTACTATTCGTTCAAGAAGCGTCTCCGAAGTGCGCTTCATCTTTTTCTTCTGCACTAGGCTCACACCATCCCTAGCTCGCTTTCCTTCTGAAAAAGACTACTCTCTTCATCACAGACAGTATATTTAATTAATTATTGCTTATTATACATCTTTTCAAACAATTAGCAAGGGTCAATTACACCAAAGTGAAACTTTGCACTTTTTCTTTTATATACGTGAAAATTGTGTTTTTCAAATCTAGAACTACGGAAATGATCTTTCAGAACGACACGCTTTCTCGCCACACGCTTCGCTTCCGCAATTGTTTCATCAGTAATATCATGATACAAAGCGAAGTGTTTTAACCCTTTAATTCCATCTGATTCTATGACAGTTTCTTCAAACATCGGATCAAGGTATACGACGTCATAACTATTATCTTCACATTGCGTTAAAAATGCGAAATGCTCCGTTTGTTTTACATCAATTCTTTGCATTGCCTCATCGATTTCAGAAACAGATGAAGACCATGTTTTTAAACCATTTTTCATAATATAAGCCATATATTCATTGCCTTCAAGTCCTGTTACCTTTCCACTTTCACCAACAACATAACTAGCTACAATACTATCTGATGCCATACCGAGCGTACAATCTAATACTGTCATTCCGCTCTCTAATTTGGCAGCTTGTATAAACGGATCATGTTCTCCGCGCATTAACCTTTTCACACGAAACATCGCTGAGTTTGGATGAAAGAAAAACGACTCTTCCGTACCCTTTGGATAAATAGCTAATCGGTTTTTCCCTACGATAAGCACATCTTGTTCATACTGCTCATGCAGTTTGTGCACAGGTATATCATTACGTAAAACGAAAGGACTCTTTAATTCTGCCGCTACCTTATTTGCATAAGCTGTCATTTCTTTATTTGTTCTTCCTGCTGTTGTTACTATCATTGTGTCACCTCTATATAAAGAAAAGAGGGAGATTTACTCTCCCCCTTCTTTAGCAATTCTTTTCGAAAGCTTGTTCTAAGTTCGTAATAATTTCGTCCATAGTTGCACCTTCAATTTCATGACGGTGAATGAAGTGAACAACTTCTTTTCCTTTTAGTAATGCCATAGATGGTGAAGATGGAGGAATTTCTCCGAAGTATTCACGCATTTTTGCAGTAGCATCTTTATCTTGACCTGCAAATACAGTTACAAGATGCTCAGGTTGTTTTTCAGCACGAACAACCGCTTGACCTGCTGATGGGCGTGCTAAACCAGCTGCACAACCACAAACAGAGTTTACAACTACTAAAGTTGTACCTGATGCATTCTCCATAAATTCTGTTACAGCTTCTTCTGTAGTTAACTCTTCAAATCCAGAACGCACTAACTCTTGACGCATTGGAATTACCATTTGACGCATGTATTCTTCATATGCATTTGACATCTTGTAATCTCTCCTTCAACTTTCATTCCAAATTCATCATATCACGCTCTATTAATAGGTGCAAAAGAAAGATAACGATGATTTCATTTTTTTGTAGGGATTTCACAAACCCCTTCACGGCAGTGTCCAACTGGGACAAGTTTTCTATTGTTGGCAATATATTCGTATACTTTACTTCCAAATCCAACTACGATAGATAGCTTTATAAAAGGAACTGCAAACCAATAAGATGGAACAGCCTTCGCTAATACGTAAATGCTGTGAATTCCGTCATACCACTTATTATTTTTTAAAATATACAGTCTTTGTTCCATCTTACTTTGTAATTCTTGAGATAGTTCATACTTCTCAACTACATCTTCATCTCGAAATGAAACAAATTTCATTTTTCCCTTTTTATCTAACCTTTTCGTCCGCTCTGCCACTGCCGTACACATCGGACACCAACTATCATAGAAAACAATCATATATTATTCCCCTTTACGAGACTCCGTCATTTGCTTCCATACAGAACCTTTTGCTTCTTCGCCGCCTTCAATACGTTCTAAAGCTAAACGTGCTTGCATTGCTACTTCAAACTCTGGATCATCTTCTGCTGCTTTTAATGCCGGAATTGCACTTTCATCACCAAGTTCAAATAAGAACATTGCTGCACGCCAACGTACTAATTTACTTGAATCTTTCAGAGATTTAATCATAACGAACATCGCTGCTGGGTCACCTACATCTGATAAGCAATCCCCTGCTGTACGGCGAACACTTACAGAACGATCTAATAATGCTTTATATAATAACGGCAATACTCCATCACCTTTTACCATCCCTAAATAAGCTGTTGCTAAGCGGCGGATTGAGACTTTCTCATCATCTAACGCCATTTTCAATACTGGCATATCCTCTTCTGATGGATCCATTTGTTCTAAAGCTGCAAAACGGTTTTTCCAGTCAGAATCTTTCATCATCTCTTCTGTTACTTTATATGGCTCACGCTTTTGAATCGTTACTTCAACAGCACCTGCTTGATCTAATAATTCTTTAACTGTTTGATTTACACGTTCTTCTGAATACGCAGCAACGATTTCTTCCACAACTTCTTTACCGATTTCTTCAAAATTACCGTAACGTGTACTTTGCTCTACCCATTTGCGTTCTTTCACAACGTTAGGCGCAGACATTTGCACCTTCATAATTGATTCTTTAAAGCGCTCGGGTAAGCCTACACGCTCTTCTGTCATTCCATCTGTTAACTTCACTTGCATCGGAATTGTAAAGAACATTTGAACAAACACTTTTACTTCTCCAAAGTGAGAAAGTTGTTGCTCTTCATTTTCTCCTACTATTTCTTCGCCGAAAACAGCACGAACTTGTTGTAATAATACTTTCCAGTCAAACTTCGCATTTCGCTCCACTGCTAAAAAGTCTGCTACATGATACACACCTTTAATGCCTTCAATTTTCAAAATCTCTTGCACTTGCACTGGTGCTTGTTCTTTATTTTCATTTGTATAATTATTACGTGCCCCTGATGGTAATATTTCATTTAAAATAACTTTCATTGTATTCGGACTTGGCGTCGGTTCAATTGCTTTAATCTTCACGTGAAAAACTCTCCTTTATTGCATGTTCTTAGGGGTATTGTAACATGTTCCACCTATCTAAACCTACTCGGATGCTTTATTTTGCTGATTTCTTTCCACTATCATACTTTTTCATTCTTTCTCTTTCCACCTAATTCTCCCGAACCTATTGTTTAAAATCCCATTTTATTGCGATGCCCCCTCCCTCCTTCTCTCCAAAAATGTAATACTCTCAATTACAACTTCAGTTCTATACATTCTCTTTCCTTGTTCATCATCGTAATTACTCGTATGAATACGCTCTGTAATCCCAACAAGTGACCCCTTCGTACAATATTCTGTTACATTTTCAGCGGATCTTCGCCAAACGACACAATTTATAAAATCGACTTGTTGTTCACCTAAACTATTTCGAAATCCTCTATTTACCGCAACACATATTCGTGCATAAGCGACTCCTTGTTTTGTGTAGTATAATTCTGGCTCCTTTGTCAATCTACCGATTAATACAACTCGATTCATCATAAGTTATACCACCTCACATATTTTTCTTCATTGTAAAGAAAAATGTGTGAAGGGTAAAAAGTGCAAAATAATATGTTTATAAGTAAAAAGTATTACTATATGTCTTACAAAAGCAAAAAAGAAACCTTACATATTTCAAACATGTAAGGTTACAAAAAAATATTATACTTCACTACAAGATATGTAATATCCTCCGTGAGCCATCTTTATTTCAGCGCTATACAATACATCTTCTAAGTAGAATGTAATCGGTTTAACTTTACTCTCAAATTTTAGGTGTTCATTACATTCAGGCACATATCCTTCGATAGCTGAACGAATGACTTCTGCTGATGGATACATTAAAGCGTCATCTAGTTCTATGAAAAAACTTTTAGAAAATAGTTTTTTCATAATCCCTTTTTTCTCTTTCATCATATTCCATCCCCCTCAATTCAAGTCGCCAACATCATATTTTCAATTTATCTTTAAAAATAAAAAATCCTGCACATTTCATGCAGGATTTTTTTATTAGTCATTTTTCGTAAAGTAAGAAACAAAACGAAGAATTTCTAAGTATAGCCATACTAGAGTCATCATTAGACCCATTGCACCGTACCACTCCATATATTTTGGAGCTTGGCTACGTGCGCCGCTTTCGATTAAATCGAAATCTAGTAATAAATTTAATGCAGCAACTACAATAATAACTGCACTAATGATCATACCAATTGTTCCACCTTGGTGAATATATGGAACAGTAACACCGAACATGTTTAGTAAGAATACGATTAAATACATAACCGCAATTCCCATTGTCGCTGCTATTACACCCGTACGGAATTTATCAGTTACTTTTACTACGCGCGTTGCATACAACACTAGCATCGCAAATAGAATTGAGATTGTTAGTAATACAGCGTTTAAAACGATAGAATCATGAAATTTCATTGCATAGACTGCTGAAATACTTCCTAACACTACCCCTTCTACTGCCGCATAAATCGGTGCACCAATTGGTGATATACGCGGGAAGAAGATAGATGCAAACGCAACGATTGCCGCAATAACTAAAGCACCAATTAATACTGGCATCTTCATCATATTATTTGTCATCTGTATGTATGAATAGACAGACGTTGCAAGAAGTAAGATAAGCATGATAAACGTTTTGCCTACTGTTCCACCAATAGTCATCGCAGAAGCACTTGCTCCCTCTTTACGAAATGCGTCTTTTTTCAACATTGGATTAGATGTTCTCATTTTTTTCCCCTCCTAAAATAGGTTCTACCAATAGTGTAAAGTTTTTCTCTTTACATTTCAATATATGCAGCTTGTTTTTATTTTAAACCTTCAACGATGTCAGATAACTCGCTCCATCGTTCCATCGTTTTTTCTAGCTTTTCTTCTATCTTCTGCCCTGCTTCAGATAATTCTTGTGCCTTTGTGAAGTCAGATCCAACATTCGCAAGTTCTTCTCCAATTGACTCAAGTTTCTCTTCTAGTTGTGCAATTGTATCTTCAATTGTTTCCCATTCGCGCTGCTCGTTATATGACAGTTTACGTTTACGTTGTTGTTTCGGCACTTCTTCTACTACTTTTTTCTCTTTCTGAACTTCCGCTTTCTCAATGAGCTCTTTCGTTTTTTCCGTTTCTAAATAATCAGTATAACTACCTAGGAATTCACTCACTTCGCCTCCACCACTAAAGATGAACAATTCATCTACTACTTTATCTAAGAAGTAACGGTCATGTGATACAGTTAAAACGACACCTGGGAAATCTTCCAAATAATCTTCTAGCACTGTTAATGTTTGTGTATCTAAATCATTCGTAGGCTCATCAAGTAGTAGTACGTTTGGTTCTCCCATTAAAATACGCAATAAATATAAACGTCTTCTTTCACCACCAGATAGTTTTCCAAGCGGTGTACCATGTGAATGCGTCGGGAATAAGAAACGTTCTAACATTTGAGATGCGCCAATTACTTTTCCGTCTGTCGTATGAATAACTTCTGCAATCTCTTTAATGTATTCAATCATACGCTGATTTAAATTCATCTCTTCATTTTCTTGCGTATAATAAGCAACTTTTACAGTTTGTCCAACTTCAATTTCACCACTATCAGGAGATAATTTTCCTGCAAGCATATTTAATAGTGAAGATTTCCCGCTTCCATTCGCTCCAATAATCCCAATACGATCGCCTGGTTTCACAATATGATTAAAGTTATGTAATACCGTTTTATTGCCGAATTTTTTCGTTACATCTTTTAGCTCAAGTACTTTCTTCCCTAAACGACTTCCACTAAGCGCAATATCAACTGATTGCTTCGCTGCTGGTCCTTCTTGTCCCTTCAGCTCATCAAAACGCTGAATACGCGCCTTTTGTTTCGTAGAACGGGCTTTTGCACCACGGCGAATCCACGCAAGTTCACGACGATACAAATTTTGGCGTTTTGATTCTTGTGCCGATTCTTGCTCTTCACGAAGTGCTTTCGCTTCTAAAAATGTACTATAGTTTCCTTCGTAGCTATATAGTTTACCGTTATCTAATTCAAAAATACGGTTTGTCACACGATCTAAGAAATAACGATCATGGGTTACAAGTAATACCGCACCTGTATATCTCGCTAAATATTCTTCTAACCATTCAACTGTCTCATGGTCAAGATGGTTCGTAGGCTCGTCTAAAATTAATAGATCAGGTGTTTCAATAAAACATTGTGCCATTGCGATACGTTTTTTCTGTCCACCAGATAAATTTCCAACAGTTGCAGTGAAATCTGTAATTCCTAATTTCGTTAAAAGAGATTTCGCATTTGCATTTGCTTCCCATGCACTCATTGCATCCATACGTTGCTGCACTGCAAATAATTGTTCCTGTACTTTTTCATTACTTGGATCTTTTTCGATATTTAATAGTGCTTTTTCATAATCACGAAGAAGACGAATTAAAGGTGTATCACCATGGAACACTTGCTCTAATACTGTTAGTTTTTCATCAAACTCTGGTTGCTGTGATAAATAACTAATTGTATAACCACGTGAATGCGTCATATCACCTGTATCAGGAGTTTCTAACCCTGCAATAATTTTTAATAATGTCGATTTACCAGTACCGTTTACACCAATAATTCCGACACGTTGTCCTTCTGTAATACTACATGATAATCCATCAAATAACGGTTTTTCTCCGTATGATTTCGATAAGTTCTCCACAGTTAACATTTTCATATTTGTGCATTCCACTCTTTCATAAATTGTTCAATAAACTCTTCCATATAACGATGACGAACTTCAGCCTCTTGTTTTGCCGCGTTCGTATTCATTAAGTCTTTTAATTTTAAAAGTTTTTCATAAAAATGATTTAAAGATGGATCGTTATTTTTTCGGTATTCATCTTTCGTCATCACTTCACGAGGCGGAACATTGGGATCATACATTAATCTCCCTTTCGCTCCTCCGTATGCAAATGTACGAGCTATTCCAATTGCACCAAGAGCATCTAAACGATCCGCATCTTGAACAATTCTCCCTTCCATTGATTCCACTTTACCACCATGGCCACCCTTAAAGGACATATTCGCAATAATGTGGAGAATATGTTTACTTTCCTCTTGTTCAACATGTAGCTCTTCTAACCAATCCGAAACCTTTTTCATTCCTGCTTCTTCACTCTCATTTAACTTCTCATCTGCTACATCGTGAAGTAATGCTGCCATTTCAATTATAAAACGATTTCCCCCTTCTTGCTCGGATAAAGAAATCGCCAATTTATGTACGCGTTCAATATGATACCAATCATGCCCACTCGCATCTTTTTCTAAAATATGTTTTACGAAAGTTATTGTTTTTTTTATTTTTTCTCGTTTTATCATTTTATCTTCACCCAGTTACTTATTGTAACACGCCCGCATTTTTTCATCACATATTTTCTTGTCCGCCCATACACTAGGTGGTAGGCATCATTATGAAGGAGGAATAAACATGTTCTATAATAATCAACCGCCTTACCCACAACAACCTTTTTCCCCTCAACATAAGGAACAAAGATATGCTGAACAGTACGGGGAGCAAGAGACACAACATCAAGAGCCTCAATACGAACAAAATCCATACGCAACACCGCAAACTCAAGAAACTGAATATCAACAAAATCCATATGACACACGTCCAAATTATGAATATCCTCAAAATCCATACGTAGCACCACCAACTCAAGAACAACAATATCAGCAAAATCCATACACAACTCAGTACACTCAAGAACAACAAAATCCATATGTACCGCAGCGCACCCAAGAACAACAATATCAACAAAATCCATACACAACTCAGCCACAACAACAACCGCAATACCAACAACAAATGTATCAGCCAAACTATGACCCGCGAGTTTCACCACCAGCACCGCCAACTATCGATCCTACGCAACCGCAAATTTTACCGCCTGGGCCAACACTCGATATTACGCAGCCACAAATTTTACCACCAGGACCTATTACAGAACCAACGCAACAACAAATCCAACAAGTTGTCGGTACACAGTTTTTACCTTTAAAGAAACCTGTACTTGATTTCGTAAAACCTTGGGTAGATTACGGTTTAAATGAAGCGAAACATACATCACACAAACATGCTTTAACAGAAGTTGCTGCGATTATGTTCTTAGTTGGTAAAGGATTCAACCCAACGATTGCTCATTATATTGTAGAATCTTGGGAGAAGAATGAGCAGTTTTAGGATTGTTTATTAAAAAAAACATAAAAACTTCAAAAATGCCAAATCCCTTATGTCACAAAGGATTTGGCATTTTTAAACTTCTAGAAGAACTCGCTAAATCAAAGGGGAAATTAAAAGTCATGAGTCCGGTACAATACCGTGTCCAAGGAACTACCAAATGAAATAACGTGTCTAACTTTTTGGAGTCTATTGGCCTTTTCAAATCCCCTTATATTAGTGTTCGCTATTAAGACCTTCTCCTTCTAGGACCTACAATTAATTTGATTGCTGTTCTTTCTTGATTATCGATAGTAACCTCTTGAAACGCTGGAACAAGAACCAAGTCAATTCCACTTGGAGCGACAAAACCTCTTGCAATCGCAATTGCTTTAATCGCTTGATTTAAAGAACCAGCTCCAATTACTTGGATTTCTACATTGCCACGTTCTCTTAGTACACCCGCTATTGCACCTGCCACTGAATTTGGACTTGATTTTGAGGATACCTTTAATATATTTTCCATGTAAGTTGCTCCCTCTATTATTTAATCTCTCTTTTCTTACGGTTTGAAGTATAACTAACGTATCTTTAACTACTATTCAACCAAAAGCAAACAATTCTGTATAATTACATTCATTCGATATCTTTTGTCTTCTTCCTGCTCAATTGCATAAATAAAAAGCGATGACTAAGTTGGAAACTTAGTCATCGCTTTTTCCATTTCTCTGTTTCACTAAAATGCTTACCTTTAAATACTTCTCTTCTTTACTTTGGCGATATACTATCTTAAAGTTTACATACTTCAATATTTTAAAACCTCGGATAGAGTTTCCTTACTAAATCCGACTACTATACAATTTAGTAAAGTTGGTGATTATCGAATTTCTTTCATCTCAAGTATTAACACTACTGTGAACTACCCACCACTTAGTATCTCTTACATGCTTACTTGAAGTGGGGGCTTCTCGGTTAACCGTTACTTTTGATAGCTAACGAATTTGTCTTAGGACAGCCGAGCTAACTCCCTTGTTCCAAAGGTTATTTTGTTACTATTTATGCCAACGTTAATAAGCGTATGGCTTCCCTTTTGATATTGATAGCTGCATTATAATCACGACTTATTGTTAGTCCACACGAACACTCCTATGTGCGTTCAGATAATGACATTTCTTTTCTGTTTCCACAACGACTACACATCTTTGTAGAAGGAAACCATTTATCTATTTTTACAAGCTGTTTGCCTTGTTCTTGTAGCTTATATGCTAAAAATGTCGTGAACATCCTCCAACCGTTATCAAGGGCACTTTTACCAAAGCGAAGTAATCGTGACATTCCTTTTATATGTAAGTCCTCTATTGCTACAACGTCAAAATGAGTAGCCAATTCTTTCGATTTATGATGAAGGAAATTTTTACGTTGATTGGCGACCTTTTCATGCAACTTCGCTACACGGATCCGTTGTTTATTCCAACGTGCTGAATCTTTCACACGTCTTGCTAATACTCGTTGCGCTTTTGCTAATCGATCCATCATCTGACGATAAAAGCGAGGATAATTGGCTTTCTCATCTTCGCTACTCACGTACAATTCAGCCATTGCGAAGTCTAATCCAACTACACTTTCTACTTCTTTTTGAATGATTTCCTTTTCATATTCGGTCAAGACAGATACGTAATACTTACCGGTTGGTGTCATCGAAATCGTGCATGATTTGATGATTTGGTTTTGCGGTATCTCTCTATGTTGCTTCAGTCGTACTAATTTCAGCTTCGGTAATTTGATATAACCATGAAATAACATAATATTTCCGTTTACTCGATTCGTTGTATAGGATTTTCTACTCTTTCTACTTTTGAATGTAGGAAAATCACTTTGATCACTAAAAAAATTCTTATACGCAGTTTGCAAGTTTAATTGAGCGTTGGCCAGTGCTAATGAATCGACTTCTTTCAACCATTCATACTCTACTTTGTATTTCGCAGGAGTAGGGAATTTTTGTTTCTTCAGCTCTTCCTTGTTCTCTTTGTACTTTTCGTATATTTCTTTCCGTTCAGCTAGCATTTTGTTATATACAAAGCGTACACACCCAAAAGTTTTACGTATCAGATAGGCTTGTTCTTCTGTTGGATACAGACGAAATTTGTACGCCTTATTATGCTTTGTCATATCAGTTCATCTCACTTTTCGCCTTGATTTCCCATAGACTTCTTTTCTATATCTATAGCGAATCACCAATCGTTCGTAAGGAAAAACATGTTGACCAAAACCTTCTTTTTTTACTTGCGGAATTTTTTTATTCATTGAGAACTCGCACTCTTATATGCATGAATGAACTTTGTCATGTTTCCATTCTACCAATGTTATATTGTACTTCTCAGATACCATTCCAAACATGTCGTTTACATAGTCTAACACGTCATCATCAAATATATTTCTTCTGTATCTCATGACTCTTACATAGTTATAACACAACATGAACATTGAATTATTATTATCTAATTTCATTGTTATACCAAACTTTACCTCTTATAAAGCTGATTATATCAGAGGCGAAATAAATAGAAAAACCAATTTTTTTGGCTACGCCAAACCGAAATTCATCTCCCACCTACCGTTGGACTATCGTCCTTCACACGCTTGAGGAAGGAGACTTTTTTTCGGATAATGCGTTAAATCCTGTATTTCCCCATATTCCAGTCATAACTATATTTTTAAATAACAATCCACTTGATAATAGTCAAGGTGATTTCGCTTTTCAAATGAATACTTCATCAAATAACGAATGCCTTCAATTAGTTGGCGAAACTATTGTTACGGTTCCGGCTAATTCAGCATCTTTTTTTATTGCATAACGTTTTTTTGATTCCTATCATCCTCTTATAGAACATAAACTCCCATTTCACTTTTCTATTCATCTAATAAACATGAAAAAGTACCGAAATCCTTCTACCACAAGAATTCGGCACTTTTTTTATTAAAACCGATTCATTCTTTCCTACTTCTCCACATAAACCGACTTAACTATCGTACGATTATACGGTTGTCCTTCCTTATTCATCCCTTTTATATCAATTGTAACGTTATATACACCCGGCTGTTCTATATTTTTCAAAGCACCTGTAAATGTATTTGCATTAATATTTTGCGATTCATTTGATTCAGAAACTAACTTTCCATCTTTATTAATTACTCTTACTGTTACTGAAAGATCGCCTTTCATTTCTGGAGCTGCAGGTGATTTTTTGAGTTTATACTCTGCTTTATTTACTTTAACTTTTGCTGGCATTTGAAGGACGAACGGAGCATCTTTTTTGTAATCGGTTACGATTAAATATGCATCTTTCGGCTGCTTCGCCATCATTTTAACTTGCCATTCTCCTGCTTCCATTTTATCAAATTTAAATGTTCTTATAGTCGCGCCTTTAAAGAGAGATTCACCTTCACCAGTAGATACAGCACTATCTTTATTTGTATAAACTTTTCCTTTTGGAGATATTAGTTGTATTTCTACATCCGAAGAAGCTGTTAAAACAGAGACTACCCCTTCTGCTTTTTTATCAACTGCGATAGTTTGCCCTACCCACTGATTTTGTGACAACTCCCCTCCTAAAATAGCTTGATTAGAAGTTGTGTTTAATTGTTCTACCTTTTCTTCTGAACTATTACTCGGGGCTAATAAAACCGGTACTGGTACATTTGCTGTCCGTAAATATGGCTCAATTCGTGCGAAAACAGCTGAACCTTTTCGTATATTATCATGATCAAATCGTGCATCCGTAAATAAATGTGTTCCATATGGTAACTTAGCACTCCATTCGTTCACTAATCCATCATTAGAACCGTATGATGACAAATACAACCCGCCCATAGATAATGCTGAAAAAACAGGTCCCCAGCTTGTCCCAGTAGCCGTATAGTAACGGTTTAATTTAGCTGCAGGATTATTATCTATTGTAGAACGAAACTTTGCCATTTCACCTATTTGCAATGAATATGTCCCATCATCTTTTTGACCTAATATAGAGGCAAGCCATCCTGCCCACCAACTATATGATAAATCCGCTAAATTTGATCCGTAATGCGGAGTGGCAAGCGTAATAACATTTCCAACAAATCGATTCGCTCCATATCCAACTAACGCAGCTTGTGTATCGATACCACCTTTACTATGAGCTACAACATTTACTTTTTTACCAAAATGATTATAAATTTCTTCAAGCTTTTGTGCTAACAATTTTCCATTGTCCCATTGGCTAGCTGATCCTTTCCCAGCAGCATCGTATAATTGAATAAATACAGTTTGATAACCTGCTTTCAAAGCATAGTCGTACATATCATTCATATCATGATATACTGTCTTTCCATACCAACTATCCGCATTACCATTTCTTCCTTGCACAAAGAGAATTGGTGGTTTATTTTCATCATAATTAGCAGGTTTCTGACCTAAAAACCATTCTCCAGGAGTAAATACTTCTTTATCTGGAAAACCAGTCTTAAGCTCTGTTACAACCTCCGCGTGTACATTTGTACTAAAAACCATCGGACTCATAAAACAAAGTACAATAAATAATGCGATACTCCTTTTCATAATTCCCATTAACATCCCCCTTTTCCGCCTGAAAGAAAGCGCTACCATTCTGTTGAACACCAATTGTTTTAAATTCCATTTAATCAATTACTTTTAAGATACATTAGAATAAGAAATTAATAGCCGCATTCCTTTCTTATCAAACGTTATTCTCTCAACATTCCTTCATTCCTTTTTACAATAAGCGTTTTGAATATTTCTCAATAAAGCTTTCTCTTTACAAAAAAAGCTGCGTATAAAAGGTCTCTTTAATAACCTTTTATACGCAGCTTCTTTGTTTAAAATCCGATGATATACTCATCATCATATTTATCGTATTGCAAACCAGCTCCTATTCTCAATTCTGTAACTTGATCTCTAAGAAATGGTGCATCTTCTATTTTACTAGTTGCAATTTCAATCCCATATTTCTTTGTTAAATGCGCTAACTCTATTAAAAACCATTCTCTTCGCAACGCGACTGGAATGTCATACGTTCGTCTTTTCATATATACTAGCACCTCATCTATTTTCATAATTAAAAAGAGTATCCCTTCTACTTTCGATATACTTTTTAAAAACTATGTTTCATCACCAAAGGCTACTGAAACATTATAGTATATGCATGTCCGTTTTAAACGTGCTATTGTAAAAATAATATAAAATAACTAGCATAACTATTTTAGTTTACATAACAAAATTATGTAATAGTAAAAGGATAAGGCTTGTCCCTCATCCTTTTACTATAGAAATCTAAATTAAGAACATCTTGGTACACCTAAAGCTAAAAATAAGCCTGCTACTCCTGCTGTAATTGGCACCTTCAACGTAATAACATCATCTACTTTTGTTACTAAAAAGTAAGCATTCCCTTCTTGCAACACACAATTAACTAACAATTGGAATTCCATTCAAATAAGATACTATAATCTATGAAAATCTTTTCAAAAGGTAATAGGAATCAAATCCATTTTTCTTTATATACAAAATGATTGTTTGTTCATCTATTAAAAATAATATAAATCTTTTTATTTTATTAAAAACCCTGTAATTCCCAATGAATTTTTATATAATCAATAGAGAAAATCTTACAAATGGAGGTATTTAAATGGAAGTTTTGAGTAATATTGGTGCAGCTTTATTTTTTATTGCTTTTATCCTTTTAATTCTTTGCATCGTCTCGTTCTTTAAGAAAAATGGTAAAGCAATAAAATATGGTCGTTCTACCGCTATTCTTTTTATGATTTCAATTGTCTTAATGGTGACCGGCACAACAGAATCTGAACACCCAGTCGTCGAATTTTTTTCTATTTTAAGTTTCATTCTATTTATATTCTTCCTTGTTCTTGCAATATTATCTGTTATTAAGAAAACAGGTGTAGCAAAAAAACAATTTATTATTACAGCTATTTTATTTGTCATTTTTGCTGCGCTATCAGGTATTTCAAATCCTTCTTCTGAAAAAACGACAGCAACGAATAAACAAGTCGCTTCTAATAGTGAAGAGAAAAAAGATGACGAAAAGAAAAAGGAATTAGAAAAGAAAGAAGCGGACGAAAAAACTCGTAAGCAAGAAGATGAGAAACGTCAAGATGAAGAACTAGCTCGTAAGCAAGAGGATGAGAAACGCCAAGCTGAGGAACTAGCTCGTAAGCAAGAAGATGAGAAACGCCAAGCTGAAGAACTAGCTCGTAAACAACAAGAAGAGCAAAAACGTCAAGCCGAGGAACTAGCTCGTAAACAACAAGAAGAACAGCAACGTCAAGCTGCTGAGCAAGCTCGCGTACAACAGGAACAACAAAAAGCACAGCAAGCTCAAGCACAACCGGCTGCTGGAAACAATAGTAATACATATTTCAAAAATTGTACTGAAGTTAAAAATGCTGGGAAAGCTCCATTATATAGAGACCAACCAGGATATAGCTCTAAACTTGATCGTGATGGCGATGGAGTTGCATGTGAAAAATAGTAATAAAAAAAAGAAGCTTCTACTAATCTGTACCCTTTGTAAAGGACATTTTGAAAAAAGTTAGGCAACATCAAGAAG
>NZ_PCNZ01000012.1 GCF_002975175.1 Bacillus sp. MYb209
AAATACCCTATAGAATAGACTTTTTTTAAGTGTCTATTCTATAGGGTACATTTTAAAACGCAGTCGTTTTTTTTATATAATCGTTAAAAATTCACGTAAAGAGCGTATAGTGGGCACAGCGTATTTTAGCTGCGAGTTGTTCCGATTTAACCATATTCCATGCATTCCAGTTATTGTACTACTAATTGCATCCGTTTCTAATCGATCGCCAATATAATAGCAATCTTTCATTTCAAGATTCGATTGCAATACGGCCCTGTGAAAAATTTCTGGGTCTGGCTTCGATATACCAATTTCACTAGAAGTAAAAATATATTTAAAATATTGTAGAATGTTTAGAGCTGTTAATTTTTCGATTTGTTGTTCATAATCACCATTACTAATGATGCCCAATGAATAACCTCTTTGCTGTAAGGATTGTAATGTGTAGAGTACATCTTCAAACGCAATCCAGTTGTTCCTATATAGTTCTATATATTGATTGAATCTGTGCTGAGATTCCTCGAGTGATAAGTTTTCTCCATATGTTTTAAATAAATGATACATTCGCATCCATTGTTGTTCTTGAAAAGATAATTCCTTGGATAAAAATTTGTTGAAATATTGTTCGGATAATGCATGCCATAGTTTCGCAGCCTCTAATTCGTTTCCTGAAAAAATATCATTATATCTTTGGAAGAAATGTGAGATACCATTTCTCTCAGCAGTGTCGTAATCAAGTAAAGTGCCATCAATATCAAAGAAAATCATGTAAAAATCTCCTTATTACTAACTATTTGCGTACTACTGCAGCCTCGTATCCTTTCATAAATAACAAAGTCATATAAGAAACAATAAATGAGAAAATGCTGTACATGCCAACCCAAAAGAAAAATTTTGGAGTAAAGGCGATAACACCTATTATTAAAAAACTAGCAAACGTTACAATCGGCATTACGTAATACGTTTTCGTTCTACGTGTTCCAATAACAGAAATAATAAAGATAAGTAATGGACAAAGAAATAAGACGAAAATCAATTCATTCATAATTATGTCCCCTTTTCTAGTAGAAGTAATATGTTTCTTGTAAACGTTTTGAATAATTGCTCTTCTAAAATAATTTCGCTAAGTTACAAAAAATACCTTTTGAAAGTCGGATATTTTAATAATGACTGCAATAAAAAAACGTAAGCAAGTATTATCTTGCTTACGTTATAGAATAAACATCGCAACGATAGTGGTGACGATTAAGCCGATAACAACTGGTAAAAAGTTTCGGCGTGCGAGTTCAAATGGATCTACTTTACAAATCGCAGCGGCAGGAATAAGGGCCCAAGGAATTAAGGTTCCGCCCCCGGTCCATATGGCAGCGATTTGCCCGAGTGCTGTTAATGTAGCTGTTCCATGCCCAAGTGCTGTTCCGAAAAGGTTTGCAATCGAACCGGCAAGTGATATACCGGAAAAACCAGATCCATCTAAGCCTGTTATGACACCAACGATAGTTAATGTCCCAGCCGATACATATTGATTTAAAGGAACCGTTTGAGACAAAGCGATTCCTAAGTCGTTAATGATTCCGTGTGAACCTTTCGGTAAATAGTCTCCAATAATTTTCACAAAGCCGCTATCTCCTAAATAAAAAAGTGCAGCAATTGGAATAACTGGGCCAAAAATTTTAAATCCAAATTGGAGCCCCTCTATAAAATAATCTGTCGTTTTATTCAGGCCATTTCCTTTGTAGGCGATGAGAGAAATAATGATAATCATAATAACTGTCGTCCCGCCGATAAGTGCTGTTGCATCGCTTCCTTGTAGTTTAAATTGAATCATGCAAAGAATATCAATGATATATACGATAGGGATACATATGGCGAGCCATTTCTTTATGCGAGGAGATAATAAAATGGTAGTTTTGGATGGTTCAGTTGATGAAGTAGAATCTTGCAACGATAAGCCTGTATGAAATTCTTTTCGTAAAAAGAAAAATGCGATAGAAGTTGTAACAACGCCCATAACAATAACGAGGGGAACACTTGCAGAAACAACGCTGGAAACAGGGAGACCAGCAGCGTCCGCTGTTAATTTTGGAGCTCCTTGAATAACGAAGTCGCCAGATAAAGCAATACCGTGTCCAAATAAGTTCATAGCAATTGCGACTCCAATTGGAGGAAGGCCGACGCGTACAGCGACTGGTAATAAAATAGCTCCCATTAAGGCGACAGCTGGAGAAGGCCAAAAGAAGAAAGAAATGGTCATCATCAAAAGGCCGATAATCCAGTAGGCGAGTGTAGGTGTACGAATCATCTTGGTAAATGGTGAAATCATCGTATCATTTATGCCGGTATGAACGAGTAAATTGCTCATCGATACGATAATGGAGATGATTAATATAGTTGGTAATAGTTCAGTAATGGCGTAAATGAAACTTTGGAAAATCCCGCTAATGGCAAGAGGGATAGAACTTGTTGCAGTTAATGCTAGTAAAAAGATAAAAACGATACAAATGATCGTCGTATCTTTCCGAAGAATAAAGAAGGTAATAATGGTTAGTAAACAAAGAACATAGAGAGCGTGTAATAGTGTTAATTCAACTCCCATAACATTCACATCCTTTAGGCATTCGTGTAGTTCATTGTATGAAAGCAGTGAAAGTATGTGAGTATAGGAAAAAGAAAAAAGTGAAATTTCATGTACTGTAATGGTAAGAATTAAAAATGGAATTGAAGGAGGACTTATGCACAAAAAAATTGGTTTTTGGGGATTCATCCCGCTATTTGTGGGCAGTAAGACTCCCACCTCAAAAGTCGGCGAATGCGAGGGGGGGGGGAGGTGGGAGATCGACTGCCCGTAAAAGCCCGATTGGTGAAGGCTAATAATCAGTGGGGGATGGACAAAACCCCCACTGATTAAAGTTTCACTGTATCATATCTTGTAGTCTATTAATCATTTTAAAGCTATTTGCAAAGAATGAATGGATAAGTATTATACCTGTTCTCGGGTTTGTGTTTATACTTTTAAATAGCTGGGATGACATAAAACAACATAGTAAGAAAAGGATTGGAATTATGATAGGTATCATTGTTGTTTGTTCATTTGTCGTAGGGGTTATTTTAATAGAGGGCCAAAAGCAAATGGAGAAAATGTCTATTTTTCAAGAATGGATGTCGTCTGCGAAGGGTTTTTATATTGTAATTATAGTCGTTATTTTTCTAAGAGTCATAATAAGAATAGGGAATTACATATTAAAGAGAGGATAGAATGGAGGTAGTACGAATGAGAGAAAAAATAGGGTATTACGGTGTACTCGCTTGTTTAATATTATCAGTCATTTCAGGACAATTTCTTAAAAGTGAATGGATAGGCGTTATATTATGTATAGGAATATTGATTTTTGCTCCCATGTATCGCTGGGATGAATGGAAAGCATATAGTCGAAAAAAGAAAATTATTTTCAGCATCGAGTTTGTCATTATAATTAGTACGATTCTATTTTTGTTACTGAAAGGAAATGAGATAATAGATGGAATTGTAATTGTTCAAGGATGGTTATTTATCGCGAAATTGCTATATTTAATATGTATTCTAATAGCGCTAGCAGTGATTGCTAAAAAAGTAAACGGAAAAATATTTGCTAATGAATAGAAGAAAGTGCCACCGGATAAGGTGGCACCTTCTTACTTTACTGAATGAGCTTTTTGCATCTTCTTAATTAAACGAATTTGTCCGCGATGATTAATTTCATCTTCAAATACGTGAAACCATTTAAAGTAGTTATTTGCTGGTTTGTCATACCAAAATTCTTTCGTTTTAAATAACCATTCATCTGGTAAAGACTGAAATGTTTCAATAGTCTTAGAGCGTACTTCTTGTAATGTATTTATGTAAAATTCTATGGAGTTTCCTTTTATTTTCTCACGTCCAAGATCCCCTAACTCAACAGCAGGTAACCAACGTTCTAATTCAGAATCTGTCGGTTCACGATCTTCAAAGGTATGAATTTGGTAGTAAAATTCAATAGCAGCCATATGGTACAATAACATGCCAATTGAATTTGCCTCATCATCATATAAATAATCAAGTTCTTCAATTGTTAAGCCTTCCACCGCTTGCATTGTTGTATAACGAGCGTAATTCATCATGGAAATAAGTTTTGAAAATTCTACGTTTAAACCATCTATTTTATCAATTACAAAGTTCAATTAAAATTCCCCCTCTTTTAAACGAATACTCCAGAGAAGGAATTCTATGTGCAGAGAAAAACTCCTGTTAAAAAAGTTCATAATTTTTAACAAGGAATAACAATTAGCTCTCTATTTGCCTTTGTAATAACTTCATATCCGTCTTTTGTAATGACGATATCGTCTTCAATTCTACAACCGCCCCAGTTTGGTATATAAATGCCCGGTTCTACTGTAACAACCATACCTTCTTCTAAAGTAGCCTTACTTTCTTGGGATAGACGGAGAGGTTCATGAATTTCTAACCCAAGACCGTGACCAGTAGAGTGGCCAAAATATTGACCGTATCCATGTTCTGTAATGTAATCTCTCGTTATATCATCGATACTTTTTGCGGTTTCTCCAGGCTTAATTGCTTCAGTTCCACGCTTTAATGCTTCTCGTACAACATTATATATTTTTTTGAATTCTTCCGATGGTTCTCCAATTGCTACAGTACGTGTAATATCGGAACAATATCCATTATAAAGGGCACCGAAATCTAATGTAACGACATCGCCGCTCTCGATTATTTTATTCGATGCAACTCCATGAGGAAGAGAAGAACGAACACCAGAAGCTACAATGATTTGAAATGATGAGGACGTAGCTCCTTTTTTTCGCATGAAAAACTCTAATTCATCTCGGACATCGGTCTCACTTATTCCTGGTTTTAGAAACTTGAGAATGTGGTGAAATGCTTCGTCAGCAATATTAGCTGCAATTTTCATTATTTCTATTTCGGGTGTGTCTTTAATAATACGAATATCTTCGATGATTTCACACACCTGAACCATTTCTGCCTTCATATATTTTTGTAAGTTCTTATATTGTTGCAATGTCATGTTATTTTCTTCAATTCCAAGTTTTTGAATGTTTAATTTGGATACTTGATTTGCAACTTCTTTTTCTAAATTTCCTTTATGCATAATGATTTCTGCGTCTTTTATTTGTGATTTCGCTTGATCAACATAGCGAAAGTCAGTTATAAAAATAGCTTTATCCGCAGAGATTAAGACGACGCCAGCGCTACCTGTAAAGCCTGTTGCATATTGACGATTTTCTTTTTTTGTAATAAGTAATCCGTCAATTTCATAGTTTTTTAGTTGATTTTGGATTTTATTAATTCTTAAAGTCATGTTAATTCCCCCTTTTCACAGTATTGAATAAAGCAAATAGCGTGCCAAAAAATATCTTTAGAGAAAAAGATAGTGGGAATTACATATGTTTTAGAGAAGATAAGAAATTTAGCCCATTATTTGTGGGCGGTGGGCTGCTCGTGAAATACAGATTACTTCAATTAACAGTGGGAGAATGAAAAAAACATCAACTCAAGATTCACTTTCTTTACACACTGTAAAAAAATTTATACAAATACGAAATAGCACTGTCAAATTTTTTGAAAATATCGAAGTGAGGAAAGGAAAGGATAAGTGATGTTTAGAGTATATATTTGGAAAAACATTATGCTTACGTTTTGTTTTGATGTAAATTTCAATATATAAATGAACGATTATTATTGATATAATAGGGAATTGTTGGATTTCTCTCGAAGATAGGGATACGTAACAAATATGAAGGGATAAGGATTGTGAGTATATGAAAAAATTAAGTAAAGTAATGTCATTTTGCTTGGTAGCTAGTATGGTTGTTCTAGCAGGTTGTGAAAAAAGTGAAAACAAAGTTCAAGTAAATAAAACAATTGAACAGCTTGATGAAGCACCAGAAGTGACAGAAAAAGAAGCGAAAAAGATTGTAAGAAAGAGCGTAGATGGAATAGCAAACTCTTTTAGTGAAATGGAAAAAGAGAATGGATGGAGTCGAAATAATCCTGGAGATTTGGGTACAGCTAAAAAAGGCGTTAAGGGTATAGTTTCAGATAAGTTTCTGGAGAAACAGCTTCCAGGTTTGCTTGATACATTTAATAGGTCAAGGGAAACTGATATGTTGCCATTCCCAATTCATATTGAGCCCGACGTGAGGATAACTTATTCACAGAAAAATGATGTTTTAAAGATTGAGACACTTACCCTTGCAAATGACATGGGGAATGAAGCGGAGACATGGGAATTTATTTTAGTTTATACAGATGGAAAATGGTTAATGGATAGATGGTCATCAAATACGCCAGCAGATTTAAAGTTAACGAAAGAAGAAGCTAACGAGCTTCTTAGAGTTCAAGGTTTCAAGAATGTCTCTTTTGTTAGAGAAGAGAATAGTGGAAATAAGAAATATATTTTTAAAGAAAGTAACGGAGTAGTTGCTGTGGACGCCCAAACATCTGTTATTACTCACAATGTAGATGAGAAAGAACAAGAAAAGGTAACGAAAGAAGATTTTATTCAAGAGCAAGAAACAGCTAAGGGAAATGATTCCAGTACGTATACTAGTTCAAAAGAAGAGAAGCAGCCTAAAAAAGAATCTTCTTCAGTATTAGGTAAAACTAAGGTTCTAAATGAGTTAGCCGCTCTAGAAAATCAAGAAAAACATACAAATGTTATGACAACAAACGATATAGTTAATGAAATAGAAGGAAATTATCAATTGTGGGATAGTAAATTAAATGAAATTTACAGCACATTAAAAAATACGATGTCACCTGATGCATTTCAGTCGTTAAAAACGAAACAAATTGCGTGGGTTAAAGAAAAAGAAAGTAAAGTTACAGCAATTGGTACTGATCCAAACAATGGAACGATGAGACGTATAGAAGCTTCAGAAGAGAAATATAAGATGACAAAAGAAAGATGTTATGAATTAGTTAATGGATATATGAACTAAGCTGGAAAAATAAAAAATGCGTTGCTAGCAAGCCAAGCAACGCATTTTTTATTTACGCTTTTAATTTCATTACGATGTCAGCATCTGGTGTTACATATACTGTTTGTTGGTTATCATACGTAACGAATCCAAGTTTTGCACCACTCGGTTTTTTAACGTGACGTATTTTAGTGAAATCAACAGGTACAGAGCTAGACTCTTTTGCTTTACTGTAATAAGCGGCGATTTTTGCAGCTTCCAGTAAAGTTTCTTCAGCAGGTTCTAAAGAACGAATGACAACGTGGGACCCAGGTATGTCTTTCGTATGTAACCAAATTTCATCACGACGGGCAAATTTCGTTGTTAAATAATCATTTTGCTTATTGTTTTTACCAACGAAAATCTCTGTACCGTCACTAGCTAAATATTTATCCAATACTGGTTTTGTAGGTTTTTTCTTTGCGTTTTTCTTCTTACGATTGCGCACATATCCTTCTTCAGCTAGCTCCTCACGAATTTCTTCAATATCTTTTGAAGAAGCAGCTTCCATTTGTTGAAGTAAGCTATCGAAATAAAGAATTTCTTCATTGGTTTTTTTGATTTGTTCTTCTACAATAACAACTGAATTTTTTGCTTTTTGGTACTTTTGGAAATAGCGTTGTGCATTGTCAGATGGTGTTTTTAAAGGATCTAATGTGATTTTTACAGTTCCGCCATTTTCATCGTAATAATTAATGACCTCAATATCTTTATCACCTTTTTTCAAAGCGTACATATTGGCTGTAAGCAGCTCTCCAAATAGTTGATATTTATCTGCTTTTCCAGCATCTTGTAATGTTTTTTCAAGTTTAATAAGTTTTTTCTCATTTTTGTTTTTTTCGTTTTGCATAAAGCGTTCTAAATCGTGAGCCTGTTGTTTTACACGGTCTCGCTCCGCTTTTCCGAAAAAGAAACGGTCTAACAATTCACTAACAGATGAAAATGTTTTTTCTTTTCCTTGTAAGTGAGAAAGAGGGAATAGGTAAAAGAACTCTTTTCCATTCGCTGTTATCATTGCTGGCACGTACTGATGTGTTAGCAAAGGTTTTTGCAAGCTGAAGAAAGCTTCAGATAATGCTTTTTCATTTGCCATACCTGCTTTTTTTACAACTTCTTTTGCAAATAATGGGGAAATTCCCATGAATGCTCCGACAAGTTGTTTGTCCATGTTGCCAGATAAAAAGTCAAGCGGTTTAATAAAATCATCTTCTGTTTCGATAAGAAGCGGATTAACTTTATGTTGTGCTGGTGGGGCAACATATTCAGCTCCAGCATATACAGTACGATGTCGGTTTACCGCTAAAGAAACGTGTTTTAAGCTATCTAAAATAACATTTGTTTTCGTATCTACTAAGATAATATTACTGTGTCGTCCCATTATTTCGATTACTAATGTTTTTACTGATTCGTCACCGATTTCATTGCGACCGCGGACTGTAATTTGAATAATACGTTCTAAGTCAATTTGTTCAATTTTTTCAATAAATCCACCTTCTAAATGTTTGCGAAGAAGCATACAAAACATCGGCGGTAGCGCTGGTGAATCGTAGTTTTGATTTGTTAAGTGCATACGCGCATATGTAGGGTGAGATGAAAGAATCAGCTTTTGGTTTTTTCCGTTTGCTCGAATATGTAATAAAACTTCATATTTTGAGGGTTGATATATTTTTGAAATTCTTCCTGTTTGAAGAGAATTTGCAATTTCATGTGTAATTGCTCTTGTAAATAATCCATCGAATGCCATGAATGAACACTCCTTTCTAACTAAAAGTTAATTATAGCATTTTTTTGGACGAGGCTGAATAAGCTTTCATTAGAGTATGTCTGGAATCAGGAGGTCGATGGCAGGATGAATTGGTATGAAATGCGAGCACATGAAGTGGAGGAAAGAACGAATACGAATGTGGAGGTAGGTCTTACAGAGCAAGAAGCAGAGGGCCGATTAAAGAAATTTGGTACAAATGAATTGCAAGAAGCAAAGCGGCCTTCTGCGCTTATGGTGTTTTTAGCGCAATTTAAAGATTTTATGGTACTTGTTTTATTTGGTGCTACAATTATTTCAGCTTTTTTAGGAGAGTATATTGATTCGATTGCAATTGTTGCAATTGTTATTATCAATGGTGTCCTCGGTTTCTTTCAAGAGAGGAAAGCTGAAAAATCGTTGGAAGCTTTAAAAGAATTGGCAGCCCCTCAAGTTACTGTACTAAGAAATGGGAAGTGGATAAAAGCACCGTCAAAAGCGCTTGTACTAGGTGATATTATTAAGTTTTCTAGTGGTGACCGTATTGGCGCGGATGTTCGCCTTGTGGAATCTTCAAGTTTATATATTGAAGAATCGGCTCTTACAGGAGAGTCATTGCCTGTACAAAAGAAGGTAGAGGCGTTACAAGGCCAAGATGTTTCAATTGGTGATCAAAAAAACATGGCATTTATGGGGACGATGATAACGAGAGGTGCTGGAACAGGGGTAGTCGTAGCGACTGGAATGAATACAGCTATGGGGCAAATTGCAAATATGTTGCAAAATGCTGAGCAAATGGAAACGCCATTACAAAGAAGATTAGAACAGCTTGGAAAAATTTTAATTATTGTTGCTCTTATTTTGACGGCTCTTGTTGTACTAGCTGGTGTATATCAAGGGAATGAAGTGTATCACATGTTTTTGGCTGGGGTTTCGCTTGCTGTTGCGGCTATTCCAGAAGGATTGCCAGCTATCGTTACGGTTGCGCTATCACTTGGCGTACAGCGTATGATTAAAAAGAGGGCAATTGTGCGAAAGTTGCCAGCTGTAGAAACGTTAGGCTGTGCTTCTGTTATTTGCTCAGATAAAACAGGAACAATGACACAAAATAAAATGATGGTAACACATATGTGGTCAGGCGGAGAATTGTGGAAAGTAACAGGTCAAGGCTATGAGCCAACGGGTTCGTTTATGAAAGGTGAAGAAGTAATTGACCCTACTAAGACGAAATCACTGTATCAACTACTTACATTTGGCTGTTTATGTAATAATGCGAATGTTATTCAAAAGAAAAAGACGTATGTGTTAGATGGAGATCCAACAGAGGGAGCTCTCGTTGCTGCTGCAATGAAGGCGGGAATATCACGTGAAGCTCTTAAAGGAAAGTTTGAAGTCATTCGTGAATTTCCTTTTGATTCAACTAGAAAAATGATGAGTGTTATTGTTCGTGATCGTGAAGGCAAAAAATTTGTTATTACAAAAGGAGCACCAGATGTTCTTTTGCAAATGAGTCAAACAATTTTGTGGGGAAATAAGCAGCAGTCTTTAAGTGAAATGTATCGAAAAGAAGTGCAGGCAGCGATTCATAGTTTAGGAAGTCAAGCTTTACGAACGATTGCGGTGGCATTTAAACCGTTAAAAGCTACAGATTCAATTGAACATGAAAGAGAAGTCGAGCAGGATTTTATGCTTGTTGGAATACAAGGAATGATAGATCCGCCAAGACTAGAAGTGGCGCAAGCGGTGAAAGAGTGTAAGGAAGCTGGTATTAGAACGGTAATGATTACGGGAGATCATAAAGTGACAGCAATGGCAATTGCGGAACAGCTAGGGGCTTTACCGGCGGGTGGACGCGTTGTTGAAGGTGTAGAACTTGCGAATATGGATGTAGAGGCATTAGAAGATATTGTAGAAGATACGTATGTATTCGCTCGTGTGTCTCCTGAGCATAAATTGAAAATTGTTAAGGCGCTGCAAAATAAGGGGCATATAGTAGCTATGACAGGTGATGGAGTGAACGATGCTCCAGCTATTAAAACAGCTGATATAGGGATTGCGATGGGAATTACAGGGACAGATGTTGCAAAAGAAGCTTCTTCACTTGTGTTGTTAGATGATAACTTTGCTACGATTAAATCGGCGATTAAAGAAGGTAGAAACATATATGAAAATATTCGGAAGTTTATTCGGTATTTGTTAGCATCTAACGTTGGTGAAATTTTAGTTATGTTATTTGCGATGTTACTTGCACTGCCATTGCCGATGGTTCCAATTCAAATTTTATGGGTGAACTTAGTTACTGACGGTTTACCAGCGATGGCATTAGGTTTGGATAAGGCTGAAGGAGATGTGATGAAGAGAACACCACGCCATCCGAAAGAAGGGGTGTTCGCTAGAGGGCTTGCGTGGAAAATTATAAGTCGTGGTTTTCTAATCGGAGCAGTGACATTAGTAGCGTTTATTATTGCATTTAACCAGCATCCGAATGAATTGAAGTATGCACAAACGGTAGCCTTCGCAACATTAGTACTGGCTCAGCTTATTCATGTATTTGATTGTCGTAGTGAACATTCTATATTTCACCGCAACCCGTTTGGCAATATATATTTAGTAGGGGCGGTTATTATTTCTTTACTGTTAATGCTTGTAGTTATATATTATCCACCATTACAGCCGATTTTTAGCACAATGCCGATACAAGCACGAGATTGGTTGTTAATTGGGGGATTATCATCTATTCCGACCTTCTTATTAGTAGGATCCTTATTAACAAGAAAAAAGGAGAAAAAGAAAAAGCCACTGTTATATAAGAAGGGATTAAACTTGAAATAGTCAATGATATGAAAATATGATATAATTTACAGAAGGTAGTAGAGTTGCATCTCTATTACCTTTTTCATTGAGTTATTTCATGGCTTGGATGTGATAAAGATGATTTGTAGTATGACAGGATTTGGAAGGTCGAAGGTAGAAAACGATACTTTTCAAATAACAGTAGAAATGAAGTCGGTGAACCATCGTTTTTTAGAAATGAGTATTCGGCTTCCGAAGCAAATGATGGTGTTTGAAGACAAGATTCGTAAAATAATTGCAAAGCAAGTTCGCCGTGGACGTATTGAAGTGTCTATTAGTATAACAGGTGAAGGGCTTGTTGAAAGAAAATTAACTGTGAATTGGGAAATTCTTGAACAGTACCAATCCATTATGGAAGATATAAAAGGAAAATTTCAATTACAAGATTCTATTACACTTCAACAGCTAATGGGAATGCCGGAAGTAACGGCAGTTGAAGAAATAGAAAATGTAAATGAACAATTTGAAACCGGTTTATATGAGGCTGTTCGCCAAGCTGCTCATATGTTGAAAACGATGAGAGATGGCGAAGGAGAACGATTACATAAAGATATAGCATATCGTTTGCAAGAGATTCATAATTGTGTAAATGCAATTATTCCACATGCACCAATGGTTACACAAAAATATCGTGAACGATTAGAAAATCGCTTAAAAGAATTACATAACCAAGATTTAGATGAACAACGATTGTTGACCGAAGTAGCAATATTTGCAGAGCGTTCAGATATTCACGAAGAATTAGTTCGATTACAAAGTCATTTAGATCAATTTCATGAAGCACTGCAAATTACAGAGCCTGTTGGAAGGAAAATGGACTTCATCGTGCAAGAGATGCATAGGGAAGTTAATACGATAGGTTCTAAGGCAAATGACTTAACAATTTCAAAATATGTCGTAGAAATGAAAAATAACCTTGAAAAAATTCGTGAACAAGTACAAAATATTGAGTAGCTTTCAAAAAATATATAAAGTTATACGTGGTGGAGAAATCGGATAGACTTACTAGGAGGCGCAAACTATGGCCATGCGGTTTTTAAATATTGGATACGGGAATATTGTATCTGCTCATCGAATTATTGCTATTGTAAGTCCGGAGTCAGCTCCTATTAAACGAACAGTACAGGAAGCGCGTGAACATAATGCTTTGCTTGATGCTACGTATGGGAGAAAAACAAGGGCGGTTATTGTTATGGATGATGGGCATGTAGTATTAAGTCCAATTCAGCCAGAGACGATTGCACATCGTTTGAATAATAAAGAAGATTTAAGTGAGGAAGGGTAGGTTTTACATATTTATGAGAAGTAGAAGAGGATTGCTCATCGTTCTTTCGGGACCTTCTGGTGTCGGGAAAGGAACGGTTCGAAAAGAGCTGTTTAGCCATGAAGACACACGTTTTCAGTACTCTATTTCAGTAACGACACGTAAACCGCGTGAAGGTGAAGTAGATGGTGTGGATTATTTCTTTAAAGAGAGAGAAGAATTTGAAGAAATGATTCGTAATGAAAAGTTACTTGAATGGGCTGAGTTCGTTGGTAATTATTACGGAACACCGATTGATTATGTTGAAAAAACGTTACAAGAAGGAAAAGATGTGTTCTTAGAAATTGAAGTGCAAGGAGCAATTCAAGTTAAGAAAGCCTTCCCAGAAGGTGTATTTATTTTCTTAGCACCTCCAAGTTTATCTGAACTAAAGAACCGAATTGTCGGCCGTGGTACAGAAACTGAAGATGTTATTGAAAATCGTTTAACTGTAGCGAAAGAAGAAATCGAAATGATGGACGCTTATGACTATGTTGTAGAAAACGATCAAGTTGAATTAGCTTGCGACCGAATTAAAGCAATTGTGGTTGGTGAACATTGCCGCCGCGAAAGAGTGGCAAAATACTATAAAGAAATGACGGAGGGTCTATAATTATGTTAAATCCATCAATTGACTCATTATTAACAAAAATCGATTCTAAATATACACTTGTAACAGTAGCTGCAAAGCGTGCACGTGAAATGCAAATTGCTGACAATTGTGTTATTGAAAAGCCTGTTTCTTATAAATGTGTAGGTAAAGCATTAGAAGAAATCGATTTAGAAGTATTAAAATATATACCAAGCGATGACACAATAATTGATTAAGACATTCTTTTCGACAAATTAAAACATAGACTTTATAATTTTCTATGTAACGGTAACAACCTATTTACAAGTAGGTTGTTATTTTTTTACGATAGGGATGAAAAGGAATCGAAAAAGACGGAACGAAATACTGGTACTGACGAGCTGAAAATTCTATTTCAGTAGAATAAGTTTGAAAAAGAAAGAGGACGAGTCATATGCTAAAAGGGAAAAAGATACTTCTATGTGTAACAGGAGGCATTGCAGTTTTTAAAGCGGCTGCGTTAACAAGTAAATTGACACAAGCTGGCGCTCTTGTAAAAGTAATGATGAGTGAGTCGGCAATGAAGTTTGTTACGCCTCTTACATTTCAAGCACTTTCTCGCCATGATGTATATACGGATACGTTTGATGAGAGAGACTCGGCTGTTATTGCTCATATTGATTTAGCGGATTGGGCAGATGTTGTACTTGTTGCACCTGCTACAGCTAATTGCATTGGAAAGTTAGCTGGCGGTATTGCTGATGATATGATTACAACTACTTTGTTAGCTACTACAGCTCCAGTGTGGATTGCACCGGCTATGAATGTGCATATGTATGAAAATAAAATTGTTCAAAAAAACATGATGACGTTAAAAACATTAGGATATACATTTATTGAGCCTGGGGAAGGTTTTTTAGCATGTGGTTATGTAGCAAAAGGAAGACTGGAAGAACCTGAAGCGATTATTGGACGATTAGAAGAGGCTTTCTCAGAACAAAAACCATTGCAAGGAAAACGAATATTAATAACAGCTGGACCGACACGTGAAAAGATTGATCCGGTTCGTTTTATGACGAATTTTTCTTCTGGAAAGATGGGGTATGCGATCGCAGAAGTTGCAGCAGGCTTAGGTGCTGATGTCATACTTGTGTCAGGACCGACAGCATTAGAGTCACCATTACATGTCACAACAATACAAGTAGAATCTGCACAAGATATGTTAGAGGCAGTCCTTCAACATTATCATAATGTGGATGTTGTCATCAAAACAGCAGCCGTTGCAGATTACCGTCCGAAATATGTTCATGATAATAAAATGAAAAAGAAAAATGGCGGTGCTGTAATTGAATTAGAAAGAACAGTGGATATTTTAAAAACGTTAGGTGAGAAGAAGGACCGACAGTTACTTATCGGTTTTGCAGCTGAAACGACAAACATAGAGGAATACGCAACGAGAAAATTACGTGAGAAAAATGCAAATATGATTGTTGCGAATGACGTGAAAGCTCAAGGAGCTGGGTTTGGTACGGATACAAATATTGTGACAATGTATAGAAAAGATGGAGAAATTATTGAGCTGCCACTTTTAACGAAGAAAGAAGTGGCTCGTGAAATATTAAAGCAAATAGAAATGATGTTAGAAGATGATTGTGTATGAAGTTTGCAAGTGTAATTGTTGATGTACCTGCACGTCAAACAGATCGACCGTTTGATTATATTATCCCTAAAAAATGGGAAGATATCGTGCAAACAGGAATGCGTGTAGTAGTCCCATTCGGTCCGAGGAAATTGCAAGGTTTTATTATTGGCATAAAGGATTCGGTTGACCTAGAAAGTAAAAAGTTAAAAGCATTGTATGAAATATTAGATGTCACTCCGGTTTTAAATGATGAATTATTGAAGCTTGGGTATTGGCTTACAAGTGAAACGTTATGTTATATGATTTCAGCTTTTCAGGTGATGCTTCCGACGGCGATAAAAGCAACATATAAAAAGCGTCTGCAACTTCGTAACCAAGAAGAAGTAGCGCCAGAAATTCTTTCTTTATTTCAAGGGAAGGAAACGATAGATTGGGAAGCTATCGAAGCGCAGCCGCACCTATATCGCACTATTCAACAAGAAATTAAAAATGGTACGACTGAAGTAGTTTATCAAGTAAAGGATAAAGTGCAGAAGAAGAAACAAAGAGTAGTTCAACCGGAGTTGCCGGCAGATAAATTGGAATTAGCAGCATTTGAACTGAAAAGCAAAAAACAACAAGACGTACTCTATTATTTTGTAGAAAACTACAAAAGTGTACCGTTAAAAAATTTAACAGAAGAATTTCAAATAACAGATGCTCCAATAAAAGCACTTGTTAAAAAGGGTCTAATCTCAGAAAAGTATGTAGAAGTATACCGGAATCCGTATGACGATGATGATTTTGAACAAACGAAACCATTTCCGCTTACTGAGGAACAAAAACAAGTAATTACACCGATTATGTCATCAATTACAAATGAAACTTACAATCCATTTTTACTATATGGTGTTACAGGAAGTGGTAAGACTGAAGTGTATTTACAATCTATAGCAGCGGTGTTGAAGAAAGGAAAAGAAGCAATTGTACTTGTTCCTGAAATTGCGCTAACGCCCCAGATGGTAGAGCGCTTTAAAGGTAGGTTCGGTTCGCAAGTTGCAGTTCTTCACAGTGCGCTTTCTGTTGGCGAGAAATATGATGAATGGCGAAAGATATTAAGAAAAGAAGTGAAAGTTGTAGTTGGTGCGCGTTCAGCTATTTTTGCTCCATTTGAAAATTTAGGAATCATTATTATTGATGAAGAGCATGAATCAAGTTATAAGCAAGAGGATAACCCAAAGTATCATGCAAGAGATGTAGCAGTGTGGAGAGGACAATACCATAAGTGTCCAATCGTTCTCGGAAGTGCAACGCCGACACTTGAATCGTTTGCTAGAGCGAAAAAAGGTGTCTATGGGTTGCTTACAATGGAAAAACGTATGAACAAACAAGCTTTGCCGACTGTAGAAATTGTTGATATGCGTGAAGAGCTTCGTGATGGAAATCGCTCAATGTTTTCAAAGGCACTGCATGAAAAAATAGCAGATCGATTAGAAAAGAAAGAACAAATGGTTCTCTTTTTAAATAGAAGGGGTCATTCTACGTTTGTGATGTGCCGTGATTGTGGGTATGTCGTACAATGTCCGCATTGTGATATTTCGTTGACATATCACAAAATGAACCATCGTTTAAAATGTCATTATTGTAGTCATGAGGAAAATATGCCAACGGAGTGTCCTGCTTGTAATAGTGCGTATATTCGTTTCTTTGGTACAGGGACGCAAAAGGTTGAAGAAGAAATCACAAAACTATTCCCTGAAGCGCGGGTCATTCGAATGGATGTGGATACAACAAGCCGTAAAGGAATGCATGAAAAATTATTAAAGGCGTTTGGTGAAGAGAAAGCAGATATATTACTTGGAACACAAATGATTGCAAAAGGGCTTGATTTTCCGAAGGTGACGCTTGTTGGGGTTTTAACGGCGGATACGATGCTTCATCTACCTGATTTTCGGGCGAGTGAAAAGACATATCAGCTATTGACACAAGTGAGTGGACGTGCAGGAAGACATGAATTGCCAGGGGAAGTTGTAATTCAAACGTATACGCCGGAACATTACAGTGTAGAATTAGCAAAGAATCAACAATATGATGTATTTTATGAGCAAGAAATGCAAATGAGGCGAATGAGACAATATCCGCCATATTACTACGTTGTACTTGTAACTGTATCTCATCCGGAATTATTAAAGGCAGTCCAAGTGACGGAAAAAATTGTCGGTCATTTACGAACGCAGTGTTCAAGGCAAACAATGGTGTTAGGGCCAGTTGCTTCAGCAATTCCAAGGATAAAAGATAGATATCGTTACCAATGCATGATAAAATACAAACGGGAACCAAACTTAAAGAACGTGCTCAAAATGGTAAATGAACATTATCAAGCAGAAATGCAAAAAGAGCTACAAATCTCAATTGATTTTAATCCAACAATGTTAATGTAGCGGAGGGAAATATGGCAGTTTTAGAAATTGTAAAGCATCCAAATGAAGTGTTAGAAACACCATGCGAAAGAGTAATTGACTTTGATAAAAAGTTAGTAAAATTGTTAAAAGATATGCATGAAACAATGTTAATTGCAGACGGTGTTGGTCTAGCTGCGCCACAAGTAGGTGTAAGCTTACAAGTTGCTGTTGTTGATATAGGTGATGATACGGGTAAAATTGAATTAATTAATCCTGTTATTTTAGAAAAACGTGGTGAACAAGTAGGTCCCGAAGGCTGCTTAAGCTTTCCGGGACTTTATGGTGAAGTGGAGCGTGCAGATTACATTAAAGTACGTGCGCAAAATCGTCGCGGTAAAATATTTTTATTAGAAGCGGATGACTTCTTAGCGCGTGCAATTCAGCATGAAATCGATCATTTACACGGTGTTTTATTTACATCTAAAGTGAAAAGATATTATGAAGCAGGCGAATTAGAATAGGTTTAAAAGGAGCGGTTTTTGAATGATGAAAGTAGTATTTATGGGGACACCGGACTTTTCTGTGCCGGTGCTTCGTCGTTTTATCGAGGACGGATATGACGTAGTTGGTGTTGTAACGCAACCTGATCGTCCAGTTGGTAGAAAAAAGGTTTTAACACCTACTCCTGTTAAAGTAGAAGCGGAGAAACATGGTATTCCAGTATTACAGCCGTTAAAAATTCGTGAAAAAGACGAATATGAAAAAGTATTAGCACTAGAGCCAGACTTAATTGTAACAGCGGCATTTGGACAAATCGTACCGAATGAAATTTTAGAAGCGCCAAAGTATGGATGTATTAATGTCCACGCGTCATTACTTCCAGAACTTCGCGGTGGTGCACCAATTCATTATGCGATCATGGAAGGTAAAGAGAAAACAGGTATTACAATTATGTATATGGTAGAAAAATTAGATGCTGGCGATATATTAACGCAAGTAGAAGTAGAAATTGAAGAGCGTGAAACAACAGGTTCATTATTTGATAAGTTAAGTGAAGCAGGAGCACACCTTTTATCTAAAACGGTTCCTTTACTAATTCAGGGTAAACTAGAACCAATTAAACAAAGTGAAGCTGAAGTGACGTTTGCATATAATATTAAACGTGAGCAAGAGATAATTGATTGGACAAAAACAGGTGAAGAAGTATACAATCACATTCGCGGATTGAATCCATGGCCAGTTGCTTATACGACTTTGGCAGGACAAGTTATTAAAGTATGGTGGGGAGAGAAAGTCTCTATTACAGAGAAAGCTGAACCAGGTACAATAGTAGCTCTTGAAGAAGATGGATTTGTTGTTGCAACAGGGAATGAGACAGGCGTTAAAATCACTGAATTGCAACCATCTGGTAAAAAGCGTATGAGTTGTTCACAATTTTTACGTGGAACAAAACCTGAAATTGGTACGAAGTTAGGAGAAAATGCATGAGACAAAATATTCGTGAGTTAGCTCTGGATGGCTTAATTCAAGTAGAAAAAAGTGGTGCATATAGCAACTTACTTTTAAATAATCTGATTGAAAAAAATACAATTGACAGAAAAGATATTGGTTTATTAACTGAAATGGTATATGGAACAATTCAACGTCGTGACACACTAGATTATTATTTACAACCATTTTTAAGAAAAAAGGTTGAAGCGTGGGTAAGAGTGTTGCTTCGCCTATCTCTATATCAAATGCTATATTTAGACAGAGTTCCAGAAAGAGCGGCTATTCATGAAGCAGTTGAGATTGCAAAGCGTCGTGGGCATAAAGGGATTTCAGGCATGGTGAACGGAGTATTGCGTTCAATTCAGCGAGAAGGTGTACCTTCGTTAGAAGAAATCGAAAATCCAGTAGAACGTCTTGCAATTGCAACGAGTCATCCAATGTGGCTTGTACAAGAATGGGCATCCGAATATGGTTTAGAGACAGCAGAGAAAATGTGTGAAGTAAATATGTTGCCACCTGTACCAACAGCACGTGTAAATGTTGATAAAGTAACGGTAGAAGAAGCGGTTGCGTTATTAGCTGATGAGGGTATAGAAGCAAAACGTGGCGAATTGTCAGAGGATGCAATTCAAATTGAAAGAGGAAATGTCGCACATACAGAAGCGTTCAAAAAAGGTTTCCTTTCTATTCAAGATGAAAGCTCAATGCTTGTAGCACGTGCTTTAGAACCGAATAAAGGAGATGCAGTTCTAGATAGTTGTGCTGCTCCTGGCGGAAAAACAACTCATATTGCAGAGCGTTTGGACGGAACTGGTAAGGTAATGTCGCTTGATTTACACGCACATAAAGTACGTTTAATTGAACAACAGGCGAAGAGACTTGGTTTAGAAAATGTAGAAACGATGGCTTTAGATGCTAGAAAAGTTCAAGAGCATTTTGCAAATGAATCTTTTGACAAAATATTAGTAGATGCACCATGTTCTGGATTTGGTGTTATTAGACGTAAACCTGATATTAAGTTAGGTAAAGATAAGGGCGATAGTGAAAGGTTATCAACGATTCAACTTGCGATACTAGAAAAAATAGCACCATTGTTAAAACAAGGTGGTCGCCTTGTTTATAGTACTTGCACAATTGAAAAAATAGAAAATGAACAAGTAATAAAGCAATTTTTACAAGAGCATCCTGAATTTGAATGGGATACTACGATAAAAGATCGCATGCCAGAAAAGTTAAATCCGTATATTGATGAAGGTCAAGTACGAATTTTACCGCATTATTTTGCAACAGATGGCTTTTATATTGCTTGTTTAAGAAAGAAGGTGTAGCATCATGGAAACGACTGTAAAAAAACAAAAGAAAAATCTAGAAACAAAGAAACCATCAATTTATTCTTTACAACTTCATGAAATGCAAGATTGGTTAAAGGAACAAGGAGAACCTAAATTCCGTGCAGGACAAATTTTTGATTGGCTATATAAAAAACGTGTAAAAAATTATGAGGATATGTCAAACCTTGCTAAAGGATTGCGCGATAAATTGTCGAATTCCTTTGATATTACTACTTTAAACACTTTAGTAAAACAAACGTCTTCGGATGGAACAATTAAATTCCTATTCCAGTTATACGATGGGTACTCTATTGAAACTGTACTAATGCGACATGAATATGGAAATTCCATTTGTGTAACAACACAGGTGGGTTGCCGCATTGGCTGTACGTTCTGTGCTTCTACACTTGGTGGGTTAAAACGAAACTTAGAGGCTGGAGAAATTGTAGCGCAAGTAGTAGAAGTTCAGCGTGCGCTTGATGTAACAGAAGAACGTGTAAGTTCTCTTGTTGTTATGGGAATTGGAGAACCATTTGATAATTATGATAACTTAATGTCATTCTTACGCATTGTAAATCATGAAAAAGGAATTCATATTGGTGCAAGACATATGACAGTTTCAACAAGTGGAATTGTTCCAAAAATTTATAAGTTCGCTGAAGAAGATATGCAAATTAATTTTGCGATTTCATTGCATTCTGCAAATACAGAGTTACGTTCAAAATTAATGCCGATTAACCGTGCCTATAAGCTACCAGATTTAATGGAAGCTGTTAAATACTATGTAAATAGAACAGGGCGTCGTATTACGTTTGAATATGGCTTATTTGGAGGGGAAAATGACCAAGTTGAGCAAGCTGAAGAACTTGCTTCGCTCTTAAAAGGTGTAAAATGTCATGTAAACTTAATTCCGGTAAACTACGTGCCAGAACGTGATTATGTACGTACGCCACGAGAGCAAATTTTCTTATTTGAAAAGACGCTAAAAGATCGTGGAGTGAATGTAACAATTCGCCGTGAACAAGGTCATGATATTGATGCAGCCTGCGGTCAGTTGCGTGCAAAGGAGCGCAAAGAAGAGACGAGGTGACGAGATGAAAGCCGTGTTTCTATCGGATAAAGGAAAAGTTCGTCAACATAATGAAGATAGTGCAGGAGTTTTTCGCAATTTAGATGGAAATATTTTAGCGGTAGTAGCAGATGGAATGGGAGGTCATCGAGCTGGCGATGTAGCTAGCTCGATGGCTATTCAATTATTCCATGATTATTGGAAGCAAACGCATAATATGAATGAGCCTAAAAAGGTAGAAAAGTGGTTACATACTAACGTTGGAATTATTAATGAGCGCATATATGCTTACTCTAAGCAGCATGCAGAATGTAATGGCATGGGAACAACACTTATAATAGCCATTTGTACATCGAATTTTGTGACTATAGGTCATATAGGAGATAGTCGGTGTTATATGGTATCAGAGGGGAAAATGACGCTTGTAACGGAAGATCATTCGCTTGTAAATGAACTTGTGAGACATGGCGAAATTTCAAAGGAAGATGCAGAATATCACCCGAAAAAGAATGTTTTGTTAAGAGCATTAGGAAATGAAGAAACAGTTGGATTAGATGTTAAAACATTGGTGCTTGAAGAAGATGATCAATTACTTCTTTGCTCGGATGGATTGTCGAACAAAGTTTCTATTGCTGATATGCAACAAATTTTACAATTGAATGAACAGCTCGAGGCGAAGGGAGAGCATCTCATTCAATTAGCAAATGATCGTGGTGGAGAAGATAATATTACCCTCGTTATTATTGATTATACGGATTCGACAAACGAAAGTAGGTGAAGTGCAACGTGCTGATTGGAAAACGCTTAAATGACCGTTATAAGCTGCTGAAAATGATTGGCGGTGGAGGAATGGCCAATGTATATTTAGCTCATGATGATATACTTGGCCGAGATGTAGCGGTAAAAATATTAAGACTCGACTATTCAAATAACGAAGAGTTTATTAAACGTTTCCATCGAGAAGCGCAATCTGTTACAACGTTGTCGCATCCAAATATTGTGAATATGTATGATGTTGGGGAAGAGGATGGTATATATTATCTTGTAATGGAATATGTACCTGGACGAACATTGAAGCAATACATAATTGATCGAGGGATGTTACCGATAGGAGAGGCTCTTGATATAATGGAGCAGTTAACGTCCGCTATGGCACACGCCCATCATTTTGAGATTGTACATCGCGATATTAAACCGCACAATATTTTGATTCGAGATGACGGAGTGGTCAAAGTAACAGACTTTGGAATTGCGACAGCTACAAGTGCAGCAACGATTACACATACAAATTCGGTGCTCGGTTCGGTGCATTATTTATCACCAGAACAAGCGCGCGGCGGTATAGCGAATAAACAATCAGATATTTATTCACTTGGAATTGTTATGTTTGAATTGTTAACAGGAAGACAACCGTTTTCTGGTGAATCTGCTGTTGCAATTGCGTTAAAACATTTACAAAATGAAATGCCATCTCCAAAAAGATGGAATGAAAATATTCCACAAAGTGTTGAAAATATTATATTGAAGGCAACTGCGAAAGATCCGTTCCATCGATATCAATCTGCTAACGCGATGAAACGAGATATTGAAACGGCACTATACCCAGAACGAATAAATGAACAACCATTTTACATACCAGAAGATATGGAAGCAACGAAAGCGATTCCAATTATTCAACAAGAACAACTATTTCAAAATGTAAGTGATGAAACGATTGTATTAAAAGGAAGTAAAGTGGATGAACAAGTAAGAAAAGAAGAGACCGAATCAGGTAAGAAGAAAAAGCGAAGTAATAAATGGCTGAAAGTTTTAATTACAACATTTTTACTTTTAGCGATAGGGATAACCTTAGCACTTACTGTTATTCCAGGCTTCTTTATTCCGAAAGATGTGAAGGTTCCTGATGTGGCTGGTATGAAATATACGACAGCTGTAAATACATTAGTTGAAAAAGGTTTTGAAGTTACTGAACCTAATCTTGTATATACAGATGATGTTGAAGCCGGAAAAGTGATAAAAACAGATCCTATAGCAGGAAGAGTAGTGAAAGAAAACTCTAAAATTACTATCTACCAATCAGGTGGGAAAAAGAAAAGTAAGATGCGTGATTTGACAGGAAAAGATTTCGAGAGTATAAGAGCTGAGTTAGAAGAAAAATATAAACAAGTTACAATAAATTATATTGAAAATGATAAGCCGAAAGGTGAAATTGTAGAGCAAATCCCAACGCCTGATCAAATGGTTATAGAGGCAGAACAAGAACTGAAAATTTGGGTAAGTAAAGGACCTTATCAAATAAGACCAGGTGATTTTTCAGGATGGACTGAAAATAGTGTAAAAGGTTATTTAAATGAAAGAAAGCTTGTTTCTGATATAAAAAGAGAGTATTCAGATACGGTTGATAAAGGCCTTGTTATTTCACAGTTACCAAAGCCTGGGACACCTTTAAAAGAAGGAGATAAAGTATCGATTGTTATCTCCGATGGTCCGAAGCCTAAAGTAACGAAAACGGTAAAAGTGGATAACATTTCTATCCCATATGAAGCTTCTGCAACAGGTGAGAAAAAGCCGCAAACAATAGAAATTTATAAAGAAGATATGCAGCAAAAAATGGATAAACCAGTTGAAACGAGAACAATTACTGAGTCAGCGATTATTTCTTTAGAATTTGTAATTCAAGAAGGTGCAAAGGGACATTATAAAATTGTCCGAGATGGAGTAACGATTATGGACAAGGAGGTACCATATCCAGCTCAATAATAGTGAATTCCATCGTCCTTATATAGAAGATGGAATTTATTACTCTTGCCTGTTATGCTGTCTACATCGTGGACTGTATAGCAGGCAAAAATATATGATTCAAAAAGCTGTAAAAGTGATACTGTTGTAAATAATATTTCAAATTTGATGGTAGATTAAATATATGCACCTGGATATATATTTGGTGGGCTTTGAAATAATTGTTTAAAGAACTCTAGTCTATTCATATTTAATTGCAGTTTCATTTTATACAAAATAAAGGAGAATTATATGCCAGAAGGAAAAATTGTAAAAGCTCTAAGTGGGTTTTATTATGTGCAGAATGAGGAAGGGATTACACAATGTCGTGGGCGTGGTGTATTTAGAAAGAATAAAATTACGCCACTTGTAGGAGACCAAGTTGTTTTTCAAGCGGATAATCCGAATGAAGGTTATGTGTTAGAAGTATTTGATCGGAAAAATGAACTTGTTAGACCTCCTATTGCTAATGTTGATCAAGCTATTCTTGTTTTCTCTGCGGTAGAACCAGATTTTAATCCAGGACTGTTAGATCGATTTTTAGTATTGATTGAATATCATAACATTAAACCGATTATTTGTATTAGTAAGATGGATTTAGTAGATGAAAAAATGAGAGAAACTGTTGAATCTTATGCAAATGATTATCGTGAGATGGGTTATGATGTGTTGTTTACTTCTATAAATACATCGGAAAGTATTGATATTCTGAAACCATTCTTAGAAGGTTGTATTTCCGTCGTTGCAGGCCAATCTGGTGTTGGGAAATCTTCAATGCTAAACGTATTACGTCCAGATTTAGAATTGAAAACTAATGATATTTCTTCACATTTAGGGCGTGGGAAACATACGACAAGACACGTGGAATTAATTACAGTTGGAAGCGGACTTGTTGCGGATACACCTGGTTTTAGTTCGCTTGATTTCATAGATATAGAAGTAGAAGATCTTACATATTGTTTTCCAGAGTTGAAAGAAGCGAGCCAATACTGTAAATTTAGAGGGTGTACACACCTTGCTGAGCCGAAATGTGCGGTGAAAGCTGCGGTTGAAGAAGGAAAGATTACTGAATATCGTTATAAGAATTACAAACAATTCGTAGAAGAAATTAGAGAGAGAAAGCCGAGGTATTAGTCATGATTAAAATTGCACCATCGATTTTATCAGCAGATTTTTCAAGATTAGGGGAAGAGATTAAAGATGTAGAAAAAGGCAGAGCTGACTACATTCACGTCGATGTAATGGATGGACATTTCGTACCAAATATTACGATTGGACCATTAATTGTAGAAGCAATCCGTCCGATTACATCGTTACCGTTAGATGTACATTTAATGATTGAAAATCCTGATAACTATATCCCAACTTTCGCAAAAGCGGGAGCGGATATTATTACTGTTCATGTAGAAGCGTGTCCTCATCTACATCGTACAATTCAGTTAATTAAATCTCATGACATTAAAGCAGGGGTTGTATTAAATCCGCATACTCCAGTTTCAGCGATTGAGCATGTATTAGAAGATATAGACATGGTATTACTTATGACAGTAAATCCTGGATTTGGCGGACAGAAGTTTATTCATTCTGTATTACCGAAAATCAAACAAGTTGCAGAAATGGTTAAAGAGCGAAATCTAGAAGTGGAAATTGAAGTTGATGGTGGTGTCAACGCTGAAACGGCAAGACTTTGTATTGAAGCAGGAGCGAATGTTCTTGTAGCGGGATCAGCAGTATACAATCAAAAAGACCGTGGTGAAGCAATTCGTGTAATTCGCGGATAAAGAATGAACGAACCTTTATCCTAGTGAAGCTTCTAGTTCATTAAGACTTCACTATTTATACATGTTAGAGTGGCAAATAAGGAGAAAGGCAATCTACCGAATGGCAGATTGCCTTTTTACAATAGAAGGGGAAGGAAAAATGATTATTCATATTTTAGCGGGAGGACCTGCAGAATACTGCGCAGATTTTTCTCGGTATGAAAATGAAGAAGTAGTTTGGGCGGCCGTTGATAGAGGAGTGTACCGTTTGTTGAAAAGAGGGATCACTCCGGCTGTTGCGTTTGGGGATTATGATTCAGTTACTGATGAGGAATTAGCATGGATGGGACAGCAGACAAATGAATTACATATTGTCCCGCGAGAAAAAGATCAAACAGATTTAGAAATTGCAATTAGCTGGGCTTTAGAACAGAAACCAAAATTAATTCGTATTTTTGGTGCTACTGGTGGAAGACTTGATCATGGTTTAGCAAATATTCAGATGCTTTTAAAGGGATTAGAAGTAAATATAGAAATGTGTATTGTGGACAATAAAAATGAAATAATGGTGAAAAAGTTTGGTATGTATATAATTGAAGGAAACGAACATTTTCCATACGTATCATTTGTACCAGTTACTGAAAGGGTAGAAGGCATTACACTTCACGGTTTTAAGTATCCTCTTACTAATAAAACAATAGAGTGGGGATCGACACTTTGTATTAGTAATGAACTCGTTGAGGAAAAAGGTACTTTTTCATTTACTTCTGGCATATTAATGATGATAAGAAGCACTGATTGAAGAAACAATTTTGCTCCTTGCATCATATAGTGAACAAGTGGAGTAATGGGGATTAGGAGGGAAACCATGAGATTTTATACAATTAAGTTACCTAAATTTCTTGGTGGAATTGTTCGTGCGATGTTAAATACCTTCAAAAAAGACTAAAAAAAGCACCTATTACCGGTGCTTTTTCCATTGGTATAATAAAAAAAGAGCCTAGCGGCTCTTTTTTTTATTATTAAACACGTTCGATTTTGCCAGATTTTAATGCTCTAGCAGAAACGTAAACACGTTGAACTTTACCGTCAATGCGTACGCGAACTTTTTGAAGGTTAGCGCCCCATTTACGTTTTGTAGCGTTCATTGCGTGAGAACGAGAGTTGCCAGAACGAGCTTTTCTTCCAGTAATAGCACAAACACGAGCCATCTATATTTCCCTCCCTTAACTACCGTAACATACGTAATTTTTCAATATTAGTCTTTTATGCGATGCTAAAAACACTTCTATAATTTAACACAACTAAAAAGAGAATGCAACACCGTAGAAAAAAGAAATCAAGAAAAATTACTTGACACTATATGTCAATGAAGAAAAATTGAAATCAAGAAAAATTGCTTGACATACTATAGTGGTACATGTTGTATAATAACAATGGACTATTTTGCTCATCATAAAAAAATGTACTTAAAAACATAAAATATGAGAGTGAAAAGAAAGAACGATGGAATTTTCTTTGAAAAGATTATATGATAGTAACTAAAGTAGTCTAGCTCACTTTCACCATTTATGAAGGGGGAAACGAGATGTCAATTGAAATTAAAACAAAGTACGGTCAAATTGATATTAGTACAGATGTAATTGCAACAATTGCTGGAGGTGCCGCAGTAGATTGCTACGGTATCGTAGGTATGGCATCAAAAAATCAGTTAAAAGATGGATTAACAGACATTTTACGAAAAGAAAACTTCACTAGAGGCGTTATTGTTCGTAAAGATGAAGACGAAGTACATATTGATATGTATATTATTGTGAGCTATGGTACAAAAATTTCAGAAGTAGCACATAACGTGCAGACTAAAGTGAAATATACATTAGATCAAACTGTAGGACTAGCAGTAGATTCTGTAAACATCTACGTACAAGGAGTTAAAGTAATAAACTTGTAATGTGCATTAAGGAGGAAAATCTGTGTCAATTCAAAAAATTGATGGAAAACGTTTATCACAAATGATCATTCAAGGAGCCAATAATTTAACAAATAATGTTCAGCTTGTTGATGCATTAAACGTATTCCCAGTTCCAGATGGCGATACCGGTACAAATATGAACTTATCAATGACTTCAGGCGCACGTGAAGTGAAAGCAAATCCTTCACAGCATGCTGGTAAAGTCGGTGTAAGTTTAGCTAAAGGATTATTAATGGGAGCTCGTGGTAACTCTGGGGTTATTTTATCTCAGTTATTCCGTGGTTTCTCTAAATCCATTGAACAAAAAGAAGAATTAACGACAGTTGATTTTGCTGCAGCTTTAGAAGCTGGAGTAGAGGCAGCTTACAAAGCGGTTATGAAACCAATTGAAGGAACGATTTTAACGGTTGCAAGAGAAACGGGTAAATATGCAGTGACAGTTGCGAAAAAACAGCGCGACTTTGTTTTGTTTATGGAAGACGTTGTAAAAGAAGCAAACGCATCGTTAAATCGTACGCCAGATTTATTACCTGTATTAAAACAAGTTGGCGTTGTAGATAGCGGTGGTAAAGGTCTTGTTGTTGTATATGAAGGATTTTTAGCTGACTTAAAAGGAGAAACAATTTCTTCTAATATGCCTGCCCAACCATCTATGAATGACATGGTACGCGCAGAACATCACCGTAGTGTACAAAGCCAATTGAGTACAGAAGATATTAAGTATGGATATTGTACGGAATTCATGGTGAAATTAGAGCCTGAAAAAATGAAGGAACATAATTTCTCTGAACAAAAATTCCGTGAAGATATTAGTGTGTACGGAGATTCACTACTTGTTGTATCGGATGATGAGGTTGTAAAGGTTCATATTCATGCGGAACATCCTGGAGATCCTATGAACTATGGACAACGTTACGGTAGTCTAATTAAGATCAAAGTAGAAAATATGCGTGAACAGCATACCGCTTTATTAGATGAACCTACCATGATGCCTGAACCAACGAATCAGCCAATAGAGAAACAACCGTATGGTATTGTAACTGTGGCTATGGGATCGGGTATTAAAACTCTATTTGAGAGCATTGGCGCAACGAAAGTTATCGAAGGTGGCCAAACGATGAATCCGAGTACGGAGGATATTGTGAAGGCGATTGAAGAGGCGAATGCTGAAAAAATCATCATCTTACCAAATAACGGAAATATAGTGATGGCAGCAGAACAAGCAGCGTCAGTTGTAGAACAAGAAGTTATTGTTGTTCGTTCAAAAACAGTTCCTCAAGGTATGGCTGCAATGTTAGCATTTAATCCAGTTGGAACGCTAGAAGAGAATGAAGAAAACATGAAAGAAGCTTTAGCTCATGTGAAAACAGGTCAGATTACGTATGCTGTTCGTGATACGGAAATTGACGGTGTAGCGATTCAAAAAGATGATTTCATGTGTATTGCAGATGGAAAAATTGTATCTACAAATGCTGAGAAAGTAGGAGCTGCAAAGCAATTACTAGAAGCGCTGATTGATGAGGATTCTGAAATCGTAACGATTCTACAAGGTGAAGATGCAACAGATGAAGAAGTGGCTGAATTAGTTGCGTTTGTAGAAGAGAACCTTGAAGATGCAGAAGTAGAAGTACATGCAGGGAACCAACCGGTGTATTCTTTCATCTTCTCTGTAGAATAAGAAAAGATTCGGTTTGAAAATAAATGGGTTACTTACTTTACTTGCTAATGGATAAGAAGTAGTGATATGAAGTTTATTACTAGTTTTTATTCAAAAGGCTAGCATATTGATGATAGAAAAGAGCCTTGCTGCTAATAGTGAGGCTCTTTTCTTACGTATTGTACAACTTTGTTTTATCCCGCATTAACGGGCAGTAAAACTCCTACCCCTAAATTCGGTTGGAGCAAAGAAGTTAGGTGGGAGATTAACTGCCCGTAAACGCCCGATTGGTTCAACTAATAATCAGTGGGGGATGAACAAAACCCCCACTGATTATAGTTTCACTTTATATAGAGGGATTAGAGTAGTTTCTCTTAGAATGCCTATGATAGAATATATAGGGTGAAATAGAGCGATTACAGATGTCAACGATGTTATTGGACAATCAATAGAATGAATCAAAGAAAATAATGTGACGGAGCGTGAGAATCTTGAATGAAGTTGTACAAGTTCCTGTTACGGATGTAAAGGGAATCGGAGGAGAAACATCTGAGTTGTTACACGAGATGGGAATTTATACAGTTTCTCATCTATTAGAACATTTTCCGTACCGCTATGAAGACTATGCGATGAAAGATCTTGCTGAAGTAAAGCATGACGAGCGTGTAACGGTTGAGGGGAAAGTTCATAGTGCTCCTTTACTGCAATATTATGGGAAGAAGAAGTCACGTCTTACAGTTCGTGTTCTCGTCGGTCGTTATTTAATTACAGCTGTATGTTTTAATAGACCATACTATAAACAAAAGTTAAATTTAGATGAAACGGTAACGATTACTGGTAAATGGGATCAGCATCGCCAAACAATTGCTGTATCAGAACTGAATTTTGGACCGGTTGTACGACAACAAGAAGTAGAACCTGTATATTCAGTGAAAGGAAAACTGACAGTAAAACAGATGCGCCGTTTTGTTGCACAAGCATTTAAGGAGTATGGAGATTCTATAGTCGAAGTGTTACCAGATGGTTTGTTAAGTCGATATAAATTATTATCACGCTATGAAGCGCTCAGAGGGTTACATTTTCCAGTGGGACAGGAAGACTTAAAGCAAGCGCGTCGCCGTTTTGTATATGAGGAGTTTTTCTTGTTTCAGTTGAAAATGCAAACATTACGGAAAATGGAAAGGGAAAACTCGAAAGGGACGAAAAAAGAAATTTCATTAGTAGAATTGCAAGAGTTTACTGATGCACTTCCGTTTCCATTAACTGGCGCACAACGCCGGGTTGTAGATGAAATAATGAAAGATATGACATCTCCGTACCGAATGAATCGATTATTGCAAGGGGATGTAGGTTCTGGGAAAACAGTTGTTGCTGCGATTTCTCTTTATGCGGCGAAATTGGCTCATTATCAAGGTGCTTTGATGGTTCCTACAGAAATTTTAGCCGAACAACATTATCAGTCGCTCGCGGAGACGTTTTCACATTTCGGTATGAAGGTTGAATTGCTAACAAGTTCTGTTAAAGGTGCGAGACGTCGAGAAATTTTGTCGAGATTAGAACAGGGAGAAGTAGACATCCTTGTTGGGACGCACGCTTTAATTCAAGACGAAGTTATATTTCATAGGTTAGGTCTCGTTATTACCGATGAACAGCATCGATTTGGTGTGGCGCAGCGCCGGGTTTTACGTGAGAAAGGTGAAAGTCCAGATGTGTTGTTTATGACGGCGACCCCAATTCCACGAACGTTAGCTATCACTGCATTTGGAGAGATGGACGTTTCTATTATCGACGAAATGCCAGCTGGTAGAAAGGTAATCGAAACGTACTGGGCAAAACATGATATGTTAGATCGTGTTCTCGGCTTTGTGGAGAAAGAGATAAAAAAAGGAAGACAGGCATATGTTATTTGCCCTCTTATTGAAGAGTCTGAGAAGCTTGATGTACAAAATGCTATCGACTTACATAGTATGCTGACTCATCATTATCAAGGGAAATGCCAAGTTGGATTAATGCATGGGAGACTATCATCTCAAGAAAAAGAAGAGATAATGGGACAGTTTAGTGAAAATAAAGTGCAAATTCTTGTGTCGACAACAGTTGTTGAAGTAGGTGTGAATGTACCAAATGCGACTGTTATGGTTATTTATGACGCGGAACGTTTCGGTTTATCACAGCTCCATCAGCTGAGGGGGCGTGTAGGGCGTGGTAGTGAACAATCATATTGTTTATTAATTGCGGACCCGAAATCAGAAACGGGAAAAGAAAGAATGCGCATTATGACTGAAACAAATGATGGATTTGTATTGTCAGAAAAAGATTTAGAGTTACGAGGTCCTGGGGATTTTTTTGGAAGTAAGCAAAGTGGTCTACCAGAATTTAAGGTTGCTGATATGGTGCATGATTATCGGGCGTTAGAAACAGCAAGACAAGATGCGGCGATACTAGTTGATTCAGAAGCGTTTTGGCATAATGATCAGTATGCTTCGCTGCGTACTTATCTTGATGGGACAGGTGTGTTCCAGGGAGAGAAGCTCGATTAAAAGTAGTCTGCAAAAATTTTTGTTGCATTCTACTTTTAATGATTATATACTACTTTTAGTACCTAGTCATAAAAATGGATGGTGCGGTATGAAAAAAAGAAGAAGTAAAAAAGAAAGACAAGAATTATTAAAACAAACAATAGAAACGAATCCTTTTATAACGGATGAAGATTTAGCGGAAAAATTTCAAGTGAGCATACAAACTGTTCGTCTTGATCGTATGGAATTATCTATTCCTGAATTAAGAGAACGAATTAAGCATGTGGCTACAAAACAACATGAAGAAGATGTGAAATCTTTACCGTTAGAAGAGGTTGTCGGAGAAATTATCGATATAGAATTAGATAGACACGCGATTTCTATCTTTGAAGTAAAGGTAGAACATGTATTTAAAAGAAATCAAATTGCTCGTGGGCATCATTTGTTTGCACAAGCAAACTCACTAGCTGTTGCGGTTATTGATGAAGAATTAGCTTTAACTGCAAAGTCCACCATTCGATATATTCGTCCTGTAAAATTAGGAGAGCGTGTTGTTGCAAAAGCACGTGTTGAAGATGTAGAGAATGATAAAGGACGGACGGTTGTCAAAGTGCGTAGCTTTGTTGGAGAAGAACTTGTTTTTACAGGCACTTTTGAAATGTATCGATCTAGTAATTATAGTGAGGAAGGTAACAACTTATGAAAATCGCAATAGATGCAATGGGCGGCGATCATGCACCAAAGGCTGTAGTATTAGGAGCAATGAAAGCTATTAAGGAATACTCAGATTTACATATTACGTTAGTAGGGAAAGAAGAGGGAATTCGTCAATATTTAACGAGTGAAGAGCGAATTACTATACTTCATACGGACGAAAAAATCGAATCGACAGATGAACCAGTAAGAGCGGTTCGTCGAAAAAAACAAGCTTCAATGGTACTAGCAGCGCAGCAAGTAAAAGACGGTGTAGCGGATGCTTGTATATCAGCAGGTAGTACAGGAGCTTTGATGGCAGCTGGATTGTTTGTTGTTGGTCGTATGGAAGGAATTGAACGACCAGCTTTATCACCTACAATGCCAACTGTTGATGGAGAAGGCTTTGTTATGTTAGATGTTGGAGCAAACGTTGATGCAAAACCAATTCATTTATATCAATATGCAGTAATGGGCTCTGTTTACGCAGAGAAGGTAAGAGGAATTAAAAATCCACGCGTTGGACTTTTAAATGTTGGAACAGAGGATGGTAAAGGAAACGAGCTTTCAAAACAGGTCTTTGCTATGCTCAAGGATGCACCAATTAATTTCGTTGGAAACGTTGAATCAAGAGATTTATTGCAAGGTGTAGCAGACGTTGTTGTATGTGATGGTTTTACGGGTAATGTAGCGTTGAAATCATTAGAAGGAACAGCACTTGCGTTATTCTCTATGTTAAAAGAACAATTAATGAGTTCGTTTACGAGCAAATTAGCAGCAGCGGTATTAAAACCAAAACTTATGGTATTGAAAGATAAAATGGATTATTCGGAGTATGGAGGAGCGGCGTTGTTTGGATTGAAAGCTCCTGTCATTAAGGCTCACGGTTCTTCTAATGACCAATCGATATTTAGTGCGATTCGTCAAACGAGAGAAATGGTAGCGAAAGAAGTAATTCCTACAATTTCAAGTGTAATGGAGAAGGAGCCGCTTCAATAAGAGGAGGATTTGAAATGGGAAAAATAGCATTTCTTTTTCCGGGCCAAGGTTCACAGGCAGTTGGAATGGGTAGACAGTTAGCGGAGAATAATAAAGAGGTTGCGAAAGTGTTTGCAAAAGCGGATGAGGTTTTGCATGATTCTCTTTCAGAAGTTATTTTTGAAGGACCGCAAGAAAAGTTAACATTAACGACAAATGCGCAGCCGGCACTATTAACAACGAGCTTTGCAATTTTAACAGCTTTGAAGGAGTATGATATTACACCTGGTTTTGTCGCAGGACATAGTTTAGGTGAATATAGCGCTCTTGTAGCTGCTGGTGCATTAACATTCGAAGACGCTGTATATGCTGTAAGGAAACGTGGAGAATATATGGAAGAAGCTGTTCCGGGCGGGGAAGGTGCAATGGCAGCTATTTTAGGCGCCAATCCGGATATGCTGAAACGAGTTACAGAAGAAGTAACAAGTGAAGGATACGCAGTACAAATTGCTAATATGAATAGTACGAAGCAAATTGTTATTTCTGGAACAAAGCAAGGAGTAGAACTTGCTTCTCAAAGAGCGAAAGAAAATGGTGCTAAAAGAGCAATTCCGCTCAAAGTAAGTGGACCGTTTCATTCCTCGCTTATGAAACCAGCTGCTGAGAAATTCCAAAGTGTTTTAAATGAAATTACAATTCAAGACACGAATATTCCTGTTATTGCAAATGTTACGGCAGATGTTATTACACGTGGTACAGATATTCAAGAAAAGCTAATTGAACAGCTCTATTCGCCTGTATTATGGTACCCATCTATTGAGTATATGGTGAATCAAGGGGTAGATACATTTATTGAAATCGGACCTGGAAAAGTACTTGCTGGTCTTATGAAGTCGATTGATTCTTCAGTGAAAGCATATGCGATATATGATGAAGAGACATTAAAAGATACCATTTCAAATTTGAGAGGAGAAAGCTGATGTTAAAAGGGAAAGTAGCATTAGTAACTGGTGCTTCACGTGGGATTGGTCGTGCGATTGCCATTGATTTAGCGAAACAAGGGGCAAATGTTGTAGTAAATTATGCTGGTAATGAGCAAAAGGCGAATGAAGTAGTTGATGAAATAAAGAAATTAGGTTCAGATGCCATTGCAGTAAGAGCAGATGTTGCAAATGCTGATGATGTTACTGCAATGGTGAAACAAACTGTAGATACGTTTGGACAAGTTGATATTCTTGTAAATAACGCTGGTGTAACAAAAGATAATTTATTAATGCGTATGAAAGAAGAAGAATGGGATACAGTTATTAATACAAACTTAAAAGGTGTTTTCTTATGTACGAAAGCAGTATCGCGCTATATGATGCGTCAACGTCATGGACGTATTATTAATATCGCTTCTGTTGTTGGTGTAACAGGAAACCCAGGACAAGCAAATTATGTTGCTGCTAAAGCTGGTGTAATTGGATTGACAAAAACATCAGCAAAAGAATTAGCGAGCCGAAATATTACTGTAAATGCAATTGCTCCAGGGTTTATTGCGACTGATATGACGGATGTATTAGATGAAAATATAAAAGCAGAAATGTTAAAATTAATTCCTGCAGCTCAGTTTGGAGAAGCGCAAGATATCGCAAATACTGTGACGTTTTTCGCTTCTAATCAAAGTAAATATGTTACAGGTCAAACGTTAAATGTTGATGGTGGTATGGTAATGTAATAAAAGAATCGATTTCACCTAGTTTTTTTGGACAATATTTTATATAATATTTGAGGGGAGGTGAATAGAATGGCAGATGTTTTAGAGCGTGTAACAAAAATTGTCGTTGATCGTTTAGGAGTAGAAGAAACTGAAGTAGTACCAGCTGCAAGCTTCAAAGAAGATTTAGGCGCAGACTCCCTAGATGTAGTAGAACTTGTAATGCAATTAGAAGATGAATTCGAAATGGAAATTTCTGATGAAGATGCTGAAAAGATTGCTACTGTTGGCGATGCTGTGACTTACATAGAGAGTCATCTATAATGTTGAGTGAAGTCCCGTTTTTTAACGGGGCTTCTCGGCTTATATCTGGAGGGACCTATGCCGTACCGAAAACATAGAGAAAAAAAATACGAAGCAAAATATCGTGAAGCTTTTAAAGTATTTCAAGAAAAGATAGGTATTACGTTTACAGATGAAAAATTATTGATTAAAGCATTTACGCATTCATCGTATGTGAATGAGCATCGAAAAAAACCGCATGAGGACAATGAGCGTCTTGAATTTCTTGGCGATGCTGTATTGGAACTCACTGTATCACAGTATCTGTTTCAAAAATATCCGACAATGAGCGAAGGAGAGTTAACAAAACTACGTGCAGCTATTGTATGTGAGCCATCTCTTGTTCGTTTTGCAAACGAAATGTCATTTGGTAGCCTTGTTTTATTAGGAAAAGGTGAGGAAATGACGGGTGGACGTGAACGACCAGCTTTATTAGCGGATGTCTTTGAAGCGTTTATTGGTGCCCTTTATCTTGATCAAGGGCTAGAAACAGTTTGGGGATACTTAAAAGAAGTTGTATATCCAAAAATTAATGAAGGTGCTTTTTCTCATGTGATGGATTATAAGAGTCAATTGCAAGAATTGATTCAGCGTGATGGTAGTGGCAATATTGAGTATCAAATTTTGCAAGAAAAAGGACCGGCCCATAACCGAGAATTTGTGTCCCGTGTAACTTTAAATAATGAGGCATTAGGTCTTGGAAGTGGTAAGTCAAAAAAAGAGGCAGAGCAACAAGCTGCTGCAGAAGCATTGAAAAAATTAAAAGAACAATCATGAGGAATCCCCCTTTGAATGAGGGGGATTCCTTATGCATAGAATGAAACTTTCCTTTTATTTATAAATAAAAGGAGTGGGAAATCCGTATAGTAGCTTGTTTTCGTACAGACAACGTTTACAACAACGGAGAATAGGAGGAAGGCCTTTCGTGTTTTTAAAAAGATTAGAAATAGCAGGATTTAAATCTTTTGCTGAGCGTGTATCTGTCGATTTTGTTCCAGGTGTAACTTCTGTAGTAGGACCTAACGGGAGCGGGAAAAGTAATATTACTGATGCAATTCGCTGGGTACTTGGTGAACAATCTGCAAAGTCATTACGCGGTGCAAAGATGGAGGATATTATTTTTGCCGGCAGTGATACGAGAAGAGCGGTTAATGTTGCTGAAGTTACATTAACTTTAAATAATGAAGACCAACGCTTACCGATTGAGTATAACGAGGTGTGTGTAACGCGTCGTGTATCTCGTTCGGGTGATAGTGATTTTTATATTAATAAACAATCTTGTAGATTGAAAGATATTATTGATTTATTTATGGACTCTGGTATGGGAAGAGAAGCTTTTTCAATTATTAGCCAGGGGAAAGTCGAAGAGATTTTGAGTAGTAAATCAGAAGAACGTCGTGGTGTATTTGAAGAAGCTGCGGGTGTGCTGAAATACAAACTTCGTAAAAAGAAAGCTGAAGGGAAATTGGCGGAAACACAAGAAAACTTAAATCGTGTACAAGATATTATTCACGAATTAAGTAGTCAAGTAGAACCACTAGAAAGACAAGCTTCTATTGCGAAAGATTATCTTGAGAAAAAAGAAGAATTAGAGAAAGTAGAAGCAGCGCTTATTGTACATGAAATTGAAGAATTACATGAAAAGTGGGAAGCGCTTCGAAATCAATTTGGGCATAATAAAGATGAAGAAGCTAAAATGTCGGCGAACTTACAAAAAAGTGAAGAAGAGCTTAAGGAATTACGCGGGCAATTACAAGCCGTTGATGAATCTGTAAATTCCTTACAAGAAGTTCTACTTCTGTCTAGTAAAGAACTAGAAAAACTAGAAGGGCAACGCGAGCTGTTAAAGGAAAGAAAGCAAAATGCAACGACACATTGTGCGCAGCTTGAAAAGCTAATTGTTGAGTTAACAGAGAAAGCTACAAGTTATGATGGCGAAATTGAAACAAGTACAGAAGCGTTAATGCAATTTGTGAATCAAGTAAAAGAATTGGAGAAGAAATTGCATGATAACGAGCAATTACTTGCGACTTTTGCTGAGAATTTAGAGGAACAAATTGAGAATTTAAAAGGTGACTATATTGAACTTTTAAATCAACAAGCAAGTCTTCGTAATGAATTATCTATGATTGAAGAACAATCAAAACAGCAAAACTCTAAAAACGAACGACTTGATGAAGAAAATGAAAAGTATGTACAGATGCGTGTGGAAATTACAGCGAAAAAGGCGAAACTTGTAGAAAGTTATGAGCAAGCGAGAGAGAAAATAGCTGGCATTATTTATAACATACAGAAGACAGAAACAGCACTTGGGAAATGTAAGTCACAGTATAGTGAAAATGAAACGAAACTGTATCAAGCGTATCAATTTGTGCAACAGGCGCGCTCTCGGAAAGAAATGTTAGAAGAGATGCAAGAGGACTACTCTGGCTTCTATCAAGGGGTACGTGAAGTATTAAAGGCTAGAGAAAATAGGCTACAAGGTATTGAGGGAGCTGTTGCAGAACTTCTGACTGTGCCGAAAGAATATGAAATCGCGATGGAAATCGCCCTTGGGGCAGCGATGCAACATATCGTAGTACAAACAGAAGAACATGCTCGTAATGCAATTGCATTTTTAAAGCAAAATAAACATGGCCGTGCAACGTTTTTACCTCAAACTGTTATTAAAAGCCGATCGCTATCATTTGATCAATTACGCATTGTGAATCAGCATCCATCGTTTGTCGGTGTAGCGGCAGAACTTGTGCAGTACAATAATAAATATGAGAATGTAGTTTCAAGTTTATTAGGTACAGTTGTTGTTGCGAAAGATTTACGCGGAGCAAATGAGTTAGCGGAACAACTGCAATACCGCTATCGTATTGTAACACTCGAAGGTGACGTAGTGAATCCGGGTGGTTCTATGACGGGTGGCGCTGTAAAACAGGCGAAATCCTCTTTATTGGGACGTCAACGTGAACTTGAAGAGTGGATTAAAAAACTAACTGACATGGAAGAAAAAACAACGAAGCTAGAAAACTTTGTTAAAGCAGTAAAGCAAGAGATTCAAGAAAAAGAAGTACAAATACGAGAGCTACGCCAAGGTGTAGAGACCGAACGTGTAGATGAACAGAAGCTAAGAGAAGAAATTAATCGTTTAGAATTAGATGAACATCGTATTAATGATCGTTTATCGATTTACGATTTAGAGATTGAAGGATTTTTACAAGATCAAGTAAAAATGCAAGGGCGCAAAGAAGAGTTAGAAAAGATTTTAGCGACTCTTCAAGCGGAGATTGGGGAATTAGATAGCAAAATCGTCGTTTTAACGAAACAAAAAAGTGAACAACATTCTTCAAAAGAAAAAGTTCAGAAGGAAATGACGGAGCTAAAAGTACAAGCTGCTGAACAACAACAACGTTTGTCTAATCAAAAAGAAAAAGTCGAACGATTGACGAAGGAAAAAGAAGAGACTGATGCGACGCTTGTAAAAACGAAAGAAGATTTAGCGTTCTTAAAGCAAGAGATGACATCTAATTCAAGTGGCGAAGAACAAATTATGAATATGATTGAGAAGAAAGCGTATGATCGTAATCAAACTTCGGAGTTAATTCGTTCTCGTCGTGAACAACGCGTATCATTGCAAGAAAGAGTCGAGCATTTAGAGCGCGGTGCGAAAGAAACAATAGGTAAACATAAATATATTCTTGAGATGTTGAAAGATCAAGAAGTGAAAATTAACCGACTTGATGTAGAGCTGGAAAATAGATTGCAACATTTACGTGAAACATATACTATTTCATTTGAAGCAGCAAAACTTAAGTATACAATGATGATGCCTGCAGAAGATGCACGTAAAAAGGTGAAACTAATTAAACTATCCATTGAAGAGTTAGGTGCAGTAAATTTAGGGGCAATTGATGAGTATGAACGTGTAGCAGAGCGCCATACATTCTTATTAGAGCAAAGAGATGACCTAGAAGAAGCGAAATCGACATTGCATCAACTTATTACGGAAATGGATGAAGAGATGAAAAAACGCTTTTCTACTACGTTCGAAGGGATTCGAACAGAGTTTCAATCTGTATTCTCTGAATTATTCGGAGGTGGAAGAGCGGATTTAGTAATGACAAATCCAGAAGATTTACTAAATACTGGTATTGACATTGTAGCGCAACCACCAGGGAAGAAACTACAAAACTTAGGTTTACTTTCAGGGGGAGAGCGTGCTTTAACGGCAATTGCGCTCTTATTTGGTATTTTAAAAGTACGCCCAGTTCCATTCTGTGTGCTAGATGAAGTAGAAGCAGCTCTTGATGAGGCAAACGTTGCTCGTTTTGCGCAGTATTTAAAGAAATTTAGTGATGAAACACAGTTTATTGTAATTACACACCGAAAAGGTACAATGGAAGAGTCTGATGTATTGTACGGTGTCACAATGCAAGAATCAGGGGTGTCGAAGCTTGTTTCTGTTCGTTTAGATGATGGTGAAGAACTTGTTGCAAGTAGATAGGAAGGATGGGAAGTATGAGTTTTTTTAAAAAATTAAAAGAAAAAATTTCAAAACAAACGGATACGGTAACAGAGAAGTTTAAACAAGGATTAGAAAAAACGAGAAATTCATTTGCTGATAAAGTAAATGACTTAGTGTACCGTTACCGTAAAATAGACGAAGATTTCTTTGAGGAATTAGAAGAAATTTTAATTAGTGCGGATGTCGGAGTTTCGACAGTGATGGAATTAATTGATCAGTTGAAAGAAGAAGTGCAACGTCGTAACATTCAAGATCCGAAAGAAGTACAGGCTGTTATTTCTGAAAAGCTAGTGGGAATTTACAAAGGTGACAGCGACTTTAGTAATGAAGTTAATATACAAGAGGATCAATTAACAGTAGTTTTATTTGTTGGTGTTAATGGTGTGGGGAAAACGACGACGATTGGTAAGCTTGCACATAAATTTAAATCAGAAGGTAAGTCTGTCCTATTGGCGGCAGGAGATACATTCCGTGCTGGGGCGATTGAACAATTAGAAGTATGGGGCGATCGTGTTGGTGTAGAAGTAATTAAACAAGGATCAGGATCTGACCCAGCGGCGGTTATGTATGATGCTGTACAAGCGGCAAAGGCCCGTAAAGTGGATGTATTGCTATGTGATACAGCAGGGCGCTTACAAAATAAAGTAAACTTAATGAAAGAGTTAGAGAAAGTGAAGCGTGTAATTGAGCGTGAAGTACCAGGGGCTCCTCATGAAGTATTACTAGTTATTGATGCAACAACAGGACAAAATGGTTTAAGCCAAGCGAAAACATTCCGTGAAGCAACGAATGTTACTGGTATTGTTTTAACGAAGTTAGATGGAACTGCTAAAGGTGGTATCGTCTTAGCGATTCGTAACGAAATGGATGTTCCGGTGAAATTTGTTGGGCTAGGAGAGCAAATGGATGATCTGCAGCAGTTTGATCCAGAACAATATGTTTATGGTTTGTTTGCGAACTTAGTAGAAACAGAAGAAGTATAAAGGAAAGAAGCGGCATTACCGCTTCTTTTTCTATAAAAAATAAGTGATGTTAAGAAAAAAACTTGACACTCTTTTGTACTCCATGTAAACTAATTCATGTAAAGGGAAATCACTTAACAAAGGATGATCCAACATGCTCGAAAAAACAACGAGAATGAATTATTTATTTGATTTTTATCAATCGTTGTTAACGCAAAAACAAAGAAGTTATATGTCGCTTTATTATCTAGATGATTTATCTCTTGGTGAAATTGCGGAAGAATTTGATGTAAGTCGCCAAGCCGTGTATGATAACATTAAACGGACTGAAGCGATGCTTGAAGAATATGAAGATAAATTAGTATTACTTCAAAAGTTTCAAGAGCGACAGCGACTTGTTGCAAAGCTAAAACAGCTAATCAGCGAAGAAGAGCATGTGAATGAAGAAATGAAACAAGTTGTTGAAGCTATCGAAAAATTAGATTAGGAGGGCGGCAATATGGCATTTGAAGGATTAGCCGACCGACTTCAACAGACAATGCAAAAAATCCGCGGCAAAGGAAAAGTTTCTGAAGCCGATGTGAAAGAAATGATGAGAGAAGTTCGTCTAGCTCTTTTAGAAGCGGATGTTAACTTTAAAGTAGTAAAAGATTTTATAAAGCGTGTGTCTGAGCGTGCTGTCGGACAAGATGTAATGAAAAGTTTGACACCTGGACAACAAGTAATTAAAATCGTACAGGAAGAACTTACAGAACTTATGGGCGGAGAGCAAAGCAAAATTGCTGTTGCTAATAAGCCACCTACTGTTATAATGATGGTTGGTCTGCAAGGTGCGGGTAAAACAACGACGACAGGTAAGCTTGCGAATTTACTTCGTAAAAAGCATAATCGTAAACCGATGCTTGTTGCAGCGGATATTTACCGTCCAGCAGCGATTAAACAGCTTGAAACATTAGGGAAGCAATTGGACATGCCTGTTTTCTCCTTAGGAGATCAAGTAAGTCCGGTTGAAATTGCGAAACAAGCGATTGCGAAAGCAAAAGAAGATCATCACGATTATGTTTTAATCGATACAGCGGGTCGCCTGCATATTGATGAAGAACTAATGGATGAATTAGCGAAAGTCAAAGAAGTTGCGAAACCGGATGAAATTTTCCTTGTTGTCGATGCGATGACAGGACAAGACGCGGTAAATGTAGCACAAAGTTTCCATGAACAGTTAGGGTTAACAGGTGTTGTATTAACGAAATTAGATGGTGATACGCGCGGTGGTGCGGCATTATCTATTAAGGCTGTAACAAATACACCAATTAAATTTGCTGGTATGGGTGAAAAACTAGATGCAATTGAAGCGTTCCATCCAGAACGTATGGCATCCCGTATTTTAGGGATGGGCGACGTCTTAACATTAATTGAAAAAGCGCAAGCTACAGTTGATGAAGAGAAAGCAAAAGAACTTGAGCAAAAAATGCGTACGCTTTCGTTTACGCTTGACGATTTCCTAGAACAACTTGGACAAGTGCGTCAACTTGGACCGCTTGACGAATTGTTAGGAATGCTTCCTGGTGCAAATAAAATTAAAGGGCTGAAAAATGCACAAGTTGATGAAAAACAAATTGGGCATATTGAGGCAATTATTCGTTCTATGACTAAAGTAGAACGAGAACAACCGGAAGTAATCAATGCTAGTCGTAAAAAGCGCATTGCCAAAGGTAGCGGTACAACAGTACAAGAAATCAATCGTCTAATCAAGCAATTTGATGATATGAAAAAAATGATGAAGACGATGACGGGAATGCAAAAAGGTAAGAAAAAAGGACTAGGTGGATTGAAGTTTCCATTCATGTAAGGAAAAAAGATGGCTCTGTTAAGAAAAAATACTTTACAAAGCAATAGTCTTTTTGCTAATATAATTATCTGTGTGAAATAAATTCGGAGGTGCTTTATAAATGGCAGTTAAAATTCGTTTAAAACGTATGGGAGCTAAAAAAACTCCTTTCTATCGTGTAGTTGTTGCAGATTCTCGTTCTCCTCGTGACGGACGTTTCATTGAGGAAATCGGTACTTACAATCCGGTTGCTCAACCAGCGGAAGTTAAGATCAACGAAGAAGCAGCATTAAAATGGTTAGGAAATGGTGCTAAACCATCTGATACAGTTCGTAACCTTTTCTCTAACCAAGGTATCATGGAGAAATTCCACTTATCTAAACAAGGTAAGTAATTGAGGCAATGACAATGAAAATGTTAGTCGAGACAATTGTTAAACCTCTTGTAGATCATCCTGGAGATGTAAAAGTTACACAGGAACTTTGCAACGGAGAAATAAAGTATCGATTAACTGTACATCCTGAGGATGTTGGAAAAGTCATTGGAAAGCAAGGGAAAGTTGCGAAAGCGATTCGAATGCTCTTGTATTCAGTGGGACATCATAATGATGAGAACGTCACACTGGAAATTCAATAAACGTAAAAAGGGCGAGGAGTTATTTCCTCTCCCTTTTTTAACATTTAAAGAGAAATTGCATGTTCCATATATAAAATGGAAATGCTTAATTTATATAGAAACCAGGGGTGACATACTATTTATGACAAAATGGTTTAACGTAGGGAAAATTGTAAATACTCATGGCGTAAAAGGAGAAATTCGTGTTATTTCTCGTACTGATTTTCCAGAAGAGCGATATAAGGTAGGGAACACGTTATACATATGGGATGAGAAAGGTACAGAATATCTTACAGTGAAGGTAACTTCTCATCGTCAACATAAGACATTTGATTTATTAACACTTGAAGGATACAACAATGTAGATGAAGTAGAGAAGTTTAAAGGTTCTTTAATAAAAGTACCAGAAGAGCAGTTAGGCGAACTAGCTGAAGGTGAATACTACTACCATGAAATTATTGGTTGCAACGTTGTAACGGAAGAAGGAGAAGCGTTAGGGACAATCAAAGAGATTCTATCTCCTGGTGCGAATGACGTTTGGGTGATTAAACGTCCAAAGGGTCAAGATCTGTTAATTCCTTATATTGATGACGTTGTACTTCAAGTTAACATTGAAAATAAATTAGTAACCATTCATGTAATGGAAGGGCTACTATAATGAAAATTGACATTTTAACATTGTTTCCAGATATGTTTACGGGAGTATTTGGGTCTTCAATTTTAAAGAAAGCACAAGAAAAAGAAGCGGTAGAGCTTCGTGTTGTCAATTTCCGTGAGTATACAACTAGTAAGCATAATAGTGTAGATGATTATCCGTATGGTGGGGGCGCTGGTATGGTATTAACCCCGCAGCCTATCTTTGACGCAGTAGAAGAGTTAACGAAGGAAACAGACCGTAAGCCGAGAATCGTCTTAATGTGTCCACAAGGAGAGCGTTTCACGCAGAAGAAGGCAGAAGAGCTTGCTGGAGAAGAGCATGTTATTTTTGTATGTGGCCATTATGAAGGATACGATGAACGAATTCGTGAGCATCTTGTAACAGATGAGATTTCTATTGGGGATTACGTATTAACGGGTGGAGAATTGGCTTCTATGGTAGTCACTGACAGTGTTGTACGTCTTTTGCCAGGAGTGCTTGGGAATCAAACGTCACAAGTGGAAGACTCTTTTAGCACAGGTTTGTTAGAGCACCCACATTATACACGTCCTGCTGATTTTCGTGGTATGAAGGTACCGGATGTACTAATGTCAGGAAATCATAAAAACATTGATGAATGGCGCCATAAAGAGTCACTACGTCGTACGTACACACGTAGACCGGATTTACTGGAAGAACGAGAATTATCTAAGCAAGAAGAGAAATGGCTGGAACAGATTAAAGAAGACCGATAAGGGCTTGATATATTTTCTATTGCAACAGTCCTAGCAATATGCTATTATAACATTTGTGCTACTGAAATCAGTAGCCGTATTAACGATGTTCCGCTGTAATTTAATAAGACTTTATAAGAGCATCTGTTTAAAGGAGAGAATTTAATATGCAACAATTAATCACAGAAATCACAAAAGGCCAATTAAAAACTGACCTTCCTTCATTCCGTCCTGGAGACACTTTACGTGTACACGTAAAAGTAGTTGAGGGAACTCGTGAAAGAATTCAGCTTTTCGAAGGTGTTGTAATTAAACGTCGTGGTGGCGGAATCAGTGAAACATTCACAGTTCGTAAGATTTCTTACGGTGTAGGTGTTGAGCGTACATTCCCAGTTCACACGCCAAGAATCGCGAACATCGAAGTACTTCGCCGTGGTAAAGTACGTCGTGCTAAGTTATACTACTTACGTAACCTTCGCGGTAAAAAAGCACGTATTAAAGAAATTCGATAAGACATGTATGGGAGCTTGTAAATACACAAGCTCCCTTTTTCCAATCTATATGAAATTTTGGTATAATACGAGCAGCTTACATAACTGTGGAGGGGAAATCATGAAGAAAGAGAAGAGCTCACTTTGGGAATGGATCAAAGCAATTTTGATTGCTGTTGTATTAGCGGGCGTAATTAGACAGTTTTTCTTTGCCCCAATTCTCGTAGATGGTGTATCGATGTCGCCGACTTTACATGACCGTGATCGAATGATTGTTAATAAAATTGGCTATCACATAGGTGATCCGAAACACTTTGATATTATTGTATTCCGAGCGACGGAAGAAAAAGATTATATTAAGCGTATTATTGGCCTGCCAGGCGACGAAATCGAATACCGTAATGATAAACTATATGTTAACGGGAAACCTTATGAGGAGCCGTATTTAGATAAGCAGAAAAAACAACTTGCTGACGGACCGCTTACATATGATTTTACTCTTGAAGAAATGACAGGAAAGAAAACTGTTCCAGAAGGTCAATTATTTGTTTTAGGCGATAATCGTCGTTTTAGTAAAGATAGCCGTTCGATTGGTACAATTTCAATGGACCAAGTGATTGGTAAAGCAAATATGCTATATTGGCCGTTAAAAGATGCACGTATTGTGAAATAAAAGAAAAAGAAGGTGGCAACATGGTAATCCAATGGTTCCCGGGACATATGGCAAAGGCTAGACGCCAAGTAACAGAAAAATTAAAGTTAATTGATGTTGTAATTGAGCTTGTAGATGCTCGATTACCTTTATCTTCTCGTAATCCAATGATTGATGAAATTATTACACATAAACCAAGGCTTGTTGTTTTAAATAAAGCGGATATGGCGGATGATCGTCTTACAAAGCAGTGGATTGCATATTTTGATGAAAGAGGTCAAAAGGCAATTTCAATTAATGCGCAAGCTGGACAAGGTATGAAAGAAATTGCAGCAGCTTGTAAAGTGCTGGTCAAAGAAAAATTCGATAAAATGGTTGCTAAAGGCATTAGACCAAGAGCAATTCGTGCTTTAATTGTAGGTATTCCAAACGTTGGTAAATCTACACTGATTAATAAATTAGCGAAGAAGAATATAGCAAAAACAGGAGATCGTCCTGGTGTGACAACGGCCCAGCAGTGGATTAAAGTTGGGAAAGAAATGGAATTATTAGATACACCAGGTATTTTGTGGCCTAAATTTGAAGATGAATTAGTTGGTCTTCGTTTAGCGACGACTGGTGCAATTAAAGATTCTATATTAAATCTACAGGATGTAGCTATTTATGCGTTACGTTTTATGGAAAAACATTATCCAGAACGTTTAAAAGAGCGATATAAGTTAAATGACATTCCAGAAGAAATTGTGGAGTTATTTGATGCAATTGGAAAAAACAGAGGTTGCTTAATGGGCGGCGGAATGATTGATTATGATAAAACATCTGAGCTTATACTTCGTGAGCTTCGTGGTGGAAGATTTGGAAAAATGACATTTGAAACACCAGAAGAGTTTGCGGAGCAGGTGGAAGATGTAGAAAAAGTAGAAGAAGTATAAGACGTGCGTTTGTACGTCTTTTCTTTTTGGTTACGTTTAAAAGGAGTGTAAATAGATGCAAAAAATGACTATTCAAGAAGCGGAATGTTTGCTGCAAGAAATTATGAGTGAAGAAGACGAGCGTTTTCAAATGTTAGTGAAAGATGAGCGAAAAGGTGTTCAAAAACTAATTTTGAAGTGGTATAAACAAAAAGAGTTAGCGCAAAAAGAAAGAGAAAAATTTCTAGAAATGTCAAAGTACGAAAATGAGTTACGTGAAAAAGGCCTCACATACATTGCTGGCATTGATGAAGTGGGCCGTGGGCCGTTAGCAGGACCGGTTGTGACGGCGGCTGTCGTCCTTCCAGAAGATTTTTATATTCCAGGATTAAATGACTCGAAAAAATTAAGTGAAGCGAAACGTGAGCGTTTTTATGATGAAATTAAAAAGCATGCAATTGCGATTGGAGTGGGAATTGTATCACCACAAGTTATTGATGAAATAAATATTTATCAAGCGACGAAGCAAGCGATGTTAGATGCCGTTGCTAATTTATCATGTACACCAGAATATTTATTAATCGATGCGATGAAGCTTCCTACATCAATTCCGCAAACATCAATCATTAAAGGTGATGCGAAAAGTGTCTCTATTTCAGCTGCATCTATTATTGCGAAAGTGACGAGAGATCGCATGATGAAAGAGTTAGGAGGAAAGTATCCTGCATATGGATTTGAACAACATATGGGATATGGGACGAAACAGCATTTAGAAGCGATTGAAGTACATGGAGTATTAGAGGAACATCGAAAATCATTCGCGCCAATTAAAGATATGATTCAAAAATAAGCTGTATATTCACAGCTTATTTTTTATTTTGGTATATAAACATTATTATTTTCGAAAAAGAATAAAGCGATTTCAGTTTTCTGACACTTTATTGTAGACAGCGTGCCAATCATCTTATACAATGGCAATGTAATGTTTTTTAAACATTAAAAAACTTTTTGAGTAAAACAGGAAAACAGGGGAGGATGGGACCATGAATATCCATGAGTACCAAGGTAAGGCAGTCCTTAGAAGCTATGGGGTTAGCGTTCCGAACGGGAAGGTTGCATTTACAGTAGAAGAAGCTGTAGAAGCAGCGAAAGAATTAGGAACGGACGTATGTGTAGTTAAAGCGCAAATTCACGCTGGTGGACGCGGCAAAGCTGGCGGTGTAAAAGTTGCGAAAAGTTTAGAAGAAGTTCGTACATATGCAGAAAGCATTTTAGGAACTACACTTGTGACGCATCAAACAGGTCCTGAAGGTAAGGAAGTAAAACGCTTACTTATCGAAGAAGGTTGCGATATTAAAAAAGAATATTATGTAGGTCTTGTATTAGATCGTGCAACTTCTCAAGTTGTTTTAATGGCATCTGAAGAAGGTGGAACAGAAATTGAAGAAGTAGCAGAAAAAACGCCTGAAAAAATCTTTAAAGAATATATTGATCCAGCAGTAGGTTTACAAGGTTTCCAAGCGCGTCGAATCGCGTTTAACATCAATATTCCAAAAGAACTTGTAGGACAAGCTGTGAAGTTTATGATGGGCTTATACAGTGCGTTTATCGAAAAAGATTGCTCTATTGCTGAGATTAATCCACTTGTTACAACAGGTGACGGTAAAGTTATGGCGTTAGATGCAAAATTAAACTTTGATTCTAATGCGCTATATCGCAATAAAGATATCTTAGAACTTCGTGATCTTGAAGAAGAAGATTCAAAAGAAATTGAAGCTTCTAAATATGACTTAAACTACATTCCTTTAGATGGAAATATCGGTTGTATGGTTAATGGTGCAGGTTTAGCAATGGCTACAATGGATATCATTAAACATTACCATGGTGACCCAGCTAACTTCTTAGATGTTGGTGGCGGCGCAACAGCTGAAAAAGTTACAGAAGCATTCAAAATTATCCTTTCTGACAAAAATGTAAAAGGCATCTTCGTTAACATTTTTGGTGGCATTATGAAGTGTGATGTTATCGCAGAAGGTGTTATTGAAGCAACGAAGCAGGTAGGTCTTGAGTTGCCTTTAGTTGTACGTCTTGAAGGTACAAACGTAGAGTTAGGAAAGAAAATTTTAAATGAGTCTGGTTTAAATATTGTTGCAGCAGAATCTATGGCAGACGGTGCACAAAAAATTGTTTCACTAGTGGGCTAATAGAAAGCGGGGGAGAAAAATGAGCGTATTAGTTAATAAAGATACAAAAGTTATTGTTCAAGGTATTACAGGTTCTCAAGGGTTATTCCATACAAAGCAAATGATTGAATACGGTACGAAAATTGTAGGTGGTGTAACACCAGGTAAAGGTGGCACTGATATTGAAGGTGTACCAGTATTTGATACAGTAGAAGATGCTGTGAAAGCAACAGGCGCAAACGCTTCAGTTGTATACGTTCCACCCGCTTTTGCGGCTGATGCAATTATGGAAGCAGTTGATGCAAAGGTTGATTTAGTAGTATGTATTACTGAAGGAATCCCTGTATTAGATATGGTAAAAGTAAAGAGATATATGGCGGGTAAACATACACGTTTACTTGGACCAAACTGCCCTGGTGTCATTACACCTGACGAATGTAAAATTGGTATTATGCCAGGATATATTCACAAAAAAGGTCATGTTGGTATCGTATCTCGCTCTGGTACATTAACGTATGAAGCTGTACATCAGTTAACACAAGAAGGTATTGGCCAATCTACTGCTGTAGGTATCGGCGGAGATCCTGTTAACGGTACGGACTTTATTGATGCGTTAAAAGCATTTAATGAAGATGAAGAAACGCATGCTGTAATTATGATTGGTGAAATCGGCGGTACGGCAGAAGAAGAAGCAGCAGAATGGGTAAAAGCTAATATGACAAAACCAGTTGTAGGCTTCATTGGTGGTCAAACTGCGCCTGAAGGCAAACGTATGGGTCATGCTGGGGCGATCATTTCTGGCGGCAAAGGAACTGCTGCTGAAAAGATTAAAACAATGGAAGCTTGTGGTATTAAAGTAGCGGAAACACCAGCTGTTATGGGTGAAACATTAATCTCTGTTTTAAAAGAAAAGGGATTATTTGAGACTTGTAAAAACTACTAATCTTTTTGAAAGACACCTTCTTATTAGAGGGTGTCTTTTTACACATTTTTTGTTTACATAATAAAAATTATGGGTAAGGAGAATTGAGATGAAAAAAGAACGTTTATTGCACCTTCATTACATGTTGGCGGATCATTGGAAGGCGATGGAGAGACTACTATATGTTGATCCAGAACTGAAGGGAATATACACTTTTAGTCCGAAACAATTTGAATATTACGCTGGAATATCCCCGAAAAAATCTTCAGAACTAGCAAATTTCCTTCAGACTTCAAATCTAAAGCAATATGTCTCCTATTTAGAAAAAAATCGAATATTTTATATAACCATATGGGATGAGGAGTATCCACAACTGTTGCAGGAAATACAAGATCCCCCTTTTGTTTTATACGGAAAAGGAGAGAGAGATTTTCTCAGCAAGATAAATAAATTAGCGATTGTTGGAACGAGAGAACCGTCTTTATATGGAAAGGAGAGTATGAAGTTTATTTTACAACCTTTATTTGAAAAAGAATGGCTTATTGTTAGTGGGTTTGCAAGAGGGATAGATACAATTGCTCATGAAGTTACAGTAAGGCAGCATTGCCCGACTATTGCAATATTAGGACACGGGTTATCTTATATGTATCCAAAGGAGAATAGAGGTTTATATGACACGTGGAAAGATTATATATTGTTATTGACAGAGTATCCGCCGCATTATGTGCCGAAAAAATGGTATTTCCCAAAAAGAAATCGAATTATTAGCGGTATAAGTAAAGGTGTTTTAGTTGTAGAAGCGAAAATGAGAAGTGGATCCCTTATTACTGCAGACCTTGCGTTAGAACAAAATAGAGAGGTGTTTGCGCTTCCTGGACCTATATTTATAGAGAGTGCAGCGGGAACGAATCATCTAATTCAACAAGGCGCGAAGCTAGTAAGAAATGCGGAGGATATCCTTGAAGGAATTTTAAATTAACCATATATTTTTATGTTTTTATTAAACAATTATTGACAAATGGTAGATTGTCGCTGTATGGTATATTCATTCTTGATTGACAAAAACAAGAGAAATCAATAAGATTGATGAAGACTTGAATCCACCTCTTAAGGAGGCACTAGCATGTCAGATTACCTCGTAATCGTGGAGTCGCCTTCTAAGGCGAAGACCATTGAAAAATATTTAGGGAAAAAATACAAAGTCGTCGCGTCCATGGGACATGTCCGCGATTTACCTAAAAGCCAAATGGGGATAGAAGTAAAGAATAACTTCACCCCGAAGTATATTACCATTCGTGGTAAGGGTCCCGTTTTAAAAGATTTAAAATCAGCGGCAAAAAAAGCAAAGAAAGTCTACCTCGCGGCCGATCCGGATCGTGAAGGAGAAGCAATTGCTTGGCATTTAGCAAATACGTTAAATGTGGACGTTGAATCAGATTGCCGAGTTGTATTTAATGAGATTACAAAAGATGCAATAAAAGAATCATTTAAATATCCTCGTGCAATTAATATGGATTTAGTAGATGCACAACAGGCAAGGCGTATACTCGATCGTCTTGTTGGCTACAATATTAGTCCTTTATTATGGAAGAAAGTAAAAAAAGGATTAAGTGCAGGACGCGTACAATCTGTAGCAGTTCGTTTAATCATCGAACGTGAAAGAGAAATTCAAAGTTTTGAACCTGAAGAATTCTGGACAATTAAAACAGAATTTGCGAAAGGGAAAGACACATTTGAAGCAAGCTTTTACGGTGTAGATGGTGAAAAAGTTCAATTAACGAACGAAGCACAAGTGAACGAAATAATCGAAAAGATGAAAGACAATGCGTTTTCGGTTGAAAATGTAACGCGAAAAGAGCGAAAGCGTAACCCTGCATTACCGTTTACAACATCTTCTCTACAACAAGAGGCAGCGCGTAAGTTAAATATGCGAGCAAAGAAAACAATGATGCTTGCACAGCAGCTGTATGAAGGGATAGATCTTGGAAAACAAGGGACTGTAGGTCTTATTACGTATATGAGAACTGATTCAACACGTATCTCAGAAACAGCTCAAACAGAGACTCGTGATTACATTACTGAGGCGTTTGGTGCGGAATACATAGGAACAGAGAAGAAGAAAGAAACGAAAAAGTCGAAAGCACAAGATGCGCATGAGGCGATTCGTCCTACTTCGGTAATGAGAAAGCCAGAGGAACTAAAAAGTTTCTTAAGTCGTGATCAACTCCGTTTGTATAAACTGATTTGGGAGCGATTTGTTGCAAGTCAAATGGCATCTGCTATAATGGATACTGTTACAGCGAGACTCATTAATAACGATGTTCAGTTCCGTGCAAGTGGATCAGTTGTAAAGTTCCCAGGATTTATGAAAGTGTACGTAGAGTCGAAAGACGATGGTGCGGAAGAAAAGGATAAGATGTTGCCACCGTTAGAAGTAGGTGAAACTGTATTTTCAAAAGATATAGAACCAAAGCAACATTACACACAGCCTCCGCCGCGTTATACAGAGGCTCGTCTAGTAAGAACACTTGAAGAGCTTGGAATTGGGAGACCGTCTACTTATGTACCGACACTTGAAACAATCCAAAAACGAGGATACGTTGCTTTAGATAATAAACGCTTCGTTCCGACTGAGCTTGGTGGAATAGTAATCGAACTTATTTTAGAGTTTTTCCCAGAAATTATTAACATTGAATTTACTGCCAATATGGAGCAAAGCCTTGATGAAGTAGAAGAAGGAAATGCAAATTGGGTGAAAATTGTTGATGATTTCTACGTAGGATTTGAACCGCGCTTAGAAAAAGCGGAAAAAGAAATGCGTGAAGTGGAAATTAAAGATGAACCAGCTGGGGAAGACTGTGAATTATGTAGTCACCCGATGGTCTTTAAAATGGGTAAATATGGGAAGTTTATGGCTTGTTCAAATTTCCCGGAATGTCGTAATACAAAACCGATTGTAAAAGAAATCGGTGTTACTTGTCCGAAGTGTGATAAAGGGCAAATTATTGAACGTCGTAGTAATAAAAAGAAACGTCTTTTCTACGGATGCGGTACGTATCCAGAATGTGACTTTGTATCTTGGGATAAGCCAATTGGTCGTAAATGTCCGAAGTGTGAAGGTATGCTCGTAGAGAAAAAGTTGAAAAAAGGCGTGCAAGTACAATGTATTTCGTGTGATTATGAAGAAGAACAACAAATGTGAGCGTAACTGCTCACATTTTTTTCGGGAAGAAAAGGAAAGGTGATATATATGACAACACAAGTAGTAAACGTCATTGGCGCAGGTCTTGCAGGAAGCGAAGCAGCTTACCAAATTGCAAAGCGTGGTGTCCAAGTAAAATTATATGAAATGAGACCAGTAAGGCAAACACCAGCTCATCATACAGATAAATTTGCTGAATTAGTATGTAGTAACTCACTTCGCGCAAACACATTAACAAATGCTGTTGGTGTTATTAAAGAAGAAATGCGCCTAATGGATTCTGTCATTATTCGTGCAGCTGATGAGTGCTCTGTACCAGCAGGAGGTGCTTTAGCTGTAGACCGTCATGAATTCGCGGCGAAAGTGACTGAATATGTGAAAAATCATCCGAACGTAACTGTAATGAATGAGGAAATCACTGAAATTCCAGAGGGACCAACTGTTATTGCGACAGGTCCACTTACGTCTCCAGATCTTTCTGCACAATTAAAAAAGCTAACAGGTGAAGATTATTTTTATTTCTATGATGCTGCAGCGCCAATCGTTGAGAAAGACAGCATTGACATGAATAAAGTATATTTAAAATCTCGTTATGATAAAGGTGAAGCGGCATATTTAAACTGTCCAATGACAGAAGAAGAGTTTGATCGTTTTTATGAGGCTTTAATTGCTGCTGAGACAGTGCCTTTAAAAGAATTTGAAAAAGAAATTTTCTTTGAAGGTTGTATGCCAGTAGAAGTTATGGCAAGTAGAGGGAGACAGACGTTAGTATTTGGACCGATGAAGCCTGTTGGGTTAGAAGATCCGAAAACAGGGAAAACACCGTATGCGGTAGTTCAGTTACGTCAAGATGATGCAGCAGGAACATTATACAATATTGTAGGCTTCCAAACACATTTAAAGTGGGGGCCACAAAAAGAAGTGTTACAGCTAATTCCAGGACTAGAAAACGCAGAGATTGTACGTTATGGTGTAATGCATCGTAATACGTTTATTAATTCGCCTAATTTGCTTCGTCCAACATATCAATATAAACAACGTGATGATTTATTCTTCGCTGGTCAAATGACTGGGGTAGAGGGTTATGTTGAATCAGCAGCATCAGGGTTATTAGCGGGTATTAACGCTGCTCGACTTGTACAAGGTGAAGAGCCAGTTGTATTACCACCTGTAACTGCAATGGGAAGTATGGCAAATTATATTACTGCGACAAATGCAAAAAACTTCCAGCCGATGAATGCAAACTTCGGATTATTTACACCGTTAGAGAAGAAAATTAAAAAGAAACAAGAGCGAAATGAAGCATATGCCACACGCGCTTTGGAAACAATTCAAAATTTTGTAAATATTTAATTAAATTTCTTGCAAAGGCTACTAAGTTGTGATACGATTTAGTAGCCTTTATTGAGGTGGGTTATATGGGTGTGAATGTGAAGAAATTGTTACAATTATTCGTTGGATATTTACAAATTGAAAGAAATTATTCAAAATATACAATTGCAAGTTATCAAAATGATTTAGAACATTTTGTGCAATTTATGGAGCGAGAAGGAATATCCTCTTTTTTAGATGTTACATACGCGGATGTTCGTTTATACTTGACGACGTTGCACGATGAAAAGTTAGCCCGTAAATCTGTCGCAAGGAAAGTATCAAGCTTACGAAGTTTATATCGTTTTTTGATGCGTGAAGGTTATCAAAAAGATAATCCGTTTGCACTTGCGTCACTCCCCAAGAAAGAATTGTCAATCCCAAAGTTTTTATATGCTGAAGAGTTAGAGGAATTGTTTGAAGTTTCTGATACGGAGACGCCATTAGGTCAAAGGAATCAAGCTTTATTAGAGTTGATGTATGCAACTGGGATTCGTGTAAGCGAATGCGTTAATTTGAAACTTACCGACATTGACTTTGCAGTGGGAACAATTTTAGTGATGGGAAAAGGGAAAAAACAAAGATATATTCCGTTCGGAAGCTATGCACAAGATGCTTTAATTACTTATATAGAGAACGGGAGAAAACAGTTAGCTCAAAAGACTGAAGAACAATCTCATATGGTATTTTTAAATGCGAAAGGTAAGCCGTTAACAGATCAGGGTGTACGGTATGTTTTGAACGAACTCATTAAGAAAGCTTCACTTACAATGCGGATAAGTCCCCATATGTTAAGGCATACATTTGCTACACATATGTTGGATGAAGGAGCGGATTTACGTACTGTGCAGGAGCTACTAGGTCATGAGAATTTGTCGACGACACAAATTTATACGCATGTCTCTAAAGAAAGATTGCGTTCTGTGTACATGAAGCATCACCCGCGGGCATAAATTGCTTTTAAAGCTATAAAAACATATAAAGGAGTTTTTTCTATGGGAAATTTCCACGCTACAACGATATTTGCAGTTCATCATAATGGAGAATGTGCAATGGCTGGAGATGGTCAGGTAACGATGGGGAATGCTGTTGTAATGAAACATACAGCTCGCAAAGTTCGCAAACTTTTCCAAGGGAAAGTTTTAGCTGGTTTTGCAGGCTCAGTTGCTGATGCATTTACTCTTTTTGAAATGTTTGAAGGAAAATTAGAAGAGTATAATGGCAACTTGCAGCGCGCTGCAGTTGAGATGGCGAAACAATGGCGTGGTGATAAAATGCTACGTCAGCTAGAAGCAATGCTCATTGTCATGGATAAAACAACGATGCTCCTTGTTTCAGGTACAGGAGAAGTAATTGAACCAGATGATGGTATTTTAGCAATTGGTTCAGGTGGACATTATGCACTTGCTGCTGGTCGTGCTTTAAAGCAACATGCAAGTGAACATTTAACAGCGAAACAAATTGCGAAGGCCAGTTTAGAAATTGCAGGCGATATTTGTGTTTATACGAACCACAACATAATTGTTGAAGAATTGTAGAATCGTAAGGGAGGCATTTTATATGCATTTACATTTTACTCCGCGTCAAATTGTGGAAAAATTAGATCAATACATCATCGGTCAAAAAGATGCAAAGAAAGCGGTTGCTGTAGCTCTACGAAATCGATACCGTCGCAGTAAATTAGTTGAAAATTTACGTGATGAAATTGCACCTAAAAACATTTTAATGATTGGACCGACAGGTGTTGGTAAAACAGAGGTAGCACGGCGAATGGCGAAACTCGTTGGAGCACCTTTTATTAAAGTTGAAGCGACGAAATTTACAGAAGTTGGATATGTGGGTCGAGATGTAGAGTCGATGGTCCGCGACCTTGTTGAAACGTCCGTTCGTATCGTAAAAGAGGAAATGGTAGTTAAAGTTCAAGATAAAGCAGAAGAGCAAGCGAATCAACGTCTTGTTGAAATTTTAGTGCCGAGTCCGGAGAAACAATCTGGATTTAAAAACCCATTAGAAATGCTTTTTGGTGGTACTCAAAATTCAAACCAAACATCTGATGCACAGGAAGATGATGAAATCGAAAAGAAACGTCAAGATGTGGAAAGAAAGCTTGCCGCAGGCCTTCTTGAAGATGAAGTGGTATCGATCGAAGTGACGGAACAACAGTCTTCTATGTTTGATATGTTGCAAGGAACTGGCATGGAGCAAATGGGAATGAATTTCCAAGATGCACTAGGAAGTATCATGCCGAAAAAAACGAAAAAACGTAAACTTTCTGTAAAAGAAGCAAGAAAACTCTTGACAAATGAAGAGGCACAGCGCTTAATTGATATGGATGAAGTTACACAAGAGGCTGTTTATCGTGCTGAACAGCTCGGGATTATTTTTATCGATGAAATTGACAAAATTGCTGGTAAGCAGTCGAATAGCGTAGATGTATCGCGTGAAGGTGTGCAACGTGACATTTTACCGATTGTAGAAGGATCGAATGTTGCAACAAAATATGGATCAGTAAAAACAGATTATATTTTATTTGTTGCAGCTGGAGCGTTCCATATGTCTAAACCGTCGGATTTAATTCCGGAATTGCAAGGGAGATTTCCGATTCGAGTAGAATTAACAAAATTATCGGCGGATGATTTTGTTAAAATATTAATCGAGCCTGACAATGCGCTAATTAAACAGTACATGGCGTTATTAGCGACTGAAGGTATAGAAATTGAATTTTCAGACGAAGCTATTCGTAAGATTGCTGAGATTGCTTATCAAGTTAATCAGGATACAGATAATATTGGAGCGAGAAGACTTCATACTATTATGGAGAAGCTCCTTGAAGATTTATCGTTTGAGGCATCTGAAATTACGTTAGAGAAAATAACGATAACACCTCAATATGTTGAGGAAAAATTAGCGACAATAGCTAAAAATAAAGATGTGAGCCAGTTTATTTTGTAATAGTGTCATCAGGTGACTCGCCCTAGTTTCCAAGTGATGAAAAAATATGTAAGTAACATGTAGGAGGAAATTTTGAAATGGAATTATTAGCAAAAACGAGAAAATTAAATGCGTTATTACAGAGCGCAGCAGGAAAGCCTGTAAACTTTAGAGAGATGTCTGATACAATGTGTGAAGTAATTGAAGCGAACGTGTTCGTTTTAAGTCGTCGCGGTAAATTATTAGGATATGCGATTCACCAACAAATCGAGAATGAACGTATGAAGCATATGCTTGCAGAGCGTCAATTCCCAGAAGAGTATACGCAAAGCTTATTCAATGTTACAGAAACATCTTCAAATTTAGGTGTGGATAGTGACTACACAGCATTCCCAGTAGAAAATAGAGAATTATTCGGTCAAGGTTTAACTACAATCGTACCAATCGTTGGTGGCGGTGAGCGTCTAGGTACACTAGTCTTAGCTCGTCTTGGTCAAGAGTTCTTAGACGATGATTTAATTCTTGCTGAATACAGCTCAACTGTTGTAGGTATGGAAATCTTACGTGAAAAAGCAGAAGAAATCGAAGAGGAAGCGCGTAGTAAAGCTGTTGTTCAAATGGCGATTAGCTCATTATCTTACAGTGAGTTAGAAGCAATCGAGCATATCTTCGAAGAATTAAATGGAACAGAAGGTTTACTTGTTGCAAGTAAAATTGCTGATCGCGTAGGAATTACTCGTTCTGTAATCGTAAATGCACTACGTAAATTAGAAAGTGCTGGTGTTATTGAGTCTCGCTCTTTAGGTATGAAAGGAACATACATTAAAGTGCTAAACGACAAGTTTCTACAGGAACTTGCTAAATTAAAAACAAACTAATTTATAAAAAAACTCTCCTCGGTTGAGGAGAGTTTTTTGCTTTTTAAGAGAAAAAATGCTTGCGTAAGGCGGCATGACAACGTTCATTAGAAAACTATTAATTAACCTTCAATTCCTTGCTTAAAGGAATTGAAGGTTAGTAATACTAGAATTTGAGCGTGAAAAAAGAAAGTTTTACATTCTTCGCATTTTCGACTTGATTGTAATATTTCAGTATGGTATAGTAAGCAGTGGTGTCAGTACAAAGTACACACGTTTACTGATTTAAGTGTTGGTGCTACGTTCGTAGTTTCGCTTAGAGATGAAGTAAACGGAGGATATCAAAAACCATTTAGGAGGAACTAAATTATGTCAGTAATTTCTATGAAGCAATTGCTTGAAGCTGGTGTTCATTTCGGACATCAAACTCGTCGTTGGAACCCAAAAATGAAGCGTTACATTTTCACAGAGCGTAACGGTATCTACATCATCGACTTACAAAAAACTGTGAAAAAAGTTGAGGAAGCTTACAGAGTAATGCGTGACATCGCTGCTGAAGGTGGAGACATTTTATTCGTAGGTACTAAAAAACAAGCACAAGAAGCTATTAAAGAAGAAGCAACTCGTGCTGGTATGTACTTCGTTAACCAACGCTGGTTAGGTGGAACTTTAACAAACTTCCAAACAATCCAAAAGCGTATCAAGCGTCTTAAAGATATCGAAAGAATGCAAGAAGATGGTACTTTCGAAGTACTTCCTAAGAAAGAAGTTGTTCAACTTAAAAAAGAGTTAGAGCGTCTTGAGAAATTCTTAGGCGGTATTAAAGATATGAAAGGTCTTCCAAGTGCATTATTCGTAGTAGACCCTCGTAAAGAGCGTATTGCAGTTGCTGAAGCACGCAAATTACACATTCCAATCATCGGTATCGTTGATACAAACTGTGATCCAGACGAAATCGATCACGTTATCCCAGCAAACGATGATGCAATTCGTGCTGTAAAACTTCTTACATCTAAAATGGCAGACGCGATCCTTGAAGCAAAACAAGGTGAAGAAACTGTTACTGCGTAACAAATTTGGAAAGGTGATAAGGGGTTCGGCCTTTTATCACCTTTTTTAAGGTATAAATACATATTTTAGGAGGATGAAAAACATGGCAATCACTGCACAAATGGTAAAAGAACTTCGTGAAAAAACTGGCGCAGGTATGATGGACTGCAAAAAAGCTTTAACAGAAACTAATGGCGACATGGAGAAAGCAATTGACTTCTTACGTGAAAAAGGTATTGCGAAAGCTGCTAAAAAAGCAGACCGCATCGCTGCTGAAGGTTTAACTTTCATCGAAACAAACGGTAACGAAGGTTTAATCTTAGAATTAAACTCTGAAACTGATTTCGTTGCGAAAAACGAAGGTTTCCAAGCATTAATTAAAGAACTAGCTGCTCACTTATTAGCTAACAAACCTGCTAACGTTGAAGAAGCTATGGCTCAAACAATTGCTAACGGCAAAACAGTAGAAGAGCACATCAATGAAGCAATCGCTAAAATTGGTGAAAAACTTACACTTCGTCGTTTCGAAATCGTATCAAAAACTGATGCAGATGTATTCGGCGCTTACCTACACATGGGTGGACGTATTGGTGTATTAACAGTTCTTGAAGGTTCTACTGATGAAGCAGCTGCTAAAGATGTAGCAATGCACATTGCAGCAGTTAATCCTAAATACATCGACCGCGATGCTGTAACAGCTGAAGAAGTTGAGCATGAGCGTCAAGTATTAACACAACAAGCTTTAAACGAAGGCAAGCCTGAAAAAATCGTTGCGAAAATGGTAGAAGGTCGTCTTGGCAAATTCTTTGAAGAGATTTGCTTACTTGACCAAACATTCGTTAAGAATCCTGACATGAAAGTTCGTCAATTCGTTGAGTCTAAAGGCGGAACATTAAAAGGATTCGTTCGCTACGCTGTTGGTGAAGGTATCGAAAAACGCGAAGACAACTTTGCTGAAGAAGTAATGAACCAAGTAAAAGGTAACAACTAATACAGATTAGGGAACACATTGTGTTCCCTTTTTTAAAATAAAGATGTAAGCAATTGGAGGTTCATTATGAGTAAACCGAAATATAATCGTGTCGTTTTAAAGCTGAGCGGAGAAGCTTTAGCTGGCGAGCAAGGATTTGGAATTAACCCAGCTGTTATTAAGTCAGTTGCGGAACAAGTGAAAGAAATTGCAGAACTTGATGTAGAGGTTGCTGTTGTTGTTGGTGGCGGTAACATTTGGCGTGGGAAAATTGGAAGCGAAATGGGCATGGATCGTGCAGGAGCAGATTACATGGGCATGTTGGCAACAGTTATGAATTCATTAGCTCTTCAAGATAGCTTAGAGAATATTGGAATTCAAACTCGCGTACAAACTTCAATTGAGATGCGTCAAGTGGCAGAGCCTTACATTCGTCGTAAAGCAATTCGTCACTTAGAGAAAAAACGTGTTGTTATCTTTGCTGCAGGTACTGGTAACCCATACTTCTCTACAGATACGACAGCAGCATTACGTGCAGCTGAAATCGAAGCGGACGTTATTTTAATGGCGAAAAATAATGTGGATGGCGTATATAGTGCAGATCCATCTATTGACCCAACAGCTACGAAATACGAAACACTTACTTACTTAGATGTATTAAAAGCAGGTTTAGGTGTAATGGATTCTACAGCTTCTTCTTTATGTATGGATAATGATATTCCATTAATTGTATTCTCGGTTATGGAAAAAGGTAATATTAAACGTGCCGTTTTAGGCGAAAATATTGGAACAGTTGTAAGGGGGAAATAAATTATGGGACAACAAGTATTGAAGTCTTCAAATGAAAAAATGGAAAAAGCAGTTGCTGCTTATTCTCGTGAATTAGCAACAGTTCGCGCTGGTCGCGCAAGCTCGTCTGTATTGGATAAGGTACAAGTTGATTACTATGGTGCACCAACACCAGTTGTGCAATTAGCGAACATTACAGTTCCAGAAGCACGTTTGCTTGTAATTCAACCTTATGATAAAACTTCTATCGGTGATATTGAAAAAGCAATTTTAAAAGCAGATTTAGGCTTAAACCCTTCTAATGATGGAACTGTAATTCGTATTGCATTCCCTGCATTAACAGAAGAGCGTCGTCGTGATCTTGTAAAAGTTGTGAAAAAATATGCTGAGGAAGCAAAAGTTGCTGTTCGTAACGTACGTCGTGACGGTAATGATGACCTTAAGAAGCTTGAAAAAGCTGGCGACATTACAGAAGATGATTTAAGAGGATATACTGAAGATATCCAAAAAGAAACTGATAAATATATTGCAAAAGTTGACGAAATCGCAAAAAACAAAGAAAAAGAAATTATGGAAGTGTAATAGCGATAATTTCGCAAATATGACCCTCTTCTTAAGGGGGTCTTTTTACACTTTTAGGCATACGTCTGCTTGTTGGAGGGTATGAATGATGTTTAAAAAGTTTCCTTTTTTTAAAAGTAAAAAGGTCACATCGTTTGATCATCTCATTGAAAAAGTAAAAAAAGGATATATCCCAGAACACATTGCTATTATTATGGATGGTAATGGAAGATGGGCAAAGAGAAGAGCGATGCCTCGCATTGCTGGCCATCATGAAGGTATGCAAGTTGTGAAAAAAATCACAAAATTTGCAAGTAAGCTTGATGTGAAAGTATTAACTCTTTATGCTTTTTCGACTGAGAACTGGAAAAGACCGAAAAAAGAAGTTGATTATTTGATGAAGCTTCCAGAAGAATTTTTAGGTGCATTTTTACCAGAGTTGATTGAAGAAAACGTACAAGTCCGAGTAATAGGGCAAAAAGATCGTCTTCCTACGCATACGCGCAGAGCGATGGAAAAAGCCATGGAAGATACGAAAGAGAATACGGGATTAATTCTTAATTTCGCGTTAAACTATGGAAGTCGAGATGAAATCGTTTCTGCTGTGCAACATATGATGAAAGATAGTGAGGAAGGGAAAATTCGTTCGGAAGAAATAAGTGAAGAAATGATTTCTTCTTACTTAATGACGAGTTCTTTACCTGATCCAGAGTTGTTAATCCGTACAAGCGGAGAGCTACGTATTAGTAATTTCATGTTATGGCAAATTGCTTATTCGGAATTTTGGTTTACAGATGTGTATTGGCCAGATTTTACCGAGGAACATTTGCTAAATGCAATTACGGACTTTCAGCATAGAGGGCGCAGATTCGGAGGCGTGTAGAAAGAGAGGGTTTGGTAGTGAAACAGAGAATTATTACTGGAGTGATTGCTGCCGCGCTATTCATTCCCATCGTAATTTACGGTGGCGTGCCTTTTACAGTTTTAGTGTATGCACTTGCTTCTATAGGTTTATATGAATTAATTCGTATGAACAAGCTTACGCTTATTTCGGTACCGACAGTTTTAGCTGCAGTATTATTGTGGATTATTTTAATTCCGAGTAGTGCATCAGAACTGTTTACATGGATTGGGTTAGGTAAATTAGAAATCACATTTGTGATTGTTTTATTACTTTTATCATATACAGTCCTTTCTAAGAATACATTTACTTTTGACAATGCTTCATTTTTACTTATGGCAACGACATATGTTGGAATGGGATTCTTATATTTAAATGAAACGAGAATATTAGGAATCAAATATGTGTTCTGTGCACTATTTGTCATATGGGCAACTGATTCAGGTGCATATTTCATAGGAAAAGCATTTGGAAAAAGAAAATTGTGGCCAGAAATTAGTCCGAATAAAACGATTGAAGGTTCATTAGGCGGTATTGTTTGTGGAATTGTTGTTGCACTTGTTTACAATATGTTCTTCCCAGTTGAAGCGAATGTAGGAGTTTTAATCGTTCTGACGATTATCATTTCTATTTTTGGACAAATTGGTGATTTAGTGCAATCTGCATTTAAACGCCATTATGGTGTAAAGGATTCAGGTACAATTTTACCTGGACATGGTGGTATTTTAGATCGAACAGATAGTTGGTTATTTGTGTTACCAATTCTATACTTCTTATTACAATACAATTAATAAATGAACGAGGGGTTGGAGTCATGAAAAACATTAGTTTATTAGGTGCAAGCGGATCAATCGGTACACAAACATTAGATGTGTTACGCTCGCACCCAGACCAATTCCGTCTCGTTGCTTTTTCTGTAGGGAAAAATGTTGATTACGCAGTAAAGGTAATTCAAGAATTTTCTCCGCAAATTGTCTCTGTGCAAAGAGAGGAAGATGTTTTAAAATTACAAGCTGTGTCTGGTAATACAAAAGTCGTATATGGTAGCGAAGGCTTATTAGAAGTAGCGTTGCACCCAGATACAGAAATTGTAGTGAATGCTGTTGTAGGTAGCGTAGGGTTATTACCGACACTCCGCGCAATTGAGGCGAAAAAAACAATTGGAATTGCAAACAAAGAAACGTTAGTAACTGCAGGGCATCTTGTAATGGAAGCAGCACGAAAACATAATGTATCGTTACTTCCAGTAGACAGTGAACATTCAGCTATTTTTCAATGCTTGAATGGTGAAAATGAAAAAAGAATCTCTCGCTTAATTATAACTGCTTCAGGCGGAAGTTTTCGTGATAAAACGAGAGATGAATTGCATCAAGTGACCGTAGAAGATGCACTTCGTCATCCAAACTGGTCAATGGGTTCGAAAATTACAATTGATTCTGCTACAATGATGAATAAGGGGCTAGAAGTAATTGAAGCACATTGGCTTTTTGGTATCCCTTATGAGCAAATCGATGTTGTTCTACATAAAGAAAGTATTATTCATTCTATGGTTGAATTTGAAGATCGTAGTGTAATGGCGCAGCTTGGCTCACCTGATATGCGAGTACCGATTCAATACGCGCTTACATATCCTGATAGATTACCTCTTTCAGACACAAAACAGTTAAATTTATGGGAAATGGGAACATTGCATTTTGAGAAAATGAATCAAGAACGTTTCCGTTGTCTACGTTTTGCGTATGAAGCTGGAAAGACAGGTGGAAGTATGCCGGCTGTAATGAACGCGGCAAATGAAGTAGCTGTTGAAGCTTTTTTACAAAAGAGAATTGGTTTCTTAACAGTGGAAGACCTCATTGAAAAAGCAATGCACCATCACACTGTCATTGCACGTCCGAGCTTAGAGGAAATTCAGGAAATTGACGCAGCCACAAGACGGTTTGTGATGGAACAAATTTAGCAAAGGTGGTTATGGAATTGAATACAGCGATTGCCTTTATATTAATTTTCGGTGCACTCGTATTTTTCCATGAGCTAGGGCATCTATATTTCGCAAAAAGAGCAGGTATTTTGTGCCGCGAGTTTGCGATTGGTTTTGGTCCGAAAATATTCTCATTTGAAAAGAATGAAACGGTGTATACGATTCGATTACTGCCCCTTGGTGGCTATGTAAGAATGGCTGGCGAGGATGCGGACACAGTTGAGTTAAAACCTGGAAAAAAGGTTGGGCTTGTATTAAATGAAAAAGACGAAGTTGTGAAATTAGTTTTTGACGGACATGAAAAATATCCAAATGTTCGTGTCATTGAAGTCGAACAAGCTGATTTAGAGCATAATCTTACAATTTCGGGTTATGAAGAGTATGAGGAGGAGCTGCAAACATTCCGAGTGAATGAAAAAGCTCGTATCATTTCTGCGGGAGAAGAAATTCAAATCGCTCCGTACAATAGACAATTTGGCTCTAAAAAATTGGGCCAACGTGCTCTAACAATCTTTGCAGGTCCTGCAATGAACTTTATTCTAGCATTTGTTATTTTTGTGATTCTTGGATTTGTACAAGGAGTTCCTGTTGACAAACCGATGGTCGGAAAAGTAATGGGGAATAGTGCTGCAGAACAAGCTGGATTAAAAGAAAACGATACAATTCAAGCAATCAATGGGAAGAACACTAGTACATGGAAAGATGTTGTAACGATTGTACGTGAAAACCCAAATAAAGAAATTACGTTACATGTAAAGCGTGATAGTGAGCAATTTAATGTGAAAGTAACACCAACGCTTGATAAAGAAGGAAAAGACGAAGTTGGTAGAATTGGTGTTTATTCTCCTGTAGAGAAAACAGTGATGGGTTCTATTAAATCAGGATTTGAACAAACATACGAATGGACGAAACTAATTTTTGATTCTCTTGTGAAATTAGTAACGGGTCAATTTTCTATTAATGAGTTGTCAGGTCCAGTAGGAATTTATAATCTAACAGATCAAGTTGTAGATTATGGATTTACGCGTGTACTAAGTTTAGCGGCAGTTTTAAGTATTAACCTTGGTTTATTTAATTTATTACCAGTCCCAGCTTTAGACGGTGGACGTTTGTTCTTCTTCTTAATTGAAGCGTTACGAGGAAAACCAATTGATCGTCAAAAAGAAGGAATGGTTCACTTTATTGGGTTTGCATTATTAATGTTGCTTATGTTAGTTGTAACATGGAATGACATCCGTAAGTTTTTCTTGTAAAATAAGAAGAAGTTTATAATGAAATAGAGCTCGTAGAATAAAATCCCTCACCTAACTCGAGGTGAGGGATTTTATTGCGTGTAAGAGTAAAATGAAGAGGTGCGAATAAATGAAACAAAGTATGGTATTCAGTCCTACATTACGTGAAGTTCCAGCAGATGCTGAAATTAAGAGTCATCAATTATTACTTCGCGCAGGGTTTATGCGTCAAAATGCTTCTGGTATTTATAGTTTTCTACCATTTGGTTTAAAAGTGTTACACAAAGTAGAACGTATTGTTCGTGAAGAAATGGAGCGCGCAGGGGCTGTAGAACTATTAATGCCAGCTATGCAAGCTTCTGAATTATGGCAAGAGTCAGGCCGTTGGTATTCTTACGGATCAGAATTAATGCGTATGAAAGATCGTAATGCTCGCGAGTTTGCGCTAGGGGCAACTCATGAGGAAGTAATTACAGACCTTGTACGTGATGAAATTAAATCATACAAAAAACTACCATTAACATTATATCAAATTCAAACAAAATTCCGTGATGAGCAAAGACCACGTTTCGGTTTATTACGCGGAAGAGAATTTCTAATGAAAGATGCGTATTCTTTCCATGCAACACAAGAAAGTTTGGATGAAGTATATAGCGGTTTATACAAAGCGTATTCTAATATCTTTGTTCGTTGTGGTTTGAATTTCCGTGCAGTTATCGCTGATTCTGGAGCGATGGGCGGAAAAGATACACACGAATTTATGGTGTTATCTGATGTAGGTGAAGATACAATTGCGTATTCTGATACATCTGATTATGCGGCAAATATTGAAATGGCTCCTGTTGTTGCTACGTATACGAAGAGTGATGAAGCCGAAAAAGCACTTGAAAAAGTAGCAACTCCAGATCAAAAAGCTATTGAAGAAGTATCTGCATTCTTAAATATTGCAGCGGAAAAATGCATTAAATCTATGGTGTTTAAAGTAGATGAGAAATTAGTAGTAGTACTTGTTCGTGGCGATCATGAAGTCAATGATGTAAAAGTGAAGAATGTATACGGAGCTTCAGTCGTGGAGCTTGCTTCACATGAAGAAATAAAAGAGTTATTAAACTGTGAAGTTGGTTCTTTAGGACCGATTGGTGTTACAGGGGATATCGAAATTATCGCTGACCATGCTGTAGCATCAATTGTCAACGGATGTTCAGGAGCGAACGAAGAAGGATGCCATTATGTAAATGTAAATCCAGAACGTGACTTTAAAGTAAGTCAATATACAGATTTACGCTTCATCCAAGAAGGAGACCAATCTCCAGATGGAAATGGAACAATTCTTTTCGCACGCGGAATTGAAGTTGGTCATGTATTCAAATTAGGAACTCGTTATAGTGAAGCAATGAACGCAACGTTCCTAGATGAAAACGGAAAAACAAAACCACTTATTATGGGTTGTTACGGTATCGGTGTATCTCGTACAGTGGCAGCAATTGCAGAGCAGTTTAATGATGAGAATGGTTTAGTTTGGCCAAAAGCTGTTGCACCGTTCCATGTGCATGTAATTCCAGTAAATATGAAATCTGATGCACAACGTGAAATGGGTGAAAATATCTACAACTCATTACAAGAGCAAGGATACGAAGTATTACTAGATGATCGTGCAGAACGTGCAGGTGTTAAATTTGCAGATGCAGATTTATTCGGCCTTCCAGTTCGTGTTACAGTTGGTAAAAAAGCAGATGAAGGTATTGTAGAAGTGAAAGTACGTGCTACAGGCGAGTCTGAAGAAGTGAAAGTAGAAGAACTGCAAACATATATTGCTAATATTTTAAAATAAGAAGAGGTACCTCGTAATGAGGTACCTTCTCTTTCTTTGTAAACGTATTTTGTAAAAGAAGAAGGAAGAAATCTTTCTTTGTAGTGCGTTTCAATTTATAATAGCAAATGGAAGGAGAGTGCTTATGTCATTAACAAATGAACAACAAGAGCGATTTCAAATTTTGCTCCAACAGTTGCAAATACCAGAAAACCTTATAAATCAATATTTACATGGCGGTGGTATTGAAAAGCTAGTTATTGATAAAGCGAATAAAAGTTGGCATTTTGACTTACAAGTGCCACGTATTTTGCCGACAGAATTATATGAGTTGCTAGAAACAAAGCTTAAGCAATCATTTTCTCATATTGCAAGAACAACATTTGCATTAGAAACAGAGAATAAACAATTTACAGAAGAAGAAGTGAAGGCATATTGGCCGCTTTGTACAGAACGAATTACATTTTCACCTATGTTCGCGTACTTAAAGAAGCAACTTCCGCAGGTCAATGGCGTGAAGTTGCTATTAAATGTGAATAATGAGCTGGAATCTACTGCTTTAAAGAAAAACGTTGCGAAACCAGTAGGTGATCAATACGAAGCTTTTGGATTCCCACGTTTTCAGTTAGACACACATATAAAGCAAAATGCAGAAGAAATGCAAAAGTTTCGTGAGCAAACACAGGAAGAAGATCGTCAACGAGTTATACAGGCTATGGAAGAGATGGCTAAAAAGCAAGCTGAAGAAAGTGATGTTGTTCATGAAGGACCAGTTGTGCTTGGTTATCTTATTAAGCCAGATGAAGAGATTACGCCGCTGCGTGAAATTCAAGATGAAGAAAGAAGAAAGACCGTTCAAGGGTATGTTTTCCATGTAGAGACGAAAGAACTTCGTAGTGGACGTACGTTATTAACTTTAAAGATAACTGACTATACGGACTCTATTATGATTAAGATGTTCTCACGTGATAAAGAGGATATCCCGATGTTACAATCCTTGAAAAAAGGAACTTGGGTAAAAGCGCGTGGTTCAGTTCAGAATGATACATTCGTGCGTGATTTAGTTATGATCGCAAATGATATAAATGAAATAACGGGACCTTCTCGTAAAGATAAAGCAAAAGAAGGGGAAAAAAGAGTAGAACTTCATCTTCATACTCCAATGAGTCAAATGGATGCTGTTACTTCTGTTTCTAAGCTCGTTGCCCAAGCAGGAAAATGGGGGCATGAGGCTATTGCAGTTACAGACCATGCTGTTGCACAGTCATTCCCAGAAGCATATTCTGCTGGTAAAAAGGCTGGAGTTAAAGTTCTATATGGTGTAGAAGCAAATTTAGTTAATGATGGTGTGCCGATAGCGTATAACGAAGCACATCGTCTACTTGCAGAAGAAACATATGTTGTCTTTGACGTTGAGACAACAGGGTTATCTGCTGTATATGATACAGTCATTGAGTTAGCTGCTGTAAAGGTAAAAGGTGGCGAAATTATTGATCGCTTTGAATCTTTCGCAAATCCTCATCAACCATTATCGGCGACGATTATCGAATTAACAGGTATTACAGATGATATGTTAACTGATGCACCAGAAGTGGACGAAGTGTTTAAAAAGTTTGAGGAATGGATGGGTGACCATACGCTTGTTGCTCATAACGCAAGCTTCGATATGGGCTTTATTAACGTAGGTTTTAAAAAGGCTGGGATAGAAAAAACGAAAAATCCAGTTATTGATACGTTAGAACTTGCACGGTTCTTATTCCCAGAAATGAAAAATCATCGATTAAATACGATGTGTAAAAAGCTTGATATTGAATTAACGCAACATCATCGTGCGATTTATGATACAGAAGCAACGGGATATTTACTTGTGAAGATGTTAAAAGATGTGATTGAAAAGGGATTTGAATACCACGATCAATTAAACGATAGTATGGGACAAGGGGATGCATATAAACGTGGGCGTCCAAGTCATATGACATTACTTGTCACATCAGATGTTGGGTTGAAAAATTTATATAAACTTGTTTCATATTCTCACTTGAATTACTTTTATCGTGTACCACGTGTACCACGATCACTATTAAAAAAATATCGCGAAGGCATTTTAGTAGGAACAGCTTGTGATAAAGGTGAAGTGTTTGAAGCTATGATGCAAAAAGCGCCTGAAGAAGTAGAAGAAATTGCACAGTTTTACGATTACATTGAGGTTATGCCTCCAGAAGTGTTACGTCATTTAGTAGAACGTGAACTCGTTCGAGATGAAGGACAGTTAAAAACAATAATTTCTAACTTAGTAAAACTAGGTGAGACGTTAGATAAGCCAGTTGTTGCTACTGGGAATGTGCATTATTTAGATCCAGAGGACGCGATTTATCGAAAAATTTTAGTAAGTTCGCAGGGCGGAGCTAATCCGTTAAATCGCCATTCATTACCGCCTGTACATTTCCGTACAACAAATGAAATGCTAGATTGTTTTTCATTCTTAGGTGAAGACAAAGCAAAAGAAATTGTTGTGGCAAATACACAAAAGATTGCATCATTAATTGGTGATGTTCATCCAGTAAAAGATGATTTATATACACCGAAAATTGAAGGTGCCGATGATGAAACACGTGATATGAGTTATATAATGGCACGAAGTATCTATGGAGATGAACTACCGGAAATTGTAGAAGCTCGTTTGGAAAAAGAATTGAAAAGTATTATTGGACATGGATTCGCCGTTATTTATTTAATTTCACATAAGCTTGTGAAAAAATCGTTAGTGGACGGTTATCTAGTAGGTTCGCGTGGATCGGTAGGTTCATCATTTGTTGCAACGATGATGGAAATTACAGAAGTAAACCCATTACCACCGCACTATGTATGTCCAAAGTGTAAACAATCAGAGTTCTTTAATGACGGTTCTGTAGGTTCTGGTTTTGACTTGCCAGATAAAGAATGTCCAACATGTAATGTTCCATACGTGAAAGATGGACATGATATTCCGTTCGAAACGTTCCTTGGGTTTAAAGGAGATAAGGTGCCCGATATCGATTTGAATTTCTCCGGAGAATACCAACCCCGTGCCCATAACTATACGAAAGTACTGTTCGGTGAAGATTATGTATACCGTGCAGGAACAATTGGTACGGTTGCGGAAAAAACCGCTTATGGGTATGTAAAAGGTTATGCTAATGATCATAACTTAACAATTCGAAATGCAGAGATTGATCGCCTAGTTGCGGGATGTACAGGTGTAAAGCGTACAACCGGACAGCATCCAGGTGGTATTATCGTTGTACCAGATTACATGGATATTTTTGACTTTTCACCAATTCAGTTTCCTGCTGATTCAATAGGTGCTGAGTGGAGAACTACACACTTTGACTTTCACTCAATTCATGATAATTTATTGAAACTTGATATATTAGGACACGATGATCCGACTGTTATTCGTATGCTTCAAGATTTAAGTGGTATTGATCCTAAAACAATCCCAACGGATGATCCGGAAGTAATGAAGATTTTCTCTGGTCCAGAATCTCTAGGGGTAACTGAAGAACAAATTAACTGTAAAACAGGTACACTTGGTATACCAGAGTTTGGTACGAAATTTGTAAGACAAATGTTAGAAGAAACGAAACCAACGACGTTTTCAGAGCTTGTCCAAATTTCTGGACTGTCTCATGGTACAGATGTATGGTTAGGTAATGCGAATGAATTAATTTATAACGGTACGTGTACACTGAGTGAAGTTATCGGTTGTCGTGATGACATCATGGTATATTTAATTTATCAAGGCTTGGATCCATCATTAGCCTTCAAAATCATGGAGTCGGTGCGTAAAGGTAAAGGTGTACCAGAAGAATGGGAAGAGGAAATGAGAAATAACAATGTACCAGGTTGGTATATTGATTCATGTAAGAAGATTAAGTACATGTTCCCTAAAGCCCATGCGGCTGCTTACGTACTTATGGCTGTACGTATCGCATACTTTAAAGTACATTTCGCACTTTTATTTTATGCGGCATATTTTACAGTTCGTGCAGATGACTTTGATGTAGAGGCGATGGCGAAAGGTTCAGCATCCATACGTGTAAAAATTGATGAAATTGCACAAAAAGGATTGGATGCAGCACCGAAAGAGAAGAGTTTATTAACGGTACTAGAAATGACACTTGAAATGTGTGAGCGTGGTTATTCATTCCAAAAGGTTGATTTATACCGCTCACATGCAACCGAATTTATAATTGATGGGGATACTTTAATTCCTCCATTTAATGCAGTGCCTGGTCTTGGTACAAACGCAGCTTTTAGTATTGTTGAAGCCCGTAAAAATGGTGATTTCTTATCAAAAGAAGACTTACAGCAGCGCAGTAAGGTTTCTAAAACGATTATTGAGTATTTAGATGGTCAAGGTTGTCTAGGAGATTTACCGGATCAAAACCAATTGTCACTGTTCTAATAGGTAGGAAAAGTCTTTGCAAATCAACATTTGCTATGGTATACTATAAACCGAGATAACCATGTCATGTATATTTTGTGAAAAAGAGAGTGGGGAAACCCACTCTTTCGTGTTACTATCTACATTTTGTTTATGTAGATAGTAAAGATATTTCTGTCGTATATACATATTTTGTTACAAGTTTTACTTCTTAAATTTGGTAATACTAAGACAGATATTCCCTGCTTAACGGCAGGGGCTTTTGTTAGCTAACGAGAAAGAATAAGATAGACCGTCTTTATGAACGGGATCTTTTCTTGTAAATGGTACATGGCGGCAGGAAGGAGGCTGTTTATGGATAAGAAAGTCACAGAAGTTGTAGAAGCATTTGCGCAGCCAATCGTTGAAGAGTTAAATCTTGAACTTGTAGATGTAGAGTATGTGCAAGAAGGACAAGACTGGTTCTTACGCGTATTCATCGATTCTGAAAAGGGAGTCGACATTGAAGAATGCGGTGCGGTAAGTGAACGTTTAAGCGAAGCTTTAGATAAAGAGGATCCAATTCCTCATCTTTACTTTTTGGATGTATCATCTCCTGGAGCGGAACGCCCATTAAAGAAAGAGAAAGACTTCCAGCAAGCGGTAGGAAAACAAGTGGCAATTAAAACATATGAGCCGATTGATGGTGAGAAGATGTTTGAAGGAAAGCTACTTTCCTACGACGGTACTACAATTACACTACTATTAACAATTAAAACACGTAAAAAAGAAATCCAAATTCCAATGGATAAAGTTGCAAATGCGCGACTTGCTGTTACGTTTTAGTAAGAAGGGGGATCTTCATGAGCACTGAGTTGTTAGATGCTTTGCTCGTATTAGAGTCAGAAAAAGGTATTAGTAAAGATATTATTATTGATGCGATTGAAGCAGCATTAATCTCTGCTTATAAACGCAATTTTAACCAAGCACAAAACGTTCGTGTGAGCTTTAATCCAGAAGTGGGAACAATTCAAGTTTTAGCACGTAAGGACGTTGTGGATAATGTGTTTGATCCACGTCTTGAAATCTCTGTAGAAGAGGCAAGACAAATTAATCCAAACTACCAAGATGGCGACGTACTAGAAATTGAAGTAACGCCAAAAGATTTTGGTCGTATTGCAGCGCAAACTGCAAAACAAGTTGTAACACAACGAGTTCGTGAGGCGGAACGTGGTGTTATTTATTCAGAATTTAGTGATCGTGAAGAAGACATTATGGTTGGTATTGTACAGCGCCAAGATGCTCGTTTCATCTATGTAAGCTTAGGTAAAGTAGAAGCTTTATTACCTGTAAGTGAGCAAATGCCAAATGAGCAATATAAACCACATGATCGTATTCGCGTATTTATTACAAAAGTAGAAAAGACAACAAAAGGACCACAAATTTACGTATCACGTACACATCCTGGTCTTTTAAAACGTTTATTCGAAATGGAAGTTCCAGAAATTTATGATGGAACTGTAGAAATTCGCTCTGTAGCACGTGAAGCAGGCGACCGTTCTAAAATTTCTGTACATGCAGTGAATATCGATGTTGATCCAGTAGGTTCTTGTGTAGGACCGAAAGGACAACGTGTACAACGCGTTGTAGATGAACTAAAAGGTGAAAAGATTGACATCGTTCGCTGGTCGAATGACCCAGTTGAATATGTTGCAAATGCTTTAAGTCCATCACAGGTTGTTAAAGTACTTGTAGACGAAGAAGAGAAAGCAACAACTGTTGTTGTTCCAGACCACCAGCTTTCATTAGCGATTGGTAAGCGTGGACAAAATGCGCGTCTTGCAGCTAAATTAACAGGCTGGAAAATTGATATTAAAAGTGAGTCTGATGCGAAACAACTTGGTATTGTGACAGAAGAAGATAGCGTAATCGCATTTGGATTCGATTCAGTTGAAGACGAAATCGAATAGAGGTGATGAGTATGAGCAATCGAAAAGTTCCGTTACGAAAATGTATTGCGACGCAAGAGATGAAATCAAAACGAGAGCTCGTTCGCATTGTTCGTTCCAAAGAGGGCGAAGTGTCTATTGATTTATCAGGGAAAAAATCAGGACGAGGTGCATATTTATCAAAAGATAAAGAAAGCATTATTCAAGCCCAAAAGAAAAACATTTTGGAACATCATCTAAAAGCGAAAATCGACAGTTCTCTGTACGAAGAGCTTCTTGAGCTTGTTGAGAAGGAGTCGAAATAAGTGTCTGATTGGAAATCGTTTTTAGGACTAGCAAACCGCGCTCGAAAAATTATTTCGGGTGAAGAACTCGTTTTAAAAGAAGTGCGAAGTGGCAAAGCAAAGCTAGTATTGCTTTCTGAAGATGCGTCAGCGAACACTACAAAACGTATCATTGATAAAACCACGTACTACAACATACCAATGAGAAAAGTCGAAAATCGACAACAATTAGGGCATGCGATTGGGAGAGACGAGCGAGTCGTTGTAGCTGTGTTAGATGAAGGCTTTGCGAAAAAGCTACGTAGCATGCTCGATACAAATTACCGGGGGTGAAGGTATGAGTAAAATTCGAGTACATGAATATGCAAAAAAAAATAATATCTCAAGTAAAGATCTTATGACAAAACTAAAAGAGATGAATATCGAGGTTTCGAATCATATGACAATGTTAGAAGATGAAGTAGTAAACAAATTAGATAATCAATATAACACTGAAGCAGAAAAACCTTCTGTTGCAGATGAGTTTGAAGTAGAAGAGAAAGTTGTTCGCAGTAAAAAGAACAGCAATAAGAAGAAGAAAAAAGGCAAAGGAAATGAAGACAAACGTCAAGATAACTTTGCTGGAAGACAACAAACGCAAATAGTAGAAACACCAGATAAAATCACTTTCTCTGGAAGCCTTACAGTAGGTGACCTTGCTAAAAAGTTAAGCAAAGAGCCATCTGAAATTATTAAAAAGCTCTTCATGCTAGGAATTATGGCAACAATTAACCAAGACTTAGATAAAGATACAATTGAGTTAATTGCTACTGATTACGGTATTGAAGTAGAAGAAGAAGTAGTTGTAAGTGAAACTGAATTTGAAACATTTATCGATGAGCAAGATGATGAAGAAAACTTAAAAGAACGTCCAGCTGTTGTTACAATTATGGGACACGTTGACCACGGTAAAACAACATTGCTTGACTCTATCCGTAATTCAAAAGTAACTGCTGGCGAAGCTGGTGGAATTACTCAGCATATCGGTGCATACCAAGTTGATGTAAATGATAAGAAAATTACGTTCTTAGATACACCAGGTCACGCGGCATTTACAACAATGCGTGCTCGTGGTGCACAAGTAACAGATATTACAATTCTTGTTGTTGCAGCTGATGACGGTGTTATGCCACAAACAGTTGAAGCGATTAGCCATGCGAAAGCAGCTGGAGTACCAATTATTGTTGCTGTGAATAAAATGGATAAACCAGCGGCAAATCCTGATCGTGTAATGCAAGAGTTAACAGAATATGAATTAGTTCCAGAAGCTTGGGGCGGAGACACGATTTTCGTACCAATTTCTGCAATTCAAGGCGAGGGAATTGACAACTTACTAGAAATGATTCTTCTTGTGAGTGAAGTAGAAGAATATAAAGCAAATCCAAATCGCTATGCAGCTGGTACTGTAATTGAAGCACAGCTTGATAAAGGTAAAGGAACTATCGCGACATTACTTGTTCAAAACGGTACACTTCGAGTTGGAGATCCAATTGTTGTTGGAACATCATTCGGTCGTGTTCGTGCAATGGTAAGTGATATTGGTCGTCGTGTAAAAGTTGCTGGTCCATCAACTCCTGTTGAAATTACAGGTTTAAATGAAGTGCCACAAGCGGGAGATCGTTTCATGGCATTCGCTGATGAGAAGAAAGCTCGTCAAATCGGTGAATCACGTGCACAAGAAGCGTTAGTTGCACAACGTGGTGAGAAATCTAAATTCAGCCTGGAAGATTTATTCCAACAAATCCAAGAGGGTGATGTAAAAGAAATTAACTTAATTGTGAAAGCAGACGTACAAGGTTCTGTAGAAGCAATGGCAGCATCACTTCGTAAAATTGATGTTGAAGGCGTAAAAGTGAAAATTATCCATACAGGCGTAGGTGCGATTACAGAATCTGATGTTATTTTAGCTTCTGCATCTAATGCAATTATAATTGGATTTAACGTACGCCCTGATGTGAATGCGAAGCGTACAGCTGAATTAGAGAAAGTTGATGTTCGTTTACACCGTATTATCTATAAAGTAATCGAAGAAATTGAATCAGCAATGCAAGGTATGCTGGATCCAGAATTCGAAGAAAAAGTAATCGGTCAAGCGGAAGTTCGTCAAACATTCAAAGTAACAAAAGTTGGAACAATCGCAGGTTGTTACGTAATAGACGGTAAAATTACACGTGATAGTGGCGTTCGTATTATCCGTGATGGCGTAGTAGTTTTCGAAGGACAACTTGATACGTTAAAACGTTTCAAAGACGACGTAAAAGAAGTTGCACAAAACTATGAGTGTGGTATTACAATTGAGAGATATAATGATCTTAAAGAAGGGGACATCATTGAAGCATACGTTATGGAAGAAGTGAAGCGATGATTATCGCTTCACTCTCATTCGAGTGTATGATTTACGATGTGCATTCTTTAAAAGAGAAACGAGCAATTTTACAACGTGTGTTAACTCGTGTGAAACAGCGCTATAATGTAGCTGTTTCTGAAGTTGGGCATCAAGATGTATGGCAACGTACAGAAATTGCAATTGTTTCCGTATCCTCAAATCGTGTTGTCTGTGAAAAAGAAATGAATCGTGTACTTGAGTATATCGATTCATTTCCTGAAATTGAACGTACGATAACACATTTGGAATGGTATTGAATGAGGTGAAGAGTTATGAAATTACGTGCGAACCGTGTGGGCGAGCAAATGAAAAAAGAATTAGGCGACATTATCAGTCGTAAAATTAAAGACCCACGTATTGGATTTGTTACAGTAACAGATGTACAAGTAAGTGGAGATTTACAAATTGCTAAAGTATATATTTCTGTTTTAGGTGACGAAGAACAGAAAGAAAATACATTAAAAGGTTTAGCGAAGGCAAAAGGCTTTATTCGTTCAGAAATTGGCCAACGTATTCGTCTTCGTAAAACACCGGAAATTTCCTTTGAGTTTGATGAGTCTATCGGATATGGTCATCGAATTGATACACTTTTACATGAAATTAATAAAGACGGTAAACGTGAAGAATAATGGATAGACATTTGTCTATCCATTTTTTCAATGTAAAATAAGTTTTGCATAATTACAATTACTACAAAAGAATAACGATGAGGTGAATATATGGAAGGTGTAGTATTATTACATAAGCCAAAGGGAATGACATCACATGATTGTGTGTTCAAATTAAGAAAGATATTGCGTGAGAAACGAATTGGTCATACAGGGACACTGGATCCAGATGTAACAGGAGTATTACCTATTTGCGTAGGGCGTGCAACGAAAATTGCGCAATTTTTAACAAGTGAAACAAAAACATACGAAGGTGAAGTGACATTAGGGTTTTCAACAACAACAGAAGATGCTTCTGGTGAAGTTGTGGAGAAACAAGATGTAAATCGTGTCATTACACGTAAAGAAGTAGAAGAGGTACTAGCGGAACTAACAGGGACAATTGAACAAATGCCACCGATGTTCTCTGCTGTAAAAGTTAACGGGAAAAAACTATACGAATATGCAAGGGCAGGACAAGAAGTTGAACGTCCAGTTCGTACAATTACAATTCATGAATTTGTATTACTTGATGAACGTGAAGTTTTTGAAGGGGAAAACATTTCATTTCGTTTCCGTGTAACGTGTAGTAAAGGAACATATGTAAGAACGCTAGCAGTAATGATTGGTGAAAAACTTGGATTTCCATCACATATGTCTCACCTTGTAAGAACAGCATCTGGTGAATTTTTACTAGAAGATTGCATATCATTTGAAGAAATTGAAGAAAACGTGCAAAATGGAACAGTAGAGTCTATTTTCATCTCAATTGATGAGGCGCTAAGTAAGTTTCCAAAAATGGTTGTAGATGAAAAGCAAGCTGAAAAAATAAAGAACGGTATGTTCTTAAAGAATGAATTAGGAACAACAGCACCATTTATTACAGTATTTGATAAAAATGATCGTTGCTTAGCAATTTATGAGCATCACCCAAAACACCCTGGCATGCTAAAGCCAATGAAAGTACTTGTGAATAATCAAGAACTAAAGCTATAATGAATTATTGGAAGGATTATTACAGAAAAAGGTGAATTCAAGCGTGAAACTTATTCATTTAACTCATCCACATGAACAAAATACAATAGAATTACCACCTACTGTAATGGCATTAGGATATTTTGATGGCATTCATTTAGGACATCAACGTGTGATTCGAACAGCGAAAAAAATAGCGGATGAAAGAGGATGTAAAAGTGCTGTCATGACGTTCCATCCACACCCATCTGTTGTATTAGGAAAAAAAGAAGCGCATGTGGAGTATATTACACCGATGCGCCTTAAAGAAGAAATCATCGCAAGTTTAGGAATTGATATCTTATATGTGGTGAAATTCGATGAGCCATTTGCTGGATTATTGCCACAACAGTTTGTCGATGAGTATATTATTGGTTTAAATGTAAAGCATGTAGTAGCAGGCTTTGATTATTCATATGGACGTTTAGGAAAAGGGAAGATGGAGACTTTACCATTTCATGCAAGAGGGGAGTTTACACAGACCGTGATCGAAAAAGTTGAATATCAAGAAGAAAAAGTAAGTTCTACTTCATTACGAAAGTTAATTCGAAACGGTGAAATGGAACAAATTCCATCTATTTTAGGGAGAGCTTACACGGTAGAAGGAACAGTTGTACACGGTGATAAGCGTGGACGTCAAATTGGTTTTCCAACTGCAAATGTAGGTTTAAGTGATGAATATCTGTTGCCACCTGTAGGTGTATATGCGGTAAGGTTGAAGGTTCATGATGAATGGCATGATGGTGTATGTAATATCGGATATAAACCAACTTTCAAAGAGAATGAGCGTCAATTATCTATTGAAGTGCATCTATTTGAATTTAATAAAGACATATACGATCAAAGTGTTACAGTGGAGTGGCACATGCGTATAAGAGAAGAAAAAAAGTTTAATGGAATTGATGAGTTAGTTGCGCAAATCGCTCAAGATAAAAAGATTGCCCAAGAATATTTTGCGAGCGTAAAGAATATACTTGCTTTTTCAAATGAAAAGTAGTATTCTATGTTATGTACTTTATGACAACCATTACTTGGCATTGCGACTCACCGATGCTTGCTAGGTAACTGGGGGTTTAATTATTAGGAGGTGAAATAGGATGGCTTTAACACAAGAGCGTAAAAATGAAATCATTGCACAATTTAGAACTCATGAGACTGATACTGGTTCTCCAGAGGTTCAAATTGCTGTCCTAACGGAGCAAATTAACACTCTAAACGAGCACTTACGTACTCACAAGAAGGATCATCATTCACGTCGTGGTCTATTAAAGATGGTTGGTAAACGTCGTAACTTACTTACTTACCTTCGTAATAGCGATATCACGCGTTACCGTGAATTAATCACAAAGCTTGGCTTACGTCGATAGTCAAAGAAGCGGGAATATTCCCGCTTTTTTGTTAGGTAAAAATATATCTTCTACTCTTTATAGCTTACTTAATTTTCGGCAATACTAGAGGAAAGAATATTGTGATATACTATCCATTTACATAGAAGAATTGAATATTTTAAATTGAGAGGGGTACTTAAATGAGTCAGGAAAAGCAAGTCTTCTCGATAGATTTAGCTGGTCGTCAGCTAACAATTGAAACAAGTCAGCTTGCAAAACAAGCAAACGGAGCAGTATTAGTAAGATATGGCGACACAGCAGTTCTATCTACAGCAACTGCATCAAAAGAGCCAAAAAATGTAGATTTCTTCCCGCTTACAGTAAACTATGAAGAGCGTTTATATGCAGTTGGAAAAATCCCAGGCGGTTTTATTAAGCGCGAAGGCCGTCCAAGTGAAAAAGCAATTTTAGCAAGTCGTTTAATTGACCGTCCAATCCGTCCACTTTTCGCAGATGGTTTCCGTAATGAAGTACAAGTTGTCAGCATCGTAATGAGTGTTGATCAAGACTGTTCTTCTGAGATGGCAGCTATGCTTGGTTCTTCATTAGCATTATCTATTTCAGATATTCCATTTGAAGGTCCAATCGCAGGTGCGACAGTTGGTCGTATTAATGGCGAGTTCGTTATTAATCCAACAGTTGAACAGCAAGAACAAAGTGATATGCACCTTGTTGTAGCTGGTACGAAAGATGCAATTAACATGGTTGAAGCAGGAGCGGATCAAGTACCTGAAGAAACAATGTTAGAAGCAATTATGTTTGGACACGATGAAATTAAACGTCTAATTGCATTCCAAGAAGAGATTGTACAAGCTGTCGGTAAAGAGAAAACAGCAGTGAAACTTTATGAAGTGGATGCTGTTTTGAACCAAGCTGTACGTGAAATGGCTGAGACAGATATGCATTCTGCAATTCAAGTGCACGAAAAACATGCACGTGAAGATGCAATTAGCGTAGTGAAAAAGCGTGTAATTGAGCATTACGAAGCTGAGGAAGCTGATGCTGATACATTAGGACAAGTAAGTGAGATTTTATATAAAATTGTAAAAGAAGAAGTACGTCGTCTTATTACAGTTGAAAAAATCCGCCCAGATGGTCGTAAAGGTGATGAAATTCGTCCTTTAGCATCAGAGGTTGGCCTTTTATCTCGTACACATGGTTCTGGTCTATTCACACGTGGACAAACGCAAGCATTAAGTATTTGTACATTAGGTGCATTAGGCGATGTGCAAATTTTAGATGGTCTAGGTGTAGAAGAGTCAAAACGCTTTATGCACCATTATAATTTCCCTTCATTTAGTGTTGGTGAAACAAGACCAATGCGTGGACCAGGTCGTCGTGAAATTGGTCACGGTGCACTAGGAGAACGTGCTCTTGAACCTGTAATTCCATCTGAAAAGGATTTCCCATATACAGTTCGTCTTGTATCTGAAGTATTAGAATCAAATGGTTCTACTTCACAAGCGAGTATTTGCGGTAGTACATTAGCGATGATGGATGCGGGTGTACCACTTAAAGCACCAGTTGCTGGTATTGCAATGGGTCTAGTGAAATCTGGTGAGCATTACACAATATTAACAGATATTCAAGGAATGGAAGACCATTTAGGTGATATGGACTTTAAAGTAGCAGGTACTGCAAAAGGTGTAACTGCACTACAAATGGACATTAAAATCGATGGTTTATCTCGTGAGATTTTAGAAGAAGCATTACAACAAGCGAAAGTTGGTCGTATGCACATTCTAGATCACATGTTATCTGTTATCGCTGAACCTCGCATTGAGTTATCTGCGTATGCTCCAAAGATTATTACAATGACAATTAACCCAGATAAAATTCGTGATGTTATTGGACCAAGTGGTAAACAAATTAATAAAATCATTGAAGAAACTGGCGTTAAAATTGACATCGAGCAAGATGGTACAGTATTCATTTCATCAATTAATCAAGAGATGAATGAAAAAGCGAAGAAAATTATCGAAGATATCGTTCGCGAAGTACAAGTAGGCGAAATCTACTTAGGAAAAGTTAAACGTGTTGAAAAATTCGGTGCGTTCGTTGAATTATTTAGCGGTAAAGATGGACTTGTTCACATCTCTGAACTTGCACTTGAGCGTGTAGGTAAGGTAGAAGATGTTGTGAAAATCGATGATGAGATTTCAGTTAAAGTTATCGAGATTGACAAACAAGGTCGTGTAAACTTATCTAGAAAAGTATTGCTAAAAGAAGAGCAAGAAAAAGAAGCAGCTAAAGAAGAAAACGCTAAAGAAGAAAACGCACAAGAACAACAATAAGTGAAAGCCAGTTTAGCTGGCTTTTTTTGTTATGTAAAAAATGTGATTCATTTAGATTTTTATGTGAGTATAGGTATAGTTTTCATCATAACGCTCAAATTAACAAAGATAAGAAGAAAATGGTTTCTTTTTTATAGTTAATGGGAGGGTTTATATGAAAGCTCGTATATTAGCGTACATATTTATATTTTCTTTATATGTGGGTTTTGGCTCTTATTCCGTTTTTGCGCAGGATAACTTGCATGAAGAGATTCAAAAACATGCAAAACAGTACGAGATTATGCCGCAAAATGCGATGATTGATAAGATTTGGAAGGCGATGCCTGGGTATAATGGAAAACAAGTGGATATAGAAGCGTCCTATAATAATATGAAGAAAATCAAGAAGTTTGATCAAAAACAACTTGAATTTAAGGAAGTATCGCCGAGTATTCACTTAGAAGATTTACCACCGGCTCCCATTTATCGAGGACATCCAAATAAAAAAATGGTGGGATTAACAATTAATGTGGCCTGGGGTAATGAGTATTTGCCACGTATATTAGAGATATTGAAAAAACATGATGTGAAGGCGACTTTCTTTTTAGAAGGACGCTGGGTGAAAGAAAACTTACGATTTGCCAAAATGATTGTCGATGCAAATCAAGAAGTAGGAAATCATTCTTACACACACCCCAATATGAAAACGCTATCTTCAGATGAAATACGAGAGCAATTACAAAAAACGAATCGAATGATAGAAGCGGCTACGAATCAGAAAGTGAGATGGTTTGCTCCACCAAGCGGAAGCTTTCGAGATGAGGTAGTAAAAATAGCAGATGATTTCCAAATGGGGACGATTATGTGGACTGTAGATACAATTGATTGGAAGCGGCCAGAACCGGGTGTGCTATTGCAGAGAGTAATGCGAAAAATACATCCAGGTGCTATTGTGCTAATGCATCCTACTTCATCTACAACAGAAGCGCTAGATACTATGATTAAAAATTTAAAGGAACAAGGATATAAAGTGGGGAATATTACAGAATTACTAGATGAAAAACGTGTGGATTAAATACATTTGCATGACATTCAACTCTAAACTTGTTATCATTAAATAATAGCAATTATTTAGAGAAACTGGCATTAGGAGGAAAGTTTTTGATTAAAAAATATACGTGTAAAAATGGTGTAAGAATTGTTATGGAGAATATACCAACTGTACGCTCGGTTGCGATTGGTATATGGATCCACGCAGGTTCAAGAAATGAAAATGAAAAAAATAATGGGGTTTCACACTTTTTGGAACATATGTTCTTTAAAGGGACAGAAACGCGAAGTGCAAGAGAGATTGCAGAATCATTTGATAGCATTGGTGGACAAGTAAATGCTTTTACTTCAAAAGAATATACATGTTACTATGCGAAAGTGCTAGATGAGCATGCTAAATACGCGTTAGATGTTTTAGCAGATATGTTCTTTAATTCAACATTTGATGAGGAAGAACTGAAAAAAGAGAAGAATGTTGTATGTGAAGAAATAAAAATGTACGAAGATGCGCCAGATGATATTGTACATGATATGTTAACGAAAGCAACATATGAAACGCATCCGCTTGGATATCCTATTTTAGGAACAGAAGAAACGCTTGAAACATTTACAGGTGATACGTTACGCCAATATATGAAAGATCATTACACACCTGAAAATGTTGTTGTATCAATTGCAGGGAATATTGATGAAGCATTTTTACAAACTGTAGAGCAATATTTCGGTAGTTACGAAGGAACAACAAATCGTGAACAAGTACATAGCCCAATTTTCCATTTCAATAAAGTAGCACGTAAGAAGGAAACAGAACAAGCGCATTTATGTTTAGGATATAAAGGCTTACAAATGGGACACGAAGATATTTATAACTTAATTGTATTAAATAATGTTTTAGGCGGTAGTATGAGTAGCCGTTTATTCCAAGAAGTACGTGAGCAACGTGGATTGGCGTACTCAGTATTCTCTTATCACTCTTCTTATGAAGATACAGGAATGTTAACACTTTACGGTGGAACAGGTAGTAAACAATTAGATACACTGTATGAAACAATGCAAGAAACGTTAAATACGTTGAAAAATACAGGTATTACAGAAAAAGAGCTTGTTAACAGTAAAGAACAATTAAAAGGGAACTTAATGTTAAGTTTAGAAAGTACGAATAGTCGTATGAGCCGTAATGGTAAAAACGAATTGCTTCTTCGTAAACATCGTTCTCTTGATGAGATTATTGAAAGTGTAAACACTGTAACAAAGCAAAATGTAGACGAGTTAATTCGCAATATGTTTACCGATGAATTCTCTGCGGCACTTATTAGTCCAGATGGAAAACTGCCAAAAGGAATGAAACTTTAATCGATTTTGTAATTCATTCGCTTTCGGAAATAACCGTATCTCTTTTATATGAGATACGGTTATTTTTTTTGTATATGCAGAATAGGTACTTATTATAGGATAACCTTCATGAAAAATAGGATAGGGGGAGATTTAATGCGTTTAAGTGAATTAAGTGGTAAAGAGATTGTGGATTTAGAAAGAGCAGAAAAAATGGGAGTTTTAGGTCATGCAGATTTAGAAATTGATGAGAGAGATGGACAAATACAAGCGCTTGTTATACCTGCTGGGAAATGGGGAGGTTTTAAAAGAGAACAGCAAGAAGTGAGAGTAGAATGGAGCAAAATTAAGAAGGTGGGAAATGATATGATACTGTGTGATCTTACGAACCATTCAAGATCGTAGTGAAAGATGACCATTTTGGTTGTCTTTTTTTATCTTTATATAAAGAAGATAAATCACGTGTGCTTTTTGTTTTTCAATCACCTCAAACTCGTACATTACATATGATGTGGAGGAAAAAGAAAAAGTAGGCATTTTTCTTATAAATGAAAGAAAAAGAAGGTGAATTAGGGGATGTTGACTGAGATGCATATTGCTGTCATAGGAGGAGATGCGCGGCAGCTAGAAGTAATTCGCAAGCTAGTCGAACTGGACGCGAAACTTTCATTAATAGGGTTTGAACAGTTAGATCATGGCTTCACAGGGGCAGCAAAGGAAAGTATACAAGATTTAAATTTCACTTCTTTAGATGCGATTATTTTGCCGGTTGCAGGGACGAATGCCAAAGGAGAAGTAGATACTATTTTTTCAAATGAAAAAGTTTCCATAACGAAAGAACAAATTGAAAAGACGCCAGAAAACTTTACTATATATTCAGGTATTGGTACACCTTACTTGGAAAATCTCGTATCTACTACAAATCGCAAACTTGTAAAATTATTTGATCGTGATGATGTTGCAATCTATAACTCTATTCCGACCGTAGAAGGTACACTAATGATGGTTATTCAACATACTGATTACACAATTCATGGATCGAATGTAATGGTTTTAGGATTTGGTAGAACTGGTATGAGTGTTGCAAGAGCCTTTCAATCATTAGGAGCACATGTCAAAGTTGGAGCGAGACGTTCGGAACATATTGCTCGTATTACAGAAATGATGTTTTCTCCTTTTCATATGCAAGACATAGAGAAAGAAGTAGGCAATATCGATATTGTGATTAACACAATTCCGCATCTCGTTGTGACAGCGAATGTTATTTCAAAAATGCCAGCTCACACGTTAGTTATTGATTTAGCTTCTAAGCCAGGTGGCACGGACTTTCGCTATGCGGAGAAGCGTGGAGTGAAGGCACTATTAGCACCTGGTCTTCCTGGGATTGTTGCACCAAAAACAGCAGGACAAATATTAGCGAATGTTCTTTCTCAGTTATTAATAGCAGATGCAATCGCAAAGGAGGAGGATGAGAAATGAGTTTGAAGGGGAAACGAATTGGTTTCGGATTTACAGGTTCACATTGTACGTATGAAGAAGTTATGCCACATTTAGAGAAGTTAATTGCAGAAGGTGCAGAAGTACGTCCCGTTGTTTCTTATACTGTCCAATCAACAAATACTAGATTTGGCGAAGGGGAAGAATGGATTAAAAAGATCGAAGAAATAACAGGGTTTAAAGCAATTAATTCAATTGTCGGAGCAGAACCACTCGGACCCAAAATCCCGCTAGATTGCATGGTAATTGCACCGCTAACAGGAAATTCTATGAGTAAATTTGCAAATGCAATGACAGACTCTCCAGTATTAATGGCAGCAAAAGCAACGCTTAGAAATGGAAAGCCTGTTGTGTTAGCTGTTTCGACGAATGATGCTTTAGGACTTAATGGGGTAAATCTAATTACACCAACAAGGTGACGACAAAGCACGAACGCTTATATGTCGCCATCTTGAGGGAGCTTAGGGTAAAGCACAAGTTCGAAATCATCAAGTCTTTGCCACTTTTCTTTCTTATAAACAGCCTTTTCTAAAACTGATTTTAGGAGGCTGTTTTTCTTTTTTGGATCATCTGTTTTGAAGTATAGATCAAGAACATGTTCCACTTGAGGAATTGTATCTTTCTTTACTTTTTCCTTTTTAATTTCGGTTTTAATTTCTTTCTTTAAGTTTTCCATCGTTGAAGTAATTTCATTAATACGATCGGAAATTACATTCGAACGTTCTAAAAACATATCGACAGTGTAAACGCCACGCTCTAATAAATCATGTAAATTATTTTTTTGTTTTTGGACATCCACTAATTCTTTTTCCAACTTACGTAATGCAACTTCATTCATTTGAATAACTTGCGTTTCTTTCAATTTGTCATCTTGCTTATGTTTTTCAAAATCAGCTTTATAATCGATATACCATTCTTTTAAAGCCTCGAGTAAACGCTTCTCGATTAATTCAGTATAGCTTGATTTGTTTTCGCAGCCACGGTGTTTACAATCCATAGCTTCTTTTCTATTTTTCGGATAACGTTGGACCATACTGTAACCACATTTACCGCATTTAATAATACCAGCCAGTGGATTTTTAATTCCATTTGTATTGTAAGGAACATGATACCTTGAATTTAATTTATCTTGTACCTGTTCAAACAGACTTTCTGAGATAATTGGTTCATGTTTTCCATCAGCAATAATCCAATCTGATTTATCTTGCCTTGCACAACTACGCTTTACAGCATCAGGACGTTTCACTTCTTTTCGTTTTTGCCACGTTACTTTTCCGATGTATACATTGTTTTTTAATATATCTAAGATACTGTAGGGGTTCCATTCGTTTCCTAACTTACTTTTGTAGCCAAGATCATTTAACTTGCTTCTGATTGCGTTAGCGCCCATATCCTCATTTGCATACCAATCAAATATCATTCTTACAACAGAAGCTTCTTCTGAATTCATCGTTAAAGTACGCTCTCGCTTATTTAAACGATGAATATCATATCCAAAGGGCGCATGTGTACCAAGGTAATTCCCAGCCTCTACACTAGCAATACGACCGCGTTGCATACGGCGTGTAATAATCTTTAACTCCTTACGTGCCATAAACGCTTCAAATTCGCTGTATTCTTCATCCCACTCATCATTAAGGTCATAAGTCTTCCTTGGTGTCATAATCTTCGTATTCGAGCGTTTAAACGTCTCTAAAATGATTCCTTGCTCTTTCATACCACCACGACCTAAACGGTCCATATCCATGCAAAGAACAGCATCATATTTGTTATCTTCAATTTCTTCAAGTAGCGCCAACATTTCAGGGCGTTTCACTAAGCTCTCACCAGAAACAATTTCCTCACGGACAGCTAAAATATTTAAGTTCATTTCCTTGGCAATTTTCAACAGGGTAGAGCGGTGCTTTGCTAAAGTTTCGCCTTCGCCACGTGCTTCGGCTTCGAGATCGGCACGGGATTTTCTTAGGTAGATCGCGGTTTTCATAGTAGTACCTCCTCAATAATATGTATTATATGAAAAACAAACATTGTGAAGAAATAAATATGATAATTAATAAAAGAAAGGCCTCTTAAGGGAGGCGCCCCTTTTGTTTTTATGTTAATTATTGTGTATAAGTTGTTTTTGAATCACTGGGAAACGTTCTCTGTTCTCAATTCATTTGTGTTTATATCGAGTTCTTGAAATGGAGTATACCTTAAATATATTTTTGAAGAAAAATCGCAAACATAAAAAGTTTTTCTAGAGAGGTCCCCACCATGATATAAAACTGATTTTTTATCATCGATAATATAAGCGTGGATTAATGGAGTTTGTTTTAATTCTTCTTCAGTGAGAATATCTACTAGATATTCTCACTGAAGAAGGTTTCTTTTTTGTTTGATTTGCAACTAAGTTTAAAAATAAACTATACAAAAGAGCAAATAAAATTATAGCAGGCATTGCAAGCCAACTCTTACTAGTAACCACTAAATAGGAAATAGGATAGAACCAAATTAAACTTAATATCATATTCGCCAATCCCCATTTGCGGGCTTTAGAATATTTTTGTACCGGCAAGTCTTTTTGAAAAGCGTAAATAAAAACGGGTACGAAACAGCATATAGAAATCATCATAAATAGCAGCCCAAACGTCCCTAGGTATAAACTCCAATTATGGGATGGTTTTTCAAATTGATAGAATGCAATTAATGGCATTAAATACATTGCAAAGAACAATAGAAACCAATCGGAAAGGAATTGAAAATCAGTAAGTTTTTTTTGTTCAGATTTATTCAGGAACAATTTGTCAAATTCGTTGAAAGTTTTAAATTTAATGCGAAATTGATAGAATGCAATAGCATTAGTTATCAGGGCAATTAGTAAAGTAATAATTGGTCCAATAAATTTATCCATAGTAATTTCACAACTCCTTAAGTTTTTGATTTAGAGTTACGATATAAATCTAGCAATTGCTTGTATAAATGACTTGATATACCTGTACTTAATAACTATCGCATCAATTAAGTAATAATTTCAACGTAAATGATTATTGTACAGTAACAAATTTTTTAAACGAGCAAAATCCCTTGGAACGCCATGAATTTCTGCTATTTCTTGAATTGATAGATTAGTATTCTGATATTCAGAAATCATTTCATCAGATAATAGAAGTTCGACTGCAAATGTATTTGCTTCAATTTCTAATCGATCTACAGAATACAGCGTTTTATTTCTTAAAAATGGAGTATTTGCTTTTGGGTGTAATAGGGCATGTCCAAGTTCATGAGCACACACAAAACGTTGAGTAGTTTCGTCGATTTGATTATTAATATGAATGAATTTAAAGCGTTTGTATGTGTTGTAAAAACCAAGAGTATTCCCAAGGTCTTCAAACAACACTATAATATTTTTTCGTCTAGCAATTTCAAACGGATTTGTTGTTTCATGTTTTTCTGCGATTTTGAGTGCGTATTCTTTAATTTCCATTTCTCGCTCCGTTCAATCTTTTTTATACTTGTTTGGAGTGAATTTTTGTTTTGCTAATTGTTTTGCCATGCGCATTGAGTTTTCCAGAGAAATACGAATCATTTCTTTTGTATGGTCGTCTATTGGTTCTCCATCAAACATTAACGCTTCATCACTGTTTTCTAAATCCTTTAATGTTTTTTCTAAGTCACGTGCAATATCACGACTATCTTTTTTTGTTAAGTCAGGAAGTGTATTGGATACTCTTGATTCATCTTCTCTTCCTAATAAATAATCTGTTGTTACTCCTAAAACATTAGCTAAATCTTTTAGCATTTCGTTTGAGGGAGTGCTATGTCCGTTCTCATAGTTACTAATGGTGCCCTTAGTGGTATTTACTTTATTGGCTAATTCTTGTTGAGTAAGTTGACGTATTTTACGTGTTTCTTTTAATCTTTGTTTCAACACTTTTAGCACCTCCCGTTAATAAAAGTACAAAGATATTGTACCTTATACAAATGAAATATTAAACTTTGTACAAGAATATTGTACAAATGTGTTGACGTACAAGAATCTTATACTTATAATGAAAGTACAAATAACTTATACAAGGAGCGAGACAGTGAACAAAAATATCAAGTTAATTAGAACCAGGAAAAAAAGTAAGTTAACGCAACAAGATCTTGCAGGTAGAATGCAAGTTACAAAATCTACAATAAGTAATTGGGAAAATGGCTATAGTAATCCAAATCTTGAAAAAGCTATAAGGTTAGCTGCTATTCTTGGGTGTGATGTAAAAGATTTAATTTGATGCATATAAGTACAAGAATCTTATACTTCCACTTAGAAAGCAGGTGAGAAAATGCCATCAACTAACATGGCAGTACCAACAGATTCGTCGCATAAACATATAAAAAGCACTTCAAGAGGTGACACCATGAGCCAACAAGAAGAATATGCAGCGACTTATGAATTTGGAAAAACGAAAGTCCATGTTGTGGCTCCTGAGCCAAAACCGCAAAAGGATATTGATAAGATCCTTCAAGCATATTACAAGGCTGGTTGGGCCATCATCAAAGAAATGCAAGTGAAAGAAAACATTGAGGAATAGTTCCTCTCTTTTTACATGAATAATAGACAAGTTACGTATGTACTAAATTCATTGTAACCATTTTAAAACTAAATATGGAGGCGAACAGATATGGGAACAAGCATATACTGCAATTCAGCGATAGGGGAATTATTACAGAATGCTAGAGAATGTTGTGATAATGTTCAGCTGAAAACGAAGAAAGGACTATCTAAGTACCTTGGCATTACACATGAACGCTTAACTCGTATTGAATCTGGACTTTCTAAACCAGAATTTGAGCTTGCGATGGATTGGTGTCATGCAACAGGAGCAAAGTTGAATCAACAAGCGATTAAACATATTTATGGTGTTGGTTTACCGCCAACAGATCCACGTTTAACTCAAGATGTGAATTTACAATTGATGAACTACATTAAACAGGCTGAAGAGGGGATTAAAGCAGCGAAGGAAATCATGAACTTACAAGTTGCAACAAGGTCATGGAAGCTTGATGAAAAAAAGAGACATGAATACGCAGTTCATGCAAAGGAAATCTTCGATACAATCCAAGCAACTCAATGTGTAGTACAAGCTTTGGAACAAGTACATTTTGGCATTATAGAGCAAACGCAAAGAAGTTGGTTGCAAAAGGCTATGTCAGAAAACGTTATTATTCAATCGGTGGATAGCTTAATGGCTTTAACAAAAGTTTTGTAAAGGAGGAAGTGTAAATGACAGTAGATTACAAGAATCCAAGTTTAAGAGAATATAAGGAACTAATTCGTTATGATGCAAAGTTAACTGGTGAAATAAAAATAGCTAAAACATTTGGTAATGATAAAAATTCAGGAGAATTACAACAAGAGAAGAAGTTAGTGGGGATTCGAATCAAAATTATTGAAGCATCATTCACTTTAAAGCATAAATGGGCAAAAGAAAAAGCTACCGCCTGAGAACAGTAGCTGGCAATATATTTTACAAAATAATTATAACATTTTATTCATTATTTGGACAAGCAACTGTGCTTGTCGTTACAACCAGAAAGGGATTGTTCCTCCATCCCCTACAATGCTCCTTTCTGGTTGTAACGATGCGTACAGCATCAACTCAAATAGAAAGGAGATGTAATTCATGACACATAAATACGATCGTCTTCATGATCTAGTTCTCCCAGGAGACTTTTCATTTGCGAATAAACTTCATAACTGTATGGTTGCATGTATTCATAACATGTTTTATGCAAAATCAGCCGAAGAATCAAATCATTGGGAAGAAGAACTGGAACGATGTATGAAAGAATTTAAAATGCTTCGTGATACAAAAGAAGAACATGAGGCATCGATGAGTTATCGTGTAGTGATTAAAGATTTAAGAGCAAGAGGAGTTAACGTCTCTTTAGTAACACGTAGAAAATAAAAAATCTACCACTTGGCAGAGTGATAGATAAATGGCTTTGGAAAAAATATTTGAATTAATTATATCAAATTAGCATTCGTATAACAACGGAGTGTGTTGCATGCCTTTAGACAAATCATTACATAGAGTGTTGTTGAACCCTAAAGTGTTTCAACAAGCAATATCAAAGCAACACCTAATTTACTTAGTAAATCAATATCTCAAAATAGGATACAAGAATTATCGCTTATTACGTGTAGAGGACGGATTTGCGATATGTAAACGGGAGGATGAATAATATGGCAGTTTATAGACCAGTACATGTTTCATTTTGGCAGGATTCATTTGTTTTAGATCTTACACCGGAGGAAAAGTATTTCTACTTATATTTGATGACAAACAGTAAGACGTCTCAATCAGGAATCTATGAGCTTCCACTTCGTATCATTGAAACTGATACAGGGTACAACCGCGAAACTGTTATGAAGTTATTAGAACGCTTTGCAGAGTACGGGAAAATTAATTACAACCAAAAAACAAAAGAATTGTTCTTAATCAACTGGTTGAAATTCAATCCGATTAAAAATGTGAACATTGAAAAGTGCGTTTTAAAAGAAATTCAATCTGTGAAGGATAAGGATTTTTTAGTTGATTTCTATGAAACTTGCTTGGAATTAGAAATGCAACAAGACTTTAAGATTCCAAGAATTAAGGAGTATTTATCAGCACGTTTGGAGGGGCTTATAAGGGGCTTCCAAGACCCTAGCAAGGAAGAAGAAAAAGAAGAAGAAAAAGAAAAAGAACAACAACAACAAGAAGAACGCGCAGGCGCGGAAGAAGTTGTTGAGGTTAATCCAATTTCTTTTTACGAGCAGAACTTCGGATTCATTACACCTTTTATTGCAGATGGTATTCACGCTTGGATAGATGATTTAAATGCAGAGCTTGTTGTGAAAGCTATGGAAATTGCTTTAGAGAAGAATACGAGAAACATGAATTACGTAAATACGATTTTACGAGATTGGCATCTTAAAGGATTGAAAACAGTAGCAGATGTGGAGGTGGCTGATAAAGCATTTCGTACTCAACGATTAGCAAAGGCGCAACAACCGACACAAGCTCCTTATCAACAAAAAGGCTTATCAGAATCTACTAAGAACGTAATACAGCAGCAACAATCATGGGAACAAAACATTCCAACGGATGAAGAGCTTGCAGCACTTAATCAACAGAATGGGTGGATGGTTCAATGAGTAACGATATGATTCGTAACGCAGAAGCTGAACAAAGTGTTTTAGGTAGCATTATCCAAGAAGGCGATTTAATTAAAGATTGTCAGCTAAAGGCAAAACAGTTTTCTTTACCAACACACCAAGTGATTTTTAAAGCGATGAGAGAGTTAGAAGATGCTGAGGTTCCAATAGACCTTGTCGCTCTCATGGGAAAATTCGATGAAAGCTTTATGAATCAAATTAGTGGAATTGAATTCTTTGTAAACCTGACAGAAGTTGTAACAACAACTAAAAACTTCTCGTATCATGAAGGTTTAGTGATTGAAGCTTGGAAGATGCGACATGCTCAAGAGGTTGCTGGCAACTTATATAATCGTCTTCAGCATGAAAGAGATATAAATGCTATTAGTACATCGATTGATGAACTAAGCGCTATTGAAGAAACAGGTTATTCAGATGAATTTAATCTAAAGGAAACCCTAGTTGATCTGTATAAGAACATGCAAATTGATGTAGGAGATCTAACCGGTATACCAACTGGTTATGACGACTTAAACAGAATGACAGCAGGACTACAAGAAGGCGATTTAATTATTGTCGGTGCCCGTCCTTCGATGGGGAAAACAGCATTTGTATTAAACATTGCTTTCCATGCAGCGAGTGCTCATACAGCAACAGGAGTCTTTTCGCTAGAGATGGGAGAAGAACAGTTACTTAAGCGTATGATCTCAAGTACTGGAAATATAGATGCTACGAAATTAAAAAACCCTAAAAAGCTATGTAATTTAAAGGATTGGGAAAAGATTAGTCAGGCTATGGGCTTGATAAATGATTTACCACTAGAAATATACGATAAAGCCAATGTAACGATGCAAGAGATTTACGCAAAGACTAGGAAACTAAAGCGCAAATACCCAGACAAAAAGGTGTTAGTCGCAATTGATTACTTGCAGCTTATTGTAGGTGACCCAAAGCACAAAGGAAATCGTATGCAAGAGATTGGTGAGATTAGTCGTAAGCTAAAACTTATGGCAAGAGAGCTAAATGTATGTGTGGTTGCATTATCACAGTTAAGCCGTGCTGTTGAAAGTAGACAAGATAAAAGGCCGTTACTCTCAGACTTACGTGAAAATGGTCAAATTGAGCAAGATGCGGACTTGATTGCATTCTTATATCGTGAAGATTATTACGACCGTGAAACAGAAAATAAAAACATAACAGAAATCATTTTAGCGAAACAGAGAAACGGTCCAGTTGGTGTTGTTGAACTAGCATTCATTAAAGAGTTTAGTAAGTTTGTAAATTTAGAGCGGAAGTTCAGTCACCAACAGGAGGCCTAATCATGTTGTTACGTCAGGAAGTAGAGCGTAGAAAACTAGCAATCATTCGTAAATTATCGGGATTAGGACTATCGGAAATTAATGGGCAAACATTAGATCAACTAACATTAACGCAGCTTGAAGGAATCTTAATTGCAAGCTTGCAGGTATTGGAGGGAACAAGCGATGACAAAGCAGCTAACAATTTTTGATGTTGAACGAGTTGTGTCATTTGATCCTAAGAAGGCTCATGTTCATCGGTTAAATTCTAAACTACGTTTTGCTGACGTTGTTGTACAAATACCACGCCAAGCAAAGGCGATTGACGAATTAAAACCAACGACAGCGCCAGATGATCGTTACGAATTATTTGAGGATTACACAATTGGGATTTGGCGTTATAAGCGAGTGGAGGATAAACAGTTTGATTGGGAAGAAGCTGAAGAGATATGTAAGCGAGCAAGGGATAGCAAAGAGCCGATTCCAATACGGCTTCATCTATCCTTGGAACAATCGTTTGTTCCGGAGAATGTTGTGCAGTATTTATAAGCAAATAAAAAAGCCGAGAATACTCCCGACTACTTTCGACAAAGTAATTATATCATGGGAGTGGTGAATGTGGCGATTATTAAAGAAGATATTGCAGAAATGAGAGCGGAAATTTCTTTAGCTGAAAATATGGTTTATATCGTGAAAGATGGACAAGTTCGTCAAATAGAGCCGCCGATAAGTGGTCATGGTGAGCAGTCCTTGATATACAAGAATAAAAAAGTAATTCGTATTGAAAAACGAGAATCAGAGTTGATTTAGCCTAGCTTTTATTTTTTTAAACAAGTTGGAAATTGGGGTAATAATAAACCTTGAATTTTGTTCAGGATGAAGACTCAGTGAACAATTAATGAATATAAGGAGAAATCCCTGCGGGGGCAAGGATTTCGGAGGGGAGAGGCTATTGTCGTACTGTGTCGAAATTTGGCGTATTCGACAAATTAATATTATCACGAATTTTCAAGTAGTTGTGATGTTCGATGTGTCAAAAATGTGTACGAATTTTATATAAAAGCGTTATTTTGTTAAAAAGTAATGCGGAGATAAATAAGACCGCTCCTTTTATCGGAACGGCCGTACAAGTAACCTGTGCTGGAGGTCTCATCAAATAGCTTGAGATGTTTTCTCTAAACAGTATGGACAAGGATTTTTACGATTATACGTAAAAACGGCAGGTAATTGACTAAGTTACCTGCCATGTCCTGAAAAGATACGGAGGAGAGAGCTCCGATTTGAAAGAGTGAAGCCGGTGGGAAGTCGGCTTGCAGGTAGTATGCACGATATAAAAAAGATTATACGAAAAGGGGAATGGGAGATATGAAATGGATGTACAACCTTGATAGCAATAGTGAGATTTGGACAAGTGATAAATATGAAACGAAAGAGGAAGCCATTCAAGCAGCTTTAAAAGATTGGACGGATAGAATGGTAGCGGATAGAGCATCAGTTGATAATGAATTCCAAATTGGAGAATTCAAACAGTATACGCCATGGATCAATGCGGATGTATTGTTGGATGAATTATATGAACGAGCAAACGATGAATGTGGAGGGGTTGCAGATTCTTGGCTTTCAGGGGTAGCAAGAGATGAAGGTGAAAAACTTCAAGAACAAATAAACAAGGTAGTTGAAGGATGGCTAAAAGGAATAAATGAGTACCCTAGCTTTGGATCAATTGAAAATATCGAAACGATAGACGCTAGCAAACTTGAATACCAAGGAAACTAAACAAAATAGTTATTTTAACAACAAAAGCCCTAGCAGGGGAGCTAGGGCAGGGGATAGGGTATTAAGAATTGCCGAATTAATAACGAATGACATCTTCGAATGAATTTAGTGTAACACACAAACTTGTATACATCTGTTACAAAATCATGAACAAAGGGGAATGAGAAATGAATGAAGAGGTACAAAGCTTGGTAGAAAAAACACAGGGATTTTTCCCGAAGGCTTTTGTAAATAGTAGTAACGAATTAATATTTGACCCTAAAAGTAACCTTTATTTCAGATTAGAAGACGTAGAAAACGATTTGGATTTTATATGTAAGATGTTCGCTTGGTTATCAAGACCAATTAGTAAAGGGTTGAGTGATTACAAGTCTAGAAAAATCTTAAAAAGCTTTAATCAGTTATTAGGGACAAGCTTCACAAAAAAAGAAATGTTATTGATTTACAATCGCTTAGGAAATGATGTGAATAGAAAATTATGCATGAAATTTATTGAATCAAATTATGATTTATCACTGTTGAAGTAGCGATTATATAGAAAACTAAACAAAATCCTTATTTTAAATAAAAAGAGCGCCTTTAAAAGCGCCCTATGACCAAGGAGTGTATCGAAAATGATACTAAATGATTAATAATGAGATGATCATGATTATTGTATGTACGTTTCTAATGTATGTGCAGTCTTTATATACAATCAAAAAGAGCACGCATATAAGCATGCTCTTTGACAAGAAAGGTAGATTTCTATGAGTGGAGAGTCTTCATACAATAACGTATGCTTGTCCGGTTAAAAGGTGAAAATTTTTTTAATAAAACCTTTATTTAAATAAAAAGAGCGCTTTTTAAGGCGCTCTATGACCGAGATTTATATAAAAAGGTGACTATGATTATTGTATGTATGTGTTTAATATATGTACAGTTTTCAAACAAAATCGTTATTTCATAGTAAATAAGAAAGAGCACACATATAAGCATGCTCTTAAACAAGAAAGGTAGATTTCTATGAGTGGAGAGTCTCCATACAATAATATATGCTTGTCCAGTTTAAAGGTGAAAAGTTTTTAATAAAAACGTTATTTAATACTGAAATTATCCACTTTAAAAAGAGCACTATAAAAAGTGCTCCTCCAAAAAAATATGGTTATTTACTTAGTTTTAATAATAACTAACAAAAAGAAAATGGAGTTTGCTTACTGTAATATAAGTTGCGGAAAATTTATTCCGGCTGGGATTACTGGAAATATTCTTAGTGAAATTGTTGTTGACCTTGTTGGTTACCCATTTGTTGCTCTTGTTGGTTACCCATTTGTTGACCTTGTTGGTTACCCATTTGTTGACCTTGTTGGTTACCCATTTGTTGACCTTGTTGGTTACCCATTTGTTGACCTTGTTGGTTACCCATTTGTTGACCTTGTTGGTTACCCATTTGTTGACCTTGTTGGTTACTCATTTGCTGTCCTTGTTGGTTACCCATTTGTTGACCTTGTTGGCCCATTTGTTTAATTTGTTGCTGAGCCTGATATATAGCTTGATTGATTTGATTTAATGTTTGATTTGATTGAAGATGCTGTAAGCCTTGATTTAAAGTTTGGATAGCTTGTTGAATAGTTTGTTGCAATTGCTGATCTGCTTGTTGCATTTGTTGTTGAGACTGTTGACTAAATTGTTGAAGTTGTTGCATCAACTGATCGGCTTGTTGAAGGCCTTGCTGACTTTGCAGCCCTTGTTGTTGTTGTTGTTGTTGTTGTTGTTGTTGACCTTGTTGTTGTCCTTGTGAAGATTGAGACATTTGAGATAAAGCTTGTTGTAAATGTTGAACTTGGTGGTGAATTGCACTTAATTCTTGAGAAATTTCTGTATCCGCTGCCTTACGTGCTACAGCTTCAATTTTTTTTTCCGTACGTTTGTCCATTTTTAACTCCTCCTTATGTACCCACATAATAGTGTGGAACACCTTTATAATGTGCTAAATTTTATTTTTAATACTAAAAAATAAAATTTAGAGACTAGGGAAGAGAGGTATATTAATAGTGCTTTGATCGAAAATAGGACAAGCAAAATTGCTTGTCCTAAAAGGAGGGGGATACTTCAAAACGACCAAATGACTCGTATTGGTAAACAGGTTCTCCTAGATAGTATGATTCAAACTAAGAAAGTTATACAAAAATAGCAGGCAAAGAAACTTTGCCTGCTTGTGGGTTGAATGAGTTAGCCAATTGCAATAAAATGCCTTCTCATTCTTTTACAAGAAGAGTGAAGCCACTAGTTCGAATGACTTATAAGTATCGTGTGCAGTTTAGCTAAAAATATGTAATAGAAGATAAAGAACTTATTTTATAGCAAAGAGAGCACTCCTTATAATTGCTCTTGAAAGACGCGCTTCAATAATAACAAGAGATTAACTCAATATAATTTATGATTTTCTTATTTTACGGTGAAAATTAAACGTAAAATAGGAGAACAGATGCATAGGCTGTTCTCCTAAGGAGCGGGAATACTGAATTTGAAGTGCATCTCAAATGACAATCAATCAAGCATTTCATAAATAGCATGTGGATTTTTTTGAATATTATACATGTGTTGAGAATTTAATAAAAAGTTTATTTTGTAGAAAAAAGAAACTAAAAAAGAGCACCATGTACAAGTGCTCTTTAAGATAGGAGGTAACCCAGTAAGCTGAACGTCTAGGTTAGAAGTATATGGTGTGAAAAATAAATAAGAACAAAATTTTATTAGCTCAGTACAAAAAAAACAGTTAGCAAAAGCTAACTGCCTCTTGTACACAAGAACAATACATTTACAAGGAAACAACAATATGTAACTTTAAGTTTCAGTTATAGTATAAACAGGATTAGGAATGTTATGCAGATTAAAAAAGAGCACTGTATATAAGTGCCCTTGAGAGGTAGGTGTAATACTAATCATAACCAGTATTAATATACGCTTAATATAATTAAAATATGAAAAAAGCAGCTAGCAAAAGCTAACTGCAGTTAGAACAATACAACCGTGAATTTAAGGAGTACAAAATCTCATGGTTGAGTATAGTATGGATATAAGTTCCAAATTTATGTAACAAAATTTAAAAAAGAGCAGTTAGTTGTATTAATTGTTCTATGTGATACAACCTGGGCAAGAAGCAGAGTGTACTGTGATTAATATTAGTGGAATATTAACTTTTATTCAGGTTGTTCAAATGTAGTTAAAGAAAGAACTTAAATATGTTTGTAAATATCATAAGATAAAAGGTTATACAAAGATGGATCGTGAGCAGTTAATACATCATGTAAGAGTAATTCTTGGTCATATAAAAACTAAATAAAAATGCTATTTTAATTTCAAACAAAAGAACAGTCAGCAAAAGCTAACTGTCCCATTTTGGAGGAAAATCAATTGTTACAGATTGGCATATTCAAAGTATGTACAGAAATTGGGGATTTATTCAGGCAAAACTAAAAAGAGCACTATCAATTAGTGCCCTTTGTAAAAATAGCGTAAGTGGCCAGCTCACGTTATAAAGAAAGGTAGAATTTAATATATTCAAACCCTGCTTAAATGGTGAAAACAAAAGAACAGCTAGCAAAAGCTAACTGATCCATTGCAACTTGTTAACAAAAGAAAAAGGTTGCTATTCAGGAATTGAACAGCTTGTAGATATTATGTGGAAGTTTTGGAATTTTATTCAGATAAATTACAAAAGCAGCTAGCAAAAGCTAACTGCTTAGCCCCAAGGAAGAGAGAGGAGCGCTTGATTAGGTCTAAGGCTGAAATAAGGGTTTTAGATGTTAAGACCTAAGACCTAAATATAGTATAGATCTCACTTCAGAAATTATGCATATAAATTGTATTCCTACAAAAATGGTTAAAAAACAAAGCAGCTAGCTCAATTAGCTAACTGCTTGTTGTACAAAAGAAAATTAGGCCCTACAAGTAAATGATATGTAACTTTAAGTTACAGCTATAGTATAAGCAGAATTAAAAATAGTATGTGGGAGTGAAAATGAGCTTAATAAAAATTTCATTTTGTAGAAAAGGGGAATGGATATGGCAAAGTGTTGTGATCGATGTAAACAACCTATTAATCCTAAAGAGATGTGTAAGGTGAAAGTCGAAATTAGATTTCGAGAGTACGTGAGAAACTTCCTCTTATCATTTCAGCGAAAAATTAACGGTATGGCTGATTATGATGACATGATTACGACCGGGAATGTTGAGATGTGCGAAAGTTGTAGGAATTCATTACTTAAATTTTTAAATGGTGCAGATGTAGTGAAAACAGAATAAAAGCAGCTAGCAAAAGCTAACTGCTCCCTACAAGGAGATACAGAGAAAACTACTTCAAATGAGTTATGGCATACAGCCTATATACATTATTGACGGAATATTTAGTTTTATTCACCGCAAGATTCATATTTAAATTAAAATCTCTGTTATTAATATTATCATTCCTACAAGAAGCAAGAATTCAAGCGAAATCCAAAATACACTTTTCTGTGGTTTTTTAAATTCTTGTATTAAAGAGAAGATGGAACTTATTGCTACAAAGATGAAAAGGATGAGTCGTATCATATCTGGCATTTTAACCACTCCTAAGGTTTGAATAGATTCATTATATAACGATTTTTAAATTTTTTTGATAATTAAGGGTGAGAATTAAGCAAAATTTAAACAAAATAATCCTTTGAATAGAAAAATAGATAAATTGTGTAAAAATGGTATAATAAATAAAAATTAAATATTTAGTCCTACTGGAAGAACCAGCGGACATCAAACCATAAAGGGCATTAGTGATAGTGTTCTATGGTTTGGTGTCCGTTTTTTTATTTTCATTAATAAAACAGATAAGGAGTGTTTATATATGACGCAATTAACATTCTTACCAAAAATTGATCGTAAAGCAACACAAGTACGTTTAGAAGAGGTTCTTGAAAACGTTCGTATTTATAGACAGTTTGGGATGATTAGAAATGAGATGAAGGTCACAGCTTCTTGCGAGATAAGATATCACGGTCCTACAAACATGGTAGGCAAGCCAGCTGAAGATGTTGCTTTAGCAAATGTTGCAATGAGTGAAAGAGAAGTGAAATTACAACGCTTATCCTTTCAAATTGATAAGGCATTAAGTCGCTTTAGCAAGAATCAAAGAGACATCATTGTAAAGCGATATTTAGAAGATGAAGAAGTCTTTGATTACATGATTTATAACGAGGTTGGAATGAGTGAACGTACATACAGACGCAATAAATCTAATGCTTTTTATAAACTAGCATTTGCTCTTAGATTAGAAGTATATGAGGCAGAAGAGCATTACGGAGGGGATGACCGATGAATTTTGTTCAGCCAATACGTGATCCAGAGCAAATACAACAGATTAAAGAATATCTGAGGGAAAACAATGAGCGCAATTATATTTTGTTTGTAATGGGGATTAATACAGGTTTGCGGATCAGTGATATTTTAAAACTAAGAGTTAGTGATTTAAAAGGAAGCCACATCTCAATGAGAGAAAAGAAGACAGGGAAACAGAAACGTATTCAATTAACTCCATCATTAAAAAGAGAACTACGTTGGTACATTGAAGAAAGAGATGACAATGAGTATTTAATTAAGAGTCGCGAAGGAAAGAATAAACCGATTGGACGCAGCATGGCATATAAGATACTTAGAAGTACGGCATCAGAGTTTGGATTAGATGAGATAGGTACACATACATTACGTAAGACATTTGGATATCACATGTATATGCAAACAAAGAATATAGCCTTACTTATGGAGATATTTAATCATTCATCCGAAAGAGTTACGTTAAGATACATAGGTGTCAACCAAGATGCAATGGATAAAGCTATGATTAAATTTAAAATATAGCAACATCCTTTTTATTTTTTTGATTTTTATAATTACCCATTTTTTACGTGTTGTGTAATTCAAAAGGAAAAAGCTTATGAAGCTATGAATATCAAAGGATTCAGCGATAGGGGCAGTTACACAAAATATAAGATATGGGTAAGTGAAGAAACGGCATAAAAAGAAGCGTAGTTCGTCAAATGGACGTAATGCTCCATTACCATCAAGTTAAGAAATTCATTGTTTCCGATTAATAGTATCCGTTTTTATGTGATAGTTATGGATTTGAAAAAATAAAAAATCGCCTTATTTAAAGGCGATTCATAATGTATTCATTTTGCATTCTTTTGATAAATAAATATCTTTTAAAATTAAATGCAATGTTCTACATTAACGTGTTTCTGGATCTTTGTCTTTTTTTCTAAGACCAAATAATCCTACTAGTCCCAATAAACCAAGCCAAGCCCAATTATTATTTTTATTACGATTATCATTTAAATCATTTGTCGTATTTACATTTCGAGTTCTCACATCATTATTAACTCTATTCATGTTATGGTCATTAACTCGAGTTGTAATATTATTATTGTTAACTCTATTCGTATTATATCCATCGTATTCAGCATGGACGCTTGTACCAAAAACCATAATAGTTAGTAATAGGGCACCTAAAATAGATGAAAGTCTTTTCTTCATGTTTTTCCCTCCTTTCGTATTTAGTAATGTCTCCAGTCCCTTTAGACAATATTCGGTTGAAAATATATAAAACCATTTGAATTGAAATTATGATAAATATCTTTAATTTTTATTATTAAAAGTACTTATAATAATGGATTAAGTTAATTGAAATGTAATTATTATTTATAAGAATAAATTTTTGGTAACGGTACATTCTATGAGAGGTAATTACTATATTTGGGTAAGGTGTTCCTTATGAGTTATAAGAACTTATTTTCTTTAATCCAGAACATGGTTGGGAAAATTTTTTCTATAGTAAGTATTGTTGCTAAAAGTTTAATTTCTTTAAGGAGGAATATTTTTATGGGTATTTTAAGTGGAAATCCACAAAATGAACCAATGCACTACGGAGAAGTCTTTGGGATTTGGAGTTATCTTGCAGCGGCACAAGGCGCAATTGCTGGATATCAAGTTCTTATTAACCACACAGGAGACGAGGATTTAAAGAAATTTTTAGAGAACCTTGTAGAGAATGATGTCCAATCAGAAGTTGAAGAATTAAAAAATTTATTGAAATTGAATGGTGTTGCATTACCACCAGCACCTCCAGAAAGACCAGTTGCATCTATTGAAACGATTCCTCCTGGTGCTCGTATTAATGATGCGGAAATTGCAGCAACGGTTTCTGCAGGTCTTGCTGCTGGTTTAGTAGCATGTAGCCAAGCTATGGGACAATCCCTTCGAGAAGATGTAGGAATGATGTTTGGTCAATTCCATATGAAAAAAGCACAAGCTGGAGCTACATTACTTCGTCTGAATAAGAAAAAAGGCTGGATTATTCCGCCGCCATTACATGTTCTACAATCAGATCAAGCATAATACCTAAATAAACATTCAATCTATTCTTTATGACTGTCACAGTGAGTTAGTCTAGGGAAATAAAGGTTATTAGCGAATTAAAATAAGTGGCAGAGTCGTGACCGCTTTTTGGCAGTAAATGTACCGGTTGTTTTACAATTACCGTGTTATATTTGTATTGTGAGTAATGGCGGAAAACATAACTCATAAAGATTCCTTTATATTTTGTCTAAACGATTCATAATGATGGCATATAAAATCCGTAACCAGCAGATGGTAGTGATTGAATGATACCGTTATTAGGAAGAGCTTTTGCTCTTCTTCCAGCTACTTAATAATGTTGGTGCAGATAAACATAACAAAATTAGGTGGTTGGAAGAAGAATAAAACTTCATTTACCGTAATTGAAGTACAAATTAATACTTAATGAAAAAGCATCCATTCGGGTGCTATTTATTTTGAAGAATATAAAGGTGGTGTAAGTAATGGATACATTATTACAAAACATCAAATTGAAAAAGAAATTCAATCAATTATTTACAGATAATCAGGAGTTAAAGGAATCGGTTAAAGAATTATCTCGAACTGTGGAAGGTTTAAAAGTTACAGTCGATAATTTACAAAAAGAATTAAATGAAAAAGTAAATGGTGAAAACATTTTGGATGCTATCGTATATGCGATTGAAGAAGTGAAAGAGATTGATTAACCCAATAGCAATTATCGTAGGTGCTGCCGAGATCGGTGTAGCGTCTTATTTGTTGTTAAGGAAAGATAAGCGAAAACGTGTTGCATTTTATAAAGAAGGAGTGAGGATAGATGGATAGTGTTTTAAACGGTAAGATTGCTGTACTTGGTCTTATACCTATTGATAAGAAAGCATATAGCAAATACCTTAAGCCTCATGAGAAAGCGTACAAGAAGGCTGGGGTAGATGTTAATCGATTCAAGTATTATAAGCTGTATGGACAGAATCACATGCTTTACTCTATAAAATATCTTGAACAAACTTCAATAAAAGAATTGTTGGAAAGAGATAGAGGGAATCAACAACGTTGGGTAAAGACAGATGAAGGAATATAAAACTAAACAACAGAAGCGTAAGTTCTATGACAGTGGTGAGTGGAAGAGTATACGTGAACAAGTGAAGAAGCGTGACAACTATGAATGCCAAGAGTGTAAACGAAACGGTCGTGTTCAAACTGATACCAATGAGTACAGTGAGAGTGCGAAGCGTAAGAAGATACAACTCGTTGTCCATCATATAAAAGAACTTGAGTACCATCCAGCTCTTGCATTAGAAATAGATAATTTAGAAACAGTCTGTGTGGATTGCCACAATAAAGAACACGGTAGAACATTCAAAAAGAAAACGAATAAATGGCAACACGATGAAAAGTGGTAAAAATGATTCAGAAACAATACCCCCCCTTAAAATATTTCATCAAAAAATGGTCTAAGGGGCACCGGAGGAGGGGGTTAACTGTCAGGTTTTTTTCGGAATTACGCACGTAAGGGGGGTGGGTAGATGGCTGTTAGTATTGTAAGGTTAAAAGAACAGCTCATGAATAGTATTGATATTGCAGATTTAGTCGAAGTTGAAAAGGTAGAAAGATACATTGATCTTGTTAAAGCATTTAGAAAAATAAATAAAACTATTAATAAGGAAGGCGAGTCCGTAACAGTAAAAAACGGTTCTCAAGTTTTTGTTAAAGCCCACCCTCTTATAGGAGAAAGGAATAAAATTAACAGTTCTTTAATCGCGTTAGGCAGAGATATAAAGTTTGTTGTTAAGGCTAACATTCCTAATGCGGGTTATAGTGAAAGTGATCTAACATGATTGGGCAAAAGTACATTGATGAATATATTGAACTTTATCGAAGTGGAAAAGTGAAGTTCAATAAAGAAAGAGAATTGTTAATTGAATATCTAGAAAAATATGTTTTGAACAGAGACGATTTATATTTTGATGATGAAATGATTGAGAAGTGTATTCGCTTTGGTGAGAAGTGGTACTTTCCATTACAATCTTTTCAGAAATTCTTAATAGCATTCGTCTTTTTATTTTACAAGAAAAATGGACGCGTATTTTATCGTAAATTCCTATGGATGCTTGGGCGTGGTGGCGGTAAAAACGGATTAATATCAGTCATCATTCACTTTTTAATTAGTGAAATGCATGGTATTCCGGAGTATAACATTTCCGTTGTTGCAAACAGTGAAGAACAAGCGAAAACAAGTCCTGATGAAGTTCATAAATGCGTTAAACGAAATGAAATATTGCAACGAGCATTTAAAACAACATTAACTCAAACTGTTTCTAAAGCTACAGGAAGTGTATTGAAGTTTAGGACATCAAACGGAGATACAAAAGATGGTTTGCGTGATGGTGCGGTTGTATTTGATGAAATACATCAGTATGAAAGCAATAAAGATGTTCGAGTCCATATCAGCGGTTTGGGGAAAAAGAAAAACCCACGAGAATTTTACATTGGAACAGATGGATATGTACGTGATGGTTTCTTAGATAAGCAAAAAGAAAAAGCAATGAAGGTTTTAAACGGTGAAGCCCGTCCAAACGCTATCTTTCCGTTCATTTGTAAATTGAATGATGAAAAAGAAGTTGATGATCCAGATAATTGGGAAATGGCAAACCCTATGTTATCGCAGCCTTTAAGTGAGTATGCCGAAGGATTACTTGAAACAATCAAGGAAGAATATGAAGATTTAGAAGATGATCCAAGTAACCGAGAAGAGTTCATGACGAAGCGTATGAACTTACCAGTTACAAACCTAGAGCGTTCCGTTGCAAAGTGGTCAGAAATTCTTGCTACAAATCGTCCATTCCCTAATTTGTATGCTCAAGAATGTATAGGAGCATTAGACTTTGCAAGTATTAGAGATTTTGCAGCATGTGGCCTTTTATTTAGACAAAATGGTGAGTACATTTTTAAAACGCATTCCTTTGTCCGAAAGGAATTTGTAGATATCTATTATGGATATTCTAAAAAAGCAGGTGAGTTTAAAAAGCAGAAATTTGCTCCAATAAAAGAATGGGAAGAACAAGGACTACTAACGGTTGTGGATGAACCGACTATTAATCCTCAACACATTGTTGATTGGTTTGTAGAAATGCGCGAACAATACGGAGTTAAAAAGATTATAGCTGATAATTTCCGTATGGAAGCAATAAGGCCTTTATTAGTTGCGGAAGGGTTTGAAATAGAAGTTATACGAAATCCAAAGGCAATTCATAGTTTGCTAGCCCCACGTATTGAAATGGCATTTGCAAATAAACAAATTATTTTCGATGATAACCCTTTAATGCGTTGGTACACACAAAACGTATTGGTTGTTATCAAAGGTGATGGAAACAAAATATACGAGAAAAAAGAGCCAGTACGTAGAAAAACAGATGGATTCCAATGTTTTGTCCATGCTCTTTATCGAGCGGATGAGATACAAGAGGCAACCGACTTTATACTAAGCGATATTAAATTCTAATAAAGGGGGTGATAACCATTGGATGGTTAGGTTCAGTATTCAAAAGAAATAAAGAGCTAGAATTTATGGTCGATTTGGATTTGATTGCTGATACAGCAAACAGGGTTCATATGAACCGATTAGCAATTGATACATGCGTATCATTTTTAGGAAGAACAATTAGTCAATCTGAATTTAGAGTAAGAAACGGTAAAGCATTTGAGAAGAATGAGCTTTATTATCGATTAAACGTTAGACCGAACAAAAACATGACGGCCAGCACCTTCTGGGAAAGATTTATTCGCAAACTTATTTATGATAATGAGTGTTTAGTTATACAAGCAGATGATGGTGATTTACTTATTGCTGATGGATTTCAACATAACGAATATGCTGTGTTTGAAGATACTTTTACCGATGTAATAGTAAAGGATTATACGTTTAAGAGAAGTTTTAAGCAAAGCGAAGTTATTCATTTAAAATATCGGAATGATAAATTATCTCCACTTATTGATGGATTATTTGCAGATTACGGGGACTTATTCGGTAGGCTATTAAACTCTCAAAAACGTAAGAATCAAGTTCGTGGAACAGTTGATATGGATATTATCGGTGCTAAAACAGAAGAACAGATAGCCAAGTTGCAAGAGTTTATTGACAATATGTATAAAGCAATTGGTACGAAAGATATCGCTATTGTTCCACAACAAAAGGGTATTAATTATAACGAAATATATAATGGGGTTGCGAATGGTCCTAGTGTGGAAGAAATCAATAAAGTAACCAATGGTTTTTTAAATCAAGTAGCAATGGCTATTGGTATTCCAACAGCTTTGTTATATGGCGAAATGGCTGATGTAGAGAAGCAAACGAAAAATTACATGCTTTTTACAGTAAGGCCATTATTAAAAAAGTTATCTGATGAAGCGAATGTTAAATTCTTTGAAATGAATGAATATCTTTCAGGACAAAAGATTGAAGTTAAAGCTGTTTCTTATCAGAGTATATTTGACCTTGCAACAAGTATTGATAAACTCATTTCTTCAAGTGCATTTACAGGAAATGAGATTCGTTCAGAAGTAGATTATGAAAGTTCTGATGATCCAAACTTAAATATCCATCATATTACGAAGAACTATACGAAACTAAATGAATCTGAAGGAGGTGATAAATGATGGAACATTTGAACATGAATAAGCTTTTAAATTTAAAACGAGATATTCGCTTTGAAGATAAAGGTGAGAATGGGTACAAATTAACGGTTTATGGATCAATCGGTGGATGGTTTAGTGAAAATAACGCTGAAGCAGTAAGAAGAAAAATTCAAGATGTAAAAGCAGAAAAAATTCACGTTCATATTAATTCGGGTGGAGGTTCAGCATTTGATGGTGTAGCAATTTGCAATCTGTTAAAGCAGCATGATGCCGAAATTATAGTTCATATTGATGGGTGGGCAGCCAGTGCAGCATCTGTTATTGCAATGGCTGGTGATAAGATTGTTATGCCTAGTAATACTATGATGATGATTCATCAAGCGAGTACCATCGAATATGGAAATGCAGACCTATTTGAAAAAACAGCACGAGATTTACGAAAGATTGATTCAGCTTTAGCGGCATCTTATAAGAAACGTTTTGTTGGAACAGATGAAGAATTAAGGCAACTATTAAAAGATGAAACATGGCTAACAGCAGAGGAAGCAGTTGCTCTTGGTTTAGCTGATGAAATTGCTGATGAAATTGAAATTGATGATACGCAAGAAGATGAAGAAGAGGAAGTTGTAGAAAATTTTAAAGAAGATTTAGTAGCTAAGTATACGAAACAACCAAATAATCAAAATCCAAAAGAGCCTATTCAAGAGCCTGTTAATAAACAGAACTTGAGTACGCTCTTTTTAAATTTAGGAGGAAAATAAAATATGGTGATTAAATTTAATAATTTTGAAGAGAAAAAAATAGCTTTTGCGAAAGCAACACAGGAAGGAACACCAGAAGAACAAACAGCGGCATTAAATTCTATGATTGAAGCACTTGCTACAGATGTCCGCTCAGATATCTTGAATCAAGTCAATGAATCTATTGTAGACCGTTCTATTATGCAGTCTCGTGGTTCTAATGTATTAACAAGTGAGGAAATGAAATTCTTTAATGCAGTTGTTCAAGATGGTGGATTTAAAGATACTGAAACATTACCTAAGACAACACAAGAACGAATTTTTGATGATTTAGTTCAAGGTCATCCGTTGTTAGAACATATCGGATTAGAAAACTTAGGTGCTGTGACAGAATTTATCTATGGAGATCCAGAAGGTGCAGCTGTATGGGGACCATTATTCGGTGATATTAAAGGGCAATTAAATGCTACATTCCGAAAAGAGTCTATCTCTCAACTTAAATTAACGGCATTTATCCCATTGGCAAATGACATGCTTAAACTTGGTCCAGTGTGGGTGGAACGCTATGTTCGTACAATGATTTCAGAAGCTATGTCTGTAGGTTTAGAACGTGGATTCGTAATTGGTACAGGTAAAGATGAACCTATCGGATTGTTAAAAGATCCAAGTGGAAGTGTTGTTGGAGGAGTATATCCAGATAAAAAAACAGCAGGGACTTTAACATTTGAGCCAGGTCGAAAAACAATCAATGAATTAAAAGGAGTTGTTAAATTACTGGCTAAAAAGCTAAATCCTGATGGTAAAACTGATGCAGACAGACCAAAAAATATTGCTGGGAAAGTAGTTATGGTAACAAATCCGTTTGATACTTTTGATATCCAAGCAAATGCAACAATTCAAAATGCAGCTGGAGTGTATGTGACAAGCTTACCGTTCAATCCAACTCCTACAGAATCAGTGTTTGTACCTCAAGGTAAGGTGCTTTTTTTTGTTAAAGGAGAGTATATTGCAGCGATGGGTGGAACTGAACCAATTAAAAAGTATGAAGAAACATTAGCTTTAGAAGATGCAACACTTTATATTGCTAAACAATATGCTACGGGTAAGCCGAAGGACAAATATACTTCACAAGTTTACACATTAAGCCTGGAGGAAACACCACCAGCAACTAAATAAGGAATGATGTAAATGGAAACAGTAATTTCAAATGAAATATTACAGCAATTCAAAGATAGGATGCGATTAGGTGATGATGAAGATGATAACCTAAGACGCATCCTATTTGCATCAAATAAAGCTTTAATAAAAGACTGTGGATCATATGACATAAACAAAGACGAGACGTTCAAAGAATTAGTTTTTGAACGTTCTCGCTATGTTTATAATGATGCACTCGAGTATTTTTCTGAGAATTTTTTAACGGAAATTAATAGCTTCGGCATTCAAAAAGCTTTAGAAGAAATCAAACTGGACGGTGAATAAAATGCGTCCTTTTCAATACAAAAAGCCACTGAATACAGGCGATTTTAGAAATCGAATCAATATTGAACAACCTGTAGTAATAAAAGATGAATTAAACCAGGTAATTGAAACATCTTGGCAGGAGTTAAAAAAAACCTGGTCAATGATAAAAACGGTGAAAGGTTCCGAGTATATTGAAGCTTCAGCTTCACAGGCTACACGGGTGTATCGTTTTGTGATTCCATATACTTCTGGTATTACGGAAGAAATGCGAATTAATATGAAAGGCCGTATCTTTGATATTATCGAACCGCCAATGAATGATGATGAAATGTATCAAACATTGACTATTATCGCAAAGGAGCATGTTTAGTATGAATGATTTTGCGAGTGATCTTGCTAGAGAATTACAAAGATATGCAAGTATTGTGGAAGAAGATTTGGAAAATGAAATCGATGAAGTAGCAGATATTGCTGTAAGTAAATTAAGGCAAAGTGGTCCTAAAAAAACAGGTGCTTATCGTAAGGGTTGGCGTAAGAAAAAAGAGGGGAATGGCGTTGTTCTTCATAATACAAAAGGGCAATTAACACATCTATTAGAAAATGGGCATGCAAAAGTTGGTGGTGGTCGAGTGCCAGCAAAAGTGCATATTCGTCCAGTTGAAGAGTATGTAATTGACGAATTGCCAAGACGTATCGAAAGGACGATTGGGCAATGACATTAGGTGAATTAACAAAAATTCTTGAAGCGACCGGTTATCCTGTGGCTTATTCGCATTTCACAGCAACGCCAACCAATCCAGTTCCAGCACCACCTTATATTTGTTTTCTTGTGGACGGTTCAGCCAATCTCATGGCTGATAACAAGGTCTATCACAAGATAAACGATTTAAATATTGAGCTTTATACAACTAGAAAAGATTTAGTTGCAGAAGCCAAACTTGAAAAGGTCCTAGACGATCATGAAATTCCTTATGATTCATACGAGACTTTTATTAAATCTGAAAAACTATATCAAAAATTTTATGAAACGAGGTTGATGTAAATGAATGAAAATAAGGTAACATTCGGTTTGAAAAATGTACATTATGTACCATTAGATACTAAGGATTTTTTAGTTAAATTCGGGACACCAATTCCATTACCTGGTGGAGTTGAACTAACTTTTGAGCCACGCGGTGATTTAATTGAATTCTATGCAGATGACATGCTTTATTACGCGGCAAGTAACAACCAAGGTTATGATGGAACGTTATCCATTGCGACTATTCCAGAGCAATTTGCTATTGATGCACTTGGAGAACAATTAGATCCGGAAGACGGAGTGTTAAATGAGTTGGCGGATGCCAAAGGAAAATCATTTGCACTACTATTTGAATTTGATGGTGATGTGAATGCAACTCGTCATGTTATGTATAACTGTTCAGCAAGCCGTCCAACACTAGGATCTAAAACAAAAACAAACTCTGCTGAACCAAATACGAATGAATTGAAATTTGTCTCTAGTCCAATTATTTTAGTACCTGGTGGAAGACCAATGGTTAAAACAAAAACAACATCTAAAACAACTCAAGCAATCCATGATAATTGGTACAAAGAAGTTTACGTGAAAAAAACAGCAGCACCAAAAGGAGCGTAATTATAAATGGAAAAGACAATTACAATTGACGGAAAACAAGTTCGATTAAAAGGTACAGCGGCAACAGTTAAACGCTATAAGGCACAATTCAGACGTGATTTATTCGCAGATATGATGGCATTAGGAGCTATTGGTACATTTACCTCGCAAGATGAGTCACAAGGTACTATCGACCTATCAACCGCAGATTTTAAGAACGTCGATTTCGAAGTTATTTACGACTTAGTTTGGTTATATGCAAAAACAGCAGATCCAAATCTTCCTGATCCAATTACATGGCTAGATGGATTTGACGAGTTTCCTATTTATGATATCATGCCAGAAATTAATGACATGATTCAAAGTACAATGGGAGCAAAAAAAAAATAACAGAAGATGATGAAGAGCAAGGAGCAATCGGTGATGACGAATTAACAACCGATACGTTTCTTGCTCTTTGTTATAAAGCAAAGTTAACACATGGCGATTTAGAAGAAATGACTGTTGGCGATTGCTTTGATTATATTGCTGAATTTGCTGAAATGGAAAATCCAGATAAAGAAAAAGTAAGAAAAGCGAATCAAAAAGATTACGATTCTTTCTAAGAAATGAGGTGAAAATATGGCAGGAAGAATTAAAGGGATTACGATTGAAATTGGTGGAGAGACCACGGGGCTTCAAAATGCTTTAAAAGATGTTAATAAACGTAGTAATGATTTAACTAAGGAGCTTAAAGATGTTGAGCGACTATTAAAATTTGATCCAGGAAATGTGGAAGCATTAGCGCAAAAGCAACAGTTACTTACACAACAAATTGAAAATACAACACAAAAGCTAGATAAATTGAAAGCAGCGGAACAACAGGTTCAGGAACAATTTCAAAATGGAAAGATTTCTGAAGAACAATACCGCTCGTTTAGGCGTGAAATTGAATTTACACAAGGATCACTTGATGGGTTAAAAAATAAGCTTGGAAACATGAAAGCTGAGCAAGAAAATGTGGCAAGTTCCACAAGGCAATTAGAAACTTTATTCAGTGCAACAGGTAAAAGTGTTGATGATTTCGCAGGAGCATTAGGGAATCGTCTTGTAAATGCAATTAAAAGCGGTACAGCTACAAGTAGACAGTTAGAACAAGCGATTGGAATTATCGGCCGAGAAGCATTAGGAACAGAAGCTGATATTGAGAAATTACAACGTGCGCTCAGATCTGTGGATGACGGTAATTCGATACAACAAGTTCGAAATGAATTGAGAGATTTACAGCAAGAAGCTGACAGAACAGAGAAAAAGTTTGAAGGCTTACAAGTAGGATTAGAAAATGTTATAGGTGGAATGGCAGCTGGTGGCGGTATTGCAAGTGCAGTTGAACAAGCGTTGGATATGTCAAAGTTAAAAACAAAAATAGATATCACTTTTGATGTTCCAGAGTCTTCAAAAAAGTCAGTTGAAGAAGCTGTTAGAGGGATAACTGCTTATGGTGTGGATGCAGAAGCATCTTTAGAAGGTGTGCGTCGCCAATGGGCTTTGAATAAAGGTGTTAGTGATGAAGCGAATGCAGCAGTTGTTAAAGGAGCAGCCGCAATTGCTCAATCTTATGAAGGTATAGATTTTACCGAGTTAATTCAAGAAGTTAATGAAATAGGTAATGAATTAGGTACATCGCAAGATGATGCTCTCGGGTTAACCAACGCCTTATTGAAAATGGGATTTCCTCCTGAACAATTAGACGTTATTGCTGAATATGGTGGGCAATTAACACGAGCTGGATACAACGCGAGGGAAGTTCAAGCTATTATGGAAGCTGGTGTTGAAACTGGTACTTGGAATTAGATTATAGTTCCCTTGTATGGCGACATACAAGGAAAAACTCCTTTAATTCAGTGAAACTCTCAAAAGAGACAATACTGAGCGAAGCCTTTTTATTAAGGAACGTGCAACGACTAGTCGAAAGACGTAGGGTGTAAGCAAATGACACTCGAAACGGGGAGCAACTCAAGTAGTTGAAGATATAGTCTAATCTATACGGTGACGTATAGCAGTTCGTAAGAGAACGGGCGTGACGTTGCGAATCACGTTGAATATAAATGATTGATAATCTCTTAGATGGTTTGAAAGAGGGGCGTATTAAAGCTGCTGAGTTTGGTCAAGGCATCGATAAAGCAATGAAAGAAACCCTTGAAGGTACTAATATTTCAGCTGAACAATTGCAAAAGTGGGGTCAAGCTGTAGCTAATGGTGGCCGTGAAGGTTCGGAAGCTATGACACAAATTGCTCTAGCATTATCACAAGTTGAAAATGAAACGAAGAGAAACGAATTAGGTGTAAAACTATTCGGTACAATGTACGAAGATCAAGGGCAAAATATCATTAATACTTTGCTAGGTGCAAAAGAAAAAACAGTTGATTTTAAGAATAACCAAGATCAATTGAATGACTCAATAAAGAAAATGGATGCGAACCCAGCAGTTAAAATGCAAAAAGCCATGAATGATTTAAAAATGGCTCTTGAACCTGTACTTGGGGTCGTGGCGGATTTAGTAGCAAAGTTTGCTGAGTGGGTCACAAATAATCCGGAGTTGGCAGCGACATTAGCAACAATTGCTGTAGCCATTGGCATAATATCAGGTGCTATCATGGCACTTGCGCCTATAGTTGTGACAGTCATGAGTATCTTCGGGATTGGAGCGGCTGCAGCGGCTGGAATTGTTGCTGCTATTCCCCTTATCGTAGCCGCGATAGCTGCCATAGGTTTTGCGATTTATAAAAACTTTGATGACATTAAACAATGGATTATAGATATTTGGAATTCTATTACGGAATATTTAGTAGAGCTTTGGGACGGTATAGTTCAATCATCCAGTGAAGCGTGGAGTTCATTTTTAGAAACAATGCATGAGTTTTTTGATCCCATTGGTCAATTTTTCAGTGATTTATGGACAGGTATAGGTGAGGTATGTAGTAATGCATGGAATTCAATTGTTGAATTCTTTTCTGGAGCTTGGGCTTCATTTACAGAAATGATGCATAGTTTTTTTGATCCGATAGGCGAATTTTTTAGTGGCTTATGGTCTGGAATTGTTGAAACTGCTTCCTCTTGGTGGTCTTCTTTAGTTACAACAGCATCCGAATTGTGGGGCATGTTAACACAAGCTTGGCAAGATACTTGGAATACAATTCTTACTGTTTTAGATCCAATTATTTCGGCGGTTTCTACCGTTTTAGAAGCAGGTTGGTTACTTATTCAAGCTGGAGTGCAAATTGCATGGGCGGCAATCTGCCAATATATTATTCAACCGATTCAAGAAGCTTACGACTGGGTAAGTACAAAAATCGGTGAAATGGTCACTTGGCTTGGTACACAATGGGAAATTGCAAAAGCTGTGGCACAAGTTGCGTGGGGATTATTTAAACAATATATTATTCAACCAGTCCAGGAGACTTGGAGCTTGGTGAAAGAAAAATTCTCTGATTTGGTTTCTTGGCTTGGTTCACAGTGGGAAACAGCGAAATCTTATACACTAGCAGGTTGGAATTTAATAAAACAGTATGTTATTCAACCCGTCCAAGAATTGTGGAATACAACGAAAGAAAAACTTGGAGATTTAGCAAATTGGATATTAAGTAATTGGGAAACAATAAAATCTTATACACTTACAGCTTGGAGTTTGGTAAAGAAATATGTGATTGATCCGGTAACTGAAACGTATAATCAAGCCAAGCAAAAATTCACCGATTTATATAACTCAGCTAAAGAAAAATTCGATGCTGTAAAGAATGCTGCACAAGAAAAATTTGAAGCAGCGAAACGATTTATTGTAGATCCAATAAAAGATGCAGTTGACAGCATAGAAAAGTTTATTGGGAAGATTAAGGGATTCTTTAGCGACTTGAAGTTAAAGATTCCAAAACCTGAAATGCCACCTCTTCCACATTTCAGCTTGGAAACAAGCACGAAAAACGTTTTAGGTAAAGATGTTACTTATCCTTCTGGAATCAATATTGATTGGCGTGCAAAAGGTGGTATTTTCACTAAACCAACTATCTTTGGAATGAATGGTGGAAACTTGCAAGGTGCTGGAGAAGCGGGACGAGAAGCAGTGCTTCCGCTGAATAAAAAGACGCTTGGAGATATTGGTGCAGGAATTGCTGCGACTATGGTTGGCACGACTGGATCTATGAGTCAATTAATGAGTGATATGAGTCGTATGATGGATAGTTCTATGAGCCAGTTATCAGGATTAAAAACTGTTATGAGTGGTGTGTATGGAAGTATGTCAAATAGCAGACAAGCTATGACAAATAATACCGCAAATCAAGTATTCAATTATTTACCTGGTCAATCTGGTGTTAATGGAGCGATACCAACACAGGGTGGCGGTTTAGTGATTGAAGTACCTGTTACTTTGGAAGGACGAGATGTAGCACGTGGTACTTATAGATATACAACCGAGTATCAAGATAGAGAAGAAGCAAGAAACTCAGCCTTTTAGGTTTGGGTTTCTTTTATTTTATAAAGAAATGAGGTGTTAACATGAGTTCTTTTACATTTAACAAAGAACGTAAAGATTTTATTCAAATAGAAAAAGGATGGAAAAGACCAGCATGGGCACCGTTAAAAAGAAATTTTCTAAATGTTCCAGGTTATCCAGGCGCAAGATTATTAAACACGCAAACAGAAATTCGCACTCTTTCTATTCCAGTTGGAATTATTGTTCCTGATGGTGCAGATTTAGAAACATTAAAAGAAGAAATAGCAGGTTGGCTTATTACAGAGCAACCAGTAGAGCTTACTTTCGATGTAGAACCAAATAGAACGTATTTAGCTGTTGTGGATGATAGCTTTGATCCAGATGAATTTGTAACACTTGGTCAGGGCGTTCTTAAATTTATTTGTCCAATGCCTTATAAATTAGGACCTACTCGAACGACAGAATTTCAAATGGATGGGCGTGGATTAATAGCAAACGTACAAAACAAAGGAAGTGTGGAATCTAATGCAATTATAGAAGTTGAAGTAGCGAAACCTTCCACTTTTCTTGATGTATGGAATAGTACGAATTATTTTCGCATTGGATATCCATTGAAAGCAAATCAGGTTCCCGTTGAAAGAAATCAACGTGTGTTGTGGGATGAAATGTCAACAACTGTAGGATGGACAAAAGTAGCTAAGACAGAGGATATGACTGGTGGAGGTGAATTTAAGTCAGATGGATATCGCCTTGTACCACTTCATTTTGGAACGGAAGGTACAAAAGGATGGCATGGTGCTATCGCTAAAAAGAATATTCCGCAAGGTCCATTGCAGGACTTTATCATGCAAGCATATGTAGGTATTAATAGTCATCATTGGGATCAGATGGGACGTGTGGAAATAGGTCTTCTCGATGAAAATAGCGATTATGTAGCTCGTATATCGATGAGCGATGTTCAATGGGAAGCCGAGCAAAACAGTGGATTCGCTTCTGTTGGGAATAGTAAAAAACCAGGTGGACAGGTATTCATTAATGAACATGGAGATCACCCAGACACCTGGACAAATTTTAGAGGTCGTTTATGGCTTGCTAGAACTGGAAACAGATGGGAGGCTTATATTTCTAAATTTATATTAGGTACGGAGATTGATGACTCAGAACGCTTTGTAGTGTGGATAGATGAAAATAATGTCAATATGAATAAAGTCGCCCAAGTGCAAATCAGCATTTCTCAGTTTTCAAATAATATGTTTTGTTCACAAATGTCTATCGATGATTTAAAGATTTGGAAAGTTAATATGAATACGCAAAGTAATCCTCCTTATATTTTTGATGTTGGGGACAAAGTAGTTATTGATACAGAACGAAGTCTTATAACAATAAATGGTAAGAAGGCTATTAATCTAAAAGATATTTTTAGTGATTATCCAGTTATTCAAAAAGGTCAAAATAAACTAGAAATAATGCCTCCAAATGTCGGAATAGCAAAGGTAATGTATAGGGAGAGATTTAGATGAGAACACCTAGCGGAACACTTCACGTTGTCGATTTTCAAACAGAACAAATCGTTTCAGTTATCCAGCCCAAAGACTACTGGGATGATGTTCGTCATTGGGAAATCAAAAATAACATTGATACTTTAGAGTTTAAAGTATTTGATAATACAGAACATGCAGCGACTCTTATGCAGCAAAACTTAGTGTTAAAAGAAGTAAGAGATGGGCGGATAGTTCCTTATGTAATTACTGAAGCTGAAAAAGATTCTAATGATAGATCTGTAATTACTTATGCATCTGGTGAATGGATTCAACTTGCAAAAGCAGGAATTATTCCTCCACAAATTTTAGAAGGTAAGACAGTAATTGAAATGGTGGATATAGCTCTTGTAGGTACGAAATGGGAAAAAGGAAATTTAGAATATGCCGGATTCCATTCAATGACAATCGATGAATTCATTGATCCATTAAGTTTTTTGAAAAAGATTGCTTCTTTATTCGAATTAGAAATTCAATACCGTGCTGAAGTTGTGGGTTCACAAATTGTTGGTCGTTATGTGGATATGGTCAAAATACGGGGGCGAGAAACAGGTAAGGAAGTAACTTTAGGTAAAGATTTAATAGGAATCAAACGTATTGAAAACTCTCAAAATATCTGCACAGCGCTTATGGGGTTCGTTAAAGGCGAAGGAGATAAGATAATTACAGTTGAGAGTATTAATAATGGTTTGCCGTACATCGTAGATAACGATGCATTTCAACGTTGGAATGAGCGTGGTCAACATAAATTCGGATTCTATACTCCAGAGACAGAACAAGATATAACTCCACAACGTTTAATGACTCTTATGAAAACTGAGCATAAGAAACGTATTAATACATCTGTTTCTTATGATGTTCAAGCGCAAAGTATTGGACGGGTTTTTGGATTAGCACACGAATTAATAAACGAGGGCGATACATTAAAAATTAAAGATACAGGATTTACACCGAAATTATATCTTGAAGCTCGTGCGATTGCTGGTGATGAGTCATTTAAAGATCCGATGCAAGATAAATATGTGTTTGGTGATTATCGCGAGATTGTGGATGCAAACGAAGAATTACGGAAAATGTACAACAAAATATTAGCTACACTAGGCAGTAAAGCCAATAAAGAATTATTGGATAAGTTAGAAGAACTAGTAAAAGAGAATGATCAAAAAACCGAAACTGCTCAGAAAGAATCTCAAGCGGCTAAAGAGTTAGCACAAAAAGTACAAGATAATCTGAAAGACTATCAAACAACTATTTATGAAGGGGGTAATCCACCTAAAACAGGATTAGAATCCGGCAAAACACTTTGGCGTGATATCAGTAATGGGAAACCAGGTATCTTAAAAATCTGGAAAGGTACAGAATGGGAAGTACTTATACCTGATTACGGAAAAGATGTAAAAGAACTTGATGAACGAACAGCAGAATTTAAAACATCATTAGAGGGTCTAGAAAGTGATGTCGGACAGCTTTCTATTACAACAACAGAACAAGGTCAACAAATCCTTGATGCAAATACAAAAATCGAACAAACTTCACGAGCGATTGAAGCGAAAGTTGATATCAAACAAGTTGAAGATTATGTGGGTGGAATCGGAGTAACGAATGAACTTCGTAACACTCGTTTAAAGCAAGGTACAAAATATTGGTCTAGTGCAGTTTCCTTCTTTGTTGACAATGTTGAAACACACTGGGGTGATTCGTCTCTCAAACTCTCAGTTAGTGGAAATACTGATAATGCATTCCGCAATATAACATCTGATAGAGTATCAGTTGCTACTGGAGAAAATGTTGTGGTATCAGCATATTTCAAAACAAAAAATATGGATGAACACGAAAGTAAATACATGCGAATTGCAATTGTCTTTTGGAAAGCAGATGGATCTCAATTATCATCTGGTAATTTTCTTAACTTTACTATTCCGAATGATACATGGGTGAGACAGGAATACAGTGTTGTTGCTCCTCCAGAAGCTACAAAAGTAGGTTTAAGAGCTTATGTTATTCGAAATGGCACAATGTGGATGGCACATCCTATGTTACAAAAAGCAACTAAAGCAAGTTCTTACATTGAAAACCCAGCGGATATGGTCGACAAAGATAAAATCATGGATGACTTAGCGGATAAGGTAGCAACTGAAAAATACAATCAGAAAGTTATAGAGTTAGAAAGAAGTATCAGCGCTAATGAAAAAGGCGTTACAATCGTCTCTGAAAAACAAGAAACTTTCATAAATGAGACTTTTGATGCTTATGTAAAGAAAACAGGCTCAAAGTTAGAAGTATTAGATAAAGGAATTCTTGCTGAAGTTAAAAACGGTAATATCATTGCAGCTATTAACTTCTCATCGGAAAAATTAGAAATCGATGTTTCAAAAGTAGCTATTAATGCAGATACAATGGTGAAATGGTTAACGGCAAAAGGTATTGATACGAATGTCATTAACGTTAATGGTGATAAGATTACCATTGATAAAAATGGTGTAACCGTTAAAATGCTAGATTTCCTATTCCAAGATGAATGGGGAACTAAAACAACCGCAGTATCAAGACGAAATCTAATAGCAGATCCCGACTTTTCTTCTGTTGGAAAGAAAAATATTGGGAATAGCGATTATTATGGATTTGAAGGTGGATATGGTCTTACTTGGAAGCCGCAGGGCAATGTAGTGATAGAAAAAAATACATCTGTATTTGATTACGAACAAATGGTTAATGCGTCAAGGGTAGATATGTACAACTATCCAGAAGCAGTGGTTAACAATGGGATACATCCTGGTAACGAATATACTGTATCTGCACATTTTAGAGCAGCTATGGTAAATGGCGTGCGTAAAACAGCGAAACCACGTTTGCATGTATGCTGTGTGAAGTTTAGGGACAATGTTTCTTATGACATATGGAATGAGCAAAAAATGGACTTCGCTGAGCCATCTGTATTTTATGGAGAAATCAGAAGATATTCATTCACTTTTAAGGTGCCGACAAACTATATACCTCAAGAACATGCGTTAATTATTAAAGTCTATTCTGCAAATGGACAAATACCCGGTGCACAAACAGCGGTTTGTGTATCAGGTGTAACGCTATACAGTGGTAAATATGCATCTATGTATAACTGGGATCGAGCGGCAGCAGAAAGAGCCGCTGGTATTCAACCATTTAATAGTATTGCAATAGGTGGTGTAAATAACAATGTAGGTCCAGCACCTGATGGCCAAACGTTTGATATATCAACAGAAAAAGATGTTAAGTTTTCTACTAATATACGAGCTGCACAAGGTGTAAATCTTGGTGGAAATGCATTTCAAGGCTGGGGGCATATCCGTTTTACAGACGGTAATCTCGGCCCGGGTTTTTATGTGAGCAGTGCGAATGGTTGGAAATTTAATGCCCTTGGATAAAAAAGGAGAGATATAAATGAATAAGTATGACATTCACACGATGCCACTTCAAGCAGGTGAAAGCTTTCCTTTTATGGGGAGGCTGGTAGATGCAAAAAGAACTGATACAGGAATTTCTGTCCAAATACCTGCTGATATGTTAAATAATGCGGGCATTCCTGATGGCACTAGTAAGGTCGAAGTGTGGAGAGAAATGTCTGACGGAACAATCTGTTTCAGAATTGCAACAAGATGTGAATTGTGTGGACGTGGTGCAAGACTTTATGAGTTAGATATGGGATTTGCGAAAAAAAATATTTGTGCAGATGATTATTTCAAACTGACAGGTAAAAATCCACCGCAAGAAATTCCAACAACTGAAACAATACTAACCGAACAGCTATAAGCTGTTTTTTATTTTGAACAAAATACGGCTTGTATAACATTTTTTTGAAATTTCATGTGAGTTATCCACTCTTATCCATGTATAATAAACTCATGATAAGGGGGGACTTGTTTATGGAAGATCTATTTAATGAAATCGAAAGAGGATTAGATGCAGGAGTATATCATTTATCATTAGGAATGGCTTTATGCATACCGGATATTTGTGCTGCTTTACAATCTGATGATGGGAAGGCTAGTGGAAGAAAATATAAAGAATGGTATAACAGGTATGTAGGAGATAAGTTTAGTATGTCAGCTGATGATTGTTACTATTTTAGATGTTCTTTCTTACATCAAGGAAGTACACAACACGAGAAGTCAAAATATAATAGAATTATATTTGTGGAACCGAATTCTAATTTCTTTTTCCATAATAATGTAATTAATGACGCATTGAATATTGATGTAGCACAATTCTGTAGAGGTTTAACAGATTCTGCAAAAAAATGGTTAGAAGAGGTCAAGGAAGAAGAGAATTTCATTCGAAATCATTCTAATTCATTCAAGAGGTATTCGGAAGGATTATCACCATATATAGTCGGTATTCCTGTATATAGTTAAAAATCTATTTCACGGGAGGTGCAGATTTGACTGTTGAAGAATTAATTGCAAATTTGTTAAATTTGAATCCTGATAGTGAAGTTTATATATCCTGTGAAGGCGGTTGTGTTGTTGACAACGAAATAACGGTTAAACAGGAAGGGAACAAAGTGTTTTTAGAAATCGAATAGTGACATAAACAAAGAGAGGTGAAATTCACCGCTCTTTTTTATTTTGTATAAAGGAGTGAAAAGATGGATCGTATTGATGTATTAATGAAAACATTTATAGCTACGTTTGGTGGCTTCTGTGGGTATTTCTTGGGAGGATGGGATGCAACATTGAAAATCTTAGTGACGATGGCAGTTATAGATTATTTAACTGGCATGATAGCAGCTGGATTTAACGGGGAATTAAAAAGTAAAGTAGGTTTTAAAGGCATCGCCAAAAAGGTGGTGCTTTTTCTTTTGGTTGGAGTGGCAGCGCAATTAGATACAGCGTTTGGAAGTAACAGTGCTATTCGTGAAGCAACAATCTTTTTCTTCATGGGTAATGAATTGTTATCACTTTTAGAAAACGCTGGACGTATGGGAATCCCTTTACCTTCAGCACTAACAAATGCTGTTGAAATTTTAGGTGGTAAACAAAAACAAGAAGATAAAAAGGGAGATGTTCAATAATGAAAAAACATATT